>JAUZOA010000115.1 GCA_030706685.1 Bacteroidota bacterium
GCAAACATGATCTTGAAAAAGAAGAAAACTTCTTCTCTCCATGACATAGGGAAGTCGAAAGAAAAAGCACGAATAATAATGTAAAGGAAAAGGCAAATAATGGCTGAGGAATACAGCGCTTTCACCCAAATCCTGTTGCGTTGTTGTTCAAAGAATCGTCTCATGATCACCAATTTCTTGTAGATATTTTTTAAATGAGCGGCGAAGATAGACCCGGGGAAATGGGTGACCCGGTTTTAGTTAGCGAACTGCGGGATTTGTATAATGAATGGGGTAGTTATTTGAATAGAACGACGTGGTACTGCCTTAAAACGGGCGATTTTCTTTCACCCAGTCCTTAATATAACCGGAAATTTCACTGGTAGGAGTGCCGGGCAGGAAGAGTTTGCCGACTCCCTGTTTGTTTAATTGCTGCATATCATCTTCGGGAATAATGCCGCCGCCGGTCAGCAATACATCGGTAAGCCCTTTTTCTTTCATCAATGCGATGATCTTGGGGAATACCGTCATGTGCGCCCCGCTGAGGATACTGACGCCAATAGCATCCACATCTTCCTGCAAGGCGGCATTGACAACCATTTCCGGTGTTTGCCGCAAACCGGTATAAATTACTTCCATGCCTGCATCTCTCAGGGCGGTAGCGATGACTTTAGCACCCCGATCATGACCGTCCAGGCCTACTTTGGCAACTAATACTCTTACAGGTCTGTTCATATTATCAGCCTTGTATCATCAAAAATACATTTCTTTGGCCAAGGGCTTCGTAAATTACAATATGCAGTACAGGAAATTCGGAAATACCGGCTTACAGGTAAGTGAAATCGGATTTGGCGCATGGGCCATCGGGGGAGGCGCCATGATCGGCACTACAGCGATCGGCTGGGGAGAAACCAATGATGAAACATCCATAAAAGCCATTCACACCGCAATGGATCGCGGTATCAATTTTTTTGATACGGCGGATATTTATGGTCTCGGTCATTCCGAAGAGTTGCTGGGCAAAACAATAGGAAAGAATAAAGACATGATCATTGCTACGAAAGTTGGCAATGTGTCCCGCAACGACCAGTTTACCGTTGATTATTCAAAAGAATATATCCTGGAAGCCTGTGCAAACAGCCTCCAAAGATTACAAAGAGAAACGATAGATTATTACCAATTGCATACAGCGAGATTGCAGCACCTGGTACAGGGAGAATGCATAGAAGCCATGCAATGGCTGCAGCAACAGGGTAAGATCCGGTATTGGGGCTTATCATTGAATACATTTGACCCGGCACCGGAAGCTGATTATCTTATCAGCAATCATCTCGGAAACGGATTTCAACTGGTATTGAATATGCTGAATCAAAAAGCATTGCCATTGATAAAGGAAGCCAGCGCCAAAGGTTATGGTATAATAGCCAGGATGCCTCTTCAATTCGGGTTATTGACAGGAAAATTTGATAATGCTGCCTCATTTGAAGCCAACGATCACCGGAAAAATCGCTTAACGAAAGAAGTGATTGAAACAGCCGGTAAAGCCTTGCAGCCTGCCTGGAATTTGTGCACTAAGTACAATTGCACCAAACTTCAACTGGCTTTGAGTTATGTGCTGAGTTACCCGGAGGTATCCACCATTATCCCGGGCATTCGCACACCTGCACAAGCTGAACAAAATACAACCGGGTTATTCCAGCTGCAACCGGAAGACAGGTCATTAATTGAAAAAACAGGTAAAGATGATCCCGGCGGTGTTATGAAGCTGATACAGCAGCAAGGATAATTCGAAGGCCTCAGTTTAGCATGAATAAGCCCGTATATTTTTTCCATTAAAAGCATTGTAGTCCGGTCAATAGGACTAAAGCTCATTAGAAAAGAGTTGTATGCTTTGACCCCATCCTTAAGGCCTGCCGTATAGGGCACATCTTTATACCGTAGAAAAGGACCCCGGATACAGGTTTTTCGCTTTTTTGATAAGGCCTTTTTACATATAGAATCCTCTTCCCGGATGAGCCAATAACAGCGCTCGCCCGAATCGGCTATCCGTTCATTGATAGCATTAATAAAAACTACTCGTTGCCTTGTTCCACCCGGATTTTTTCGGGTATAAACCGTATTAAAAAATAATAGTACAGGGAGGTAAATAGGATTAAACAGGGATAAAAGAGGGGTAATATCCGTCTTTGATCCGTCTTTTATCCGTGTTTGATCCGTCTTTAGTCCCTGTTTTATATAGTAGAGTTATAGATCAGGGCATGCCAGGTTTGTCTTTGCCGGGGTTATTGGCCTGTCTTGCAAAACCCACTTGGGGGAGAAGAAAATCCGGGAAAATTCGTTTTGCTGGCCTGTGGTTATGGGAGCCAAACTGGTTAAGGGCTTTGGCCCATGCAATTGTCCTTTAATTTTTATTTGGTTCTTATTCGACTCTTGACCCGGTCTTGTTTGGAGTTAAAGCTTTCATTCCGGGGAATATCCAATTATTCAAAACAGATGACGTTCTTTAGTCTATCAAATTTTCCGGCGATCCTATCAACGCCTATACTGGCTTTTCATTTTTTTGATTCCCTCTTCGATAATATTGTCGAGTGAGTCATTCCCATTTTCATATAAAATAAACTTCATCCCGTTTTCCCTGAATAACGGCATATTGACGGAGTCTTTAACGGTCATCTTTTCAAACTGCCGGAAAGCCCTGTCATCACTGCCCGGAATATGGTGCGCAACCAGGAGCAGGTTTTTAATATTGACCTTGTCCGGGAACCATAAAAGAAAGGAAGCATTGTCGCTGGTGACTTCCGGAAGATTCGCTTCTTTCCTGTAATAATTTAAAGCGGCTGCGGAATAATAGCCCCGGCAATAAATAAGCGTTTTAGCTTTTTGTTCCGGTGGCAGGCTATTGTAAACGAGCCCTGCTTTCATTGCCATTTCTTTCCAGCCGATCATATCAGCAAAATCCTGCGGCAAGGGGTGAAATTGCTGGTCTTCCCATTTGAAAGCCCCGGTTTTGTTCAGGCCGGTTGCTTGATAATACTTTACCAACCGTTCTGGTTTTGCCATGGGCATAATAAGCGGCATAGCGAATATCCCCAGTGCCAGCGAAAAACTGAGCAGTGCATAGCGCGCCCATTTCCATTTCTTTGCTGTTGCCTGTTCGAGATAATAACCGCCAAAGGCGAACAGGATGGGATAGGCGCCTAATGCATAATAGTCTTTCCCCCGCAGTACTATCAGCAAAGCAATTACCACCAACCAGGCCCATCCGACTAAACTGTAAGACCTTCCCTGCGGGGAAAGGGAAACAAAAACCAGACCTGCTATCCATATAAAAACGCAGGGCAGGTTCATGATAAACTGGCTGATGATAAAATCAGTAGTTTGTACATACTGTAATTGCTCCTGCTGCAATTCTGCCATGTGGTGGATGACAGGAAACCGGTGATTGTATTGCCAGATGAGGTTCGGTAAAAAGATCAATGCTGCAATAAGAAGAGAGTACCAAAAATGTCTATTGATAAATATTTTCCGCTGCCGGGACAGCAAAATTCCGGCAAGAAGACTAGCCGAGAAAAATGCTACCGAATATTTACTCATCATTCCCAACCCTGCGCTTATGCCAAAAAGATAAAGCCATTTATTTTGTTGTGTTTGAATATAGCGGACGATGGTAAAAGCCATGGCTGTCCAGGAAAAGACATCGAGGAAATTGGGGTGAAACAGAAAGAATAACCGCATATACCCATCCATGACAAAAGGCAGCCAGCCCAGCACCAAGGCAAAGGTTTTTCCGCCCAATGAAAGGATGGTTTTTCCCACCAGCAAAAAAGTAAATGACCCGAATAAGGCAGGCCAGATCTTTATCCAGAAAGCGCCGGTCCCCAACAGGCCGGATATTCCCGCCAGCAGGCTCATCATGGGCGGTACTTCCATGAAACCCCAGGCTATATGATGGCCTTCCGCCAGGTATAAGTATTCATCCCGGTGCAGTTGGTAATAGGAATTCTGTAACAAAAAAGGAAGGATGAATCGAATAAGCGCAAGGATATACAAAAGCCTGCTGTTATTTTTCATGCAAAGGATTGTTCATGGAAAATTACAACAGGCGGGTTGCCAACTCAAATAAATTCATTACGAATTTAAAAACCGGAAAATATGTTTGATACGGCGAATGGTTTCTTCTTTTCCCAGCACTTCCGCGATAGCAAATACACCGGGGCCGAATTTACCGCCTACGAGCATTATCCGGAATGGCAATTGAAGTTCCCCGGCTTTGATATTTTTTTGGGCGGCTAATTCTTTGAATTTGGTTTCCAGGGTCTCCGTATTCCAGCCGGTTATATTTTGTAATTCATTGCAGTAATCTTCAAAAAATGCCGCTTTCGCCGCGCTCCATTTTGGTTTTATGGCATCCAGGTCATATTGCCCGGGAGCTTTGAACAAGAAGATGGATTGATCATAAAAATCGGTCAGCAAAGTACAGCGGTCTTTCACCAGGGCAATTACTTTTTCCAGGAATGCATCATCTATAGCCATATCGCCATCACGGGAAAGCTGTTTTCGTACTTCGTATTTCAGGCTTTGTACGTCCGATCTTTTGATCCATTCATGATTGAACCATTTTGCTTTTTCATAATCAAATTTCGCCCCGCCGCTATGTACTCTTTCAATAGAGAACTTTTCTATTAATTCTTCCTTAGAGAAAATTTCCTGTTCTGTGCCATCATTCCAACCCAGCAGGGCCAGTAAATTAATAAAAGCTTCGGGCAGGAACCCTTTCTCCCTGAACCCTTCCGTGATCTCTCCCGTTTTGGGATCATTCCAGGTCATGGCGAAGACGGGATAACCATATTTGGCGCCATCTCTTTTACTTAATTTCCCGCTCGGTCCCAATATCAAAGGAAGATGAGCCCATGCAGGCATATGCTCGTAACCAAACAGGTATTTCCACAACAAAATATGTACAGGAGCGCTGGATAGCCATTCTTCCCCCCGAAAAGCATGCGTGATCTTCATCAGGTAATCATCCACTACCACGGCGAGATGGTAGGTCGGCATTCCGTCAGCTTTTAATAACACTTTATCATCTACTACGGATGTATCGAAACTGACATCGCCACGGATCATATCTGTAAAAGATACCGTATCGTTTTCCGGCATTTTGATCCGGATGACGAAGCGGGTTTTTTCTTCCAGCAATTTTTTTACTTCCTCCCCGGGAATAGTCAATGAATTTCTCATCTTCATCCGTACGGAATGATCGTATTGCGGGGAAGGGTTCGTTTCATTTTTAAAATCATGCCTCATCTTCTCCAGTTCCTCCGGGGTATCAAAAGCGTAATAGGCATGACCATCCTTTATTAATTTATCGGCATACTGGCGGTAGAGATCTTTTCTTTCACTTTGCCGGTAGGGTCCGTAGGGGCCGCCATGAATGGGGCTTTCATCCGGCTCCAGCCCGGCCCATTGGAGGCAATCAAAAATGTATTGTTCAGCTCCTGCCACATAACGGTTCTGATCGGTGTCCTCGATACGGAGTACAAAGTCGCCGCCATTTTTTTTTGCAAAAAGATAATTATACAAAACAGTTCTTACTCCTCCCAGGTGCAATCCGCCGGTAGGGCTTGGGGCAAAACGAACTCTAACCTTTTTAGCCATGGGTGCAAAGATAACTAACAGCTAATAGCTAACAGCTTATAACTGTTAGCTATTAGCTTTTGCTGTAAATTGCATTTTTCTATGAGATACTTTGTCAAGACACCCTGGTGGCTGAAGAAAATATATCCCTCTTATACATGGCATATTAAGACAAAAGAAAAGATAGTGTATCTCAGCTTTGATGACGGCCCCCATGAGACAGCCACTTCCTTTGTGCTGGATGAGTTAAAAAAATATGATGCAAAAGCGACTTTCTTCTGTGTTGGAAAAAACGTGGCGGCTGCCCCGGCTATTTATCAACGCATGCTGGAGGAAGGACATACCCCCGGTAATCACACGAACAATCATTTGAACGGATGGAAAACTGCTGACGAGGATTATTTGAAAGATGTAGCGGAAGCATCAAGATATATCAGCTCTTCCCTGTTTCGTCCTCCTTATGGACGAATAAAAACTTTCCAGGCCAGGCATATACCAGCAGCCATGAATGACAAGCGTGCAAGGATCATCATGTGGGATGTATTAAGCGGAGATTTTGACAAGAGCCTTTCCAAAGACCAGTGCCTGCAAAATGTTCTTTTGCATGTAAAGCGGGGTTCTATTGTCGTTTTTCATGATAGCGAGAAAGCGTTTCCACTTTTAGCGTATTGTTTACCGCATGTGCTGGAATATTTATCCGAAAAAGGATTCCGCTTTGAAGGATTGTTAAATTCCGGGATGATAAAGGAGATATAGAAGAAAATCATTGAATGCCGGGATGGGGATAAACAACTGGCACTCATTTAAAAAGTTAGGGCCTGGGTAGAAACCCTGGCCCGTTTTTAATCCGTACCCTATGAAAACTGGTTTAAAGGTATAATATTTTTTAATTAATCCAAACTAATTTCAAATAGGGGTTATCGGAAATTTGCGGTTTTTTGCCGGAACCCCTCAACTAATATTTTTCAAAATGACACTTATAGATACACATTCCCATATCTACCTGGATGAGTTTGATACAGACAGGCAGGACATGATAGAAAGGGCTGATAAAGCGGGAATTATAAAGATATTAATGCCGGCCATAGATTCGGCAACTCATGAAAACATGATGAAAATGGAGGACCTGTTTCCTCAAAAATGCGTTGCCATGATGGGCTTGCATCCTTGCTCGGTCATGAAAAACTACGATACAGAATTGAGCGTAATTGAAGCTTTTCTTGCAAAAAAAAATTTCATAGCTATTGGTGAAACAGGCCTTGATTTTTACTGGGACCTCACTTATAAGGAGCAGCAATATGATGCTTTTCAGCAACAGATCGGGTGGGCATTGAAATATGATATCCCTGTCGTGATCCATTCCCGCAATTCTATTGATGAATGTATCGGGATGATTGCAAAAAATCAGCAGGGAAGGCTCAAGGGTGTGTTCCATTGTTTTTCCGGTTCTTTAGAGCAGGCGCGGCAAATAACCGGTCTCGGGTTTTACCTGGGCATCGGGGGAGTGCTGACCTTTAAAAATGCAGGATTGGACAAAATAATGGGTGATATAGACCTTAGTCATGTCATTCTTGAAACGGATGCCCCTTACCTGGCGCCCGTGCCTTTCCGGGGCAAAAGAAATGAGCCGGCTTATATTACTTATGTGGCCAGGAAACTGGCTGCTATCAAAGAGAAGACCCCGGAAGAAATAGCAGCCATCACTACAGCGAATGCGGAAAAACTATTCGGTCTTGCCCGGTAATGGGTAGTGGGTCAGTTTCAATACTTATATGGGCCACTGAGGACCGCGGAGAAACAGAGAATCTCAGAGGATTCATGATAGTCTCTCTGTGGCACTCTTTATCTCTGCGGTTCTCAGCGGACATATTTCAAACTGACCCATTACCCGGTAATGATCTTACCCGCAGGTTTAATCATTTTTGAATAACCTATTTTGTTATTGGGGTAAAAAACTACCGGGCGGAAAAATAAATTCCGATTTCCGGCAGCTATTACTTGTTTGCCGCGGTGACTAATTTTTCAATATCAAATTTCTTCATTTGCATAAATGCCTGTACTGCTTTTGGCGCTTTTTGGGGATCGCTTAATAATTTAGCCAATATCGCGGTTGGAACAATTTGCCAGGAAAGCCCAAACTTATCTTTCAGCCATCCACATTGACTCTCTTGCCCGCCTCCTGCTAATAGCTTGTTCCAGTAATAATCTATTTCTTCCTGGTTTTCACAATCCACCACGAAAGAGACGGCTTCATTGAATTTGAATTCAGGACCGCCATTCAGGCACATAATTTTTTTGCCATTTAGTTCGAAGTTTACCACCATCGGGGTGTCGGAGGTTATTTTGGAATTTTTAAAAATCGAGCAGTAGAAATTGGCTGCCGCCTTTGCCTGGCCGTCAAACCATAAGCATGGATAAATTTGATTTGTCATACTATTTATTTTTAAATGTTATTGACTTGTTGCGCCATTTAAAAAAGAGTTCACTGTTGGAAAATCAATCCTGTTTCTATCATCCATGAAACATGGCTCTTACAAGAAACCGGGAGGTGATTGAATTTCTCACTCTTTTTTAAATGACTATCCGGATGAAGCCACCACTAATTTGTTTGAACTACATAGCTGCATTGGAACATAGTTTTTCACATAGAAATCTATGTGCTCCCCTATTGTGTACTATGTGCCTATGTGGTTCCATTTAAAGGTTGCTATATGCGGATAGTCACTCTTTTTTATATTGGCATTTTTGTTTTGTACATATCTTTTTAGCCATTCAAAGATATTTTCACTTTTCATGCGCGGGGCTGTGTGTATGAGACTATTTAGGGGGGCATTTGCGACTTTTAAATCATTTTGACAATTTCTATTTTGTCAAAATACCTGTGAGCCGGCTTTTGCAGGAGGTTTGCGCCTTGCATGAAATGAAAATTGACCACTCATAAATTTAAGGCATTAGTTATTTATCGTTCTTTTAATTTTGCCGGTTGCCTTGTCGTGTATCGCTGGCATTCAGCATGAACACTTCAATAAAGTCCATACAGGATATTTAGTTCCATTTAATTACGAAATTATGATAGCGGATGAAATTGTGATAAAGTATATCGGTGGCGCGACGGCCTTACTGGAAGCAGGAGGATTGAGACTTTTGACTGATCCCACTTTCGACCCCAAAGATTCAAAATATGACACCGGGCTGTATGTGTTGCACAAAATGACAAATCCTTCTGTCGAAGTTAATACGATAGGCAAGATTGATATTGTATTGCTTAGTCATGATCATCACTTTGATAATTTGGATAATTCCGGCCGGCAACTATTATCCTCCGTTGATAAAATACTCACTACACCAGTTGGAGCAGAAAGGCTTGGTTCAAAAGCCACAGGGCTAAAAAACTGGGAAACCGTGGAGATACCGGCAAAAGACGGGCGCATCCTGGAAATTACGGGAACCCCTTGCCGTCACGGACCTATTGATGGCGACCGGGGCCCTGTAACAGGGTTTGTATTAAATTTTAAAGGGGAAACAAAAGGAGCGGTTTACATAACGGGAGACACTGTTTGGTACCCTGGAGTAGAAGAAGTGGCGAAGCGCTTTGATATCAAACGGGTAATTTGTTTTATGGGAGCGGCTGTTGTAAAGAATGTAGGAGCCGCGCATTTAACCATGACAGTAGAAGAGAGTATCAGGTTGGCAAAAGTTTTTGACAAGGCCACGATTATCCCTTTGCATTTTGAAGGTTGGGAGCATTTTACGGAAGGATATGAGGAAATTGTAAAGAAATATGAGGAGGCGGGGTTGATGGACCGGTTACAGTGGGCGGGAGCAACTGAATAAAAGAAATTATCTAAAGAAAATCATAAGGTCATTCCCAATCCTTCAAAAAATCAAAATCTTCATCCAGTAGCTTTTTGGGATGCTTGCCTAAACCCCTCGCTAATTCCAGCAGAGTTGTAATTGTGTAGTCCTTTTTGCCATTTTCAATTTGGCTTATCTTACTCTTATCCACGTCACAACGGGCGGCTAATTCGTCCAGACTTATACCTGCACTTTTTCGGATGCGTCGGATATGTTTTCCTAACTGGACAATTCGTTTTTTGTCTCTTTTCTCATTCATTTGCAAACGATTCATGGTAAAGTCCAGATTTTTCTATGAAAAAAAGTTTACCGATCAGACAACCAATTCGAAAAATGTCTATATTTATCCTGATAATTAGAAATAGATATTAGTTTTGCGATTCTTCATAAAATAATTTGAAGCAATTCGCTTTGATTCTCGTACTGAAACGTCGAAAATTTCATAGTACACGGGATGAAAGGTGAAGGGCTCATGCTACGGCGTGGGCTCTCTCTTATTCGTGTACAGGCTTTCGACGGCCTCAGTACGGTAAGTTGAGACCCATGCCTTTTTTATGAGTATATACAAACAAAACGAATCCTTTTACAATCAGCCTATCAGGTTGACAGAGGAGCAAAAGAAAGATCCTATCCAGGTCATTGATGACTTTTTTGACGCTTTTGAGTTGGCAAGCAGCAGAGAACAAATTGCAGATTGGTTACAATGCGCATTGGCTTCAGATAATGTTCAATTTGCTGAACCACTCCAAAGGGACAGAATTATTCTATTTGCAGAAAAAATTGAGGAGTTAATGGAAGCGGCCTTAATCATAAATTCACGAAAGAAAAGAAAATGACCCATTTTTCGGTCTTCTGTATACCCATTAGATGATTTGGAAAAGGTTGATTTTATTATTTGACTGTTGAATATTCAACCGGTTTTCCCAGCGAGCGGGCAAACTTGTCCATTTCAATAAAACAATCCTTTTCATTTCCCCAACTGTATTTTATTTTGAATGTTGAATTTTCAGGAGTTATTTCTGTACCTAAAAGTTTACCTCCTATGTTTACAGTATTTAGAAATTCCCCAGTTATCAAAGCCGTTGAGTCTTTTATCCTGACGTAAAGTCTAATCTTCAACCATTTCAATTTTCCGGACTGTTCTTTAAATTCTGTCTTGATAGTTTGAAAGTTGCTGTCAATTTTTTCCAAATTAAACCCTGCATCTAATAAACTTGTGGCGGCTTGCTTAAAAGTTATACCGGCAATGGCTATCATGTTTGTTCCTTTCGGTATTTGAGAAAAAACGCTGAAAGAAAGCAAGAATAATGTAAGTATAATAACTATCCTCATAGAAGGTTTTTCTACTACTAAAGATATTTGAATTATTTTGTAATGCAATTGATCTGGCGGAATTTGTTACCCCAATCTTAAACCTTCTGAAACTAACATTATTTAAAATCTACATTTTTAATGGTCGGGGGCTTTGTCGCTGATTCTTAGTGATAAAGTTAAGTACAGACAGATTAGTATATTGGAGAACTCCCTGACTTGTCAGACCTTTATTTAAAATTTCCTTGTTGCATTTTATGCCCGTTATGAGTAACTTAGTGAACCATGCCATCCCTACAAGATCAATTGAACGGAGTCCAACAGGAACAGGCCAAATTAAAAATAAAATATAGTCATCACTTCAAATTAGAAAAGTACTTTTCTTACGCTGAGGTTATAGCATGGTTTATACCCTTTTTCTCAATAATCGCATTCTGTGTCTGGATTGCAGCTCTTCTCCCTGGAAATTATTCAGGCGGTCTTTTCGTCCTATTTTTTTACGGCGGTCTTTTCTTATGTGGTTTACTTCAAATAGGTCTTTCAAATTTATTTAACTATTTTATACGAAGAAAGCTTAAAATAAATAAATCTCAATCTTTAGACTTTGAAAACATAAGAAAGACTTTAATTGAACGAAAGCTTAGGATTGAGCGAGAAATAAAAGAGGAGCTTAAACGGTCTCAATATCAGCAAGAAAGCAGGTTCATAAGCAAACTTGAAGAGGCAGTAACTACAGTAATTTATAGACGCCTTTCTTATGAAGCAGCAATTGAACTGAATAAACAGTTAGAACTGGAACATAATGAAATAAAAAAAAATGGGTATCAGATCCATACAAATATCTTTTATACTAATCGATTTATTAAGATACAAAGGGCCTTAAAAAATTACACTAATGCGCCCGGAGTCATCATACAAAACGAAATAAAAAAAGCAGCAAACAAATCATCGGTTTCAACGACAAATACAATTCCAGTTGAAAACAAGCCAGCTCCTAAATCTTCAACTGATCTTTCCGAAACAAAATCTATTCCAGCTACTGAGTTAAAATCATCCGAATCTATTAATGATAAGACCAAACCTGTTGACAACACAGAAATTAAGGTAAACCCGAAAGACATAAATATTGTACGTGTTCCTTCTCCAATAAACAGACCAGCCAATCCTAATGTAATAAACCCTACAAATAAAGAAAAGCCAGCCCCAAAAGAAGAAGAAAAAACAGTCACTGAGCTTTTTGGTGATCTTAAGGAAGCCAAACAAGATGATATAACAAAAGCCTATCAACCTAAAGCACCTGAGAAAATCGACTTTGCTAGGCTCAATGAATACAGACATAATATCGGAGAACTTGGCGAATTATATATTTTACAGAAAGAGCAGAACCATTTAATCAGCAAGGGAAAGATTAACGAAAGCAAAGAAATTTTTCACGTGGCAAGTAAAAGCGACTCGGAAGGCTACGATATTATTTCTTTCACAGATAGCGGAGAAAGAAAGTACATTGAAGTTAAAACCACGACGGGAAATCAATACGAGCCATTTTATCTAAGTAACAGTGAAATGGAAGCCATGAAACGATTAAATAATTATTGGATATATAGAGTTTATAACTTCAATATTGACCTAAAAAAAGGAGATTTTTATAAAATTGATTGTAGTAGAGAACTTGAAACCTATTACCATATAAAAGCATCTTCGTTTAAGGTGAGTCCAAAGTTGTAACAAATGAATATCGAATTCATTTTTATTTAGATCCCCTTAATAAATCTAGCTTAATTCCTGTGGAGGTTTAAAGTCGTCGAGAAGAATATTTATTAGCATTGACAATCTTTCGTGATAATAATGTTTTTCCCTATTGAATTTTCTTTACTCATTTGTCAGTATATAAATCAGAGAATTTGACTGAAAGCTAGCTTCTCAAAGGAGGTTATAGACGTCTACTCGTCGGGCACCCTTATTTGGTGGGGTGAATTTCAAAAGGGGAGATTTTTTTATTTTGAGTGGTGAGGTCTCAAAAAATAAATTGAAGTATTAATTAATAATTGAAAGAGACAAAAGTAATTTTAGAAGCGTAGTATAGAAACTGTAGATTTAAAAGCAAGTCGGGAAATAGGAACGGAATTACTACTTAAAGGACAGGGTTAAAACCCCCGCCCGGAAAATTAAAAGCCATAATGTGTAATAGCCAGAACTTAATCTTACGGGCACTGCCAGATAAGCTTAAACCAATCATACAATTTTGACCTTTGCTATCTTCCTGTAAATAGTAAACCGTACTGGTACAGGGTGCCTGGCAGAATATATTTTTTTATAAAAGCACTTCTTTCGAGTCATCGTTTCCCTGCCGCTACATCAATTTTCTTCATTCACCCGGCAGGTAGTGGTCATGCCTCCCGCGTCGGCATAGCAGCACCCGGTCAATTAGTTACAGCGTAAAA
>JAUZOA010000116.1 GCA_030706685.1 Bacteroidota bacterium
CAATTGGTTTCAATACTTTTTATTTCGGCTGCTGTCGTATCGGGATTTACCAGTATCGCAAAGTCAAGGTCACTTTCGGTTACAGCTTGTCCTCTTGCACAGGAATTCACCACTAAAACGGTATCTACATCAGGAATTGCCGAAAAGTAGTCTCTTACTAATTCGGCTGTGTCTTTATGCAGAATAGTTGGAAAATTTGCTTTAAATATCATTTCAATTTTAATATTTTTATCTGCTGTTGAGTTGTGCGGGGTGTTCGGTATACTTGCGGCTAACAATCAGGGCTTTCTGTTGTGCTGATATTCTGTGACCCTCAGCCCGAACTGCAGGTCATAGTAGCACAAAAATGAGGACATGTTCTTCATCCAGCATAGAAAATTCCTTGTTAACTGCAGTTTATTCGTTAAGCGATTTTATTGTATCTAAAAGATGCGCGTCATCATCAAGCCAATGCTTTGATGTAACTGTGCCGTCTTTTGGATTAATAATGAAATATGTACTGTCAAAGTCGGTCTCTTTAGACCAAAAACAAACAGTCACTAAGTATTTTTGACTTCTGTGTTGTAATTTGAAATCAAAGCCAATCGAAATTACTCTGACAAGGACCTGGCTGGAATTCACAGACGCACTAAATTTTTGGCCAAAATCCTTTTCTGTGGACGAAATGAAATTAGAATTGTCTATTAGGCGCACTATGTTATAGATTTCAACGATAAAAGATACCTTGTCCGCTGGTGTATTTGAAGTATTTTGAATTCTTATTTCTAAATGATCAATTCCGATATTGATCAAATTCCTTTCTAATACTGCTGAAAGCTGAGGCTTCTTTCTTTTCTCGAACAATGCCTGAACAAGTCCATGCGGGGCAGGTTTAGCTTCACTGTCAATTCTCATATAATATCTGCCATCAGAATTAGATTGATGCGGTGGAGCTGAACTTTGAGGGATTTCAATAAGAAAAATGTTTCCTTTTGTATTCGATAATTCTTTGATGTAAATGTTAATCGGGCTGGGCGTAATATTAGAGAATATTTTTTGGTATAGCCAGTCCTTACTTTGAAATTTGGAATAAGTTACGTCCCCTAAACAATATCTAATTGTTCTCTTCCCTATTTGTTCTTTGGTCTCAACTGGAGCACCTATGATTAATAAACCTCCCTCTGTATTCAAAAAAGCAGTTATTTCTTTGAAGACGTCGTTTATTTCTACATCACCACTTTTAAATTCCAAATTAGCAGTTTCTTCCTGTCGAGTGGAAAAGAATGAAAGAATATCTCGTTCATCAATAGTTTCAGAATCCTTATTAAAAAATTTGGAAATATACTCTCCTTTCATAAGAAGGTTTTGAATTGCAGCCAACACATAAATATACGACATCGACCCGCCACTTGCCAAAACCATCCCTCCTGGTAACCAATATACTAGTCTTCTCGGAATTTATTGCAATTGAAGTAAAATGATTATTTCAGCAAAGCGCTGGAGATCCTGCTGTAGCTGGTTCGACTTTTGTCCGGTAAGTCCCACCAGTTAAGATTACAGTTCTTGTAGCCTTTTTTCGTTTATGGCTTTTCACCTGATATCCTTTATTCCCGGATACTGGATCAATAATATATGGGTCAGATGGAAGATTTACCGGATGAAGAGTTCATCCATTAAAAGCATTTCCCAACGGTACTCCCATGACGGTTTGTACCGGGTAATACGCAGCCGGCTGCTCATTATGTATATCTATCACCATCCCTTTTGGATTTGCCATCTGCCAGTGCATCAGCTCACATATTTCCAGCCACAATGTATGGTAATAGCCGTTGGCTTTACATTCTTTCAACTGGTGAAAAATAGATTCTTTCGTGAGGGTGATTAATTCTATCTCAGTATAAAAGGGGATGTAATTATTGAGCATGCGGACCGCATCTTCTTTCCGGTTGTCCAGATATTGTTTATGAAGATTCTTATGCACCTGGACCATATTATAAAAACTGAGCACCTTATTCAGGAAAGGCATCTTATTCTGCAATGAATCCATCAGCATATTATTACAATACACAGAAAGAGGCGCGGGGATATTGGGGATCAGTAACAGGTCGGCCGCGTTAAAAATATTGTCATGCAACAGGAAGCGTCCGGGAGAACAGTCCATGATACAGACATCATAATCATCCTCCACTTCCGCCAGTGTCATCTTTACCAGTTCATGATTACCAAAATTGACGGCAGCCAGTTTCGAAGCATTATTCATGAACTGGTCGGAGAACAGGGAATCATTACTGATCACATCAATCTGGTAACTATCGGTAGAATGGATCACATCATAGATAGTGATATACTGGTCAAATAACCTGGCGTGTGTATTATTATTCTGGTTCTGGCAATTGAAAAAGTAACTGCTGCCTCCCTGCGGGTCCAGGTCCCAAAGCAGTACGCTGAGACCGCTCTTAGCGAGGAAGCAGGCCAGGTTGACGGAAGTAGTGGTTTTGCCAACTCCACCCTTGATATTATAAACTGCAATTTTTTTCAGAAATTGAATCTAATGACAAAACTCCAATTGCAATAACAATTTCATCGTTCCCCTGCAGTTCCCGTAAGCGATTCAGTAATTATGATAAGTAAAAGCCCTCCGGGTTATCGGAAGCCTTCGTAAGTGGAGCCGGGCCAGCCTGATTTGCCGGGTTGAAATTTTAAAGGAGGTTTTTTACATGGCTCATATCAGGATACTTGCTGAGAAAAGCCTTTCCACCCCGAACGCGCCGCGCGGGACTTCGTGGGGAAAGAAGTTGATAACAGGAGAGTGAAGGAAAAGAAAAAGGGATCGGGGAGGGAGACTCGTTGAGAAGAAAATGCTTCGGCTTTTTATTCATGCACAGAACTAGCCGGAGTTCGAAACGGGTGATTGAAAATCTGAAAGATATTCAGTTTTTAATTCATAGCAGACTTGTTACCCTGAATAAATCTGCCCATGCGGAACGCTTTCCCGACGATGTCTCGCCCGGCTTGAGCTAACTGGTTAAGGAAAATAACATGGGCGGACTCGTCGCCATAGAACATCACGAATTAGATTCCGGGAATAGGATAACCGGTTATATATGATTCTATGCGAGATGGACCACTGCGACGAGTCCGCCCGCAAAATTCTTTCAAATTGGGGTTGCTGTTGGGCGAGACATCGTCGGAGGAAGAAGTCGATATCAGGAGAGTGGGGCAAAAAAGATATCGGAAGGGAGGCTGGTTGTGGAAGAAATCGACTTTACGGGAGTTTTTTTACCTACTAAGCTCTTCCTGCATCGTCGCAGTATCCATCTAAAAATACCGGGCCGGTTGCGGTCAGCGATCATACATTCTAATAGATTGATTTTTAATAGTATTGGTAAAAAAAGAGGATCTCCGGGAGAATGCGGTTCCCTGAATAATTATCACCTATTGCATAGACATCCAGGCTAATGATACCTCTATGGTACCTGTTATCTTAGGTTCATCTTAGGTTCATCCTAGGGTTATTTTAAGTTTATTCTAGGTAAAATATCTGAAGATAAGCTTAAGAATATCTTATTAAGGACTTACTATAATACTAAAATACTAGGTATCATAGAGGTATCAAAGTGTGGCTACAGACCCCGGTTTAGATAGGAGTAAGGGTAGCTAATTCCTAAAAAATTGATGATCAATTAAATAATGGAAGAAACCTGTTTGAAATCGGGTAGTGAAATAGCCGGTAAGACGGGAAGGCGGAAAGTTTTGATTTACAAGTCGTTTTCCCGGCTTCCCGGCAAATTGATCCACCGCCTGAAATCGTTAAAATGATTGCGGTATAGTCCCTCTCCTTCATAGCCCGGGGTTTGAGTGCTTGTTGCACAACTAACAATCTGCGCATAAAAATGATTGTTGCAGGGCTGAATGAGAATTTATTTTGGATTAGGTAAGGAAAGAAACATTTTCTCGGGAAGCTGTTTATGAGTTTTCAGTTAACACTTCGCACGATGTCTCGCCCGGCTTAAAGTAACTGGTTAAGGAAAATAACATGGGCGGACTCGTCGCTATGGAACATCACGAATAAATTCCGGGAATAGGGTGGCAGATTATATGACATTATGCGAAATAGACTACAGCGACGAGTCCGCCCACGAAATTCTTTCCAATTGGTATTGCTGCCGGGCGAGACATCATCGAGAAAAATGATGGTAGCAGGAGATTGATTGACCCTCCTTTTATCAATAAAGAAAAATCAATATTTACTTTGAAACCGTATCAGGCAGTGGTTTACCAGCTATAAGACCGTTTGGGATAGAGGAAACGGCAACGTCACTATCCAACAATCTGCGTATAGCCTCTTACTCTTTTTTAGTTTCTTGCCGAATCTCGATGCAGACATGCCAGCGTTTAATGGGGTTAAAAACAGTCCAAAGATGCTTGGGCAATATAAAAAAGGAGTAGTTATACGTAGAATTATCGCGATCACTATCTGGATTTCACCGGATACGATAATTTACTATTTGATATTTAAAATATTTTCTATTTGTTTACGTTAATCAGTTATTATTCTTACAAATACAATGTAATTAGGGCTGCCTGATACAGACCATTTGTAAATTGAAAATCCACCTTATGAGAAACAAAATAATTTGCCGGTTTGTTTTTTCTTTTTTATTGATCAGCCAGCAAGGCATGGCTACCGTGCGAACAGTAAGTAATGACCCTGCCTATCCCGCACAGTTTACAGACATTCAAAACGCTATTTATAGTTCCAATCCCGGGGATACGATCTATGTTCAGGGGAGCAGCAATTATTATAGTTATTTTTCGCTGTCTTTTAACCTGACTATCATTGGTCCGGGTTTCAGCCCTCAGAAACAGGATATATTTAAAGCCATGATCCAACCGGCCTATTACGTTTCCATCGGGGCCGGAGCCTCCGGTAGTTCTATCCAGGGAATGTATATCCCGGGTGGTGTGCAGGTAACAGGTTTCTCAGTTACTCTTTCCAATATCCAACTAATCAGAAATTATATTGGAGGCCTTTTTACAAGCGGAGGTTCTTTAAATCTCACTAACTGGGTGATTCAAAATAATTATTTTGATCCTTCGGGCCCATGTATCAATATGAACGGGGCATCGGTTGTTTCCAACTGGTTAGTGTTGAACAACTATTTCAGGAATACAAACGGGTGGAGCCTCGCCTATTTTCCATCACCCGGGACATCCAGTGTTTTAATAGATCATAATCTTTTTGCGGGGAATGGCACCTACTATCTTATGAATTTTGTTAGTAATTTTTCATTGTCCAATAATATTTTTTTTGCTGATTACATCGACAACGGAGTGAACATAAGTAATTGTACATATTTCAATAATATCACTTACTTTTTATCAAACAATACACCATGGACCAATGGCACAGGAAATACAGACGGAGGGGGAAACCTGGTAAATACCAACCCCTCGATAGTAGATCAAAGCACGGTTCAGAGCGGAATCGTCGATCTGAACGGTAATTACCAGGTCCAGAATGCCTCCGCTTTGACAGGTGCCTCCGATGGAACAGCCATTGGCCTTTATGGTGGCAATGCTTCCTGGACCAATGCGCGAATGCCTGCCTTCCCCTATATCTTTGCTATTACCGGGTCGCCGACAGTCCCTGCCGGTGGAACTTTCAACATTAGCATCAATGCGAAAACGGGCTATTAACCATTTAAACAGAGGGTATGAAAAAATGGTTATTATGGTTTGTTTTTATTTTCCCGGTTCTTTCAGCCGTGAATGCCCAGAACATTGTAAAAGCAGAATATTTTTGGGACAATGATCCCGGGCCGGGAAACGGAACCAGTATTTCCATTTCTCTTCCTTCGGCCAATGTAAAAGTAGTTGCTGCTGTTTCAGCGGCCGGATTGAGTTCAGGTATTCACTCCCTTTATGTCCGTGCAAAAGACGCCAGCGGGAAATGGGGTCTTTTCAGCGGAACGATCGTACTGGTAACGGCGCCGGCTACAACCAATAACATCATTCAACTGGAATATTTCTGGGATACCGACCCGGGGGTTGGAAATGCATCTTCTGTGCCGGTAGGTTCGCCAGCTTCAAACATCTCAGTAACCGGGGCTATCCAGGCATCCAGCCTGGCTCCGGGTATTCATAGCCTGTATATTCGTGCAAGGGGTTCCACTGGGAAATGGGGCTTATTTGGAGGAACAATTGTTTTGGTAAAACCTGTCACGACATCTAATATTGTGAAGCTGGAATATTTCTGGGACAGCGACCCGGGCCTGGGAAACGGAACAAGTCTTACCCCCATTACAGCGGGACTTACTATCAACGAGAGTTTTTCTATCACCGCTCCTTTTTCATTAACACAGGGGTATCACATATTGGTAGTCCGGAGCAGAAATGCGGTGGGAACCTGGAGCTTGTTCGAACTGGACAGTGTTAAGATAGTCGGCATTTTGCCACTGCAATTCCTCTCCTTTACAGGACAGAAGCAAAATACCGGTGTTTACCTGGAGTGGGTGACTACCAACGAAGTCAATACTTCGTGGTTTGATGTAGAAAGAAGCATTAATGGAATTTCATTTACATCCATCGGCAAGGTTGATGCGGTAAATGCGGACGGAATGAATAAGTATCATTTCATGGATCAGTCGCCTTTGCAACAAGTCAATTACTATCGTTTAAAACAAATAGACCAGGATGGAAAGTTTACTTATTCAAATGTTATTCGAATTTTAAATACTTCGGACAATGGGCTCTCCCTCCAGGTTTCGCCCAACCCTGCTTCCTCGCAGATCAGCCTGGATTACACTACGAAAGAGAAAACGGTCATCATTAATATTTACGACGCGGAAGGTCGTTTGGTGGAACAAAGCACGCAAGAAAATCATACACCTTTATTACTTTCCATCGGATATCTCCGAAAAGGTCTATATTTCATCCATTTGTCAGACGGATTGCAGATGGCGATTGGGAAATTCATAAAGGAATAATCCCGAATTTGAAAAAGCGCTGAGGTAGAATATGGCTCGTTGTTTACAATATGACTCCGTATAGCGGATCAATTTCCCTGCGATGCACTCCCAGCTTTAAATATAAAACTTAGTATTTAATCGGACAAATAGCCTCAGTTGAAAAGGGGTGGTAGCGTGAACCCATAGTAACGAAAAACATTGCCTGCTTCTAACATGTGGTTTTTTCTATGTTGCTAAATGTCCTCGTCTATTTACTGGTGTCTTAGCGCGTGGCTACACACCAATAAAGCTAACGAAAAAGCCGAAGCATTTCTGAAAGAGAGCGAGAAACAGAGCGCAAGCGAGGACGGCATGCTCTGCTCTCGCTCTTCGCACTCCTATGTGCACAGAACTGGCCGGAGTTCGAACTGGGTGATTGAAAATCTGAAAGATATTCTGTTCTTTAATCCGTAGCAGACTTGTTGCCCCGAATAAATCTGCCCATAGCCGCACACTTCCCGCGACGATGTCTCGCCCGGCTTGAAGTAACTGGTTAACGAAAATCACATGGGCGGACTCGTCGCTATGGGACAACACGAATAGATTCCGGGAATAAATTAGCCCCTTACATATGGCATTATGCGAAACGGGCTACCGCGACGAGTCCGCCCACAAATTTCTTTCAAATTGACTCTACCGTCGGGCGAGACATCATCGGGGGGAAGGGTTCGATAGTGGGGGAAGGAAAAGGAGATCCGTGCAGGGAGACTCGTTGCGGAAGAAGTTGCCTAAATTTATCGCCAAAATCCTAAAAGCAATCAAATGAGAAAACTAATTTACTCAATTAACCTGAGCATCGACGGCTGCTTCAACCATACCATCGGCGTCCCTGGCGCTGACTTGTTCGAATTTTATATTCAACTCGTCCGGGATGCCGGCCTGATGGTCTACGGGCGGAAAACCTATCAATTGATGGTTCCCTATTGGCCCGATATTGCCAGGAACCCTGCCGGCGAGACCAAAGAAGACAAAGAAGACTACGAGTTTGCCCTGGCATTTGACGCCTGTAACAAAATTGTTTTTTCACGGACGTTGGAACAGGCGGAAGGAAAAAACACGAGAATTGTTCGCACCGGCCTAAAGGAAGAAATACTTGCGTTGAAAAAAGAGCCAGGGAAAGATATTTTAGTAGGGGGTGTGGATATTCCCTCGCAACTCATTGAACTTGGACTGATCGATGAATACTATTTTATGATTATGCCGATCATTGCGGGGGATGGGAGGCGGTTGATGGATGGCATTGGTCTGCAGGAGAAATTACAATTAAAACTTGTTGAAGCAAGGACTTTTGGATCAGGAAGCGTGCTGCTTCATTACCTGAAACAGTAAACATTTAATGCTCAGGACAACCGGCATCGATCCAGTCGGCAATAGCCTGTACCTGGGCAGCCGTGAACTTGGTCTTCCCTCCGGCCGGCATTTGGCCGAATGGGCCGCCAGGCCCGAAAAGCGGCCCTTCCCCTTTTAGCGCCAGGATTATCGTGCACAGAACTGGCCCCAGTTCGAACTCCTTAACTGAAAGTCTGAGGAAAATTCAGGGATTCACCTACTGATATTTCCTTATTCTTCAGATCTTTAATGGGTTTCATTGCCAGCATCGACAATGCGAAAAGCGAATAACAAATCATTGAAAATCAATAAAGGAATTTTTAATTTTTATATATTGTGCTATATATTTAATTGTTGGTGGTTATAGCATGAAGAATCAAACAAACATAATGTTTTATGTATTTCTTGGGATTATACCCATTGGGTTACTACTCAAAATTCAAGGGTTTCCCGGAGGACCTACTCTAGCAGCATTTGGGCTCCTGGGACTCTTTATATTTTTTATAACGAAATCTATTAATGATTACACAAATAAGAGAGTTTCTACGAGAATTTTATTTTCCCAGTTATTGATTATCTTAATGATAATAACAATATTCTGCAAATACTTTTTTCATCGTTTCTGGGATTTACCAGCGTTGGTAATTGTTCCGCTTTTTGTATTCTTTAGCATAGTATTAGTGATCAAAAAGGAGCTAAAAGATGCGAGATTAGTTATAACTAATATTCTATTTTCTATTTTAATAATCCCTCTTTTCGCATTTCACTTCATGAAAGAACCACGAAAATATATCCCTATAGAATGGTACGATAGATACGAGGGTGTAAAATATCAAACTGTAAAAACCCCTTACAAATTTAAATACACTCAAACCAAAGAATTGGATCAAAGGGCCCGTCGATTAAATGAATCTGGAGAATATGGCATGGCACTTAAATTATATGAAGAAGCAAGAAAACTAGAATCCGATAATACCGACATTTTATTTGATATGTCTGACTCCTATGCCCAAATAAATAATCTCGAAAAAGCGATCTCCTTGTTGGACACAGCCATAATTATCGATAAATCCTTTGCTCCATTTTATAATAATAGAGGTCTGCTATATTATAAGATGAATATGAACAAGAAGGCAATCGAAGATTACAACATGGCGATTAAACTCAATCCAGACTACCCCGTATTTTATGCCAATCTAGCGCTAGTTTATTATTACGAACACGAGTTTGATAAAGCTTGTGAAGCTATAAAAAAATTACGCGATCTAAGGTTTGACTATTCGGACCAAAAAGAACTATTACAGATTGAGCGGATACATTGTGATTAAGCTACAGCCACCAACAAGGAGTTTTCTGCTATGCCGGCTGAAGAATATATATACTGATCGACATATCGCGACTCAGCTACAGCCTGCTTGCCGGCAGGCAGGTCCGGGCTGAACGAATAAAACCAAGCAACATAATACATTATCAACTACATTAACTTTACTCAGCAAGGGTCCGGGCTGAAGAATCATAGAATATCAGCACAGCAGAAAGCCCTGGCCGTTAGCGGTCATTATAAGACCACCCTCAAAACAATAAAACCATACAAGATTTCAGAATAATGATAAACAACTATATCACATTGACTGAAACAGAAAAAGATGATTTAAACGCATTTTTTCAATTTCAGCTTGACAAAGAAGCAAATTATTTAGCAGCGTTCACATCTAAAGACCCAAACGACAAAACTGCTTACATTGAAAAGTATACAAAGCTTTTAACTGACCCGATAATAACTATGCGGACAATAAAAGCTAATGATGAAATCGTAGGTAGTGTAGCAAAATTTGTTATGGAAAATGACGCCGAGATTACTTATTGGATTGACAGAAAATTTTGGGGACAAGGAATTGCCACAACTGCACTTAAAGACTTTTTGAAAATTGAACAAATCAGACCAATTTATGGACGTGTTGCATTCGACAATTATGGCTCACAAAAAGTTTTAGAGAAATGCGGTTTTGTAAAAATCGGAAAGAATAAAGGATTTGCTAATGCCCGACAAACAGAGATTGAAGAATATATTTATAAACTTTCAGACTGACAATTGGACAAGAACGAACCGCTAACATTGGGTATGGCGTTATTGGGCCTTGACGAAAAATCCTCAACATTTGGTTCTCTATTTTACTTTTGACGCCTTGGGGGCGTGTTTCACGCACTAATAAAACTAACAAAAAAGCCGAAGCGTTTTTGCTTCGGCTTTTTTTATTGTGCACAGAACTGGAATCGAAATTAAGTAAACATAATGCCTTTTGACAATCTACCTGATCAGCGTGACTGTTCCCTTCCGGAAAATGATATTCCCATTATAATCTATTCCTTCCGCTTTCCAAACAAAGACATTGGAAGATTGCTCTTTGCCATTAAAGATACCATTCCAGCCCACTTCAGCATCTTTTGTGGTGAAAACCAGCTCACCCCACCTGCTGTAAATGCTGAAATATTTCAGTTCTTTAATACCCACCGGTATTACCTTAAGAATATCATTCAACCCATCGCCATTTGGAGTAAAAGCGGTAGGTACATAGAGTTCAGGTTGCAGAAATACCTTCACGATAATATCGTCACTGCCTTCACATCCTTCGGCAGTTGTAGCCGTTACAATATAAGTAGTGCTCCTGTCGAGTATGGCAACCGGGTTTTGGATAAACGGGTTATTCAGGCCAAATGGCGGAGACCATTTGTAAGCAATAATTCCGCTGTTGCTGATATCCACTGCATTTAACTGTAAGGGTTGGTTAATTGTAACAGAAGTGTCGCGCCCGGCAAAAACTTTTACGGGTGGCCTTACCGTAATGACTACTGTATCATTCGTTTTAGATGGGCAACCATTTCCATCAATCACCTTTAACGAATAGATCCATGTGCCGGCCCCCGGCGATTGGACCGCGGGATTGGCAATGGTTGGATCAGAGAGATTGATGGGAGGGGTCCATTGATAAACAGAACCACCACTCCCGTTGAGCTGTGTATTTTTCCCGAAACAAAGCAGTTGGTCAGCGCCTGCATGAGCTATGGGGGCCGCATTAACCAATACGGTGATGGTATCTGTTTGAGAACATTGGCCGTTTGTGGCTGTCAATACATAGGTGGTAGTCGTTGCAGGAGATACGACAGGATTTAAAATAAATGGATTACTTAAACCCGTTGAAGGAGACCAGGAGAACTGTGCAGCATTGGATATAGCTGTGAACTGGCGGGAAGCCCCTTCGCACAGGGTAATATCATTTCCTGCATTTACTGTCACCGGGTTGCTGATGGTGATGATGACAGGTGAACTGGTATTAATACAGTTGTTTGCATCTTTTATCGTAATGGTATAAGTGCCGGCGGCTATTCCATTAAAAATGTTGGAGGCCTGGAAATTGACGCCATCGATGCTGTATTGATAGGGAGCGGCTCCGCCAACGCCTGTTGCAGTGATAACACCGTTATTGTTACCGCAACTTGTATTGCTTGAAGTTGCCGTTACCGTAGCGCCACTGGTATTGGCAACGGTGACAGAGATGCTATTTGTACAATTATTAGCATCCCGGATCGTAACGATATAAATGCCGGCAGCTATCCCGTTAAAAATGTTGGAGATCTGGAAGTTGACAGCATCGATACTATATTGATAAGGGATTGTTCCGCCTGTTCCTGTAGCTGTGATGGAGCCGTTATTATTACCACAGGTTGTATTGCTTGAAGTTGCCGTTACCGTGGCGCCATTAGTATTGGCGACGGTGACAGAGATGGTATTTGTACAATGATTCGCGTCCCTGATCGTGACGGTATAGGTGCCGGCGACTATTCCGGTAAAGATGTTAGACACCTGGAAGTTGACACCGTCAATACTGTATTGATAAGGAATGGTGCCGCCAGCGCCTGTCGCAGTAATTGAGCCATTGCTGTTGCCACAGGTTGTATTGGTTGCGGTTGCCGTTACTGTGGCTCCAATGGAGTTAGTGATGGTGACGGGAGTACTTGTATTAACACAATTGTTCGCGTCTTTTATGGTTACAGTGTAGATACCTGCCCCGAGGTTGGAGAAGGTATTAGATGCCTGGTAAATCACTCCTCCGTCGATACTATATTGATAAGGTATGATTCCCCCCGTTCCTGTTGCTATGATGGAACCGTTATTATTACCGCAGGTTGTATTCGTTCCGGTTGCCGTTACTGTGGCTCCATTGGCATTGGTGATAATAACAGGAGTTGTACTTGTACAATTATTAGCGTCTCTGATTGTGATGGTATAAGTGCCGGCAGCTATCCCGTTAAAAATGTTGGATACCTGGAAGTTGACGCCGTCAATGCTGTATTGGTAAGGAGTAACTCCGCCCGTTCCGGTTGCAATGATTGAGCCATTGCTATTACCGCAAGTTGTATTCGTTCCGGTTGCCGTTACTGTGGCCCCGTTGGTATTTGTGATAATAACAGGAGTTGTATTTGTACAATTATTAGCGTCCCTGATTGTGACTGTATAAGCGCCGGCAGCTATCCCGTTAAAAATGTTTGATACCTGGAAGTTGACGCCGTCAATGCTGTATTCGTAAGGAGCAACTCCGCCCGTTCCGGTTGCAATGATTGAGCCATTGCTGTTACCACAAGTTGTATTCGTTCCGGTTGCTGTTACTGTGGCTCCATTGGTATTGGTGATCGTAATAAGGGTTGTATTTATACAATTATTAGCGTCCC
>JAUZOA010000117.1 GCA_030706685.1 Bacteroidota bacterium
GGCTTATGGAATGGCCAAATCACTTATCTTTCGCCTTGCTGAACTGATGAATGATGAAGCAAAGGGTCACGATGTAGTTACCACGGTTATTGTTCCCTCTACAATTGATACGCCGCAAAACCGTAAGAGCATGCCGGATGCCGATTATAATAAATGGGTAAAGCCTGAAGCGATTGCCGATATTATTTATACGTATTGTGTTTCACTAACGTCCGTTATCCGCGAGCCGGTAATTAAAGTGTATAATAATTCCTGATTTATATATTAATAAGTATACTGCATACAAACAACTCTTCCTTAGTTTTTTTACGCTCTCGCTGTATAACCGGGTAAATTATTATTATTTGCTTTAAACTATCTTTTTCCTCCGGGGTCTTTAGTTGACTTTGCTGACGCTGCACCTTGTAAATTGGATATGTGCCAGTTTGGTTTCTCGCAGCGAATACTGCTCCGTTGCGATCACAGCGTGAAATTTATTTTCAAACTGACACATCATCGTCAATTCCTGTTGGCAATTCTGGCAAAGTCTTTGTCTTGAACCTGGAGGCTTTTAATCGGGTATGCATGAAAACAATCATAAATAAAACTGTACAGTTATGAAAAAGAAAATATTAGTTTTTTGTTTGATGATTATTGGCTTGCTTACCAGTTCGGCATATGCCCAGAAATCTGAAGCCATTTTAAAAGCGGGTCTCAACCTCGCTAATGTTTCAATAACGAATAATGGGGGCATTGATGATGCAAAAACATTGGCAAGTTTCCAGGTGGGTATCATGGGTGACCTGAACGTGGCGCCCTTCCTGGCCATACAACCCGGTCTTATTTTTACAGGCAAGGGAACAAAATCACAATCGGGTACTGAAGGATCCGCCAATTGGTACAAGGCCACTACCAATCCTTACTATCTCGAACTGCCGGTGAATATCGTTTTCAAAACACCAACGGGTCCTGTTAAATTTTTTGCCGGCGCCGGTCCTTATTTGGCTATGGGTATCGGGGGTAAAAATAAGGTCAACGGTGCGATTGCCGGCGTTGACTTCAGTTCTGAAAAATCAATTAAATGGTCCAATGATGATCCCACCACATTAAACCAGGAAGAGGGCTCAGGCTTTGGTATTATGAAACGCTTTGATTATGGATTGAATGGCCTGGCAGGTATAGAAACGAAAAAAGTCGTCTTATTCGCCAATTATGGTTTAGGACTGGCAAAACTTCAGTCAGGAAGCAATTCAGGAGCTGATAATAACAATAAGCATCGTGTTTTCAGTATTGGAGCAGGCATCAAATTATAAAATAGTTTTCGGGGAGTTTAGTGGCAGCATCTCAACAGGAGGCGCTGCCATTTTTGTTACCCCGGTTTTTTTAAACCCCTTCTAAAATATCGGCAGGCTTACAAGGAAATCTATTCTACCGGCATGACGCTGCAAAACATAACTATAACGGAACCCGGCATCGAAAGGAACAAGAAAACGCATAAAGTTTACATCCGAAGTGAGTTCAATACCCATACTGGTATAATTCGCTACTTCTTCCCCCGGGGCTGTTAAAGTAAAACGTTTCCCGCGGCCGATCTCTGTGAACAGGTCAGCTTTGACTCTTTGAAAATAAAATGCGCCGCCCAATACCCCACGGTCAGGATAAAACAAAGGCATTTTGTAATCTACGGACCATATCCCCAGTTGATTAAAGAGGTCATTCGGGGCACCCCTGACAAAAGGAAAACTGTTCTGAAAATGATAATTGCTGTTAATATCCTTTTGCCAGTTGCCGCTTAATTTAAAAGCATCGTGTTTTGCAAATCCAGGGAGGTAAGCATGTCCTGTCAGGGCTAATTGCGACCCGTTAAAAATATCTTTGAAAGGAGTTTGCTGAAAAAGGAAGGAGAATGATCCGCCCCATCTTGGCGCTACATCCCTTATACTTTGCCGTTCGCGGATTTCAAGGCTGGTATTGTAACTTATTGAATGAAGATTCCCAAGGTTTTGACTGGCTAATTTTTTCCCGTTACTGGTTCTTACTTGTCCATACAAATCCGTGTAGGTTCCATTGATCCCTACCGTTAGTTTACGAATATACTTACCCGATGATAAATTCAGGGGCAAAGACACTCCGATACCTGCATCCCGGTAAGCGAATCTCGAATAGCTGGAATAATCAAAGGGCGCTTCACCTGCTTCACCCGGCAATATCTTTATTCTTTTTCCGTCATCATACATAAACGATAGCTCAGGGTACAAACCAAGATAACTGAGCTTAAGATATTTTCCGAAGCCGTCTTCATCATTATCATAGCGAAAGCCCGCTTCCAGTATAGTCGTGCTTAACATATCCTGCGAGCGGATACCAATACTCATCCTGCGGGCGTTGCTCAATGGCTCGAGTCCCCAGCTGTATACCCCGATTGCATTCGGCACCCGTTTGTATTTTGAAGCAGGATAAACAGAATCCGGGATATGAGAAAGTATATTGCCTTTTTCTTCGGCGGAAAATTTACGGAAGTATTCTACTTTTTCTGTGCTGGGATCATCATCGGCCAGTTTAATCCAGGTATTTGCATCAAGGGGTACCTGCGCTATCCTGTAACCCGAGGGTGTAAAGTCCTGGAACGATACGGTAGTTCCATCGGGGGATACACAGGGATTGGAAGCGCCATACTTACGATTGGTCACCTGGTATTGTTCACCATTGACAGGATCAACCGCGTAAATATTATCAATGCCCGATTGTGATGAATTATAGAATATATATTGCCCGCCATCTACCGGCGAGGAAATATTTTCCGTTACCGGTGGTAATATAGTAGTGATCTCACCTGTCTCAATGTTGATCTTTAAAATACTTTTTGTACCGGGCTTTGCTTCTAACACCACAATAGAGTGACCATCACGGGTAAAACGGGGTTGCATCAATTGCCGGTTGGAAGGATTGGGAAATGCTTTTATCATCTTGCCGTTGGTGGCATCCAGGAGTTGCAACTGGTATTTTCCCGCGGTCGAAAAATTAATGGCGGCTATGATACTTCCATCAGGGGAAAAACAAGGCGCATGAAGCCGGCTCCGGTGAGTTAATTGTTTTACTTTCTTTGTTGTTACATCCAGCGTTTTAATGACAGTATAATTACGGGCGCCCCAGCGGGGATCGTAAGTATATTCTGTCCATACCACTTTATCACCTGCACTGCTCATCATACCATTGTCATCCAGCACACCACTCAGGCAAACTTTTTTTTCTTTTCCGTCTTTGCTCAATACGATGAACCAGGATTGATCCGCAATGCTCGACTTATAAGCGAGAAAACTCCCGTCTGCAAGACCGGCTTTCTGCGCGACGATATTTCCGTCGGCGAGAAATTGCGGGTATTTATAATTAGTAAACACTTTATTGCTGGCATGAGTATAATAGGTAACAGGTGTTTCATGGATATTCTCCACCTGTTTGCTCCACAATTCTTTCAACTCTCCCGTCATCGCTGTATACGTTTGTTGTACATTTTTACCCGTCAATTTTTTTATACTCCGTGAAAAAGAAAAAGGGAGAGGGGGTTTAGTATAGGCCCTGGTCAGTATCTTATTCCATATATCGGCGCCAAAATGGTTTTTCACATACGTGGTCATAAAATAACCAAGTACATAATGGTTGGGGATAGCATTTTTAAATGAACCGCAGGCGGCTTTATCGTAAGAGAAAGGACCATGATCCATCAGAGTTGCCCGGAATGTAATATCAAAAGAGGGGATTCTTCCCCTGCCGCCATAACCGAGTGCGGATTCACAACCAACCGCGTCGCCTTCAAAAAACCACCAGGGATTGGTAAGACCCTGCGTGACAGAAGTGCCGGAATAACCAAAAATATAATACATCAATTTTCCCCATCCGCGTAATGTCTGGTCCTGCTGGACCACGTGCCGGAATTCGTGTAGGGATAACTCATCAATCCAGTTATTCATACCCTGGCTATTGGGATTCTGCGGTGGTGTCGAGAAGAATTCAGCCCTTCTTCCTTCCGATGTTACGAATGCATTATTGTCGGTTGTTTGATTTTGCAGCACTATCGGAATTTTTCGCGGCAGCATTCCCATGCTTTTGCCAACATCATAATAGGCATTTTCCATAGCATTAATGGCACGCTGTGCATCATCTTCCATACCCCTGGGATAGATAATGCGGAAATGGGAAGTATTGATCTGTTGCCAGCGAAGGCTTGCCGGGGTTTGCCCCAGTGGTTGTACAATCTGGTTAAAGCCCGTAACAGGTAACAATAAAAAAATTATGCGGAAAATGGCGCGATACATGAATAGTTAGCTGAATTAATGATAATTATAAGATAAAATGCCCGAAATATAAAGATAAAAGTGTTTGATAACACTACAAGGCTGTTTACGATCCTTTAACGTTTTCAAGGCTGTAATAATATTGAGTATTTCAAAGAAGGGATCAATTGTTATCTTGCCATAGTAAAAAAGAATCTAATTATGCGTGTAATAAAGTGGCTGGGAATATTGGCTGCCCTGGCATTGATTATAGCCTGCTTTATGCCCTGGGTTACTATTCCCTCCAAAAATATTACGGTCAGCGGTATTGACGCCACCGGAACCAATTTTGGGAAGCCCGGGTATTTTCATTTTGCGGCTCTTTCCTTCTTTTTGCTGTTCACCTTCCTGCCAAAAATATGGGCCAAAAGAAGCAACCTCATTGTCACCGCGCTGAATTTCGCCTGGGCCCTGCGCAATTATTTCATCATCACCATGTGCAGGGGCGGGGAATGTCCTGAAAAAAAGATTGCCATTTATCTCATAGTGGCTACTTCCCTGATTATGCTGGTATCTTCTCTATTTCCTGACTTTAAGATCAAGAAATAGCCTTTAAAATCATTGATTATAAGCTAGATATATCTCTTTACAGTAAAAAAATCCACAAATTTTCCACCATTGGATGAATAGTACTATTTTTAAGCGGTAAACCAGTGCAATTTCCATCCCTTTGAAATGATTTTCCATTTATTTCCGTCCTTTTATTATTAACCATCAATCCGTGTGAGCGGGTCAGCAGAGTTTATTGCGTATTGATGCTGTTTTTTCAATCCATTCTTAGAAATCCTGCATGTTTCATCCATTCCTTTAAAGCCGCCGCTTTAATTTTTTTGTTGGATAATAAACAACCAATTTGTGAGGAATACGGCTGTTCTTTTCACGGTTTTTTGTGTATTTATTTTTGGGAATGCAAGGTCGCAGATCACAAGCTATTCTTTCACCTCTGGTACGGCGACATACACTTCTATTACAGGTACATCTCCTCTTGTTATCGGCAATGGCACTGATCCTGTCTTTGATGAGGGATATGCTAATGGCATTCCTATTGGCTTTACATTTATTTATCTCGGTAATTTCTATACAGCGATCAGCGCAAGTACAAACGGGTTCGCTGCTCTTGGTACAATCGGGACAGCAGGGTTTTCTAATAGTCTTGCGAATAACGGAATAGGCAAACCGATATTGGCGCCCCTGTGGGAAGACCTGGCATTGACATCGGTATCCAATCTAAAATACAGCACAACCGGCTCTACCGGCAGCAGGATATTTACTTTGCAATGGGACAATGTATTCTTCGATTTTGGAGCAAGCGCACCGGGATTGTCATTTCAATTACGATTGTATGAAACAACCAACGTGATCGAATTTATTTATAACCAATTGCCGGGAGTAGCCCAGGATTTCAGTGGCGGCGCGTCTATCGGGATAACAGGGAACGGCAGTTTTTTATCATTGAGCAATAGCAGTGCATCCCCGGTTATAAGTTCCGTAAAGTCTACCGATACTATTGTTACAAAACCTGCAACGGGCCAGGTATACAGATTTACCCCGCTGGCTTGCAGCGGGCCAGGCGTGGGTGTAAGTAGTATTACCGCCAATAGCGCGGTGATAAGCTGGGGTAATGCCGGTGCGCCATTTTATGAATATGCCGTCACTACCAGTGCAACGCCGCCTGTATCGGGTGTGGTAGTCAGCGGCAATGTATTAGGAGTTACCAACCTGGCGCCTTGTACACAATATTATTTGTATGTCAGGAAGGATTGCGGCGGCGGTACATGGAGCACGTGGAATAGTATGCGTTTTGTAACAGTCTGTAATGCCGTTAATCCGCCTTACACTATGCCGATCTCCGGCGTTATTTCTCCGGATTTGCCTATTGGTACGGTTGCTAAAGATGAGAATCATGACGGGAATACATGGCAATCTTATCCATCGGGCGGGCAAGGATGGACCGACCAGGTACTTGCGTATGTATATAATAGTAATGGCACCACAGCAGCCAATGACTGGTTATTTACACAGGGTTTGAATCTTGCTGCCGGCAATGCGTACCGGCTTAAGTTTAAGTATAATAATGATTTTACCTCTTTATATACTGAAAAGCTGAAAGTGGCTTATGGTACCAGCGCTACTGCGGCGGCGATGACAAATATCCTGGGTAATTATCCTTCGGTTTCATCCGCCAATCCGCAAACAGCCAGTATAGATTTCACTCCATCCGATTCCGGTATTTATTACATCGGTTTCCAGGCTTATTCGGATGCTAACAAAGATGTATTGATACTCGACGATATAAGTGTCGGCCTGCGCCCATCCTGTGATATGCCTGTAGCATTGGCAGCATCAGTGCAAAGCACGGGTACATCGGCGGATATAAGCTGGTCGGCCCCTTCAATAGGGTCGGTCGTTGGTTATGAATATGCTGTTACAACAAGCAACATACCGCCCGGTTCAGGTACAGCTATCAACGCTCTTACTGCTACTGTGGGTGGCCTTAATTCCAATGCACAATATTACCTGCATGTAAGAACGAATTGCGGAGGTACATTTTCAGACTGGTCTACTCTTGCCTTTACTACATTAGTGAATGATGATGTGTGCAAAGCCATTACCATAACGCAAGGCGGCGCACCTGTTTGCGGCAATACTACATTGGCAACGACTGTCCCTACGGATCCCTATTCCAGTTGCAGTACTCCTAATAACACTGTTTGGTATAAGTATACTGCTGTCGCGGATGGAACTATTGTCCTGCACATGACGACGCCGGCTTCGCCTGCCCGTCCGTTACACGGATGGGTGAACTGGTATATGCTTTCCGGCGACTGCCCCAATGTTTCATTTACCAACCTTAATCGTTGTTCTGAATTTGGCAATAATGGCAATAATGATGCGGATGATCTTCTCTCGCCTTCTCTTACAGCCGGCACTACTTATTACATCATGGTAGATGGCTTTTCCGGTGAGTATGGTGAGTTTTGTATCAGCATACCCGCTTGTTCGCCGGCCCTGTCTGTAAGAATTGATAATATTACAGGTTCCGGCGCTGATGTTAACTGGGCAGGCACAGGGGCATTTATTCTTGAATACGGGGCTCCGGGATTTACCCCCGGTACGGGTGCCGTGGCTGGCGCAGGAGGCACCATAATCACTGCTACTTCATCACCTAAAACCATAACAGGATTGCCACTTTCTACTACCTACGATGTCTACCTGAGACAAAATTGTACGGGCAGTAGCAATGGATACAGTAATAATTCTGTCAAAGCAAGCTTTACAACCCTTGGACCGCCGCCTGCAAATGATGATTGCTCGGGCGCTATACCACTTACTATATCCAATTCCGGGTGCAGTGCCCCCGTAGCGGGTACAACTCTGAATGCAAGCCCGTCGGGTACGCTGCCTTTGCCGGTTTGCGGTACCGGAAGCCAGGGTTATGATGATGATGTATGGTACAGTTTTATACCTTCGGCGGACCAGCCGGTTGTCAACATTGATTTTGCATTAACCGGCGGAAACGGGGATCTTGTAGCGCAGATCTATACATCATCCGATAATACCTGTTCGGGTACATTTACAGCTTACGCCTGCAGTGATGATGAGGGGCCGGGCAGCTTGCCTTTATTCCGCGATTTAGAAGTAACACCCGGTACGGTTTATTTTATACGCGTTTTTACATTTGCCAAAAGCGTCAACAGCCAGTTCACCATCTGCGCCTACAAAGCAATTCTTCCGAATGATAACGCACCGGGAGCGCTGAGATTATTGGTGAATGAGGGTTGTTCTGGAGCCACCTACACGAATGCAGGAGCCACGCATAGCCCGGATGAACCAACGGGTTCCTGTTCCAGTCTCAGAGCATATTCAACCGTATGGTTCAAATTTGATGCGCCGGTAGGAGGAGCGGTCCGTGTCAGTACAGCGGCAGGAGATGGTAATACATTGACGAATACAAGGATGGCTTTATTCCAGACTACGGATGTAAATGATTATTCAACGTTCCGTATCATCGGGTGCAATGAAGATTGCGGCATCCCTTCTTTCGAACAGATGTCGGTATTATATGCTACAGGGCTCATTCCCGGCACTACGTATTATATAGAAGTAGACAAATTTGACAGTACGATCAATGACGGCATGTTCTGTATTACGGTGGATAGCTTAACCGTTGATATGTTGTCTCCTCATACAGGGTGCAATATGCCTAACCGGCAGGCCGTGGCCTCCATAGCGGGTTATACCGGCTGGGTTTCATTGATGGATGAAAACGGTAAACTGATGGCGCTGGTCAGGAATACATCGGGCGCCAGTGCAAGCGATTTCAGTGTTGTACAGAATATCTATACAGGGCCTGTTCGCCGCGATACTGTCTCCGGTGAATATTACCTTAACAGGAGTTATAAACTGACCAATGCCGCTGCGGGAGACCCGGCAGTGAATGTTCAATTATTCTTTACGAATACAGAATTGGCGGCTTTACGGGCTTTGGATCCCGCCGCTAGTGTGGCCAATTTGCGGGCTACACGGCAAGGAGCTGCTGGTTGCAACCCTGACTTCGTAGCGACCAACGGAACCAATACTGAACTACAGCAAGCAAGCAGTGGGACTGAAAATGGGGTGAGCTGGGTTGGGTTTAATGGGGTCAACCTGTCCAATTTTTATATTCATGCCACCAAATCCTTTTTAACGGCAAAAGTCTTTTTGCAGGGCGCTTATAATCCAACATTGAGCCGGCATAAAGATGTAACAAGTACCTGGGCGAATGTGCTGAACACTTATGCTTTAAATCAGCCCTACAATACTGCCGCATTCGGCAATTATACAGGTACGGAATCCGTTGCCCCGGGTTTCTATCATGTTTCGTCATCTGATTCTGACGTGCTTGACTGGGTATTGCTGGAAATAAAAAATAGCTCAGGTACCACTATCTCACAACGAGCTGCATTTGTAAGAGAGGATGGACAGATTGTTGATCTGGACGGAATATCACCGGTATCGCTCTATGGTCTTTCTTCAGGTAACGCCAATCTATCTATTCATCATCGTAACCATCTTGGAATAAGAACAAGTTTATTAATGTCTTTTACAGCTAATGCACTGGGTGTTCACTCATCGTTATCATCCTATGATTTTACAATATCACAGGATCAGGCGTATCAAAATCCGGCAATTACTACTAATCCGGCGATGGCGCAAAACGGTTCTGCTTTTATGATGTGGGCGGGTAATGCCAATTTGGACGGGTATATCAGGGTTACTTCGCAAATTCTTCCGCCAATTCCTTCGGACGCATCTTATATACTTGGAACAATTCTGAATGGAAACCCTAATCTTACAATGACAGGGTATCTTTCAGGCGATCTTAATTTAGATGGGAATGTAAGGTGTACCTCCCAGATACTGCCTCCAATAGCCTCGGATGCTTCATTTATATTAGGCACATCTCTCAGTGGAAACCCCAATGGGACAAGACAGGAACATAAATAAAACATCGGTTATAGCGGAATATCAGGTACAAAAAATGAACAATTAAGGCAAATACCCCACCCGGGATTCGCGGCTTAGAAACGTTCCCCGGCCAACCAGGAGCTGATATTTAGGCATATATCTTTTTTTTGCTCCAAAGCTTTGCAGGCTACGTAATTATTACTATATTGGGCACGGAAATCTACCTTGAGATTCTTCTTTCCACCGTCCCATGATAAACAACTAAAATCCTTACTTACCTATTGAACCCCCGCAGTGAGACTTACCTAAGTTGTCTTATTGATGTCTTGAAAGTTATAAGTTATTGCAACTGGCGTATCCTGCCAGCCGGATATAGTAAATAAGATCCTGATATCTTGCGAGAATCCCCATTATCTTAATTACGTATTCTATAACTAATACTCTTTTATGAGGAAGATTTACTTGCTGCTGTTTACAGTTTGCATGTTTGCGGGAAGGATCAATGCACAAGTTGATGGAACTGCTCCGGGCAGAAGGCTGAACAATCCCGGTGTTACTACTGCGCTCAGGATAGACATGAGGTCAAGGCCATTCAGGAATAATCCCGTTCATCCTGACTTTAACAACAACACCCGTATAAATTCGCCTTGCCCTGGTCCCACTAATGTTCCTTATTTCGAAAACTTCGATGGGGTTACGGCTCCTTCCGTTCCGGATTGCATAACGGTTGAAAATGTGAATGGAGGAAATACATGGAGAACGGTGGATTTCGATTTTCCCTATCCCTCTTCTTCGCCGAATATCATGCGCCTCGATTTTGAACCAGATGGTATTACACCGGCCGATGACTGGTTTTTTACCCAGGGACTAAATCTTACTGCAGGCACAAGCTACCGGCTTACATTCGAGTACCGCAATTCAGATGGCACCCGGTATATTGAAAAGCTAGAGGTGAAATACGGTTCAGCCGCCAATGCAGCTTCTATGACCTCTGGTACGCTTTTTTCTAATACGAATATTAATTTCAATCTATGGCAGGAAGGGGGTACTGATTTTACTCCATCTGTCACGGGGGTGTATTATATCGGGTTTCATGGCTTTTCCGATGCCAACCAGGCATATCTTGCTGTTGATAATGTAAAAGTGGATGCTACCCCCGTATGTCCGCCGCCAATAGGAGTAACGATAAGTAATATAACATCATCCTCCGCGACTGTAAACTTTACTCCCACCGGCAGTAATTTTGTTATTGAATATGGGTTGACGGGCTTTATACCTGGTACTGGCGCAAGTCCTGGTATTGGCGGTACTGTAATATCCATTAATTCAACCCAGTTGCCCTATACCATTAATGGACTAACTTCCCTGGATACTTTTGACGTATATGTAAGGCAGGTCTGCAGCGGATCCTCTTATGGACCTAATTCAACGGTCGCTACATTTTCTACCCCACTGGTTAATGATGATGCACCGGGTGCTATCACCATTACAGTCGACGCACCTTGCTCGGGCAATGGCTATACTAATTTTGGCGCTACACAAAGCCCGGCTGAGCCATTTGCTTCTTGTACGGGAACGGCGGGATACAATACTGTATGGTATAAGTTTGTGGCTCCTGCCGGTGGCGCAGTAAAAGTCTCCAACGATTTTGCAGGCGCTGGTCTTGGTGATTCCAGGATGGCGGTGTTCTCGGCTACTAATGTCAATGACTATAATACTTTCACTATTCTCGGATGTGATGATGATAATGGGGTTGGGTCTTCTACAAAGAGCATCATTTACCTGGCGGGTTTAACCCCCGGCAATACTTACTATATACAGGTTGATGGAAATAATCCATCAGCAACCCAGGGCTCCTTCTGTCTCGAAGTTTCTACACTTACAAGTACTATGATAGCAGGAACGGCATCCTGTGGCAGCAGCCAGGGTTTTGCCAATCTGAATACAACTTATACAGGATGGATATCATTGGTTGATAATAGCGGCAACCTGATCGCAAACGTTAAACAAACTACCGGTACTGCCACATCAGTATCTGCCAATATAACTGTTAACACAGCCGCAGTAAGAACAGATGTTACTTCCGGTCAGAAATATCTTGACAGGAATTTTTTTATATCTGCTGCCGGAGCAACGAATGCTACTATCCAGTTTTTCTTCCTGAATTCAGAGTTGGCAACATTGCAGACAGCAGATCCATCCGTTACATTGGCCAACTTAGGTGCCACCCGTCAAACCGGATCTGTCTGCCAGGCTGATTTTTTAACGGCGAATGGCACTAATTCTTATTTGAAACAAGCCAGCAATGGTTCGGTAAATGGGGTAAGTTGGATACAGGTTAGTACTCCTGGTTTATCTAATTTCTACCTGCATACAAGTAAAGCGCCTGTAACCCTGAAAACATTTTTGCAAGGAGCCTATAATGCAGGTTTGGGCCGTCATAAAGATGTGATAGCTGGCTGGGCAACTATACTCAATACAAGCGCATTGAATCAACCCTATAATGTTGCGCCATTTAATTATTCCGGAACTGAAAGCGTGGCTCCGGGATTCTTTACATCATCCACCGGAAGTACAACTGATATATTAGATTGGGTATTATTGGAACTTCGTAGTTCAGCTCCTCCTGCTGCACCAATAGCCACCCGTGCAGCATTTATCCGGGAAGATGGCGCCATAGTAGACCTGGACGGGGTATCCAGTGTATCCTTCAGAGGTATTGCCAATGGCAGTTATTATATAACCATTCGTCATCGCAATCATTTAGGCATACGAACAGCAACAGTGCAACTGGTAGATGGCGCTTTGGGCAGTAATCCTTCGCCGCCGGTGTATGACTTCAGCGCAGCGCTGACCCAGGCCTTTAAAGATGTAACGATAACCACCAACGAAGCGATGGCGCAGAATGGTTCTGTTTTTATGATGTGGGCGGGTAATGCCAACACAGACAATTTTGTCAGGGTTACTTCTCAGATATTGCCGCCAATTTCATCTGATGCCGCTTTTATGCTAGGGACTATTTTGGGCGGCAATCCGAACGGGACGTTCTCCGGCTATTCTGTTGGAGATATAAATATGGATGGAAAGGTTAGGGTCACGTCACAAATATTGCCACCCATAGCCTCCGATGCAGCCTTTATATTGAGCACACCGCTTGGTGGAAACCCAAATGGAACA
>JAUZOA010000118.1 GCA_030706685.1 Bacteroidota bacterium
GAACTACCCTCTCCCAAACATGATCCGCAAACAAACAATCCGCGCATTATAAACGACTACTTGGAAAAACTGATACAGGTGCCTTATACTCTGCCGAAACTATCTGACAGCGAAGTCGAAACTTATATGACCTTATTATTCGCCAAGAGAGAACTGACTACCAGCTATCCTAAAGTGATCGAACATTTTGCCGAATTCAGAAAAAAAAACAGGTACGAAGTTTTCGGCTATGCTGATATTGAAAAAATTGTAGAACCGGCAGAAAAAGAAAACCTGAAAAAATCAATCTCGCTGGTCGCATCTCTTTCTTCCATCATTGCCCAGGGGTTGAATGGCAACCCGAGGCAGATCAAACGATTTTTGAATTCCTTCACACTGCGTCACCGGTTGGCAACAATTGCTGAGATTCCCGGCTTCCAAATAGATGTTCTCGGAAAACTAATGATCCTTGAATATTCCTTTTCCAATTTATTTACTGAGCTATATACCTGGCAGAGTGTTCAGCAGGGAGAGTCCAAGGAGCTGGGAGAACTGGAAAAACTCGCTGAAAACGAAAAGCCAGAAGAAGAAATAAAACAAAAATTCACTGGTTTCTGGGGAGACCCACAGGTTATACACTGGCTAAAAACCGAACCAAAACTTTCAAATGTTGACCTAAGAGATTATTACTGGATCGCCAGAGATCAGCTACTCTCTTCTATGAGCGGTGGTTCCTTAATTCCAGCACATGTCCGTTCATTATTCAGGTCTTTGGTAGAATATAAATCCGATGCAATAACAAAAGGCAAGGTCACGAATGAAGTCCTTCCTTTGTCCGGGTCTCATCTTGTACACATTTATTCCTTATTGGAAAAGGAGTTAATCAAAAATCCTGGAGAAGCAAATATTCATAAAATATACATCGAAATGATCAGGCAAAAGGTACCGGATAGTGTCACGAAGTATCAAAATGCAGTTATAAAAATCTCGGACCACGAGCAAATACCTTTCAGCCTAGAACCTGTCATGACGCTGGCAGCAAAAGATAATCCCGACATGCAAACTGTCTACGCAAAATTTAATCCAATATCAAAAATTGGCAAACGATTAAAACCTAAGTAATGGGGACGACTCAAAGAATGTCTCCCGGCGTTCCGGGTGAACCCAACTGGGGTAAGCTGTCCGGTTCGATCACTTCGATAGCCAATACAGTTGGTCAGGAACAAGGTCTTGCAAAAGAGATTGACAAAGCGACAGACCGGGTAACTGCAAATCCAAGTCAGGCTAATAAAAATGCAGTCGATGCATTGCAAAAAAGACAACAGATTCTATCAAAAAGAAAATCTCAACATTTTAGGGCGGGGATAAATAACCTGATACGGACTGGCGGAGGCAGGTCAAAAATTGCAAAAGGAAAATCTTCTTCATTAGGAAGGGCGGGAATCAGCAGGGCGCTGAAACTATCAGGATTTATCTCCTATGTCTATGACAAGTCACTGGATGCGGCACTGAAAAAAATCGGATTCGGTTCAGTGCGTGGGAAATCTTTAAACGAGGTGATTGATTTTTTGATGACCTATTTTGCTGATACCAGTTCGGGGATGGACGATGTAGCGGCAAATATGGCCAGTTGCCAGGTACTGGAATTATTAGCCCAGGACGCTACTTCCGTAGAAGAATTTGAGGCCAACCTAAACTCGCTGATCGATGAAGAAAAATTGGGTGAGATCGTGTGTACATTTTATGGTCTTTATCTGTTCGAACACCTTTCGCAACGGTTTGAAGAAAAACTAACACAATTGAAAGGTGAAGCGGTATCTGCAGAAACCTTTAAGACGATAAAGGAAGATATACTGGGCCAGATAAAAGTAATTCATTCAGAAAGATCGATCACTGGGATTAACTGGAAATCGGGCGATGGAAAAGCCATACAGGAAAAAATATTTGATTCAATTATAAAACTCTTTGAATAATGGCTACAAAAGTAACAGCATCCCAACCCTCCTATAAAGACGGGATCCTAAGGATTGAACTGGCGGCCGTACTCGGGGACAAAAGCAAACAAACAGGAGAAGTGGAAGCAGATTTTGAAGAGCTGCTGCCCTGGGCGATTGCTGCTCCAAAAGAGGCGCTTGATATCTTTATGTTGGCCTCCATCATTTACGGAACAGACCGCTTCATTCCAAGGCATGAAAACTCAATAGATGGCTGGTCAAGGGAACTTGTGTTAACTGTTCCGGTTTACCAGGTCAAAAAATGGAAAGCAGCGGCAGGTGAGTTGGAAAAGCTTTTATCTTTTCTTACTGGGGATTATTGGAAAGTCAATTTTAGGAAGAATAAATTCAGTATACCTGAGTCCAGCCAGATCCAATTATTTCAGCCATCCATTACCCATGTCTCTCTTTTTTCGGGCGGTCTCGATTCCCTGGTAGGAGCTATTAATCTTTTAGACGGTAACAATAATAACTCTCTTTTCATTTCACATTATGACTCGATGATGAAAGGTCCGAAACATGATCAAAGCGATCTGAGAAGGGAGTTGATCAATAAGTATGGTGAAAGGTTTCAGCATCTCCCTTCCATCAGGGTTTCACTTAGTGAAACGTCTTTTTCAAAAACAGAAACATCAAGCAGGAGCAGATCGTTCCTGTTCATTGGCCTGGCTCTGTTACCAGCCGTAGTGAAAAATGTAGACATTTTCGTACCAGAGAATGGTACTGTTTCTGTCAACTACCCTTTAAGTCCTTCCAGAAGGGGATCCTGCAGCACAAGAACCACACACCCTTCATTTATACATTATCTATCCGGAATATTTAAAGCTCTAGGTATTGCTACAAAGATCCGGAACCCGTTTTCCTTAATGACAAAAGGTGAAATGACTGATGCATGTTCGGATAAATCTTTCCTTGCCAGCATTATCAACCAGTCAAATTCCTGCGGAAAACGTGGACACAGGGCACACTGGATCAGGAAGGGCAGCCATTGTGGAATTTGCATGCCTTGCATTTATCGGAGAGCGGCACTTCTGAATTTTACTGATACTACACGGTACGGTAATATGGTAAATGAGTTGCCGCCATTTAAGTCCAAAAAGTCCCAGGATGTAGGGGCGTTGCTTGAATTTTTGCACACACCGGTTACTGCAACGGACATTAAATTTGAACTGATATCCAACGGACTTCAGGATCATATCGCCTTACCGGATTATGTTGATCTGGTAAACAGAACAAGAATAGAATTGTCCGATTGGGTACGCAAAAATGGAAATAAGGAAGTCAGGGAAAAAGCCGGATTATGATAGACGCACATTGTCATGTAGACCTGTATCCGGATCCCTTTTCAATCGCAAATGAATGTGAGAGATTAGGCATCTATACGATTGCCGTCACTAACCTGCCCAGCCATTTTAAAATGGGATTTGATCACCTTATTTCATTTAAGAAGGTTCGCCTGGCTTTGGGGATGCATCCAATGTACGCAGAACGTCACCAGGAAGAGTTTTCATTATTTGAAAGACTTTCACAAGACACCTCTTACATTGGCGAAGTAGGTTTGGATTACTCCAAAGATGGAATTAAATCAAAGTCAATTCAAAACGATTCTTTCGAACGAATTCTATCCTTCCTAAAAGATAGGCAGAAAGTTTTCAGCATTCATTCGCGCAGTGCAGAATCAGACACATTCAAATACTTAAAATCATACGGTATTAAATCAGCAATATTCCACTGGTATACCGGGTCTGTTGAATTGATTCCTCAAATTGCAGCCACAGGCTATTTTTTTTCCGTCAATTCAGCAATGATAAATTCAACTAAAGGACAGGAAATTATCAAGACTATCCCTGCTTCCAGTATCCTGCCAGAAAGCGATGGCCCTTTTATACAATATGAGAATAGACCGGTCAGACCTTCTGACCTGAGTATTGTAACGAACTACCTTTCTAAGGTTTGGAAGAAATCATCTGAGGATACTAACGAAATAATCTTGCAGAACTTTACCAGGCTCATCAAAAAATCATAATAACGATGGAAAAATTACAAGGCGGCGTCTTGATCATTGGCTCATTGCTTTGGCAAGATCATTTGGGCAGACGAAATAATACTATCCGGAAAGACTGGCGCAGAAAACACCTTATTGAATCAAGAAAGCTAAAGGTTCTGGCGCCAATGCGATATGGCAGGCTATCCGACGATGATGTATTTACAATGGTATTCGCGAATTCAGTTAGATATAAATCAGGTCATGCATTTATAGTCCCTTTCAAAAACGATTTTACGGATGTCAGGCAGTTGGCAATTGAGTGCAGTGAATTATCGAAGGCTGAAGGGTTAAACGGCAGATTCCTTAAAAGCACGAAGGGTGCGCCATAGTGTGTACTGGGAATACTATTTAACAAAAAGAAGATCAGCAAAAAAGACCGGGACGAGATTTCGGGTTGGTGGGAGAAGCAACTAAAGGCTGATGAAGATTACGGAAGATTCGATCCCAAGAATTTTCGGTTGGGTTCCGAGGCCCCTTGTATACATCAGAATGGCTTGCTGAATTTTCCATGGATAAAATCTGGGGATCCAAAACAAAAAACTGAACTAGCTAAATATGATTTTGTGATTGCTACTGCTACTGCCACTCTCCCTTCAAAACCAAAATATCCCTCAACTAAAAAAATGGCTGTGAATGTCAAAAAAGATACGGGAAGATTGCATTTCAAAACCAATAATGATAAAGAGATAACCACCTTTCAGGATGACAGGATATTGGCTTTGCTGAATAAAAATGATGATAAAAAAAAGAAAAAATAAGATCCTCTGGCCGGCCTGGAAGATTTGTTAGCTGCGATCCTCCTGACAGTCCTGTCGACTGATTTTCTCACTGTCACTCCAACCGCTACATTAAAACGGAGTTTCTTCCTCCTGTTCATACTGGATCTCAAAATTATTGTTCCGATAGTCATCTGCCACCCGGATGGATTTCAGGAAACCGATCCTGGAGCTGCTGAAAGGATGAGCGACAGGTGCGAACAGATCAAATATCACATTGATGCAATGACGGTTTTCCAGTGAGCGCTGTATTTTCTCCGCATGATCATTAGGCTTGCCTGAGATCATCAGCGAAGGTGCAAGATGTCGCACAGGAAGATTTTGCTGGGTTTTGTTCATGATATCCGGTTTTAGCTCGTTCAGCACACCGATAAAACTGAATATCAGTTCAGGAAAAGGCGTGTATTGCTTGGCCTCACAAAAAGTAACCAGGTTCGCATTCGCGACAAAAGAAAGCTTGCGCTTTCCTTCATAATGTTCTTCATCTTCTTCGATAGAACCGTAGCTGATCACGGAAATATCAGGGGTGGTATAAATATCTTTCTGATAAGCGGATTGAACAGCAATATTATGATGAATGCCGTACTCAAAAGTTTCCCCTTTTTTAGTTTTTGAAATTTTAAAGTTGGAAAAATTCTCATGATTTCCTTGAGTACTGCATTTGTAGCGATACTTACCTGCTTGCAGGTTCTCCACTTCAATAATATAGCCTTTTGAAGTGTAGTATTTCACGATGTAATTGAAACAGCACATTTCGAAATAATCGCTCATGCGGTTGGCCTGGTTGGAGATCTTCGCTTTATGTATGTTCATGAATTGTGTGATCTCTTCCTCCAACTCCTTTACGTTGCGAAATGGTGAAATAGCTTTTGGTTTCTTTACTGCCATTCTAATTTCTTCTCCTGTTAAAACTCTTTTTAAGATCTCTTACCTGCCGGAAAAACCCCTTCGTATCATCAAACATGAACATCCCGTCCCCTATTCCATATTTCAGTTTAAGATTTCGGAATCCAATAATGACAGAAAGTAACTGATTAGTTTCACCTTTATCCAACTCATAACTCCCTATCTGCACAATTTCAGCCTGACTGTGACTGGTGATGGTGCGCCGGAATTGTACGGCGCCATCAAAGTTGGCGACTACCCGCCTGTAGAAAATGGACATCGCCAGCAATATCTCTATGGCTCGGAGGTCGGTCTTGTATCGACGGTAATAACTGAAATGTTCTATAAAAAAGTTCACTTCTCGGAACCGGTCATCGAACTCCTTATACATAAGGTTGGCCAAGTCATACGGTAGCCTGCTGGTCAGAATTCCAATAATGCGTGGTCGTTCGTTATCCATGATAATAACTTATTACGAAAATATCATATACCGCTCTTCCCTGCCCATCACACAACTTACATTCTGAGATTATAATTTTAGTAATTCATTTCTCGTTTAATTCTTGTTGCCCGATCATTTGGGCAACAACTGGACAACAAAAATGTCCAAAAAAGGGCAATCAAGTGCAAATAATCGAAAAAAAATGTTAAGACAATTAGGTCAAAATCAAACAAAAGCAAAGAACAGCAAACAAGAGAAATGAAAATCATTTCCCGATACAAAACTTACTAAAAATATAATCCAGCGTATCCTCATTCGTCACCTCCCCTGTTATCTCCCCAAGATAATGAAGACAACGCCGTATATCCAATGCCAGCAGATCGCCCGGGAGCTTATCATCCAATCCCTTCCGGATATCAGCCAGTGATTTAGCTACTTCTTTCAAGGCATGATAATGCCTCGCATTGGTAATGACAGTGTTTTCTGATTGCACCTGCCCCTGCAACACGGCATCCACCATTCTTTCTCTCAGCACCTCTGTATGTAAGCCCTGTTTGGCGGAAATAAAGACAACTTTGTCAAGCCCTCCGAATTTTTCCCTCGCGATCTCTTCACCGGCCAGGTCAATCTTATTACCGGCCAATAAATAATTCAATTGATGCTTTTCGATCTCCGCTTTCATTTCTTCCACGCCGGCTTTATGATCATTTACATCAAAAAGACAGATGACCATATCGGCCTGTTTCATTTTTTCCAGGCTCCTTGCCATGCCGGCGGCTTCAATCACATCATGGCTGTGCTGCCGGATACCCGCTGTATCAATCAACCGGAACAGTATGCCGTCAATATTAATCACTTCTTCGATGGTATCACGCGTAGTACCCGGGATATCGCTGACGATAGCGCGGTCCTCGTTCAGCAAAACATTCAGCAGGGTGGATTTGCCGGCATTGGGCTTGCCGATAATGGCCACGCTTACCCCGTTTTTGATCACGTTGCCCAGCCGGAAAGAAGCCAGTAATTGCGAAGTGGTCTCCTGCATTTCATGGATCAGTGAATAAAACTGCTGCCGGTCGGCAAATTCTACATCTTCCTGGGAAAAATCCAGTTCCAGTTCTATCAATGCAGAGAAACGGATCAGCCTTTCCCGCAGTTCCTTCAATTTGGCCGAAAAGCCACCGCGGATAGTATGCAAGGCCGCTTTGTGAGAAGCGGCTGTATTACTCGCGATAAGATCGGCTACGGCTTCGGCCTGGGCCAGGTCGAGCTTGCCGTTTAAAAATGCGCGTTGTGTAAATTCGCCTGGTTTTGCCAGCCTCGCCCCTTGTTTGATACAGGCTTCGATAATTTGCTGCTGAATAAACGGGGATCCATGACAACTGATCTCAATCACATCCTCACCGGTATAGGATTTGGGGCCTTTAAAAATAGATATGACTACTTCATCCAGGATCTTTTCTCCGTCCTTTATAAAACCGACATGAAGAGTATGAGAGGGCTGCAGCAAAAGATCTTTCGAAGGAAATAATCCGCTGGCAATCGCCAGGGCCTTCTTCCCGCTCAACCGTATAACGCCGATAGCGCCAATACCGGGTGGCGTAGCCAAAGCAACAATGGTATCATCCCAACCTGACAGCTTATTATTCATCATTGATCCAAAAATAATCGTTGGTTCCTGTAATTTAAGTAAAATAAAAATCCTCCCCCGCTTGTCGCGGGGGAGGATCAATATATCAATAAAAACTAAGTACTATTATTCTGAAGTGACCTGGAAGGTGATAGGCTGTTTACGGTAAGCGTTCACGCTACGCCCGTTTTGTACAGCGGGAGTCCAGGCGGGCCCTTTCTTGATAACCTTTATAGCTTCCTGTTCCATACCGTAGCCGTGGTTGGTCAATGCTTTTACATCACTTATACTACCATCCTTACTTACTACAAACTGTACATACACGGTATAGGTTCCTTCCGGGGCGCCATTATCAACCGGTACATTGGCATTCAGGTTTCTTTCAAGGTATTTTTTCCAGGCGCCTTCGCCACCTTTGAAAGAAGCTTCAATTTCTACTTTTTCAAATATCTTATTTTCATCTTCCTTTTTCTCTTCGATGATCTGCTTACCCTGGTCTATCTCTGTGGGTGCAGCCAATCCTTCGTCCTTAATACCTTCCTGTTTGATATCTGAAATCTTTACTTCTTCCAGTTGTTTCTGCTCCGGGGGCGGCTCTTTTACTTCCTCATCTTTTACAATTTTGGGAGGAGTAAATTTCTCCATTTCAATCTTGGGAGGATCTGGCGGCTTCGGCGGAGGCGGGGGAGGCGGAGGGGGTTTATCCTCGTCCTGCTGTATCTCCTGCAATGTCACTTCCTTAATATCTTCCTTTTTGGGGCCGGTATCCAGCTGGTTGGCCAGGAACGAACCCAACAAAGCAAGTAAAGCAACAGAAGCAGTAATGATCAGGGCCTTAAGGATACGCCGGTTATAGGTCCTGCGCAACTCATACGCCCCATAATCTTTATTCCGGTTCTCAAAGATCAGGTCGAGAACATCGGCTGTTAATATTTTGTTGGCTTCCATTAGTTTAAACTGTTTAAAATTAGATGCTTTTCTTTAATTTTTCCACAAAATCGCCCTCATTTATTTGCCCTCTGTTTTATGGATGAGCTGTAGTTCAGTATCTGATATTTTAACAATCGCAAACCGCTTTACGGCATTGATAGTCATCTCATCCAGGATATCCACGGTATTCTTATACGTAGCTTCCGGGTCGGGCTTGATCACCACCACAAAATCCTTGTCCAGCGCCGCGTTTTGCCAGTTGGCATCGCCTCTTTCCTTTGCTTTTTGTTTCAAATCTTCATCCTTGGGATCCGGTGTATAGTTTTTGATCACATCTTTTCTCTTATTGATGATAATATCCCGGATATCCTTGAAGTTGGAGCTCTTGAAATTGGATCCATCAGGAGCCAGTTCTCCCTCGTAATAAAAGACCTCATCATTCTTGCCAAGCATGACAGTCAGCGCCCCGGATTGTTTAATCTTCGTCTCATCTTCCTTTTTGGTATCCTTGGGCATATTCAGGTCCATCGTGGCAGGGCTGGACAGTGTGGCGGTAAAAATGAAAAAGGTAATCAGCAAAAAACCCAGATCCACCATGGGCGTCATATCTACACGGGTGGAAAGCTTTTTGGCTTTTTTTACTCCTGGTCCTTTTTTATGGTCACCACCGCCGCCTTCTTCTATACTTGCCATAATAAAATGTTTTAAAAGTTATGTCCTAAAATATCATTTATTTACTCATTCTTTCCTTGTAAAGTTCCGTGCCTTCCGGTGGCCCTTCCTGGGAAGTAATGAGGTTATATTTAAACTCATCGTTTTTCCTCATCGCGTTGATCACTCCTTCAAAGGTTGGATATTTGGCATTATTGTCCCCTTTTATGATGTAAAGAAGTTTTTCACCCGCAAAGGCTTTTTTGGTTTCAGACACCCACCAAACCAGTTCATTATTCAGCGTATCCAATACCGGGATGCCCTCCTGCTTTACTTTTCCCTGGTCGGCTGCCGGGATATCCAATAAACCCTTAAGCTTTGCCAAAGGAACGCCGATGATGGGCGAGTTTTTAAAATTTTCAATTTCGGCCGGCGTCAATCCAAGATTCCTCGTAGTATTCAGACCCTGGATAACTTCTGTCAGCTTCTCCGGGTCTTTTTTCGCGTTGACATTGACAAATACCCTGCTGTCTTTATCGAAAGTGATCAGCAAAGCATTCTCTTCTTTCAATATTTTGGATGAAACTGAATTGGGGGTCACAACAGGCACCGGCTCGGCAGGTTTAAACTTTGTTGCCATGATGAAAAAGGACAGGATCAGGAATGCGATGTCCACAAAGGGAGTCATATCCGTAGCCGTACTTTTCCGGGCAATTTTTATATGCGGCATATCTTACTTCAGTTTATTGATTAGATGAATAATGGAGAAAAATCCATACATCCACCCCAAATTATTTGTATTGAGAAGCAAAGCTTTGTGTCAGGGTAAATCCTGATTCATCAATGCCGTAAGTAATCGAGTCGATCTTGGTGGTAAAGACGTTGTACATAATCAGGGCCAGGGCGGAAGTACCGATACCAAGAGCCGTATTATACAGGGCTTCAGAGATACCGATAGCCAACTGGTTAGTGTCTGATGCTCCGCCGGATGCGCCAAGAGCGGCAAATGACCTGATCATCCCCATTACCGTACCCAACAAGGCTACCAGGGTACCTACAGAAGTAATAGTGGAAAGAAATACCAGGTTTTTTTGCAGCATGGGTAATTCCAGGGCGGTAGCTTCTTCTACTTCTTTCTGGATAGCGATTACTTTTTGGTCAGTAGAAATTCCGCCTTCCGTGATCATTTCTTTATAGCGGCGGAGACCTGCTTTCATGACATTGGCTACAGAACCGCGCTGTTTGTCACACTCTGATAAAGCTGCATCCACATTCCGGTTGGCCAGGTGATACTGTACTTTGCGTATGAAATCCGCGATAGATCCATTGCCCAGTGCTTTACGGATAGTCATGAGCCTTTCAATAGAAAAAACGATTACCATTAATAACATTCCAATCAGCAGCGGCACAATAATACCACCTTCATAAATGCGGTGCAGCGCATCTGTGGGTTGTTTGTTTTCAGGCCAGAACCAGCCTTCGCCTTTGATCTTAAATCCACTCGGGTCCCCAAGGATAAAACGCCAGATACAATACCCGGCAATAATGCAAACAATCGGAGCAACCCAGGAGATGGCATTACTGCTTTTTTTAGGTTGAACAGAAGTAGCCTTAACTGTTGCAGTTGGTTTAGTCTCTGCCATGATTGAAATTTTTAATTTTTTAAAATTTTAAATGTAAATAGACTTGTCCAGTTTAAGAGATGCAATTCTAAGCAAAAATTCATTTAAAAAACGCCCTCATTCCCTTTTTTTTGTGAAGGGGCTTCAAGTTAAGGATTTTTTAATAGGCCGCAAGTCATGGTAAAAAAATGATAATAAAATGAGGCCTCCTTGCGCCGGAGAGTACCCGGCTTGAAATCGTTGCTATTCGTACCTGAGCGCGTCTATCGGGTTGAGGCGGCCAGCTTTTAATGCCGGGTATAACCCTGCCAATAACCCTACAAAACTGCAGATAAAAATGCCATATGATACCCAGACCCAGGGGACGACAAACCCTGTATTCAATATCATTGAAAAAACATTGCCGACAAGAATGCCCAGGATGATTCCGAATATGGCTCCCATAACACTGATGATCACAGCTTCCAGCAAGAACTGGCGGCGGACCATTTTACTTTTTCCACCAATGGCTTTAATAAGGCCCACCTCCTTTGTACGCTCCGCCACGGACACCAGCATGATATTCATCAACCCGATAGCCGCGCCAATCAATGTGATCAGGCCAATGACCATGGCTGAAATGGTCAGGAAACCCAGGCTGTTCATCGCTTTTTCAGCAATACTGTCGCTCCTGTCCAAAACAAAATTGTTGTCCTCGGTAACGGAAAGTTTCCGGATGGCGCGAAAAATACCTTCCGCCTCACCCATAGCCTCGGTCACCTGGTGAATGTCATTTGTCATCACCGCTACTACATAGGACCGGCCGGCAGAGAAATTCCGTTCAATATTAATATAACTGGTAATAATTATATTGTCGCGGCTAAATCCAAACGTAGATCCCTTACTTGCCAAAACACCCAGTACCCGGTAAGGGATATTATTCACTCTTACCATGCTGTTGACTGATCTTTCTATTCCCTCTTTGAAAAGTTTTTTGGCAACATCATACCCGAGCAGGCAAACATTGGAGCCCGACTCCACATCAGCCGGGTTCATATCGCGACCCATTGCCAGCGAATAGCCGTTCAACTGCAGGTAGTTTTCATCGCCCCCAAGCATAGTGATATTGGGACTGGTCTTTCTTTCCCCATACGAGGCAATACTATTCCTGTTACCAAAAAGGGAAATGCTTTTGATCGCCGGGTATTGAAACATTCTTACGAATTGTTCGGATTCTTCTTTGGTGATATTTTTTCCAAGGTTGGATTTTCTTTCTTTGCGTTTCCCCTTTTTTGAAAGTTTCACATCATTATTGTCGCCGCCGCCAAAGTGAAAATTTCTTTCCTTTAAACGGAGCGTAAACCCGTTAGCCCCCATGGTAGAGAAGCTTTCTGAAAATTTCTGGTTCATGGCCTGGATAGCGGTGATGATCCCGATCAATGCCATGATGCCAAACGCGATGATGGAGATAGTAAGCCCGGTACGAAGCTTGTTGCTGCGTACAGTACGATAAGCCAGCGATAAAATATCAAGAAAGTTCATGATTCACGACTAAGCCCGTTGACATTCCGAAATTAACGAAAGATACGCGAACAGGATAAGATCATTGATAAAACGCAAAGATTGGTAGTCTATCAATTTGAAAATGTGTTTCACGCAGCGATCGCAGTGGGGCAGTATTCGCTGCGTCGCCTTACCGCTGCGAACGCTGCGGGAAACCAAACTGGTACACTATCCAAAGCTCAGTAATCTAGC
>JAUZOA010000119.1 GCA_030706685.1 Bacteroidota bacterium
CCGTGGTAACGGGAGTGCCCGATATGTCGGGCAGGAAGCTTTCCAAAAAACAAAAAGACGCCAATCTGCGGATGCGATTTGCCATCCTGTCGGCCAAAAAGATCGCCGCCGATCCCAGCGGGCCTTTGAAATGCTGCAGGTTCCGCCTAACAAGGTTTTCCATGCCATCGTAAAACAATTCCTGCTCACCAATGGGTATGGGACCCTATTTGAAGAAACCGAGCAGGAAAAACTGGATAAGAAAACCTTAGCCACTTTAAAAACAATCATAACCACTGAGATCCCCGATGCCGAATTAATGCTGTTCGGTAACCGGGCAAATGGCGCCTACGATGCGCAAAGCGACTGGGATATGCTTATTCTTACCACGAGCGATTATCCCAAAACACTCAAATGGGAACTGCAGGAAAAGCTTTTCGACAGTACCCTGCAACAAGGCACGAGGGTAAATATTTTGCTGGCACAAAAAGCCAAATGGCTCACCGAACCGGAATATGAAATAATAAGAAAACGGATAGAAGGAGAGCTGCTCCCGGTAAGGTAATGGATTATTATCGGTTTAGTGACAAACTAAACTGGCTCACTACCGGAAAATCCCAGGCTTGTGTTCAGCATTGAATGCGCCCTGAATATTCTTTGTTTGCCATGGGCCAAACAAAAAATGTTTATTAGGAAAAGAGAGTACAATAGCATCTGCCTGACGCTAAGAGCTACCCGGACGGGCCTCTGACAACTCCCTACATCAAATTAATTATTCTCTCTTTTCCGACTATTTGTAACTTAATCCTAAAAATCCACTACCATGTTCACTCTTCGACGCTCCCTGCCGGCAATCGCATTGCTGCTTTCCCTTATTTCCCGCGCCCAGGTTCAACCCTGCATTGATGTACGTACAGCCCGCAAAAACAATGGGGCAGGGCAGGGGGTCTATGATTTCAACAATAAGTGGACTCCCGGCACTACACTCCAGGTAAGTTTTATCAATGGTACCGATTGGCAAAAATCCGAAGTAAAACAATACGCGCCTGAATGGAGCCAGTATGCCAATGTGAAGTTTCAATTCCTGGCACAGGGAACCGGTGATATACGCGTGAGTTTTGATAAGCCCGGCTCTTATTCCTTTATCGGCGTAGACGCGAAGAACAGGCTGACAACAGAGGAAACCATGAACCTTGGATGGATTAATACTTCCAGGACGGAAGCGCAATTGAAATCGGTCATATTACACGAGTTTGGCCATACACTGGGCCTCCTGCACGAGCACATGAACCCGATGAGCAATATTAAATGGAACAAACCTGTTGTCTATGCTTATTACCTGCAATACGACGGATGGGACAAGGACATGGTGGACAAACAGGTATTTGAACGTTACAGCGTCAACATGACCAATAAAAGTTATGATCCGAAATCAATCATGCATTACCCGATTCCCGCCAGCTTTACACTCGACGGCTATTCGGTGGGGGAGAACGATGATCTTTCAGACAACGATAAAAAATTGATCGGGGAACTGTACCCGTTTAATAAAGAATTCCCGGTAGAAAATAAAACAACCCTCTGGAGCAAACTGCAGGATCTGAATATAGAATACAATGTAACAGAGAATGGCCAGCTCGGAATGAGAATCAAACAAAATTTCCTGATTTATAACGCGCAATCGAGGAAATGTATCCTGGCCGTTTATTTCTATAACGCGGATGATGGCAAGGCGCTGATAGATCACAATGGTATCCAGGCATCCGCGGATGGCAAAGTAGCCGCGTTTACAACCTTTACGCCGGGTTATCAAAACACGCAGTATAATAACCTCTCCGTATTCATGCCTTATGATGAACTGGAACTGGGCAACGGCAGTTTCCGGCTGAAATGCTATGTAGCTCTTTTTGATCCCGACCTGAAAGTGATCACTTCAAGCGGTTACCAGTATTTTACTTTTTCACAGGGTATCAGCAGTAAGGAAGTCAAAGTAGAAACAAAATTCAGTGATGCTGCCCAACAGATAGAGATAACGCCCATCTTTACTATCGAAGGCGCCAAAGGAATTACCTGCCACGCGGTAGCTTATTTTTATGACGACAATGGGGTGCCCCTGAAGGATCTCAATAATCTATATGCTACAAGAGATGGGACGGTTTCCAGTACTGTTGATTTCACGCCGGGATATCCAACGACTGTATACAATAATAACCAGGCGGATTTTACTATCAACCTGCCGTACCCGGAACTTCATTTGTCCAAAGGCAATTATCGGCTGGAATATAAAGTAGTCTTATTTGATGATAAATGGAATAAGATCGTGAGTAGTTCGTTGTTCAACTTTACGTTTACGCAGAATTGACACAGGAAGATGAAGCCAGAGGTCAGAAGCCGGAAATCTGGCATCTGACTTCATGCTTATGATTTTCGCAGATCCGCAATAAAGCTCCGCCCGGGGTGAAGATGGGAGACAGGGCAGAGGCTATTTTTTATCGAAGCTTATACATTCTTTCAATTCTTTTTCTGTATAAGCCAGTCCGTACTGCTTCAATACATCTTCCGGCACACCATTCCATTGGTTAGGTGTATTACCCATATAGCCCACATCTTTCATGCCTATCGCGGAAGTATAAAAACCGGTGGCAGTCAAATTGCGCACCAGGCTAAAAAAAGAAACGCCCTGCTCATATCCCGGTTTGATCGTTCTCTTTGACAGCAGTTTGCCGTTTTTATCTTTAATAACAGGGTAAGCAATATCATTGACGATTTCGATCTGCTGCTCGTGGCTGCAGTCTTTAAATGTTTTGTCAAAACGGGTAAGACATTGCATATCGAGCCAGCGCAAGCCGCCCCGCATAGGGGTTTGATGTTGCGGCATGTCTTTTACAATAAACTCTATAAACTCTGGCACCTTCGCGTCGCTGGCGCTGCCGCTTACTTCATCCTTAGGTATGATAATATCACCAAGTAGAGTAATAGTAGCCAGCTCATGATCGGTAAAGAAAGTTTTGGAATTCACTTCCTTTTCATGCTCCGCCTCTTCCTTCATGCGGTTCAGCCCCGATATCTTCGCGTTGTCATTGGCCAGCACCTTTTTTTTATCTTCCGTTGTACAGGCTTCCACGAGTACGCCGGCTGATACAGTGCCGATGAGTAATGTTTTAATTGATTTTCTCCTATCCATGAAAATAGTTTATAGTTGGTTGTTGTTGATGACCCCGCTAACGGCTAACAGCTATTAGCTATTAGCCCGGTACTACAAATTATTCTTCTTCAACTCCTCCACAATATGTTCACTTGCCCTCATTGATAATGCAAGGATGGACCAGGTAATATTCTTATCGCCCTGCGATACAAATTGTCCGCCATCCACGCAAAATAAATTCTTGCAATCATGCGCCTGGCTCCATTTATTCAATGCCGATTTTTTAGGATCATCGCCCATGCGCACCGTGCCGGCTTCATGAATTATATTGCCGGGGGCATGAAGGCCATAATTATTTTGCGGGCCATCATCGCCGCCCCATGTTATAACAGCTCCCATCGCGTGCAGTATTTCGGCAAAAGTCTCCTTCATATGTTTGGCCTGTTTTATTTCATAGTCAGAATACTGCGTATGAAAACGCAAAACAGGTATACCAAATTTATCTACCATTTCAGGATCAATTTCACAATAATTATCCTCCCGGGCTACGGCTTCACCACGGCCGGCCATACCTACATGTGATCCGAAGAAAAAACGATAATCTTCTTTTAAGGAAGCGCCATAGCCACCGGGTTCTTTTTCCTTTCCTTTTATTTTATAAGCACCGTTCAGCTTTTCAATTCCCCAATTGAACCCATAGAGGGGCATTCCAAAACCACCGCCATATTCAATATGATAGCCACGGGGGAAATCCAGTTTCTTATTATCGAGCCACCAGGGCGTATACACGTGCATACCACCTACGCCATCTTCATTATATCGCTTGCGGTCGAATAGTTCAGGAATGATACCACCCATATCAGCGCCTGTAGAATCATGCAGGTATTTGCCGACCACATTGCTGCTATTGGCCAAACCATTGGGATGGCGCTGCGATCTTGAATTGAGTAACAATCTTGCGCTTTCGCAGGCGCTTGCGGCCAATATTACTGTGCGCCCCGTTACCTGGTACTCCTGCATATCATCTTTATTGATATAAGAAACGCCGGTTGCCAAACCTTCCTTATTGGTCAATACCTCGCGGGCCATCGCGTTAGTAACCAGGTCAAGATTGCCTGTTTTTATAGCCGGTATCACCAGGCAGGAAGAGGCGGAAAAATCAGCATAGATCTTACAACTACGGCCACATTGCGCGCAATAAAAACATTGCCCTCTTTCCTTGTTTACCTGTTTGGTAAGAATCGAAAGGCGGGAAGGGATAACCGGGATACCGATACCTGTAGCCGCTTTCTTGATAAACAATTCATGTAATCTTGGCCTGGGAGGCGGAAGAAAAAAACCATCCGGGTCATTTTCCAATCCTTCGTTGGTACCGAATACCCCGAGCATCTTATCAATCTTATCGTAATAGGGTTTTACATCATCATAGCTGATGGGCCAATCATCACCGAGACCATCGATACTTTTGCGTTTAAAATCCTTTGGCCCGAAACGAAGAGAGATTCTTCCCCAGTGATTGGTACGTCCACCCAGCATGCGGGCGCGCCACCATTCCCATTTTTGACCGCCATTATTAGTATAAGGTTCGCCATCAATTTCCCAGCCCCAGTAGCAGCCGTCAAAATCGCCGAAGGGCCGGTACTTCGTGCTTGCACCGCGACGCGGCGATTCCCAGGGATTTTTTAATTGACAGGAATCAGTTGCCGGATCATACATCGGGCCGGCTTCAAGCAGGCAAACTTTCAGACCCGCAGTAGCCAATACATAAGCTGCCATGCCGCCACCTGCGCCGGAGCCTATTATTACCGCATCGTACTGCCTGGGTTGTTTTTTTATCTGGAATTCTCCCATACACGGTCAATTAATTATAAAAGGACAATTTACAGGAATCATTTTTTACAACGAAGAAATTTTATAAACGAAACGCCAAACAGAAGAATGAAGGTATCTTTAGACATAATTCTTTTGAATGAAGAAAGCCATCATGCTTGCAGGCTGGATGATATTATTTCTTTCCGCCTTTACACAGAAAATAGATTACAATTCCTATCCTGTCTATACCGGTACCGATCTTGGACTTACTTATTCGCCCCGGCAATCTCTATTCCGCATCTGGTCACCGCCGGCAGATAATGCCCGCTTGCTTATATACAAAAATGGCATCACAGATACCGCCTCCCTTATCATTTCCATGAAAAAAAACACTGCCGGTACCTGGACAGCCATCTTGCCGGGTGATCAGAAAGGAAAGTTTTATGCTTTTCGCGTACATATAAATAATGAATGGCTGGACGAAGTACCCGATCCTTATGCAAAAGCAGTAGGCGTGAATGGAAAAAAAGGAATGATCATTGACCTTAAACAAACAAATCCTCCGGGATGGGAAAAAGATGCCTCACCCCCGGCCCCTCTCCTGGTGGAGAGGGGTGAGGCGGCGATCATCTATGAATTACATATCCGCGATGCAAGCATGGCTGCTAATTCCGGTATAAAAAATAAAGGCAAGTTTTTGGGATTGACCGAAAGAGGAACAAAAAACGAAGAAGGGCTTTCTACGGGACTGGATCATCTGAAAGAACTTGGAGTAACCCATATTCACCTGCTTCCCTGTTTTGATTTTTATTCGGTTGATGAAACAAGACCGGACCTGCCACAATATAACTGGGGATATGAACCCTTAAATTACAATACACCCGAAGGATCCTATTCCACCAATCCCTATGATGGCGCGGTCCGTATCAGGGAATTCAAACAGTTGGTCAAGACTTTTCATGAAAATGGCCTGCGGGTGATCATGGACGTGGTTTATAATCACACGATGCTTACTGAACAGTCTTATTTTAATCAATTGGTTCCGGGATATTATTATCGTCATACGCGTGACGGAAAGTTTTCCAATGGTACCGGCTGTGGCAATGAAACAGCGAGTGAAAGAGCCATGATGAGAAAGTTCATGCTTGAATCAGTGAAATACTGGGTACAGGAATACCATATTGATGGTTTCAGGTTTGACCTGATGGGTGTTCACGATATTGGTACAATGAATCTTATTTCCAAAGAACTGCATAAGATCAAACCGGGTATATTATTGTACGGCGAAGGATGGACAGCGGGTTCCTCGCCTTTGCCCGACTCATTACGTGCCATAAAAGCAAATGCCGCAAGGCTTGACAGGATAGCTGTATTCAGTGATGATATCCGCGATGGTATTAAAGGAAGTGTATTTGATAATAATGACCGGGGTTTTGTAAGTAATAAACCCGGTATGGAAGAAAGTATAAAATTTGGGATCGTAGCTTCCTGCAAGCATCCCCAGGTGGATTATTCGAAGGTCAATTATTCAAAATTTGCTTATGCGGCGCAGCCAACCAATACGATTACTTACGCGGAGTGCCACGATAACCATGCCTTGTGGGATAAACTGGCTATTTCGGCTAAAGACGCTACGGAAGCGGAAAGAAAGCAGATGCAAAAACTGGCTTTATCCATTGTATTAACCTCGCAGGGAATACCTTTTCTCCATGCAGGAACAGAATTTTTGCGCAGCAAAAAAGGAAATGAAAATTCCTATAACGCCGGGGATAGCATCAATGCGATTGACTGGAGCCTGAAATCAAAAAACAGGGACGTCTTTGAGTATGTGAAGACATTGATAAAAATCAGGAAAGAGCATCCCGCGTTCAGAATGGCGTCTTCTGAAGAAATTGCTGCTAACCTTGAATTCCTGGCTGATCTGCCGGGTGGGGTAGTAGCCTATACGATTAATGGCGCCGCTGTAAAGGATAAATGGAATAAGATAATGGTTGTTTTTAATGGAACGCCTAAAATGCAAAACATTGCTGTTCCCACGGGCTATTGGAGCAAAGCCCTGGTAAGTGGCAGCGATCCTGCCGGTGACATCACCTTTGCTGTATCGAACCAGCTACTGGTTGGGGCGTATAGCTGTGTTATTCTTTATCAATAGCTAAGAGCTGTTAGCTAAAAACTATTTCGACATAGTTTGATCCACATAAGCAGATACCCAGCCTACCTGTCCATTCTTAACGAGAACGAATCCTTTGGATTCATAAATGGATTTGAATTGCCGCATGATTTTCAGTAAGAGTCCTGCACCCGCCATCAGCGAACGCTGATCAAAGACGCCATGTACTCTCTTAATTTCTTTGGCGATGGCCTCTTTATCGAGGCTCGTATTGGTAATATTCTTTACCAGTTCATCGGCAGATAAAGAATTGTAATCAGAGTATAGTTGCCCGGCCAGCCTCTCCACATCTTCATAGGTGACCGTTACAACCGGGTTGTCAATCTGTTCGGGTTGCAACAAGGTGGCCGCTGCCCAGGCAATCCCCCCGCTAAAGGCGATATAATCATTCATCTGGTAAGCGCCGCTGGCATTCACTGAATAAATGAGTTCAGAGTTTTCTACATTGGATAATACCCTGTAAAGTTGCCTGCTGTAATTCGCAAGTGTCTTATCATATTCATCCATCCTTTTTTCGGCGGCATTGGCTGTACTCTTCGTGCCCCAGTTGAGTTGAAATAGTTTGAATTCATTGCTATTGTCGTCGATCGGGAAATAGCCGCCCTTGGAATTGCCACTGCCGATATCAATTAAAAAAGTCGAAAAGCGTTTGGCTGCCGGCACAATTCCCAGGTGGGACAATCGCGCTTCCTGTGATACGTCTACTATTTCGACCTGGCGCTTCGGCTCCTTTATTTTTAGTTTAAATGAATCAACCAGGTTATTTACCCAGAAGGTCTTTTGTTCTTTTTCCGCCTGCATCTTTACACCACTGCTTACCACGGTAAAGACCCGGCTGGAAGGAATATTATATTTGGTAAGCGCCGTGGCATATAAGCCGCTTAAGCCATTGAGTGTAGCGCTGAAAGTAGGCCCGGTGAAAGAAATAAAATCCGTATTGACAGAGGAATCTTTTAAAATATTGAAAGAGTTGCTCAGTTTTGAATCCTTTTCCAGCTCCAGTAAGCTCATTTTTACACCTTTGGCGCCTACTTCGATACCGGCATAAATAACGGAGTTATCATATTTCAATTTCAAATTATCCTGAGCGGATAATAGCCCGGTAGTAAAAAGAGCGCTTCCATATAACAATGCACGTTTTAAATAACTGGTACACATGGTTCGGGAATATTAGTTTCTTATAAAAGTGTTGAACCTACAATATTATGTAGCATTAACCATGCAACAATTTATACACGGCATCTTGTGAATAAAATGTGGTTAAGTGGAAATCTAACAGGTCATATACTGATCTGGATCAAGCAATTCCGGGGTTTAACCAAATATTTCGTTTAGCAAACCGGCCAGCCGGACGCCGCCTTTTAATAATTGCTCGTTAACTGTTGCGATATGATCAAAATTATAGCGGTAGCTCAATCGCTGGTTGGGTCTCGTGATCCCGCTGTATATCCCCTGGGCGATCTGGTAGGACTCAAAAAACCATTCCTTTACCGGCTCTTTTTGCCAGGCCAATCGCTGCTCTTTGCTGACATGATTAATCGCCTTTGCAAATTCCGTGTAACTGAGTTTCTGGTTTTCAACCAGCTTTTCATCCCACACGTTATGGAGATTGGTAGAATCATTGAACCATAATACCCTGACCCGGTTACCACCCTGGTCTTCCGTTCTGCCGCCCACATGCAAAGGCTGGTGAAGATCACCAACAAAATGTATCAACAACCGCAGGTATAATACTTTTTTATCCTTTGCCAACTGTTTATTTTTTAGTTCCCGGATAATGAAGTTGAATTTGGCATAGAGATTTGCGCCTGTATCTGTTTCCAGCGTTTTGATTACTTCATCATGAGAGAGCCCCCCTTTCATATCTGTATAATGCCAGGGGCTGAGATAGTTAAAGGCTGAATCCGATTTGATAAAATCCGCCCAGTTGCTTGCCATTGCCAGCGATTCATCTCCCAGTATATCTTTGATCGCTTTCCTGGCTTTTGAACTAAGGTAACTTTCAGCGATCTCACCCACTACGCGATGCCCTGTCATTCCCCACCATGCCATGGCAGGGAAGGAAAAGGATACCAGGAGTACGATAAACAGGATTTTTTTACGAAGTTTCATTGTATCAAATGTTATGGGTAAATGTATTGAATATTGTTTATGGTTTATCGTTTTTGGTTATTATAGTCCGAAGTTCCATTTAGATAGGGCAGGCCTGCCCGGGTGAAACAATAAACAAAAAAACATACACTAAACTATTTCAATTTTTCTCCGGTCCCTGGTCCACCGGCCAGTTATCACTCCGGAAGGGGCAGAGGGGCAAGCCGCTTTTGCCAAATACATTCCCGGTAAGGGTATTGCTAAAACCGTAACGGGCATACACCGGCTGTTTCAATTTTTTGTTCCAGACAATAATGTGGTCGTTGTCGATCTTTGCTTCGGCAGGCAGCCATTCTTCTTTTTCCCCGGAAACATAAAAACCGGTAATGATCTTATCTTTAGTCATAAGCCCGCCCTCTGCATTATTAAAACTTACAATCAATTTGTCTTTGTCCGCGACAGCTTTTTTGAATGCAGGGCTTTTATAACCGGCTATGTTTTTTTGATAAGTTTCTGCCAGCGCCCAGTTAGCCAAACGAATTCCTACATCCCTTTTATTGGAAGGGTGAATATTGGTTACCGAATCTACCAGGTCTGTGATAACTACCATCCCGGTTTTGGGATGCTCCATTACTTTTGTTTGCTGTTCCTGCAACAATGCACCGACATTCAGGTTGCCGTACTTGTAAGGCGCGATTTGCACGTAATAAAAAGGAAATTCTTTATTCCATTTTTTTCTCCAGGCATCGATCAGGGTTGTAAGCAGCCGGGAATAGGTGCTGTTGGCGCCGACATTGGCTTCGCCCTGGTACCATATCGCGCCGGCAATATCAAACTTTGTGATCGGGGCAATCATACCATTATAATTAAGTCCAGGTTTGACAGGGCCCCAGGGGACTTCCCGCAGCTCTGCTGCCGCCTTTCTTAATGTTTCATCGCCATTGATTATTTCCGAAGGGGTCCATACTTCGGCAGGTGTACCTCCCCAGCTCGAATGGATCAGCCCCACGGGCACATTAAGATCCTGCTGCAGCTTTTTTCCAAAATAATAGGCCACAGCGCTGAATGTTTTCAGTGAATTGGAATCACATAGCTGCCATGTTCCCCTGAGATCATCCTGCGGGTAATCGGATGCTGACCTGGGAACCTGGAAAAAACGAATATTTTTATTGAAACAAGTTGGCAAGTCTTCCTTAATAAAGCGGGCGCCCCAGGAATAACTCATTTCCATATTCGATTGACCGGAGCAAAGCCAAACTTCGCCGATCAGCACATCATTCAGCAGAATATCGTTGCCAGCACTACTGATGTGCAGGGTATAAGGACCCCCGGCCGGGGGTGTTTTTATTTTCATGCTCCATTTCCCAAGATTGCTAACCGTACAGGCTGATGGGATATTGTTCCAACTCCCGGCAGCGTTTACCTGTTGTCCATTATATCCCCAGCCCCACAAGGTGACGGAGTCATTTTGTTGCAACACCATACCCGAAGAAATAACGGAGGGAAGACGTAACTGTGAAAACACCTGGAGCGAGACAAATAAACCAAGCAGGAAGGTGCAAACAATTTTTCGCATGGAAATGATTTAATGTATAAAAATATCATATTGGAAACAATATCCGAAAATCATTCCCGGATCTTTCTAAAAGCCAGATAGTGCATCGGCTTAAATACCGTTTCCCACAAAGAATACGCAAAAGACACTGAAAAATTTAGATGGAAAGTAAGCGCTTTATGATCTTTGTGCCTTCACGGGAGATATTTGTTTCACAGAAATTGATACACTACCAGCATCACAGGCAGTCGTTATCATGACATTTAATATACCCTTCCGGCTCGGGAGGCATGTTCCACTTACTGATCGGAAATTCTTTGGGGGGAGCAGGTAATAATTTCCCTGGCTGGAAATTTATTTTCAGGACTTCTTTTAATAGCGAGGAACGATTTACCTGTATCGGGTCGGTTCCTGTTATTTCTTTTTCCGGAACAAGGATTGTTTCACTCATCATAGTAAAGGATTTAATAGTGGGCCTGTAACGGAAGAAAATTTTATGCCATTAATCTTATTAGTGACCAATCATTGCGACAATTTCATATCATTAACAAAAAGCTGTCATTGATGTGACACTAAACAAACGAATCAAAAAATCCAATACAAAATTAAGGGAGAAATATTATTGAGATATGATGTGGTCATTAAAATTATAATATCAATTTAATGTGTGTAGTTGACATTAAGCCGGTGGAAGTTTTTATTTACAGCTATTTTTTAAAATCTTCTTTCAAGTTCCGGTAAAAAAATAAAACTTCTAAAAAATATTTATATATGTAGTGGTCTATTAATTGATAGCATTATTTTTTTGATATTTAAAAAATTGAAGAAATCCGGGGTGCGGTAATCTTATCAGGTCCCTTTCCCATTTAAACAATAGGTATCCCGGGAGTACCCGGGTATAGCAGCCTGCCATTCATCTTTGTTTTAGTTTTACTAAAATCCTCGTTTATTAATGATTATCATTGAGTTATCTATAAAACCCGGTTTCCAAATTAACAGTTGGGACAAGCGGTTTTTTTTACGATATTCGGGTTTGAAATAATTGATTGCTCAGCCCCGGATGGAAAGATATCCTCCAAAGACCAGCCCAATAATCTCTATATCATTTGCAGTAACCAGGAACCCGATGCAGTTATTAAACAAATAGTGCTTATGTTCAAACTGGTAAATATTCACCTGCTCATTTTACTGCTTTGTTTTTTTAGTATCACAAACCGGATCTGCGGGCAAGCCTCCCCGCGGCAAAATATGATATTGGAGAGCACTTTTGAAGGCCCCGGTTTCCTCTCCGGGTGGTACAATAATCAGCACTGCTGCGATTATTCGATACAGCAAAGTTCCGAGAAAGTAAAAGCCGGTTCCAGCGCCTTGCGTATTGAGGTAAGAAGCACGGATGAAGTGATAAGCAATTCCATCCGGGCGGAGCTCGTTACCGATAGTGATCCGTTGAACCAGGACAGGTGGTATGGATTTTCGATGTACTTGCTGGACTGGGTAGATGATGATGCCCC
>JAUZOA010000012.1 GCA_030706685.1 Bacteroidota bacterium
GTGGCCGATGCTACTACGGATGTTTTTATTGGCAGCGGTACGGTCATTGTAAATTCCAATGCCATCTGCAGGACACTAACGCTTGCACCGGGAGTAATTTTTATTGTCAATCCCGGGTTTAGTATTACGGTGATGCATTAAGGATTGTTCGTTTCTTCCGGGTTTCTCTTTGCTTTGGATAAGAAAACCGGGAATGGGTAGTGTATCAGCTTGCCAGTTGATTAAACGGAGTGTTGTCTTGTCGAGGTACGAGACATCCCAGAGTCTGCCATCTATTGAATGTTTAAGCCTCTGAGATTCCTCCGCAGCTAGTCCCGACAAAAGAGGGATCGGAATGACAACACTCCGCAAAATTGAAAACCTCTTGCAATTTGAAATTGATACACCAGATGAAAATGAATGAGCGACACGACCGGTAAAAATTCTTACCTTCATCAGGCGGAATTTGAATCCCATCTTCTCTCTTGCTAAAGTGATCCATAAACTTAAAATCGGCCAAAATGAAAATCGTATTTTCTATATTACTCACCGGCCTTTGTGCGGCAAATGCTTTTACACAAAAACAAACTGTAAGGAGTGAGATTCTTACAGGCAAAGACATAGCGGCTACTTTTGGTGACGCAGAGAAAAAAGATTTGGAATTAATCTATCCTATCTCCGGTGTTTATAAATACTCGGACAAATCAGGACAATTCTATACTATTCTTTCAGAAAGCAGCGACCCGGATGGTTCATCTGCTACTGCGATCAGAGCCGTCACTGCCAAATATGAAAATGGCCGGTTCATCAATATATGGGAAGTAAATGATTTTGCCGATAAAAAGAAAGAAGAAAGTTCCATTATGTTCTGGCCAAAATATACAGAGTTCAGGGATTATGACAATGACTCCCGGGTGGACCCGGTCATTGTTTATAGCACGGCTGGAAATAATGGCATCGGCAACATCAGGTTTGTGATTTATTATAAAGGGCAGAAAATATTACTCCGCCACCAGGACGATCTTGAAAGACAAATTCAAATTGATAAAGCTTTCTATTCGCTGCCGGGAAAATTGCAAAAAAGCATAAAGAACAAAATGGAGCTAATGGTCAAAAATAAACAGGCAATCTTTCCACATGACTGGCAAAATGCCATGGAAAATCAAAAGACAATAATTAAGGAATCCGATTAAAATCTAACTGGCAGTCCCCGACAAATTCATTCTTTTCTCAGGATTGGTTTTTGTATTCTCCGCCAAACTATTCAGAAACGAAACAGTTAATTTATCACCGTCAAAGGTGCAGGTGATTTTATCCCCATGTATAGCTTCTACAAAACGGGCATTCAGTTGAAGTGTATTTTCCCCGGACCATGTAGCCGTACCTGCTATTTTTGAAGGCACACTGAAGCGTCCAGTAACCGGGTATGGATAAGTAATAGAGTCTTTATTGGTTATCCAGTTTTCCCAGCCAAATTGAATGCTGGTTTTACCTGAGGCTGTTTTGGTTGTCCAGGTGCAGCCATCTTTTGAAAATTCAAATTGCATTTCAACGACGCCATATTCATTAGTGTTCAATTTGAATTTCCTTTTATTATAGGTAGAAGACAAAGGCGATACAACTGAACCTTTTGCTATGGGCAGAACTAAATTCTTTACATCTTTTTTCAACGCCGCCAATTCCGCTTGATCCTGGGCTAAGCTGCCGGCCTGCATAGCAGGCAAAAGATTTTCCCAGGCTGTGGTCATAGACTTTTGCATATCCCAGCTTTCACTGGTAACAGCTAATACCGCATCCTGCTCTGGCATGACTATGCAAAACTGTCCGAAAGCGCCGTCACCCCTATAGAAACCGGGTTTGCAACGCCAGAACTGGTAGCCATAGCCCTGCGACCAATCGCCATTACCTTCCTGTGATTTTGTCTGATAACTTGTTGCTTCATTGATCCATGCTTCAGTCAATATCTCTTTACCATTCCATTTGCCTTTTTGTAAATAAAGTTGTCCAAATTTGGCAATGTCTTCTGTCTTCACCCTCAATCCATATCCTGCTGTATTTAATCCCTGCGGGGAAGTTTCCCAGTCATAGCCTTCTATATCGAGTGGTTGAAATAACCTGGGAGTTAAAAACTTTTCCAGTGTTTGACCGGTTATCTTATGTACAATAGCGCCAAGCATATAAGTGTTGCCGGTATTATACAAGAAATGGGTTCCGGGTTCAAAAGGTACAGGTTGTTCCAGGTAAGCTTTTGTCCATGTCTTATCCTGTGCATCCCTGAGTTTCGGCATCGTATCCTCAGCATGACCTGTGTTCATTGTCAACAGGTGTTTTACTTTCATTTGCTTCAGGTTGTCACTTATTGAAGCCGGCAATTCATCGGGGAAAAAAGAAATAACAGGGTCATCCACTTTCAGCTTTCCATCTATTACCAGCATACCGATAGCTGTGCTGGTAAAACTTTTTGAAAGAGAATATAAAGTATGCTTGTAAGCTGCATCAAATGGCTTCCACCACCCTTCTGCTACAACATGGCCGTGCCTCAGGAGCATGAAACTATGCCAGTCAATACCCGAAGCATTGATCGCTTTAATAAAATTCCGTATAGCTTTTGAAGAGATGCCTTGTGATTCCGGGCTTGCCCGTGGAAGGCTTATTGGCAGGTGGGTATCAAATAAATTGTTTATCGGTCTCAGCGCAGGCAGGAAAGTAAAACCCAAAGCGCCCATGCCGGTTGTCATAATAAAATGCCGTCTCCCTGTTTTCATTTTTTTGTGAAATGGTTTTAATGAAGGATCAGAATATTTATAAATGTAAGCAATATAATTATTCGATCAACAAAGAGCCTTGTTTGGCCAGTGTCACAGTTTCAATATTTATATGGCCACGGAGTGCCACAGAGTTATAGAGTGTCACAGAGAAGCCATCCTATTTACTCTGTGGTTCCCTGTTTCTCTGTGGCTCTCTGCGGCCATATTTCAAGTTGATACACTACTCTTGTTTGGTAATGGGTCAGTTTGCCGGTAAGACGGGAAGAAAAAATGATTGGGAAATCAAAACTTCCTGTCTTCCCATCTTCCGGGCTATTTTCAAACGGGGACACTACCCCTTATTTGAATTTCAGGTTCAGTGAAATAATATCCGAATTCATCCCCGTTGTTTTCTGGTAATGACCATAACGCAATTCCAGTGCATTCAGGTGTTGAATTTTAAAGACTCCTCCCGGGGGCGCAATACGAAACCCGGCGCCATAAAAATTACTATTGAACTTTGAAAGATCATAATTGCTGGTATAATAAGTATCAGCAGCCGTATGCGCCTGGTAAGGAGCGAAATACTTAGCCGCGCTCTGCTGGTAGAAACGATAGAACGGCGTTATGGATAAGAAGGGAGTGACTTTTACTACCGTTTCCACCTGTACAGCGTCAGAATTGATATTCCAGTCATCATGGTAATGCCGGTACCATGTCCTGAATATAAATTTATCACCGATAAAATAATTCGCGCGGAGACCCAAAGGGATCTTTAGCCGGCTGGAAGGAAGGTTTTCTACATGCACCGAATTGTCTGTAAAATAAACACGGTGGAAAGGAAGTCCAAGGTAACCCTGCTGATATATTACTTCCGCGTCAAGCATTACCTGCAATCGTTGATTAACGATCTGCGACCAGGATACACTTCCTCCGAAAGAATTCCGGGGAGTAGTGGCATAATCATTTTCTCCTCTCCGGCCCCCGCCTCCCGTTCGTAGTTCTATGGGATAGATCAGGCTCACCTGGTCAAGATAAGCTTGTAGTTTGGCGCTGAACTCACCGCTTTTATTTCTTGTTTTTTGAGCAAAATTAATATTAGCCCCATAGGACTGATAATCGAATTCGGATGAAAACGAAACGCCTGCGCCTACTGTGGATCCTTTCTTTTCATTTTCCATCGTCCATCCTACGGAAGGATAAAATCTTGTATCGGCATGGGAGGCAGAAGAAATGGTACGAGGATCGATCTTATCGGACGAAGCCGAAGTATAGTGATCTATCCCCACCTCGCCGGTAAAACTATGCTTCCGGTAACGCCGGTCATAAATACTCAGCTTCAGGTCAATCGCGTTGGAAATATCAGTAAGTTTTTCTGATCCGATACCGCCGGTTACAGCAGCATGGTTTCCATCCTGCGTATAATAACTCGAAACAAGATTCGCTTCTTCGAAACTCAGCTTGCGGGACTTATACGTGGAATCTGTTTTCGGTACCCCTTGTGATAAGGCCGCCAGCATACTGAAGTACATTCCTATTACGGAGAGAAATAATTTTTTCATAATTCAATGGGTAAGGAGTTTCATCAATTACATCCGCAGCCTCCACCGGTCTTGCCGCCATTGGCGCCAGAAGCTCCTTCACGATAAGATTGAAAATTCAATTCCGTCTTCTCCACTTTGCGATTGGAGAGCGACATTTCCGCGTCATTCAATTTATTCTTCTGGTATTCTTTTACCGGGGTGCAATAAGAAAGAAATAGAGTGAGCGCCAGTAAAGCAGGAATATAAATAGCGGGCTTATGCAGTGATGGGGTCTTTTTCATGTAAGTCGTATATTTTTAGATGTGAGAATGGGTGCAATTTCAATCACATCACCTGCCTGCATCAACGACTGCTCTTACCTGTTGGGTGAACTCAGCAGGAGAGACCTGGGGAAAGCCTTCCCATTTTTTTAAAACCTTACCATCAAAATTCAGCAGGAGGGTCAAAGGAAATATCCCGTCTTTATTATACATATCAGCCAATTGATCATTTTTCTTTTGTTGCTCTTTGGAAAGCTCATGTTTTTTTAATCTTGGGAAATCGGCATTGACGAGTATAAGATGATCGCTGGCGTATTGCGCGAAGGCGTTGTTTTCAAATATCTCTTTGTGTAAGCGGATGCAGGGACCGCACCAGTCAGATCCTGAAAAATTAAGCAGGATCAGTTTATGTTCTGACTGCGCGGACTGTTTGGCTTTTTCAAAATCAGTTTGCCAGTCAAAAGTCGAAAAAAGAAAAGTACTCAGTAGTGCGATCATTAGGGTCCTCATATTAGCTTATTTTTATATTCAAAAACACCCGGGTTTCCTGTCTCTTGCGGTTACCACCTCATTATAGATACCGTTTCAGGCAATTAGGTTGGGCAAAGAGTAAAAATCATTCATTCGGATCAAATGGGTTATGGGGACTATTTATGTAAAGGAAACACTTTTTTCAGAAAATAAATGAATGGCAAAGTTCACGGTTTCTTTTTTATATTAACGGGTGCGGGGTCACAAAGGATCAAAAACGTTTGTTAAAGCATGGAAATTGTCAACAGGTAGTTTCGTGGGCTAAAACCCCGGATAAAAGGCTCTTCTTTTTAATCCCTGTAATATCTATCTTTCAGATCATGCGGCATCTTATGATCAAAGGAATTGTAATTATACTGGTCACCGGATATTGTTTCGTTGGACGCATGTATGCGCAGGATTTCATGGGACCGGATACAGTGTCGGTGGAGTCAGGAAAATTAACATTGAAAGCCCTTTTGTGGCGCCCGGCTGGCCATGGCCCATTTCCAACGGTTATCTTTTGTCATGGAAGCTATGGAGGCGCCGATACCACTGATCCCCTGCAGCAGACGCATTTACTGGGGCCGGTATTTGCCAGGAAAGGTTATCTTTTTCTTATGCTCTTTCGCAGGGGAGTCGGTCTTTCACAAGGGCAGGGTGAAAACAGTTCAGAATTAATGTACCGGGCTTTTAAAGAAAAAGGGCAAGAGGGACGCAATAAAGTGCAGCTACAACAACTCGAGACAGATCAATTACAGGATATGATCGCAGGGCTTGGATTCCTGCGACAGCGGCAGGATGCAGACACTAATCGCATGGCAGTAGTGGGTCATTCGTTTGGCGGTTCACTTACTTTGCTGCTGGCAGAGCATGATCCGGGTTTAAAAGCAGTAATTGTCTTTTCAGCAGCGGGTTATAGTTGGAATCTTTCCCCGGAGCTTCGCAACAGCTTAATCAAAGCTGTTAAAAATATCAAAGCGCCCATAATGATCATTCATGCCCAAAACGATTACTCCGTCAACCCGGGTTATGCGCTGAACAGCCTGATGAACCGGCTTAGTAAACCTCATGTATTTAAAATCTATCCAAAGTTTGGCAACTCGGTTAGTGAAGGGCACAACATGATTTTTCTGAGTACCAAAACCTGGGAGGAAGATGTTTTTAAATTTTTAAGTGAAAATCTACGGCATTGAATAAAGGCCTTTGCCGTAGCCTGCGCTCCTGCTGATATAAAGTTATTTGCTATGGATCTGCCGGGTAATCGTGACATCTGTTATCTTATCATCTTCTGCCGGCAGCATGGCTTTGCTTAAAATAACAGAAAGGCCGTTATCCCCTTCAAAGGGCAGGAAGATATTTCCTGTTTCACTTTTTTGGATACAGTTTAAAAACCGCCCTGGGCTATACTGAAGTTATACTGGAGTTATACTGGAATTATACTGGAGTTATACTGGATATGCTCCGGGCATACTCCAGGTCATCTTCGGGGCATCTCCCTATGTATCCCCCATATAAGGCAGATAAGACTCATACGAAAAGTAAATAGAAAGCAATAATAACAAGGAGTCATATTGCTAATTACCCAATCTCCACCCTCTTCCCACTCTCCATTGCTTTATAAATCGCCTGTATAATCTTTACATCCCTCCTCCCCATTTCTCCCGGAACAATAGTAGGCCGTTTATTCTTGATCGCCTGCGCAAAATCATCCATCTGTTTTGCTTGTTGATTTACCTTGGGAAAATCCATATCACCGGCAGGCGTATCACCCCGCTGCCCTGCATAATTAAAGGCAGACGTTAATTCAAATACTCCTTTCTCCGCTTCCGCTTTCAAAAAATTCATACTATCCGAATAACTGGCTTTGCCTTCCCCGATAATACCACCGGGGAATTCCAGTTGCCAGGTGATCGATTGCTCCACTTCCTTGAATTTTTCTTTATCGGTCTTGGGCCCCTCTTGCGCCGTCACCGCTATCGGATCCGCGCCCATGGTATAACAAAAGCCCTGTATGCAATAAATACCCAGGTCTTCGAGCGGGCCTCCGCCTGCCATCGCTTTTTTGAGACGCCATTGCGTAGGGTCGCCTATCGTGAAACCAAATCCCGCGCTCATCTTTTTTATATTGCCATATACTTTTTGCGAACCCAGCCTTGCCATCTCCAGGTTATAAGGCTCGAAATGCAAACGATAACCGACTGATAACATCTTGCCGGCCTCTTTGCAGGCTGCGATCATCCTGTCACAATCTTCAGCCTTTATCGCCATCGGTTTTTCGGTAATGACATGCTTGCCCGCTTTAGCAGCGCGTACCACATATTCGGCATGCATGGAATTGGGAAGCACCACATAAACAATATCAATATCAGGATTGTCTTTGATACTGTCGAAGTTTTGATAGTTGTATACATTCTTATCAGGGATATCATATTTCTTCTTCCATATATCGATCTTGGAAGGAGTACCCGTTACAATTCCGGCGAGATAACAATCCTTTGTTTGTTGCAGGGCTGGCGCCAATTGTCCGCCTGCATAACCGCCAAGCCCGACAAGGGCAATTCCCAGTTTGTTCGGGTCCTTTTTCCCCGCTCCTTTATTTTTTTCCTTACTGTCATCATCATTGCAGGATGAGAATAAATTCATACCGTTCATGGCGAGCGCTGCCATGCCTGCATTGAGTGAAAGATCACGAATAAATTTTCTTCTTGAATACTGGTTGGAAATTACTTTGCGGTTCATAGCGATTTGTTTGAGGAGGTTGACTAAGAAATTTTATATCGCCGGTAAGGCAGAGAGACAATAAGAAACCAATACTTCTCTTACCGTCTCTCCGTCTTCCCCGCACTACTAATTTCTTCTGCTTATTAGTCGCCCAGGGTTATTGTGTTTCCAGGCAAATCGCAACCTGAATGTAGGTAATTATTGGAAAACGGTATTATTTTCTCAGCAACATCTTGTCTATCTTCGCTGCCGTTTTTTCAGGATGAGGTTCCTTCCAGTAAAAAGTTTCGTGGTAAGCTTTGATAAACGCGACCAACGGGGTAGCGATAAAAGCGCCCATCACCCCGAAGGCGGCGGACATGGCCAGCAACATAACGAGGATAGATACCGGATGTATCTTCATTGTTTTTGACCTTAGTCTTGGTATCACAAAATCGCCGATCAGTTCATCGAGTGCAAGATAAAAAGCAGCTACCCATAAAGCGGTCACCGGTGAAATGGAAAACGCGATCAGAATCGGCGGCACCGACATGATATAAAACCCGATCTTAGGTATCAGCTCCGCAAAAAAAGTAACGCCCGCCCAAACCCATACACCCGGGATACCCATGAAGTAAAGAAAGAACCCTACGATCGTCGCCCTTAATGCTCCTGCCATGACATTGGACCACATCCAGCCGATCGTCATCCTCGAAGCATAGGCGAAGGCTTCGGCGGCTTTATCCTTTTTATCATCCCTGAAGCAGGAGAGATATAATTCCAGCAACGGTCTTGGATTAGTAAGCATATAAATCACGAGGCAAAAAAAGAAGATCACCATTAATAAGGTACTCATGACGCCAAGCGAATATTGTCCTATGCGACCCACCAGGGAAGAAAGTTGCCCGCTAAAAGGAATCCCGGCTGCTGTTTGGCCATCGCCGGATGCATTGTCTCCCAGCCAGTCGTTGATGCGATGATTCAGGTTGCCGATATAATGAGGGAGAGTTTTGATCAGCAAATTGACCTGTGTCACCATCTTGGGTATAACCATCCAGCCTACCAGGCCAAATAATGTCAGTACGCCGAAGAATACCAGTAAAGAAGCGGCGGACCTGGACATCTTTTTTTCCTGCAACCAGGTAACGGGAGCATTCAGCACAATGGTTATCACAATAGCAAAGAACAATAGAAGGATGACATTTATGATCAGCTGGGCAAACCAGATAGCAATAAATATCCCGGTGGCTAAATAAACAAGTCTTGAAATAGTTTTATACTCCATTTGGTTTATACGCTTGAAAGATAAAGGTATTATCTCCAACGATCAATTTGAAACTTTGTCCTGGATGACGGGAAATGGGGATCCCTCTTCTCAAAATTCTTATAGCTCCGCCCACATCCTTACCAAATTACTGTGCACCTGCATCAATAACAAATGTTCCGTGGCCCCTGCCCTATCAGCCCCTATTATATCATTCGCGCCTTTCAACTGGAAAAGCAATTCTCTTTGTTCCGCGTTTTTAACGGCGCATTGCATCCAGGTAACCGCTGCCATCCGGTGGCCCGACACTACCTGGTTTACACCGTGCAACCGGGTAGTAGGGTAAATAATGGCATCGCCCTTTTCCAGTTTATATTGTACATAGCCGCCCGGAGAATGAATCACGAGTTCCCCTCCGTTATATTCAGCAGGATGATTCAGGAAAACAGTTATGCTGACATCCACCCTGATCATAAAATCTTCACCCATCAGCGGGCTATCGGTATGCCATCCATAATGCATGCCCGGTTCATATTTACTGATTATCGGTGGTAATATTTTTACCGGCATGACAGCATTCTGAACCGTTGTATTCGATAAAATAGCACGGGCAACCAGTTGCTGCAATTCAGGATGAGCTTTATGAGCTTCTTTGGAAACCTGCAGGTTATTTTTTACCTGTTGCGCGGCCCCGGTAGCTGTTGACTTCCCATCCGTAAACTGCAGTAAAGGCAACAGGCTGTCTGCTTGCGCGAGCAATTCCGGCGTCAGCAACCCGGGGATGTGCAAAAGCATTTGCGGCAATTGCATAAACGTTGTAGTTTTATTTGTATAGTTACAGCTATTCATCAAAAAAACAAATTTGTTTTACCAAGGTGATGAATTTTGAACCATGATTCTTAGAGAAGCCGTTTAAACAGTTACTATAGTAATGAGCATACTAAAATTCGCGTTGCTGAAGATCCCTGTCCCGGTCCATTCTATTCAAAAAGAAGTGGCGGCCCTGCAAGAAAACAACTGGCAACCGCATATCAACCGTTATCACTATGAAGGGGAATGGACCGTTTTGTCATTACGTTCGCCGGGCGGAGGCCCCAATACATTTGCCGAAGCAATAAACCAGGAAGAATATGCCGATACGTCCCTGATGGCTCTGTGCCCGTCCATCCGGCAATTACTCAACCAGTTGCACTGCGAAAAATTATCTGCCCGGCTTTTAAGCCTGCATCCCGGAGCAGTGATCAAAGAACATACAGATAAAGAATTATGTTTCGAAAAGGGAGAAGCCCGTTTACATTTTCCCATCTTCACCCATTCACTCGTTGAATTCTTTATTGACGATACAAGAGTGCGGATGAACGAAGGAGAATGCTGGTATATCAATGCCAATCTTCCTCACCGGCTTGCCAATAAGGGAACCAGCGCCCGGGTACACCTTGTCATCGATTGCAAGGTAAACGACTGGCTGCGGCATATTTTTCAAAACGATTTTATCCATAAGGATGAACTCAGCGATACAGAAATTACTTTACGGAATGAGCCTGCTATTACAAACACGATCCTGGAATTAAGAAGACAGGCAAACAGTACTTCCGATGAACTGGCCGACAAATTAGAGAAGCAATTACAGGAAGCAAGGAAGGGTTACCGGTTACCGGTTGCCGGTACGAATGAAGAAATAACAGCCACGATCATTACATTCATCCGTTCGATTGGCATACCTGTACGGGAAGAGCCGCTTGAAGAAAATACTTTTTTACCCGGTATGCAGATAAGGAACGGTGAGTTGGTGATAGACAAAAATAAATTGCTTTATCCCGGCGACCTGTTGCATGAAGCCGGACATATAGCTGTAATGTCTGCGAATGACAGACCCCGCCTGGATGAACAATTTATTAAAGAGAGCCAACACAGGGATGCCGAAGAGATGATGGCGATTGCCTGGTCGTATGCGGCCTGTATTCATTTAGCCATTGATCCTTTGATCGTTTTTCATGAAAACGGTTATAAAGGAGGCGGCAGCTATGTGGTGGAAAATTTCCGGGCAGGCAAATTCTTCGGAACGCCGATGCTGCAATGGCATGGTATGACGATCGAGCCCAGGCACGCGGCATCCCCCGGACATGCTTTTCCCAAAATGATAAAATGGATAAGGGAATAAACGTTGCTGCAGACGGTCTGATAATAAATTTATGTTACAACGCTTGTTATTACAAAATAAAGTCCGAAGTTTACAACACTTATCCTCTCCCTCTGATTTGACTCCAACCAGGTAAAGCTCCTCTTATTTAGTAGTAATGTAGCAGAATTCCCTTCTGGTATAGTAAGTATTATATAGTAATGTCCTTTGAAAACAGGTCTTAGAGTACTAAGGCTCTTAATGCGTATAACTAACTATGAAACTGTACACCTAACCTGATTTATTCATTTAAACTTTAAACCTGAAATCTTATGGAAGGAGTCATAGGAGTTGTCACCTGCTTTGCAGCGGATTTTGTCCCCAAAAATTGGGCAGCCTGTAACGGCCAGACAATATCCATCTCACAAAACCAGGCGTTGTTTGCCATACTGGGCACCACGTATGGGGGTAATGGCACTACCACTTTTAATTTACCGGATCTTCGCGGAAGAACGCCTGTTTCAGCCGGCCAGGCGCCGGGGCTTTCCAAATATGATCTTGGACAATTGACCGGTTTTGAATTTGCGACACTCACCGTTAACAATCTTCCCCCGCACAATCACAACGGGTCGGTAGCATTGCAATTGCCGGCTAATACAGATGATGGAATTGATCCTACTGCGAATGGTGGTTATCCATCAAGGTTTGCGGGCGCTTATGCAACGGCGCCAACAGCCGGCGTTACCATGCTTAGCCCAACCTACAATGCAGTGATTGCTGCTGCAGGCAGCAGCCAGGGAATTGATATCAGGTCACCCTACCTCGCTATCAATTATATCGTTTGCCTTTATGGGATTTTTCCCAGTCGCAATTAATTAAACTGAAATAAAATTAATTACCTATAAAAAAGATACTTTATGTTCATTGATCCATACATGGCTAATGTGACCGTTTTTGCCGGCAATTTTGCGCCGCGCGGCTGGATGTTTTGTAATGGTCAGTTATTATCCATTTCACAGTACGACGCGCTCTACGCATTAATAGGTACTTTTTATGGCGGAGATGGCCAGACTACATTTGCATTGCCTGATTTGCGGAGCCGTGTTGCTGTAAGTACTGGCCAGGGGCCCGGCATGTCAAGCTATCAGCTTGGACAAACAGGCGGTAATGAATCGGTAACCATTCTCAGCAATCAACTGGCCCAGCATACCCATGCCTTGATTTCTCTAACGGGTGCTCCGGCTGCATCAAGTGCTCCGGGTATTACTGATACCCCCGGAAATACTGTTGTTCCGGCGCAAATAAATGGAAGTCCCGCCGCTTACAGTACTGCTCCCTCGGCCACACTGGGCAATGGCACTATAACAGCTCCTACTCCGGCAGTGGGTGGTTCATTACCGGTAAATGTTCTGTCTCCGGTTCTCGCGATGAATTATATCATTTGCGTTGAAGGAATTTTCCCTTCGCGTAATTAATATCTTATTTAACCTATTAAAAAAAAAATTATGGAAGGAGTTATAGGATATACAACAGCATTTGCCGGCAATTTTGCTCCGAAGGGCTGGGCGTTTTGCCAGGGACAGGTATTACCCATCAGCCAAAATACCGCCCTGTTTTCTATACTTGGAACTACCTATGGCGGTAATGGTACCAGCAATTTTGCCTTACCCGATCTAAGGGGAAGAGCGATAGTAAGTGCAGGCCAGGCCCCAGGCTTGTCATTTTATGATCTGGGTGAACAAGCGGGCACTGAAACTGCTGTATTAAATATGAATCAAATGGCAATGCATGCACATACTGTTACAGGGACTCTTACACCGGGCGCCGGAGGGACTCCCAATACGGCATCGCCTCAGAATGCCGTATACGCGACAAGCAGCAGCTCGTTATACAATTTTACACAAAATGCTTCCCTGCAAGCCTACCAGGCCGCGATCAGCATGGGAAATTCAGGCAGCGGGCAGCCATTTTCAACGCTTCACCCGGTACTGGGACTGAATTATATAATTTGTACGAGTGGCGTGTTCCCATCAAGGAATTAATAACCGGATCAAAAGGATCAACCTGTAACCCGGACATGTAAATAGTTTAATCCTGCTTAATCAATATGCTTAACCGTATCGGCCTGCTGCTTCCCCGGTCTACTGATTACCCGTCTATGGGTTATGATATCCTGGATGGGTTACAATGCAACCTGAAACTTGCCGGTAATGAAACGATTCGGTTTTTCACAGAGAATATCGGCTTTGGAGAAGATAATGCATTGAATTACGCCAAGGCAGAGAAACTATTATTACAGGATAATGCAGAGATCCTTATTGCTTATTGCAACTCATCGAATGCGGAATCCCTATACCCTCTTGCTGGTGCATTGAATAAGCCTTTCATTATCCTTGATGCGGGTATGCAGTTGCCCCAGGCTGAGCCCTCCGCCTATTGTTATCATATTTCATTGCAGGGAGTTCATGCCTGCCATATCGCCGGGTATATGGCCGGCACAGGAAACAGGAAAGTTTTAATGGCCACCTCATTTTACGATGGCGGTTACCGCGGACCCTGGAGTTATGATCGCGGGCTTTCTGAAGCCGGTGGATCCGTATGCGGTAATTATGTAAGCGGCTACAAGCTGGCAGAATTTACTATAGACCCCTATATAGGGTTACTGCATCAATCAGCAGCCGCGTCTGTAGCGGCCTGCTTCAGCAGTTACCTGGCCGAACTTTTTTTTAAAGCATTGCATGAGAAAAACAGTGAAGCCACGCCATTGCCTTTTTATTGTTCTCCCTTTATGGCCGAAGAACAAATGCTGGCGAAATGTGATTTTCCCGGCGGCGATTTCCACGCGGTTGTTCCCTGGGCATTCTCCGTAAAAAATAAAGAGCAGGAAAAGTTTGTTGACTGTATACAAACCGAAAAGAATAAAAAGGCCAATATCTTTCATTTGCTTGGATGGGAGGCGGGTATCATTGCTGCTGAAGCAATACAGCACGAATCTCCATCCCTGGAAGGCTTTTCGTATGACAGCCCAAGAGGAAATGTCGTTATACATCCTGCTACGCATTACACGTACGCGCCGCTTTATAAAGGGCGGATCATAGGAGATAAGAACGGCAAATGTATGTTCAATGTACAGGAAACAATACCCTCGGATGCAGCGATGCATACAGTCATTATGAATGATAAACAGGGCGCAATGGTATCAGGATGGAGAAATAATTATTTATGTATCTGATTTATGCGTATAGCTGTACTTTGCAATGATCGTGTGGCGCTGCCGGCGCTTGATTACTTAATAGGTTCCGGTTTAGTAGTAGCTGTAGCCATGCCCGACCGCATTCATGAAACGCAAATCGTTGTTAAGAATAAATGCGTGCAGGCCAATATCCCTTTTCAGTTATTCAATAAAAAAAATTTCGGAACAGCCATTGTCACGTGGCTGAATGAATATAAGGCGGATACCGTTCTTGTTAAAACATTCCCATTCCTTATACCCGCGGAAGCGCTTGCTATTCCTGAATATGGATTCATCAATTTTCATTATGCACCATTACCGGGATGGCGGGGCTCGAACCCTTTATTCTGGATGCTTCGCAATGGCGCCCGTGAAGGCGGTGTCACCGTGCATGAAATGACTGCGAACTATGATGAAGGCGCTATCTTATCCGAACAAATACTCCCGATAGCTCACAATATCAATTTCGGAATTCTTTCTACACAATTAGCCTACGTAGGACTACAACTCACCATTGATCTCATCAACAAGCTTTCAACAGCCACCCTGCACCGAAAGGAGCAGGATCACTCAAAAGCAAAATGGTACAGTCATCCAAAGCCTTCGGATCTTTTTATTGACTGGCAAACCATGAAAGCAGAAGAAATAGCTGCATTGGTAAAAGCCTGCAATCCCTGGAATAAAGGCGCGGGAACAAGATGGAAAGGATGGCCATTCGGTATCACTTATGCTTCAGTAACGGACAATGCTGCCGGAGAAAAAGCCAGTCCCGGCACTATTCTTTCCATTGATTCCGGCACAGGCTTCACTATTGCCAGTAAGGACGGAAAAGTCATTGTTGCGGAAGTCGTGTATTGCGAAGAAGGGTTTTATCCCGGTTATTGCCTGAGCGCTTTTGGATTGCAAAAGCATGATCAGCTTTCATAGTTTATTTAATGGAATATTTTTTAAACCTTAATAATGTGAAAATGAAAACAATTTTATCTTATCTGTTTTTTTGTTGGGCAATGGTGAGTTTTTCCCTGCCCGCATCGGCCCAGCAATGGACATCTGCATTCCGCTTTGGAGGAACTTCGACAGGATTTACCGATGCAGCAAAAGCAGTGTGTACTGATGCATCCGGAAATGTATACATAACCGGTAGTTTTAACAGCACGATTAACTTTGGCAACGGAACCGCCTCTTTGACGGCTACGGCGCCGGGAACAGCAACAGAAGGCTTTGTTGCTAAATTCAATTCTGCAGGCCTGTGTCAATGGTCCATGCGTTTTGGCGGCGCTGCTACTGACCTCGGAGGCTTAGGTATTGTTACCGATGGGACTAATGTATATGTAACCGGGCAATCGCAGTTTCCTTCAACGATAGGATCAACTGCCCTGGCAACGGTTGGTGGAAGTACAGATGGGGTCGTATTCGCTCTGAGTGCCTCTACCGGGGCTACTGTATGGGCCAAGGCCTTTGGCGGAGGGTCAACCAACGACCAGGGGCAAGCGATTTGCCTGGATGGTTCCGGTAATGTATACATATCCGGCGTATTTTCTACCCGAACCAGCAATCCAACCGCCTCGTTTGGTACAACAGGTTCTTTTCCAAGAACGGTGCAGGGGAGTATGACACAGGCTACTTCTGATCTTTTCGTTGCGCAGATCAATGCATCAACAGGCGCTTTTAACTGGGTGAGTGCGGGAGGCGCGGCCTCGCAGGAAACGCCAACTCTTATCTTCGGCAATGATAATCTTACCGGCAGCGGTATTGCTTTTGATGCTTCCAATAATCAACTTATAGTTACCGGGTCGTTTGCAAACGCTAATGCAAGTTATTTCTCTAATGGTTCCGCCTCGCCATCCGTATCACTTACGAATGCCGGGCAAGCTGATATTTGTGTATTGAAACTGGATCTCTCCGGCAATTTCCTGAGCGGATTTTCTGCCGGTGGCACCACCAATGATGAAGGTCTTGGCATTACTTATGATGCCAGCACAACGGCTACTTATATTACAGGTTATTTTAACAGCGCCAGCATCGCGGGCGCCATTAGTTTAACCAATAGCGCAGGCGGATTTGATGAAATATTTTATACACGGTTCAATCCGTCCACGAATACATTTCCCTGGGCAAAGAATGCAAGCGGATCGGCGAGTGGCCAGGACGCAGGATTCGCTATTGCCAATAATGGAGCCGGTGGTATCTATGTTACAGGAAGACACCAGGGTACTGTATCTTTTCCAACCGCTTCTTCACCTCTCACTGACGTATCTTCAGGCGCCGACGATGTTTTCATGGTAAAAGTAGATGCAAGCAACGGTAATGCCCTTCTGCTTGGTTCAGGCAATGGAGCAACCGGCACTGATGTTGGCTTTGGGATAGCCACGGCTTCCGGGGGTAATATATGGACCGGGGGAACTTTTGCAGGCGGTACAATTACCTTTTCACCTTCTTCACCAACCGTTTCTGTTACAGCAGGAACAGACCTGGAAATTTTTTTGGCAGAATACAATGATCCGCCACCAGGCATTACAACACAGCCATCGGCTTCAACAGCATGTGCCGGTTTGCCGGTAAGCTTTACAGTAGCCGCCAGCGGTGGTTCAGGTTTTACTTATCAATGGCAGGAAAGCACGGATGCAGGATTCACTTCACCCACAACGTTGTCAAATGGCGGGATTTATTCCAACTCCACTACCGCGACATTAAACATTTCAGATAATACAACAGTTAATGGAAGATTTTATCGTGCCATAGTCAGAAATGCCGGAGGCGGCTCTGCAACAAGTAATGGCGTTTTGCTGACAGCAACAACCCCAACACTCCCTGCCGCTAATACTTCAGAAACACATACTGCCGGCACTAACAATAATATCGCTTATGCCGCATCCTGTGCTATTATTTCAAAGGTTGTTCCGTCGGGTGCAACTCCAGTAAGCGGAAATATAACCAGCAATGTATGGCGTGAAAGCTCCGTACTGACTTTTGGCAGTCAGCCCTATGTTCAAAGGCATTACCAGGTAACACCTGCCGCCGGTTCTACCGCGACAGTAACACTTTATTTTTCACAGGCAGAGTTTGATAATTTCAATGCAGCGCCGGGCAGTACGCTTAATTTGCCAACCGGCCCTGCGGACGCTGCAGGAAAGGCCAATCTTCGGATATCTAAATTCAATAGCAGCAGTGGTGATGGCACGGGGTTACCGGGATCTTATTCTTCCGGCGCCAGTCTTATTGATCCTCCTGATGCGAATATTATATGGAATGCGTCGTTCAACAGATGGGAAGTCACTTTTGATGTGACTGGCTTTAGCGGATTTTTTGTTCAGACCTCGTTATTTGTTTTACCCGTCAACCTCATTTCTTTCTCAGCGCAACGGGTAACCAATGATATCCAGGTGAAATGGCAAACCGCAGGGGAAACTGATAACGATCATTTTGAATTGGAAAGAAGTTTCGACGGCATAACATTCACTTTTATGGGTCAGCGTGCAGGAGTCAACGGGACAGGTATTAAGAATTATGAATGGACCGACGCAGGCGCCACTCTATCAAACCATTCAAAAATATTCTACCGGCTAAAGATAGTGGGTTTGTCCGGATCGGTCGAATACAGTAATACCGTTGTTGTTTACTTAAACAAGAGCAATATTCTTGTAACCGGGGTCATGCCCAATCCATTTAGTGACAAAATCAATATAAACCTGGATATGCCGGCAAGCGGTCAACTGGTAGTGAAGCTTACAGATATGACCGGCAGAATAGTATACAGGGAATATGTGCAGGCGCCCAAAGGATTCAGCACACATACTATTAAAGGATTGGAGAAATTTACAAACGGGCTATATTTTCTATCTGCAGAGTTTGAAGGGCAGGTATTTAGTTATAAGCTAAAAAAATAGAAATTGAGATGACACCTTAAAGCTATAAAAGAAAATTTCCCGCAAAGCTGCAGCGATGCAAAGAATAAAGAACGATCTTCAAACATTGCGTCGCTGCACCTTTGCGGGAAATTAATCTTTCTGCGACAGCACTTGCAATTATTTTCAGCATTGGTTAAAAAATGATCATTGCCCTTTCAATTGCTTCGCCGGTGAATAATCTCCTGCATGGGTGCCCCAGCTTATATTAACGAGGTCGCGAACAGTCGTTGAATCCCCGGGCTTCAATGTTTCAAGATAATCTTTATACTTAACCGTTCTGCCCATACTCTGAACGACAACATTATTATTCTTCATGATGTACACAATAGTATAACCGAAAAACTGGCGGGCTATTGAATCTTTATGCTGGATCGCCCCCTCATAAGGACTGCCACCATTACCGGCAATCACCTGGTAGGCTTTAGATGAATCGGGTTGTTTACGGTTATATTGGTGACTATGCGCCGATAAAATCGCTTCCACTTTATTCGAATCCATCACCGGCCATATACTTTTTACGACAGATGTATCCATAGTGTCATCACCATCCGCTTCATATAATCCTTTATTCACTATTGCCGGTTTATGTCCAAGTAAAAAAATATGCTTTACCGCCGTATCCTTCCTGGCTGCGATAATATCCGCGTTGATCCATGCAGCCGGCGCCATACCGATAACGCCAGCCGTGTCATAGGTATCCGTATTGATCAAAATAAAATGAGTATTGCCATAGGTGAAGGAATAGGTCATCCGGTTGTCCAGGCTGTCGGGGCCACCAACATGATTCAAGGGAATTTTGGCGGGTACAAACGAGTTCATTTCTTTGATCCATACGGTTATTGCCTGGGAATTGGGCAGTTCCACATGGTTGCCCTTTTTGTCTTTGCCGGAATACAGCATCTCATGATTGCCGGGTATAGCAATCATTTGTATCCCCGAAGCCGGCAAAGGGGAGAATGTTGTATCAGCATACTGTTTTCTCCATGCTTTAAGCTCATCCTGCAATGTTTTTGTTTTCTGAGTCAGACCCAGCACTTCATCCCCCAAAAAGAAGAAAAATACCGGTTTCGGATTCAACCCGCTTACTTCGGTGAAGGTTCGTTGCAGTTCAGGCACATTAGCAGTAGACGCATTGGTATTAGAGTCGTTGATGTCTTTGCCATCCACCCTGTTGCATCCCATAAAGACAAAACTGAATTGCACTGAATCAGGATTGACAATGATGCCCTGTGTAACTATCCCGCTTGCCATGTCGGTTTTTGCCGGGGTATCATTGCAGACCGTCAAAGCAACAAATAAGACAACCGCTACCACAACAGATAATTTTAATCGCATATTATTTAATTGATTTTTTAGTGATAGACGCCTGTGATACGCCGGCGTCTTTCTCTTTATTATTGCGCATTCAATGCAATCATATAACTGAAATCGGTAAAGATAGTATTTCCTCCTACGGCTACTGTAGCGCCGCCATGACAACTAATACAGCTGGCATTGGTCAGCATAAACGTTTCCAAAGTCGTATTACCCAGCATAGCCGGTACATTCGGCGTATTGATAATGCCGGGGTCTCCAATCGTCCATTGGCTGCCGATCAGTTTGTAATTGGTCCATACGGTTCCTTTGAGTTTGTCACGCCACAGCCGGTTCACCTGTTGCGTACGATAATAGATCGGGTATACTCTTTGGGCCTGTGTACCAAAGACCTTGTTATTACCGGCTTCTCCAAAAACAGAAACCGCGTAACGCTTTGCATAAGGAGCAGATGGATCAAATTTGTAATTATTATTATCGCCGGGAAGGAACGCGGCAGGGATACCTGGCATTAAACCAAGCGTGCTGGGATAATAAAATGACCAGGGGATTGTTGGGTGCTGGTCCATCTGCGCCTCCTGTATATTGTCCGGCGTATTATCAATATGTTCAAATGTGCTCCATATCCACTTCGTAAATTTGCCGGTCTTGCGGATGATGTGCATCCCTACGAGGCCTACTTTAGCTTTTATGGTGAAAGCCTTACCGGTTACGCTATTGCTGTCTGAAATAAAAATGATGGCATCTCTTGTATAATACCTGGACGGGTCATCTCCTTTGGAGGTATCCAAAATCCTCCACGAGGTTTTTATTTCCATAGAACCGGCGGAATTGTCTTTTGCGCTGCTGGCAGGCAATTGGAACTGTTTGTTGTTTTTTAAATAAAAAGCATTAATCCCGCTTTTTGTTTCCAGGTTATTGGTGATAATAAAATTAGTTTCAACAGGATTTGCTTTTATATCAAATACAGCAAAGTTCAGGTTCCGGTCAATCAGCGGCTTGGTATCCGCTTCCTGGAAACCGCTCAAAGAATCCCGGTGATGATGGTTGCTTTTCGAAGTGAGATGAAAAAATTTCAGCTTACTATTTTTAGCATCTTTCAATTGGAGTATCATCTGATCGCTGCCACCAAAAATTTCCGCGAAATCTGTATAATACTCCCATACCCGCAAAGCATCGGGATGATCGCCGATGCTTCCACTCATAGGGTTGCCCGCCGAATCGGCCGGCCAGTTAAGCGCTACAAAAGTCTGCCAGCTAAAAATATCAAATGGAGGCTGTAAGTCGGGATCAAGATGGGCAGTGTAGCCGGCCTGGAAGGGTAAGTTTACATCATAAGGGAGCTGGGGGCAAAAATCATTGGGATGTGTGGTATCGGGGCAAAAGCTATTGGCTATAGGGTTCTCTCCCGGGCCGCCAGCCACATTTTTTGATTGCTTTACCTCGTTGCAGGCGAATATTATTGCGGCCAGCAACAGGCTGACGACGATGAATTTTTTCATGTTGGTTAAGGTTTAACGTTTAAATACAAAATGAAAATGCACTGGCTAACGACACAGGCTAACGTACTCACAAGAGAAAATGAAATTCATGTAGGGTAAAAGATGCCGCGAAACTGAACGTCAGCCTAAATGTAAGAAATTATTACCGAAACACTTTTCAGGAAGCAGGTAAGTAGGGTCAATTTGCAGATAGCCAGGATCTGCCTATTGGTAAAACTATTTACTGTTTGGAAATTTCCTGTTGATTGAATGTTTACCATATTATTTAACTTTAGAGGCCTGCCGTTTCTTTTGAGCGTTTCTTTTATCCAGTATTAAAAAAACAATATGAATGTCACCATACCGGTAGCTTTACAGAACTGGATACCTTATCAACTTTTTTTTGAAGAAGGAAAGGCTTTTGCCAGGTGGCTCTTTATAGGCAATGAAAATTTTACGGAACCTTTTTTTGATGAAACCATTGCAAAATGCAAATGGACCGGCCACAATAGCCAGTCGTTGAAATGTATCAGCGACATGGAGATTTTGCCTGAATGGTCGAAGGATATTGAAAGCGTTGAACCTTCCGCATTTATTTTTCATGTCTCAAGATGCGGCTCAACCCTCGCCTCTCAATTACTGGCATTGAATCCTGCCCATATTGTTCTTTCAGAAGTGCCTTTTTTCGATGAATTACTCCGGTGGAAAAACAAAACTCCCGGGGCCAACGAAGAAGAGTTATTACGATTATTGCAATCAGCTATTACCTTCTATGCAGCTAAACGAAATGCGGACGCGGATCATCTATTCATAAAAACAGATAGCTGGCACATATTTTTTTACCCGCTGATCAGGAAATTGTACCCACGCACGCCTTTTATTTTACTATACCGAAGGCCGGATGAAGTGATCAGGTCGCAGCAAAAGAGAAGAGGTATGCAATCGGTACCCGGGCTGATAGAACCCGCGCTGTTTGGTTTTGATAAGAATGAGATACAAAATATTCCTTTAGATGAATATATGACCAAAGTGCTGGAAAAATATTTCGGAGCCTTTCTCCAGATACTTGGAAAAGATGCACTCGCATTCCCCATCAATTATAAACAAGGAGCCGTTGAAATGGTTAAAACAATTGCCACCGTAACAAGCGCTTCTATCAGTGATAATGATATGGCAAAAATAAAACAGAGAGCTGCCTATCATGCTAAATACCCGGACCAGGCTTTTACGGAAGAGCCCATTCAAACTACTATACCTCTTTATTGTAAAAAGGCATTTGAACTGTATGAAGCAGTGGAAAAGATAAGGAAGAGTATGCCGGGATATGCTGAATGATAAATTGATACAACTTTTGAGTAGATTGACCAACGGTTTCATTACCGGTATCTATAACGAGATCAGGAGAAAAGGGAGTTTCATAAATGTCATTTATACCGGTAAGATTAAAAATTTTATCCGGGTGGTCATCCGGCAACAAGGATCTCTTATAAAGTCCCTTTGTATCTCTTTTTGAAAGAATGCCTATATCGCATTTAATCCATGCAGTCCTTGCCAAATATTTCTCCTTTAGCTCAAGCCGGACGAATTCAAATGGATTGATGGCAGCGATGATGGCGATCTTGCCCATGCATACGAAAGAATGAGCGACTGCTCCCAGCCTTCGGATATTCTCACACCTGTCTTCCCTGGAGAAACCAAGATCTTTGCAAAGGGTCTTCCTGTATATATCCCCATCGATCACTTCGACTTGCCGGTTGTCATTCTCCAATAATTGCTTTACCAGCCCGGCTAATGTGGTTTTGCCCGATCCTGAAAGCCCGGTTAACTGAATTATCATAGAAAAATTTATGTTAGGAGCTAAAGCCCTGCCCGGTGAGGGTTTAATAACTCCTGCCTTAAGGTTTACGAGTATGGATAGAACAGGATAGTATGGACTTGCCTGCCCGGGCCGGGAAACGAATTTTTCCTTCAAACACGCGATCTTCACAAAATAAAACCCGTGTTTATCTATCCAATCCGGGTCATCCCTGTTCCCCTCCCTCCTCAATTGATAATCTCGCCTTCAAGATCATAATCATACGCTTTGGTAATTTTCACATGTACAAATTCGCCGATGGGTAATTTCGTAGCAGAATGAATGATCACTTCATTATCCACTTCTACGCTGTCGAACTCGGTTCTTCCAAGATATCTTCCGGCTTCTTTTTTATCGATAATAACCTTATAAACCTTATTTACTTTTTCAGCATTCTTCTCATAACTTATCTCCTGCTGTACTTCCATGATCTCCTGTGCCCTTCTCTCCTTTTCCTCCGGCGACAGGTCATCTCTTAATGCAAAGCCACTGGTGCCTTCTTCATGCGAATAGGTAAAGATGCCGACACGATCAAATCGCTGAGCCTGCAAAAATGCCTTCAGCTCTTCCATATCATCTTCGGTTTCCCCGGGAAAACCTGCAATCAATGTTGTTCGCAAACAAATACCGGGGACCTTTTCCCTTACAGCCAAAAGTAATTCTTCCATTTCTTCCCGCGTAATCTGCCGCTTCATCGCCTTGAGCATATTATTGGCAGCATGCTGCAAAGGCATATCGAGATAGTTGCAGATATTTTCTCTTTCGCGCATTACATCCAGTATCTCCAGCGGAAATTTAGACGGGTAGGCATAATGCAGGCGTATCCATTCCAGGCCTTTTATATCAGCGAGACGATGCAGGAGATCAGGTAACATTCTTTTTTTATAAATATCCAGGCCGTAATAAGTGAGTTCCTGCGCGATCAGCATTATTTCCTTGACCCCTTTTTTTACTAATCCCTCAGCTTCTTTTACCAGTTCCTCTATTGGCTTGCTGATATGCTGGCCACGCATTAATGGGATAGCACAGAAGGCACAGGTTCGGTTGCAGCCTTCGGATATTTTCAGGTAAGCATAATGTCGCGGAGTTGCCAGCAGTCTTTCCCCCACTAATTCCGTCTTATAATCCGCTTCAAACTGTTTCAATATCAATGGAAGCTCCATCGTACCAAAATAGGCATCCACTTCGGGTATCTCCGCTTCGAGGTTATTCTTATAGCGTTCACTGAGGCACCCGGTGACGTACACTTTATCCAGCTTGCCTTTTCTTTTCAATTCCACCTGCTCAAGAATGGTATTGACACTTTCTTCCTTCGCTTTTTCAATAAATCCGCAGGTATTTACCACTACTATATTATGGTCGTGCTTCTTATTTTCATGCACCACGTCAATATCATTGGCCAGCAACTGGCCGCTCAGTACTTCACTGTCTACCATATTCTTGCTGCACCCGAGGGTGATGATATTGACCCTGTCTTTTTTTAGCGTTTTTGTTTTCATGTCTGTCCCCGCCGGGGCGGAAGTAACTGATCATTTAAAGCTGGCAAAGGTACTTATTAATGGCTGAAACACGCCGATGCAAAGCAGCATTTACTTTCGTCATTGATTTTTCCTATCTTTTAAAAAAAATAGTATGAAAACCCTGCTTTTAGTAATCGCATTTGCACTTTTTGCTTACGCAGCTTCTGCACAAAAAGATTCCGCGAGGATAACAAAGCCTGTGACGATAAATAAGAATGTCAGCTCAAAAATTGCCGGGCCGGCCAGCCCGCAGGTAAATTCAGTAGGAACAACTATGAACCAGATAGACCTAAAGCTAAAGGAACTGGAAGCGCTTATTGACAAACTAAAAAGCCAGAAAGATGCTTTATCGGATATGAGCCAGGATGATCAATTGAGACTTCAACAGTTTATGGACAGGAGATCTAAAATGGAAACCACACTTTCCAATATCATGAAAAAATTCTCCGAAACCGCATCTTCCATCACCCAGAATATAAAATAAGCTATTCTTTTTCGAAAAACTCAGCTCCGGGTAATGTACCAGTTGGAAAATATGTTTCACGCAACGCAACGGAGCAATGTTCGCTGCGTCGCCAGACCGCTGCGAGAAACCAAACTGGTACACTACTCAGCCCCGGCCATGCCCGGAGCAACGTCATAGCAGGAATTGGTGTCATTCGGTAAACAATTGGCATGAAAAAGCTATTCTTTTTACTAGTCATTTCCACGACATTGTTCGCGGCTTGTCATAAACAAAATAGCTGTACACAAGTGACAATCACCCAATCCGGTATGCCGTGTTCCCAGTGGGGCATCCGGGTAAACAACCATACTTATCCCTCCAATTCGATACCCGTTTCTTTTCAACGGGAAGGCCTTGTAGTTTGCACCGAATACGAGTTATATGAAGATCCCAGAGCTTGTGCCTGTTGCGGCGGCACCTGGGCAAAAATTAATTCTATGAGGAACCGGGATGAATAATACTATGGTTTTTCCAGATTAAACAAGCTGTCAACGAATTCATGTTTGTCGAATACCAGGAGATCTTCCATCTTCTCTCCCACCCCGATAAACTTTACAGGGATTTTAAATTGGTTGGCGATCGCCAGTACCACGCCGCCTTTGGCTGTACCGTCTAATTTTGTAATCGCCAGCGCGGTTACATCCGTAGCTGCAGTGAATTGTTTGGCCTGCTCCAGCGCATTCTGCCCCGTTGACCCATCTAATACCAGCAGCACTTCATGTGGCGCCCCGGGTACCACTTTCTGAATTACCCTTTTGATCTTGCTGAGCTCTTCCATCAGGTGGGCTTTATTGTGCAAGCGGCCAGCCGTATCTATTAATACAATATCGCTTTGTTTGGAGACAGCGCTCGTAACTGTATCAAAAGCCACAGCGGCAGGGTCTGAGCCCATATCCTGTTTTACGATTTGGACGCCTGCTCTTTCACTCCATATTGTCAACTGGTCCACAGCGGCGGCACGAAAAGTATCCGCAGCGCCAAGCAAAACGCTCTTGCCCGCTGCTTTAAAATTATAAGCCAGTTTACCAATAGTAGTTGTCTTTCCCACACCATTGACACCTACGACTAAAATGATATAAGGTTTATAAGGCAACTCGGAATGAAAGGCATAAGAATTTGATTCCTCTGCATCTACCAGCATTGCTTCAATTTCCTCCTGCAGCATCTTATTCAATTCTGATGCATTGAGGTATTTATCTTTCGAGACCCTTTTCTCTATTCTGCTGATGATCTTTACAGTTGTATCAATGCCTACATCGGCGCCTACCAATGCTTCTTCCAGTTGATCCAATACTTCTTCATCTACCGTACTCTTGCCGGCAATAGCCTTGGTTATTTTGGCAAAGAAACCTTCCTTGGTTTTTTGCAGGCCCTGGTCAAGACTTTGCTTTTCTTTTTTTCCGAATAGTTTGTTGAATAATCCCATACTTATCTCTGCCCCAGGCGGAGAATTATTAAACTTCTCCCCTAAAAAGAAGTTCAAAATTTAATAATGAATGTTCAAAGCCCTTTTAGGGGTTGGGGCCAAAAAAAGCTGCCCCGAAATCGTGACAGCTTACAATATCTAATTATCGCCTTCAATAGGGACGAGAAATAATTTATTTCTGGGCAAGGAATTCTTTTACCTTGTCCTTATGAACTATTTGTTCTTTGAAAGTATAAGCGCCTGATTTGGGACTGCGAATAGCCTTGATCACTTTTGTATAGTTCTTGGAATCGGCTGCCTGTTTAGGGTCTTTCTTGATCGCGGTTTTAGCTGCTTTTGCCATGACTTATATTTTGGAATTTGGAAATCGGGAAATTTTGGAATCACAACTTCCCAATTGAACTTTTCAAAATTATTTTATCTCTTTATGCATCGTCATCTTCTTCAGGATCGGGTTGTATTTTTTCAACTCCAATCTTTCAGGATTATTCTTTTTATTCTTTACCGTAATATAACGGCTGGTACCAGGCTTACCGCTGGTCTTGTGCTCCGTGCATTCTAAAATTACCTGCACCCTGTTTCCTTTCTTTGCCATGTTAGACGTTTATGGTATTGAGTTTATAGTTTATCATTACCTAAAAAAGATAAACCATAAGTTATAAACAATTAAATATGCTGTCCTTTTGCCCTCAGTTCTTTTACCACAACAAAAAGTCCTCTTTTGTTAATGGTGCGCATTGCATCTGTCGTCAGCTTGAGGGTGATCCATTTATCTTCTTCGGCCAGGTAAAAACGCTTTTTCTGCAGGTTGGGCAGAAACCGACGCTTGGTCTTGATATTGGAGTGAGACACTTTATTCCCACCCACCGGAACTTTACCTGTAACCTGACATACTCTTGCCATAATGATTCGCTGTTTTAATGCCATCCCAAAATATCAGGACGGGGCGCAAAGGTAGGGATTCAGGATGAAAAATAAGAAATGAGGAATGGGAAATTTAAAAGGATGCCGTTCTTTTTCCATCCCGCTCAAAGAGCCAGCCCATTATTCCTCCCTGGAAACTAAGGCTTTGGGGCTCCTAACTCTTCAATCCGGCGATCAGGTTCACCACCAGCGCCACTACAAAGGTGTTGAGCCCGAACGAAAGCAATCCATGAACCAGGGCCAGCCTCCGGATTCGCCTTGATGTGATTTCCACATCGGATACCTGGAAAGTCATACCGATGACAAAAGAAAAATAGGCAAAATCGAGAAAATCGGGTTTCTTTTCCCTGGGAAATTCGAGCCCGCCCGCATGGGTATGCGGTTCGGCGGGGTCATCGCTATAATAAAGGTGTGTATAGTGAAAACAGAAGGTGGTGTGCACCACCACCCAGGAAAATAACATACTGAGAACGGCCACCGGTACATAGATGATCTTGGGAGAATCTCCGACATACTTCGAAAGTATCAACATCAGTACCGCGAACATACAGGCAAAACAGGAAACGAGGATAATGGCGAAGACAACAATCCTGCTCCCGTCTTCCTCGCGCGCACGCTGTCTCATCTGTATCGCCGAACGGGTAAAGAAAACCATCCAGCTGGTAAGGATGAATGAAAAAGCAAATGCGTTCCATATAATCATTGCCTTCACTAACCAACTTGATCCGCCACGGAAGATTACCAGGAATGCCAGCAGGGCGAGGCCAAGACTGATAAGTATCCGGTGCCTGAGACGCATTTTCAGGAAAACATCGTTGAAGCCTTTATTAGCTGGTTCCCCGGGCATTGTTTATTGTTTTGATAAATTATAAAACATTTCAAGATAAGAATTATAAAACATTTGCAGCTTTATATCCCGCCGGGCAGTCTATTTTGGGGTTTTGGAAAGAAGGCGTCTCAAAAGGTCAGAAAGGAAAAATTTCTTTCCGGATATACGGGCTAAGACCCAATGCCTGAAAACCATTTTTTTATTTTTTGTCCTGCTTAAGGCAGGATCGTTGCAAAAATAAATATCCTTTGAGACAGCTTCGCTCAATTTTTGAACGTTTCTTAGCATTGCAAATAATTCCCGCCAATCATTTTTTCCGGATCCTCTTTGACCCGGGTGACTGGCCGTAATCCTGTTACCCTTTTACCCGTCACAAGATGAACACTAACCTTAAAGTGGTATTTTTTTATAAGAAAACAGCAATTCCGTCTCTATAAAATCCCACGAAAGTGTGATAATTCGTATACCCTATATGGAATAATATTGCCCTGGTTTTTCATAGGATATTGGACTTCGAGACGGGGGTGAATTTTCATTCGGCCCCCTTTTTTTTCTGGTGATTTGTATAACCGTTACTCTAAGAAAAAAGCATGGTTAGATTTACTGTGCTATGCCCCGGTAATACCGGGGCATTTTTCTTTTCACCAGGAGAAAGTCAATCCCGCCTTCAACGTTGTCGAAAAAATAGCTTTTGCCGGTTCAAAACCAGTGTCAAAATTGAGATATAATGGTATTAGCTAATTTTGACTATGCGACATTCAAAATACCTGCTTTTTATCTCGCTTACAGCGATTGGCTGCAAACCGGTTGCTTATTTCAATACGCCCAATGATGTCTTTAAAAAAGAAGCTGTCGTTCACTTGCTGAACGGGACAGTGAAAAAAGGTGAAATATCTATCCAGTTTGAAACCGGCTATGGTACTTCAAATTTTATCAGCCTGAAAAATGGCGCTGCCGAAGAAAAGATTGCAATTGACAGTGTCATCTCCTACTCAGTCGGCGATGAGCATTATTATCTCAAGAAGGTCGACATAGATCTTAATGGTTCCGAAAAACTCCTTTTTGTGAAAATGCTGACGAAAGAAAACTCCCGTATTAAATTGTATGAGTTATTTGAGCAAAAGAAGCAGTCTACCGATGGCCAGGATCATTTTTCGTATTTTATTTCCTTACCCACTCATGACAGGCTGCAGACCTGGAATACCGGCAGCCGCAACCTGGTCCCTAATTTTGATGAAAAGATGAGTAAGATTGTTGAAGACTGCCCGGCCCTGGCGAATAAAATTAGACAGAATAGCAAGGGGTATTTTATAACCGGGCTTATGCTATCGAATCAGAAGAAGGTGGAAGTGCTTCTGCGAATTATAAATGAGTATGATGATTGCCATTAGGCTTGTATACCCCTGTCTTTTAGATTCCGGATACAACAATTTAAGTATTGTAACCATGTAACTTTATCCCATGAATATAATCGGTAATCTAATATGGCTGATTTTCGGAGGTTTGTTTGCTGCAATTGGATACGTTATCGGCGGACTCGCCTTGTGCCTGACTATTATTGGAATACCATGGGGCATACAATGTTTCAAAATAGCCGGTCTGGTTCTCTGGCCATTTGGCAAAAGAGTTGTAAGCGATACACAAAATATGGGGTGCCTGAACACCTTATGCAATATCATCTGGATAATTTTTGGTGGCTGGTACACCGCTTTGGTACATATTGTAATGGGAATATTTCTTTGCATAACCATTATCGGGATTCCATGGGGCCGCCAGCATTTTAAATTAATTGAAATTTCTTTGATGCCGTTTGGCAAGCGGGTCGTTCCCTGAGAGTTGTCAACCTTGGAAAAGTCTCTACAAGACTGTTGGTGAACTTCTAAGGTTGACAACCCTTGGGAGCTTACTTCGTCACAAAGCTCAACCCCTTTTCAAACTTACTGATCCATTCGCTTTTTACACCGCCCTGGCTATTGAAACCACCATTCAAAGAAATGTCGTAGCCAAACCCAGCGCCGATAGCGCCATCAACCAATTGACCGCTGGCGCCGCCGCGCATACCTATATCGGAAAACTGGTTGTTATTATCAAAGACTATATAAAACTGCTGCGTGATCTCACCGCTCGCAACACCCCAAAAACTTCCATCAATGCCTGCTCCCACATACAAGGTTGAAGTACCTGTTTTGAATTCTTTACTAGCGCCTGCATTGATAACATTGTATACGTCAGCTTCTATATTAAACGCGTCACAATCGAGCTTGAGTTTGGCATATTTCAGGGAGAGATTCAATTTCAGCCAATCAGGACATGTAATCTCAAACTGGTGATTGGACTGAATAATGCCATCGGCCTGTGCCGTAGTCATTTTTGTATAACACTCTGGCGGCGAACCTTCCATCACGGCTGCCTGTATGGCCGATATAAGAAATGAAAAATATTGCTCAACCGCTGTATATACTAATTTTTTATTCCCGGCATCCGGCGCCAGTTGCACAATACTGATCATAGCATTAATATATTCTTTCCATCTTCCCTGCACCAGTTTTAATCTTGCTGATACAAATTTGTTATAATCCCTTACATAATTATCCGCGATAGGTTTTTTCATGTCGCAGCATTTTTTTTGGTAGGCCAGCGCAAGATCAGCGCCGGCACCCGGTACCAGCGGAGCCTGCGGGCAAGCTATTTCAGACAATTTTTTATAATAGTCATTTGTCATCTGCTTTAACTCACTGATATCTTCATCGGTAAATAATTTGAGAAGAGGTATATAGGTATTGCCGAGATCCACTACCAGTTCATCAACAAGAGTGCTGTAAATACCGGAGATTTTTTTCCCTTCCGCCTTTCGTTGTTCTTCGGTCAGGTTGCCTGCATTCATCCAGTACATAAATTCATCCCGTAGCGATTGCATGAAACCGGCATGTTCGTCAAAATATTTCTTTGTATCGTCAGTGGATAAAGGCAGATCGGGAACAACGAACTGGCTGAGATGAATTTCATCAAAAAAATTCTTGTTGTCCCGCCCTTCCCTTTTCATTTTTCTCATACGAAGTTCTGCAAGGTTGACCTGGTTCCTTCTGCCACTCTTGCCCAATTGTGCTAAGGAAGAACGACGCTGCGCTATTTCCATCTCTTTTGAGAAATATTGAGCAGCTTTATCATAATTATTTTCAAACATACTGATAAGCGCCATCGAATGATTGGCTTCGGGATGCATATCATCCGCCGCAAGGCATTGGCTAAGATATTGGCCTGCTTTGGCCAGGTCGCCCATACCGAGATAAGCCTGCCCGATATTATTCAATACGGTTGTACTATTGGGTTTTTGCACGAGGCAATATTGAAGAATAGGAACGGCACGGTTTTCCATCCCGGTCATATTGAATAAAGCGCCAAGATTATTCCATCTTATAATATTATCCGGGTCTTTTTGAGCCAACTTTAATCCAAGTAATAAAGCGGTTTCTGGTTTATTACTGTACCAACTGGCTATTGCCGCATTTTGTATTTCCTTTTCCGGTTTGCCGGCTACTAATGATTCCGCCTGCTGAACGGTTTGCGGGTCAAGAACTTTTTTTAACGCAAGTTCCATCTTAGCTGTTTGCGATAATAGCTCTTGCCGGGAAGGCGGAACGGAAGGCAGTGAAGACAATCGTGTTATGTCTTTTACAGGCGCCACTACCGGGGTAGTCGGCAACACAGATTCATCAATAACAAGGTTTGCATTCTTTGCTGATTTCTTTAATTTCTCTTCAGCGGCCTTCAGCATTTGAGTTTTGAAAGCTTGTTGTTCTGCCGGGGTCATCGCGGCGAGTTTTTGCATATCTGCCATCGTCATTTTAGCAGGGTCTGTGGGTAAAGAATTGCCCACCGTTTTTGACTGGCCCTGCGTGATGACCGCCAAAAAATAAAAGAACGTCGTTATGATCAACTTTTGCATAGAAATGGTTTAGGCCGGCAAATTGAAGGGATTATAACTGTTAGCAAAGAAGCAAAGGAATGAACTGAACCATAGCCGGTATGGGTTGGGGAAAATAACAGGGATGTTTCTTTCATCCGGCATGAGCCACTTAAAAAATTTGCTTGCATCCGGTAACGCAGCATTTATATTGTTTTAAAATGAAAAATTCCGTCAGTGGCAACTATTCCGGAACTACCCACGATCAGAATACATCCACAGTAATTCCACCCGGACGTTAATCCGACCAATAAGTCTTATAGCAAAATGCAGGAATAAAAATTCAAAATATTTCTGAGGGATGTCTATTTGTTAACCTAAAATCAATTCAATATGAGAAAGATTTTTACCAGCGCTATTCATTGCGGCTGGGCGATTGCCTGTTTGCTGTTCATTACCACCAGCTGCCAAAAAAACATTGAAAAAGCGGCTAATAAGCCTGATACGGCAGGAGATATAGCTGCTACGGATGCATCTGCGGCGAGAGAGGGCGGATCTAATCAATTAAAAGATTTGGTACAGGTCAACCTGGTAGGAAGTGATAATGAATTTCAACCAGTAAGGGTCGATCCCAGGCTTATCAATGCCTGGGGAATGGCATTTGCGCCATCAGGACCCGACTGGGTATCTGCTAATGGTGCCGGGCTAAGCGTGATTTATAATACATCTGGTAATGATGTAAGGCCGCCCGTTACAATCCCAACACACGACTCAGTGGCCGGGGGACATCCAACAGGTGTTGTATTTAATGCCGGTACAGGCTTCAAACTTCCCAATGGCAACGCGGCCCGGTTTATTTTTGTCGGAGATGATGGAATCATTTCTGCCTGGAATGCAGGAAACGCTGCGGTAAAGATGCTGGACAAATCGGCTAATTCATCTTATACCGGCCTTGCCATAGCCGCAGATGGCACTGATACTTTTATATATGCCGCCAACTTCCGTACACACAAAATTGATGTGTTTGACAGGAATTGGGTCCAGGTATTTACAAAACCTTTCAGGGGTTTACATTTTCCCAGGGGGTATGCACCCTTCAATATTCAGAATGTCGGTGGCAAATTATTTGTGATGTATGCCAAAGTTGGAGATAATGGGGACGAAGAAACAGGACATGGCAAGGGATTCGTGGATATATTCCGGCCGAACGGAACATTGGTCAAACGATTTACTACAGGAGGCGAACTGAATGCACCCTGGGGGGTAGCAATGGCGCCGGATGGCTTCCTTAGTTTCATTCAACACGGGCATGGCCATGAAGGACATGGAGATAATGACAATAACAGGTCTGCCAATAGCAACCGTGATGGCCATGGTGACGGAGATGGTCATGGCGATGGAGATAATCACAATGATCTGCATAATGTTATCCTGATTGGGAATTTTGGTGATGGACGGATTAATGCTTATAACAGCGATGGTGAGTTTATTGATCATCTTCGTGTTAATGATGGTCACCCGGTTCATATAGACGGACTGTGGGCTATTTCATTTGCGCCGGCTACTGCTACCACGATTGATCCTAACTGGTTGTTCTTTGCCGCAGGTCCGCACGACGAAACACATGGTTTGTTTGGTTATATTAAAAAATAAAAATTGCCGTTACGGGTACGATTGCTGTGGATAAAAGGGTTGCCAGTCTTTAAAAGTGTCTTACCCAACCAGTGATGATGTCCAAAAGGTTGGCAATCCCTTTTTCGGAGCTGAATGATTCGGCCATTGAAGAGGCACGACAGAAATGATAACAACTTTTGAACTGTGAAACACTTTCCCAAAAAACAAAGAGCCTGGTTGAACAGGCTCTTTATCGTACAAATCGATTCGGCTAAAATTGTTGACCCGCTAATATATTATCGTTTCACTTACAGGCTGGACCGAGTTATCAACAATATTTACCAAATAAGGGGAATTCCCTATTGATTCTTCATAATAATGATTAAATGTTAGAATGACACTATCCATGGTTGGCGATGCTCCTATACCATAGCAAGTTCTTTACCTGTGAAACAGGTTACAAAAAAGCCTGCGTTTCCGCAGGCTCCTTTTTTACAAATCGATTTGGGCAAAAATTGTTAACGGGCAAAAGATATTGTCTATAATGACATGAAGTGTTCTGAGCCCATCTGATTTTTATCAAATAATAGCTGCTAACTGATTTTTCCTAAGGAGTTTTACGATAAATAATGTGATAGTCTTTTTAGCCGGTAGGCTAAACCTATAAGGTTTGCATTTATAAGGCATGTGTGAATCAGAAAAAGATCTTATAAGTTTCACCTCATTTCATATACATTATCCTTTGGGTTGCTATCAGGTGTATGTGGATCACCGAGTACCAGTTTGTTTACCTGTTTTGCAGCTTTGACCGTGATCGTCGTACTGCTGTTTCCCTTTTCCCAGGCAGCTATACTTTGATGCATTTTTTCCCGGGTACCATCATTATAATAGATAGTAAGATCAACCGGAACAGGTTTACTTCCCTTAGCAGTAATGATCACAACTAATTTATTGCCTTTCTTTTTTACTGAACTGATGGCCAGGTCGGGTATGCCATTATCAAAAAACCATTTTTTCCAGAACCAGTTAAGGTCTTTACCGGCTCCCTGGTTCATGCTATAAAAAAAATCATTAGGTAAAGGATGTTTCCCCTGCCAGCCCGAAATATAATTATGGAGCGCCTGAGTAAAAAGTTCATTACCCAGGTAATCTTTAATATACAGGTAGCCCATCGCGGGCTTTGGATAACTGTTGGTAAAATAGCTGCGGTTTATTTCCGTACTGGGCGTGATAATGGGAAGATCAGTCTCCTTACCTGCATTGGAAGCAGTGGCCGCTATACCGTATTCGTCCACAAGACTGCTGTCTATTACCGGCGAGATCAGCCACTCGCCGATGGTAGCCCATCCTTCATCCATCCAGGCATATTTTGTTTCATTAATGCCCATATAAAAAGGAAACATCGTATGAAAGATTTCATGATCGGTCAGTTCGATACTTTCAGCACGATTCTCAAGAGGGTTATCATTTACCATCATAGGGTATTCCATCTGGTCAAGGCCATCAAAAACAGTTTCATGCGGGTAAGGATAGGGCCACGCAGGAAAAATATAGCTCATGGCTTCCACCGTTTTTCTTGCATCTGCGGCTACTTTGAAATAATCCTTGTGTTTGGGATTGAAAACGGCATCCGTTCTTGTCCTTCTCTTCGTAGCAGGGTCTACCACCAGGCTGGAAGATTGCCATACATAATGATCGCTGACAGCAAATACAAAATCAGTGACATCATCCGCATCAAAATGCCAGGTATTTTGCAGTTTACCTGTGGCCGTGATATTCCCTTTCTTAAGATCACTGCTGTCAATGATATTCATGATGGCATCATTTATTCCGGCTTGTTGCAATCGTTGGTAATAAATGGGTGATAACACATCGCTCCCATTCTTCAGGTCGCCTGTAGCCCATACTACAAAGTTGGCCGGAACCGTGATAGCCGCGGAGAAATGACAAAAATCATTATAGAATTCAAGATTGCCATTATAGGGGTATTGATTCCATCCGTCAATATCGTCATAAACAGCAATCCTCGGAAAGAAATAAGCGACAAAATCAGCGCCGGGTTCTATCTCGCCTGTGCGAATATGCGAACCCTTGTTGAGCGTATAATGATAGGTGATGCTGAATTGGATCTTTTGCCCCTGCATCAGCGGGGTAATCCTTGTCGACATATTTGTATTATCAATCCTCAACCGGGATATATCAGCAGGCTCCCCATTGATGGATAATTGGTCAATGACGACACCATCGCTAAGATCCGCGATATCCACGTTAGATTGTCTTGGCGCGTTTTTTTTATAAAGATTGGGATATAGTTTGAACCAGATTTGTTTTAATGTATCCGGGCTGTTATTAGTATAATTGATATTGGCAGTACCGCTTAATACACGGGTGGCAGGATAGAAATGAATATCGAGATCATAATAAGCTATGTTTTGCCAGTAATTCTTACCCGGTCTTCCATCAGTGGACCGGGTGCCTTTATCATAAGCAGCCTGGATATTTCTGGGGGTTGGTAATAAATTTTGTGCCTGAATTGTAATACTAAATAACAGCAGATTGAGAAATAAGAATAAGATGGTGCGCATAGAAATGATTATGTGGAAGGAAAGTTAGGAATTAAGTTTCACCCCGCCTATGGCAAGGCAGGCTCAAAAAGAGTAACATTATTCGAAAAATCTTTGCGTCGCTGTGCCGTTGCGTGAAATTCCTTAAAACCCTTTGCGATCAGCCGGCGTGCTGTTATTACTGGGGTCAGCATCCATGAAAATTCCGCCGTCTAATTTTACCGATTCAATCTTCTTTGCAGTCTTAATGACTACCATAGTTTGCTTCGGATCTTTTTCCCAGGCAGAAGGGGTAAGATGTTTAGTATCGATGCTACCATCAGTATATTTAATAACTACATCTACCGGCGCAAAGAAGCCACCGATATTTTTGATAGAAATGTTATAGCGTTTGTGTGATTTTTTTATGTCATCCAGGGCATAATCAATATATCCATTGCCAAAGAACCAGTTGTTCCAGAACCAGTTCAGGTTCTTACCGGCGACATCACTATAAGTATTGAAGAAATCCCAGGGAAGAGGGTGTTTGCCGTTCCAGCGTCGCATATATTCCTGCAGGCATTTTTTAAACAATTCATCACCCAGCAAATCTTTCATAGCCAGGTAGCCTAAAGAAGCTTTTCCGTATTCGTTGTTACCAAAACCACCGCCGGTTAATGCATCGCCGGGCAAAACAATGGGTAGCTGTTCATCGGAAGAAGGGTTATTGATCCATCCGCCTACACGAAATTGCTTATAAAATCCTTCCGCTTTTTCCACCCCCAGGTCTTCCCGCCCGATTAATATCTCAAAAGTGGTGGCCCATCCTTCATCCATAAAACCATAGCGGGTTTCATTGATCCCCATATAGAATGGCATATAGGTATGCGCGATCTCATGTTCGGCTACAAAACGGGAGAATGTAGTGTCTCCATAAGTTTCATCATTTGCCATCATGGGATATTCCATTCCGGCATAACCCTGGAACACGGTTGTTTTTTCATAAGGATAAGGAACACCCGGCCAATTATGCGATAGCCAATCAAGAGAATGTCTTGCATACTGCGCTACATGGTGATAATCGGCAGCCGTGTCATTATAAGCTGCCTGCGCACTGGCCCTTCTTTTAGTGGCATCATCTACGATTACACTGGTACCATCCCAGTTAAAATGATCGCTGAGACCAAAAGCCATATCCGGGATATTCGTTGCCCGGAACTGCCAGCTATTGACTGCATTTTGCGTTGTTACGTTTTTGGCGGCAAGGTCCTCTTTGGTAACAATGCGTATGGTTTGATCGGAAGTAAGCGATTCCCTGAATCGTTTTAAGAAAGTTGGCTGCAATAATTTTTCAGGCTCCTGCAAGGTTCCTGTGCCCCAAACGATATAATTCTTCGGGGCATTTATCGTAACAGTATAATCATTGAAATCGCTGTAAAACTCATGCGACTCCATAAAATTCATACGATCCCATCCATTATAATCATCGTATACTGCTACCCTGGGATAGAAATAAGCTAAGAAATAAGTAGTGGAATCAATCATTCCTTCACGGCCGCTCTCCAGTGATATTTGATAATGCCAGTCAAAAGAAAGTTGTACGGAGTCATGTGGCGCCAATGGCTGCGGAAGACGTGCGCCAACATTTGTAAATACAAAGGGATCATCCCGGAACGTTCTTGTTTGCCCGTTCACAGCAAATTTGTCGATATGAACCCCTGAAGTAAGATAATCAGGCGACGCTCCATTGTTGCGCGGCGCTCCTTGTTTATGAATATTGAGAAAAAGTTTTATTGAAGGATTCCGGATGGTATCCGGGCTGTTATTAAAATATGTGATCGTTTCACTGCCTTTGATGTTCCGGTCAGGCGGCATGGCACTAATATCAATTGTATATCGCCCATGATTCTGCCAGTAATTTTTGCCGGGTTTCCCATCCGGCGAGCGGGTGCCTTTTTTAAAAGCATTCTGTATATCACGCGGCATAAACAGATCCTGTGCTTTTACCCATTGAAAACAAATGATGGCAATGCTGAATAAAAAAAATATCCGGCGCATAGTAGTAGTGATTTTATGAAAGATCAAACTAATTTGGCCATTCGCCGGCTTTCTTTTGACAAAAGGTTGGAGGAAAGGATAATTGACAAAACAGGCCTGTCCTATAAGGTCTCTTCTCCTGGAAAATCAGTTATTTGATCAGCAAATCTTACGGGTTATATCTGTTTTTTTAAGGATAACATTTTAAACGATTATACACCACGCAAAATCCTGCCCTGTTGACCAGCCAGTATCCGGCAGCCTCAAGCAAATAGGCATACCACTTCTTTTTTTCGCAACCGGATATTTTCACGGCGACGGCTCCCGTCATAAAAAGATGATCGATAAATCGTGTCAGGTGATATCCATCCGTCAGGAATACCAGCCATGTACGGCTGCCCGGAAATTTTGCTCCCTCTTTAGGGTCGCCATTCTTGTATTTATTGGCGCCGCTTAATGAAGGTTTCCAGAATTGATCATTGGAATGGGGAAACACTTTTTTAAACCCGTCATACTGGTACATCAATGCCTGGTTTAACCCGTCGGCTGCCCCAGAAAGAAACATCATTGACCCGGTAATGGCATAATTTGTAATTCTTTTCTTCCGTAGCTTTTTTAATTCTTCGTCAGGGTTTTGACAATAACTGGCAATAGCAGCCGCCAGCAATAGCAGTACGAAAAGTGCCTGTCTCATAGTATAGCATTTTATTTAAACTGAAATGGTTTAACCTCATATATTGAATAACTACCGGGCAGGAATGGTTTGGCGATACACGCGGTATTGGATATCTGCTATAGACAAAATCATCTTAGCCGGTTCAATAACCGGACTACCAACTATTGTTTTTGCAATAGTTGCCCTATGCCAAGGTTTGACGAAAATTGAAGTATTCTTTTACAGGTGTGTTCAAAAGGATTAAGGATCGCAGAATGTCTGAGGCGGTCTCTAAGATAACGCAATACTAAGATATAGATTAAAAAAAGATTAAAATATTTTTTAAAGAGTTATCAACCTTACTAGTCTTGCAAGAGACATAATAGTTGACAACTCTGCCTGCAAAGGCTGGCAACTCTTGCCCAATTCCCTGTTTTCAAATAACTTCGCACCTCATTATTGAAAAACCCGACCGAAACAGGTCTATTTACTTATCAATTAATCAACTAAACATGGCATACGATGTAGTCGTGATCGGCAGCGGCCCCGGTGGTTATGTGGCAGCTATCCGCGCATCACAGTTAGGATTTAAGACAGCGATCATTGAAAAAGAAAGCCTCGGCGGTATCTGCCTGAACTGGGGTTGCATTCCTACCAAGGCATTATTGAAAAGCGCCCAGGTAAATGAATATATCAAACATGCCAGGGACTTCGGTATTGAAGCCAGCGGCAAACCCGATTTCCCGGCTGTGATTAAAAGAAGCCGCGGCGTAGCAGATAAAATGAGCCGTGGCGTCCAGTTCCTGATGAAAAAAAATAAGATTGACGTGGTAATGGGTGTTGGCAAAATCACCGGGAAAGGGAAAATAGAAGTAACCGGTACCGATGGCAAAAAGCAAACTGTGGAAGCCAAACATATTATCCTGGCCACCGGCGCCAGGAGCCGTGAATTGCCCAGCATGAAAATAGATGGCAAAAAGATCATCGGCTACCGCGAAGCCATGAATCTTCCTTCTCAGCCAAAATCACTGATCGTTGTGGGCAGCGGGGCAATTGGAGTTGAATTCGGGTATTTTTATAATAGCATGGGAACAAAAGTGACCATTGTTGAATTTTTGCCAAGAGTAGTTCCTGTAGAAGATGAAGAAATATCCAAAGAATTGGAGAAAAACCTGAAGAAACAGGGTATTGATATCATGACAAGCAGTGAAGTAACCTCTGTGGATACTTCCGTCAATGGTGTAAAAGCGAAAATAAAAACCCCCGATGGTGAAAAGATACTGGAAGCCGATATTTTACTAAGCGCTGTCGGCATATCTGCCAACATCGAAGGAATTGGCCTGGAAGAAATGGGTATCAAAACCGACAAAGGACGAATACTGGTTGACAAATATTACCAGACCAATATTCCCGGCATTTATGCTATCGGTGACTGCGCTCCCGGCCAGGCATTAGCGCATGTGGCGAGTAAGGAAGGGATCATTTGCGCAGAAGCGATCGGCTTCAATGAGAAAAAATTCAATCATAAACCAGAACCATTGGATTATAACAACGTACCGGGTTGTACCTATTGTGTTCCCGAAATCGCTTCTGTGGGTTATACGGAAAAACAGGCAAGAGATGCAGGTTATGAAGTGAAAGTGGGCAAGTTCCCCCTCAGCGCCAGCGGCAAAGCTTCTGCAGCCGGGCATTTGGAAGGTTTCATCAAAGTGGTCTTTGATGCCAAATACGGTGAATGGCTGGGTACCCACATGATCGGCTACAATGTAACCGAGATAATCATTGAAACAGTAGTGGGCAGAAAATTAGAAACCACCTATCATGAAGTACTGAACAGCATACATCCTCACCCAACCATCAGCGAAAGTGTGAAAGATGCGATAGAGGTGGCGTATGGGGAGGCGATTCATTTGTAGTGATAATCGTTCAAGGGTTATAAACGATTTAAACCTTTATAACCCTTAAACGATAAACACTTCACCCCTTTTTCCCTCCTACCATTGGCACAAAAGAGAAATTATCGAAAACTTCTTCTTTTAATTTATCGTTCCCCAGTTTTGTAATACGCCGCATTTGTTGTACCTCTCCGGATCCAAGAGGGATAACCATCATCCCGCCAGTTTTTAATTGTTGTATCAGTTTCTGTGGTATCTCCGGCGCTGCGGCAGTGATCAATACTTTATCAAAAGGCGCATAAGTAGGTAAGCCTTCATAGCCATCACCGTAAAAGAATTTAATGGAAGGATATTTTTTAAGAAAAGCAAAATTCCTGTTTCCTTCAAACAGCTTCTTTTGCCTTTCTATTGTATAAACCTGCGCCCCCATTAGCGCCAATACGACGGCCTGGTAAGCGCTACCGGTTCCTATTTCCAGTATTTTTTCAAAGGGTTTCACTTCCAGCAACTGCGTTTGATAGGCGACCGTGTAGGGCTGTGATATGGTTTGTCCCTCCCCGATCGGGAAAGAACGGTCCTCGTAAGCTACTTCATCAAATGCAGAATCAAGGAAAAAATGGCGGGGAATATTCCCAATAGCATCCAATACCTTTTCATCGGTAATACCTTTGCCCCTGACTGTATCCACGAGTTTTTTTCTTAGCCCTTTATGACGGTATGTATCTTCTACTGGTCTCATAAGATGGCGCAAGATAGGCTAAGAGGACAAAGAGAAAAAGCGAGAATCATATGGTTTTCTGAAAATCATTTTTATTCGTCACCATTCTCTCTCATACTGAAAAAACCACCATTGGAAATGCAAAAAAATCACAGCTTCATATCCTTAATGATCGCTTTTATCTTTTCATCCAACTGTTTATTCACTTTATCAAAATCAGCGGCACTATGCAGCTTTGTATTCACACTGAAATAGAATTTGATCTTGGGTTCTGTTCCCGAAGGACGGGCAGATATTTTACTTCCATCCGCCAGTATGAATTGCAGCACATTCGATTTCGGCAATTTGATCGCCCAGTCTTCTCCTGTTTTCAGGTTCTTACCTTTCTGCAACTGGTAATCCAGCAATTGCGTTACATCTGATCCATTGATCACCTTTGGAGGATTGGCCCGGTAACTTTCCATCATCGCGGCTATCTGCTGCTGTCCATCCATTCCTTTTTTGGTAATGGAAATCAGGTCTTCCTTATAAAAACCATATTCAACATACAGGTCGAGCAGCTTATCGAACAATGCCCTCCCCTTTTCTTTTTCATAAGCCGCCATTTCGCACAGGATGGCTACAGCACTTACAGCATCTTTATCCCGGATCTTATCGCCGATCATGAGACCGAAACTTTCTTCCCCGCCAATCACATAATTTTCTTTCCCTTCTTTCTCTCTTATCAATTCCGCGATCCATTTAAAACCAGTCAGCACGTTGTAACAGTTCACCCCATTCTTTTCCGCAATACGGTTGATCATACCGGTAGTGACGATCGTGGTAATCACCATATCATTCGGCCTCGCAATACCTTTTGTTTTTCTTGCTTCGATGATATAATTAAAAGCCAGTACCGCTGTCTGGTTGCCATTCATCAGCACCCATTCCCCGTGATTATTTTTTATACCAATACCTACCCTGTCGGCATCCGGATCTGTACCAAGTAAAATACCCGCGTCGAGTTCCTTTGCTTTTTTCAACCCAATACTCATCGTTTCCTTCTCTTCAGGATTGGGATATATCACCGTGGGAAAATTTCCGTCCGGCTTACTTTGCTCCTCTACTATATTAACATTAGTAAAGCCAAAACGCTTCAGTACTTCCGGTACCAGCATGATACCTGTACCATGAATCGGGGTGTAGACTATTTTCAGGTCCTTATGTTTCGCTATCACATCGGGGTACACGCTCAGTCCCTTCACCATCTTGATATATTCTTCATCCACCTCTTTACCAATGATCGTCACATTTTCTTCGCCACCAGTCCACTTTACATCGTTCACGCTGCCGATCTTTTCTACTTCCCGGATCACGTTCTTATCATGCGGCGGCACTAATTGTCCGCCATCGTTCCAATAAGCTTTATAACCATTATATTCTTTGGGATTATGCGAAGCCGTACAAACTACCCCGCCCTGGCAACCCAGGTAACGAATAGCAAACGATAATTCCGGTGTGGGCCGCAAAGCTTCGAATAAAAAAACCCTGATCCCATTCGCACCAAATACATTGGCCGTAGTCTCTGCGAAGAACCGGCTGTTATTACGGCTGTCGTGAGCGATCGCTACTTTCACCTGTTCATCCGGGAAAGATTGTTTCAGGTAATTAGCATAACCCTGCGTCGCCATTCCCACCGTATATTTATTCATCCGGTTAGTACCTGCTCCCATGATACCGCGAAGACCACCGGTACCAAACTCCAGGTTGCGGTAAAAGGCATCCGTTAATTCATCCGGCTTTTCTTTTTTCAAACGGGTTATCTCGTCTTTGGTCGCCTGGTCAAACCCACCGTTGAGCCAGGTATTTATTTTTTCCTGTATTGCTGCATCCATAAAACGAAAAGTTAACGTTATATAAACGAGGCGAAAGTTATTGAATTTTACTTTTAAAAACTGAAAAGATTAAGTAATCGTATTTTTGTTTTATGGGGTTACCGGCATCGTTACTACCATCGTCTGTAGTATCATCCTCTTCAGCGTTCCTTACAAAACTCAGCATTTTCCTATGCGCTGTTTTATTTCACATTTCTTTATTGGCGCAAGATTCAGCGTCTATAACAGTTACCCCGGGACCCGGAATCAAACCTCAACCACTGAATATTCATCAGCCTGTTAACCACCAACGATTCTGGCTTGTCACGGGTGTAAACGTTGCCGGCTATGGCGGCTCACTTATTATATTAAATAAGGCCTGGTATAAAAACTACCCAAGAAGTAGTTTTCATACATTCAACGATGACGGAGAATGGTTGCAGGTAGACAAAGCAGGTCACGCCTGGACAGCCTATAATGCCGGCAAAGTTTCGGCTGCTATGTGGAAATGGGCGGGTCTACCTCAAAAAAAAGCCGTATGGATCGGCGGGCTAAGCAGTATTTTCTATTTAACAGCTATTGAGTTCCTCGATGGTCATTCCGCCCAATGGGGATGGAGCTGGGGTGATATGGCTGCCAATACCGTTGGTTCGGGACTTTTTATAGGGCAACAGGCTTTATGGAAGGAAGAGCGCATTCAATATAAATTCTCCTTTCATAGAAAAAACTATGGCGATCCCGTTCTTGAACAACGATCCGATGATCTTTTCGGAAAAACATGGTACGAAAGAATGCTGAAAGATTACAATGCCCAAACCTATTGGTTCAGCATCAACCTGCACTCTTTTTTATCCCATAACAGCAACTGGCCGGCCTGGTTGAATATAGCAGCCGGTTATGGCGCCGATGGAATGTATGGAGGTTTCGAAAACAAATGGCTCGACAATACCGGCAATGAAATAGATCGTTCGGATATCTCGAGGAAACGCCAGTTTTATATCGCCCCGGATATTGACTTCACAAAAATCCGGACTAATAAGAAGTGGCTAAGGACTGTCTTTACTTTTTTAAATGCTTTCAAATGTCCCGCCCCGGCATTAATGATTGACAGCAAAGGGAAATTCAGTGCTTATGCGTTATATTTTTGATTTCACACGAAAATTGTTGCGACTTAGCGGGATTTCTCGTTTTCGCATGAAACATTAAACTAGTCCAGTTTCCATTCAGCTAGCTTAATAATAGCATCTAAATTCACCGGGATCTCCGCATGCATATACACCTGGACAAGCTCGCCCCCATTACTATATTTTTTTACGTAAGCCGAAGCCTCTCCATTTTCATTTTCACCCAGCACTATATCTACTTTTCTTTTATCGATTCCAAAAGTGGAAACCCACCTCTCCGGTAATCCACAGTATTTCCCTTTTTCGTTGACAAAACCAGGGAACAAACCTCCAAAAGCACGGGTGTCGGTAGGGCCATAGTCAAGACTGAGCACGGAATCAATACGGCGATCAGCCAAAGCAGTAATTTCCTGCCCTGCTTCATCTGTCTCATAAAAAAGAGGGTTGTTGCCCAATAAGATTATTCTTCCCCCATGATCAAGAAATTGCCTGATCAAAGAACTTTTACCATCCCTAATAGTGGCCTTTGTAAAAATATCTGTTGCATACACGATAGTCTTGCCCGCAGGCGATGCGGCCGATAAAACGTTGAGCAATGTGTCGGTATTAATGACTTTAAACCCATTGTTGCGAAGATAATTCCTGATCCTTACATCGGCGCCGTTATGAAAATAGGCATTTACTTTTTTAGCATCATAATATACATAGCTTTCCTTCGTCACCTTTTGAACAGGCAAATGGCCTTTCAGGGCATACAAATGACCATCATCAGACCCTATATACAGTAAGCTATCATCCAGTACCGGCGAAGAAAGAATAATCCCATTCGTGGCAAATTGAGAAATCCGTTTGCCTGTTTTCAGATCCAAACAAAATAACTGCCCGTCGAAACAGCCTTCATAGATTTTGTCATTATTAATAAGCGGTGAGGACCAGATGGCCTGGGTTCCCTGGAATTTCCAGATCTCTTTGCCGGTATTCAGACTCACCGCTTGCACAAATGCTTTATCTGAAGTACCCGTTATCACAAACGTATCTTTAACAGCCACAGTAGAAATAATCCAGGAGATAACATGATTGACCGTCCACAGTTGCTTTCCATCATTGGCATCCAAACAATATAAGTATCCATCCCGGGCTCCAAAGATTATTTTACCCTGGGTAATGACCGGCGCTGCCAGGATGGCCTTCCTGTCAAACCCAAATGGAACGGGGTCAACCGGCTGACCGACGACCTTAAAGGTCCATTTTACCTTACCCTTCATATCAAGACAATAAAAAACTCCTTCCGAATCCCCTATAAAAATCATGTCATTGGAGATAGCCGCCGTACTTCTTACTAACCCGGTCGTTTTGAATTTCCAAACGATCTTTCCGTCTTTTGCATTGACCGCATACAAGTAACCATCATCGCTGCCGATATATAATTTGTTTTGATATAAAACAGGCGATGAATAATAATAATCGAACCGCCAGGGATAGGAAAGCTTTTCCCCAAGTTTCATTTTCCAGTTCAATTGCCCGCTCAGTTCATTTAAGCAGTATAGTGTTTGCCCGTTATCTGAGAAATAAATTTTACCCTCCTGGCAGGCTGCCGAAGAGTGAATAGCCTTAGCGGTATGGTATTGCCATTTTATTGCCGCGGTCTTTTTATCAATGGCGAAAAATGTTCCCCCGGCCGTCCCAAAATAAACCGTCTTATTATCAATCAACGGCGTTGAACGAACAGGGGCGCCTGCATCAAACTGCCAGGCTTTTGTATCATATACCTGGTCATAAGAAGTATGGCTGTAAGTCTGATGCGTTATATTATCACGGAACATTTTTGGCGTGCTTGACTGGGATGAACACCGGGTGAAAACAAAAAAGATGATCACCGAAAAAATTATTTTTCGCATACAGAAATGAATAAATATAAATGATGATGATGTCAGAGTTCGCTGATCCACTTTCTGAAAAAAGGCGCCATTTCCTGGCTGATCACGATATGGTGATTCAAACCCGGCAGTAACAGGTCAACCTGCAATTTCACCCTGTCATAGGTCTTATACCCTTTTATAAATTCTACATTGACGATATACTGGCGGTTGGCCCTGAAAAAAAGACCTGCATCCAATTCAAGCTCCAGCTCTCCCAGTTTCTTATCCACTATATACTTTTTGCCTTCTTTATCCATAGCAAATACCAGTTTATCCTCTGTATAAATAAGCACAATGTCTTCGTTCTTCAGGGCTATATTTTCAATGCCTTTCTTTACCATCAATCTCGATCTCTTTTTCGGGCCGAAGTTCCTGACAAAAGAATGATAACTGTTAAAGTGGCTTTCCAACGCCTTATATTTCACCAGGGCTTTTTCGACATCACTATCATCAACAGGCTTTAAGAGATATCCAATGCCATTATGTTCAAACGCGTTGATGATAAATTCATCATAGGCCGTAATAAAAACGACCGGGCAGGGAACAGTAATCTTATTGAAAATGTCAAAGGATAAACCATCCGGTAATTGTACATCGGAAAAAATAAGATCCGGCGCCTCGCTTACTGAAAGGTATTCAATACTCTCCCTGACGGTACCGAACGTGCGGCTCAATTCTGTCTCAACAGGGACCCGCCGCAATATCTTTTTGAATTCTTCGGCTATTAATCTTTCATCTTCGATAAGGATCGTTTTGATCATGGGTAATCACATTTTTCATTCAACAGCACAATAGGTACTGCTGCAAAAATAGTTATACTCCGGTCAAAACGTTTGTCATAAGCTGCTTGCTTGCTGAACGCAGAAGAATGAAGATGAACGGTAATTATTCAGGGCCGTTTATCCCGGAAAACCTTGAAGGCGCCACACCAAATTGACGCTTGAACGCTTTACTGAACGTAAATACATCCGGGAAATTACAATGTGAAGCAATGTCAGTTATGGATAAGCATCCGGCCAGGACAAGCTCTTTAGCCAGCCCCAGACGCTTATTTAATAAATATTGGTACGGGGATATTCCAAAAGCCTGTTTGAAAGAACGGAAAAAATGAAACTCAGACATATTGCAATAAGCCGCCACCTGGTTTATTTCATCAATATGGATAAAATCATCATTCATATATCGCCTGGCAATCGTAAGCCGTCGCAATATTTCTTTTCTTGTTTCCGGCTTTACCGACCGGATACCATTCAGCGCCAGGTAATTTCCATATTCATGAAAAATGATCTTTTCAACCAGGTCAAGAAACCATTCCTTGTCAACAAGCTCATGCGCCTGGCCGCTGGAAACGGCCGTTACAAGATCATTCAGCTTATTACTAAATGTAGCAGCCCCAACAGGATAAACTGCTTCAAAGAATTCAGGCGTTTTAAAATATCCTGCCAGATAATTATCAAAATCCGGGTTGTTTTGCGTAGTCATTACTGTAAAAGCCTCGGCCACTGTAGCAGGGCAAATATCAATACAGATACTCTTTACTGTCTTTTTTGAATCAAAATAAGCATTGACATCGGGTTGCTGGCAGGCGAGCAGGAAATTACCTTCATTCACGGCATGCTCTTTATTTCCTACTTTATAATAAATGCAACGATTGACTACGTATTTGAGACTGAAACTGCGAAAAGCATTACTGGTAAACCAGTCGTTAAGTTCTGAATAATATACCACATCCGCGCCCGGGGGTTTATTAAGGGTCAGTTTGTTTTCCTCTGTGATGGTATGAAAGAAAGATCCCATATCTGCAAGCTATACTTATTATGAGGAAAGACAATCCCGTTCGTATAGCTGATGCACCGCAGGAATAAAATTAGCAGGATTTGACAAATGCTTTAGTCACACCGGGGTGGGTCATGTATTTTATTTGAGATAAGCGCCCAATACTTTATCCTGGCTTACTTCTACATAAATGTGTTCCTGTAAAGTTGTAGCAATAGAAAGTCCCACATAATCGGGATGAACGGGAAAAGAATTGTGGCTACGGCCAACCAGTACCAACGCCTGTATTTTTTTAGGCTGGAAATCAAGAAAGGGCTTTAGTGCATATAACAATGTTTTACCGCTGTTGGCCACGTCGTCTGCGATGATGATCACCCGGTCGTTGAAATCCATTGTCCTGTTAAGTGTAACTTCTTTGGGATCCCGTTTATCCAGGGATATCCCGATAAGCTCTGTTTGCAGGGAAGATGTTTCAGCCAGTATTTGCTGAATACATTTAGCGACTACGCTTCCGCTTTCCCGGATACCTGCCAGGATGATACTTTTCTCATCCAGGTTGTCTTCTATTATTTCGAGGGCCATCCGGCGGAGTTTTTTTTCAGCCACTGACTGATCGAGTATATATTTTTTTGCATCCATAGTATTAATGCCTATGTTTTTTGTTTGCGATAAACGATATTATCTGATTCAATATCGGAATTTTCAATATAATCGTTGGCTGATTCATCCAAAATAAACAATTCCCCGCTATCGCCAATCCTGTATGCTGAGTAACCCAAAGATCGTAATAAGTTATCAGCTTCCCGGTGACTGGCATTATTCCTTTTGGCCGAAAGAAATTCCATGACAACGACCGGGCTCATTTTATCAAGATAATATTTTAATCCTCTTATGACCCTGATCTCAGCGCCTTCAACATCAATTTTGATAATTGTCACCATTTCGGCATATCTCTCCAATAGTTTGTCCCCGGGCTTTGCGGTAATCAAAATTTTATTATGAGGCGTAGTAGTAAACCATGGCTCTCCCTCAAACTGTTCCGGCTCCGTTGTGCTATACTCAGTATACGATCCCGGGAACTCCACGAATTCAACGACCTCATCCTGGTCCGATAAGGCTATGTTGAATGCTTCAATGTTAGGACATTTTGAAATATTACTCTTCAGTAAAAGGAAAGAGGCAGGGGAAGCTTCAACACTCATCACCTTTCCTTTTTTGCCTACGCAAAAAGATGCCAGCAACGAATAAAACCCGATATGTGAACCAATATCAGCAAAAAAATTCCCCTCTTTCAGATTTTTAAGAATAAACCTCGTTAGCCGGATCTCAGACGGGTGTGTTTTGCATCCGAGTAAAAACAGGTCCGTAGAGGCGGGAAGAGCAATTGTCGCTTTGGCTCCCCAAAAAAGACGAGTACGCCATCTTAATTCTTTTCCCGTAATCCTGTAAATAATTAGTCTGAAAATAACGGAAAAAATATATTTGAATGGCGTATAGAACAACCGCCTGGATTTTGATGCCCGGGATATATTTTCCAACCTGGAAAGTTTAGTAAGCAACCCCCTCAAATCCATATACAGTTTTGTATTTTCAGCAAATCAATTTACAAGGCGTAAATTAGCGATTGTAATTCCGAAGCCATGCAGATTGTACAACAAATTTTATTCGTCCTCCTGGGCGGAACAGCTACCTGGTTCTTTGTTAAAAAAGTAAAAGAGATCCGCCGCAATATCAACCTGGGACGTGATGAATCATTCAGCGATAATAAACCTCAGCGATGGAAAAACCTGCTACTCCTGGCTTTGGGGCAAAAAAAAATGTTCCGCAACCCATTAGTGGCCGTACTCCATTTCTTTGTATATGCAGGTTTTATCATCATCAATATCGAAGTGCTGGAAATAGTGCTCGATGGCATACTCGGAACACATCGCCTGTTTGCCGGGATGCCCGGCCCGCTGTATATATTTCTCATCAATGCCTTTGAGGTGCTCGCAGTCCTCGTGATCCTCGGCTGCGCCGTTTTTCTTATCCGCAGAAACATCATTAAGTTAAAAAGATTTATCAGCAAGGACCTCGATGGATGGCCAAGAAGCGATGCCAATTATATACTGATAACCGAGATCATTTTAATGCTGCTATTCCTGACCCTGGATGCCAGTGATACATTGCTGCAAACAAGAGGCGCTGAACATTATTCACAGCATTTAACCGGCGATTTTATTTTTTCGCAATACCTGCATCCCCTGTTGAACAATATGGGCAACCACGGACTAATGACCATTGAAAGAATTTGCTGGTGGTTTCATATCGCCGGTATTTTTGCTTTCCTGAATTACCTGCCTTATTCAAAACACCTGCACATCATTCTTGCATTCCCCAATACCTATTATGCAAGACTTGAGCCTTTGGGCGAAATGGAAAACATGCCTTCTGTACAAAAAGAAGTACTGTATGCCATGCAACCGGAATTGGCTCCAGCCGGTGAAGCAGAACCTGCGAAGAAATTTGGCGCAAAAGATATTGCCGATCTCAGTTGGAAAAATTTGATGGATGCCTACAGTTGCACAGAATGCGGAAGATGCACGGCCGCCTGTCCGGCTAATATTACGGGCAAGTTGCTGTCACCCCGGAAAATCATGATGGACACAAGAGACCGGATGGAAGAGATCGGTAAGAACATGAACAGCCATGGTGAATATAAAGACGACGGCAAAAGCTTATTGCATGATTATATTTCTGTAGAAGAATTGCGTGCCTGCACCACCTGCAATGCCTGTGTGCAAGAGTGCCCTGTCAGCATAAATCCACTGGATATCATTTTGCAATTACGCCGTTACCTGGTGATGGAAGAAAGCAACAGCCCGCAGGAATGGGCGGCTATGTTTGGCAACGTAGAGAATAATTTTGCTCCCTGGAAATTCAGCCCCGATGAAAGGGACAAATGGACCAGCGAAATCAACTGACAATTGAATCCCAAAGTCCCTATCCTGTTTATCTGAATTTCTTTCGGGATATCCCCTCCGGACATCATTTACTTTCTTTTTTTTATCAATTCAAGTAAGCCGTTGATAAAGGTCAGCGGGTGAATCGGGTTGCCGGGCACATACAAATCAATTGCATATTTTGATAAAAAACTCCTGTTTAAAGCAAGGCTTCCCTCAAATATTCCGCCACTGATGGCATCGGTCCCGGCAAGGATGATGATTTTGGGTTCCGGTATGGCGTCATAACATAGTTGCAGGGGCTCGGCCATATTTTCAGTTATAGGGCCTGTTATTACAATGCCATCCGCATGACGCGGTGAAGCTACAAATTCAATCCCAAAACGACCCATATCAAAGTTTACATTGCCACAGGCATTTAGTTCAAGTTCGCAGCTATTATCGCCACCGGCCGATACCTCTCTCAGCTTTAATGAGCCGCTGAAATATTCAGAAATTTCTTTTCTTATCAGTTCAGGGTTCAGTTGAACAGGTTCATAACGCTTTTCCCTTATGATAAGATTATTACGGTCGTTTGTCGCGATCTTATAATCGGTCGTAAATTTTATTTTATGAGGAAAAGCAAAAGCGCATTCACCGCAAAACGTACATTTTCCTAAATCGATACAAACCGGGTTAGCCGAGATGGCATTTGTCGGGCATATTTCCATCAGTTCATTTTCATTAATTTTTTCTGTACTGATAACAGGTTTGCCCCTGAAAATGCCGGGAACTTTTGCTTTCGTTACATCAGGAATGTATTGTTTCCCCTGGTGTAAGAGTATTTTCAGATTGTCTAACATTTTTAATCAGTTTTATTTACAAATCGTGACCACAATAAGACAAGTCAAAACTTTTATTGCAAATCGGAAAATCAGAGATTTCATTGTTCCGCACTGACAACGCCACAGCCAGCCAATTGTGGAAGGAAGGATCTTTGACCTTATAGTGAATTAATTCCCCCGTGTCACCTGTAATAGCGCAATGACAAATTTCGCCTCTCCATCCTTCTACCAAAGAAATGGCAAATGATCCGCGGGATAAACCCGCTAATTGGCCAGGCCGATGCACATTTTTTGACAGGCTTTGAATAAGCTCCCTTATGTATTCAATGGACTGGTTGATCTCTTTTTTTCGCATACGCCCCCTTGAATGAACATCGCCATGATTTTTTATCAACGGCTGATGTTGCAATTCGGGGTATAAATCATGAGGATGAGAAGAACGGATATCCCTGTTAATCGCGCTCATCCTGGCAGACATACCTACTGTTCCAATTATTGCTGCCTGTTCGGTGGTAATAACGCCGGTTTTTTCAAATCGGGCCAATGCGCTGGGCAAACTGAATAGTTCTTCCGATATCTCTTCAAAATCCCGTTCGTACTCATCAAATAACCGCGTTAATTCCTCCGCTAGTTCATGGGTAAACGGGAAATTTGTTTTACCCGGACGCATTAATCCCTTTGCCAGCCGGTTACCACACCAAATCTGAAAGTAGTTTATTACCGGGGTCCTTAATCTTCCATAAACAGCGCTCCCTAATTGATAAGCTATATCAGTACACATTGCGCTTAAGTCGCCTGTGTGTACAGCGACCCTCTCCAATTCCAAAGCCAGCGTCCTGCCTAATTGTAAATCTCTTCCCGGTTGAAAATTGCACAAGCTTTCCCAAAGGTTTACAAACGCTACAGTATGCCCGGCTACTGAATCTCCCGCGATATTTTCTGCCAATGTAACCCGTTGAAGCAATTTTTCCTTTTGGATAAATAATTGCTCAATGCCCCTGTGCTGGTAACCCAATTGTATTTCAAGATGAAGTATTTGTTCCCCGTTACAAATGAAACGAAAATGCCCGGGTTCAATGATCCCGGCATGTATGGGCCCCACGCCTACTTCATGCAATTCTTCACTTTCAATTTTAAAAAATGGGTAACCCGCAATCGTACTGTCTTTAGCAGCGCGGTTAAATGGAAAACGAACCGGTTTGAGCCAGGGATGATCGACGTAATTTATGCCGAAGTTTTCATGTATCTCCCTTTCAAATTTTTCAAATACAAGCTTGTGTTTTGAAAAAGAAGGCAATGACTGTTTGACATCTACCACTGATGATGAGATATTTATCGAATGTTGTTCGTCATCGGCAATACAGCAAATAAGCCTGATCTTACCCCCATGCGGGAATCCGAAATAGTTTACACAATGAGATGCCCCTCCTTTTAATAAAGAGAAAACATTTTGCTCCAGGAACAAAGAGTACTCCAGTTCCGGGATGGAATGGACAGGAATGGCCTGGTTATTTCTTATGCTTATATAATTCATATCAATGAGGCAGGTTTTTAATGGCTCCCTGGATAAGGTTGACAAATTCCTGTGGCGGGTTCAGCCCCAGGTAAACAACTAATCCAAGTAAAATAAATTGAGACATGGACTCGGCCGGGTTTATCTTTTCAATACCATCTTCCTTAAAATCAATAGCCGGGGAAAATAAAAGTTTGAAAACATTTTTTCCAAAAGCCCAGATGATAACTGTCAACAACAGCATTACGATAACCAGCACCGCCAGGTAATTGGATTCAAATAAAGAGCGGAAGATCATAAACTCGCTGATGAATAAGCCCGATGGCGGCATGGCAGTGGCGGAAAAGAAAGCCAGTAGTATTACGATTGAACCCGTAAGATTATATTTAAAATAGTTGCCCACATCATAAATACTTTTGCTTTTGTAAATACGGTATACCTGACCCATCTGAAAGAAAAGACTGGATTTAACAAAAGCATGAAACACAACATGCAAAATGGCTGCATAATAACCTATTCCCCCGGCGACAATTCCCAGCATAACGATCCCCATGTGTTCTATGCTGGAATAAGCAAACATTCTTTTTATGTTTTTCACTTTTGTCATATAAACAGTTGCCACAAAAATGGAGAGGATGGCTGCCACCAGGATGACATGACTGGCCCAGCTATGAACGGGTGAATTGGCAATAACCGCATAAAACCGGAAAATAGCCACAAACCCAACGTTCATCAAAACGCTGGAAAGTAAAGCCCCGGCCGGGGATGGCGCTTTGTCTTTCGCATCAATACCGGCCGTGTACATAGGAACCAATCCCAGTTTAGCCGTAAAGCCGGTGAATATAAAAATGAAAGCCAGCCGCAACCAAAATAAGTTCAGTTCAGGCGCTTTCTTTAGTAATACGGCAAACGAAAGATCGTCTGCGCCGGCTTTCTGCAATGTGAAGCTTAAAAATAATATTCCGATAAACACAAGTGTAATACTGATGGCGCAAACAAAAACATATTTCCAGGTGCCTTCCAGCGAACGGTTATTCCTGCGGTGATAAATGAGAGCGGAAGCGCTAAGCGTTGTTAATTCAACAAAAATCCAGGTAACAGCAATATGGTTGGAAAGATAAGCGGCGCTGATAGCTGTCAACAATGCCACCGTAGCAGCAAAATAGATGGCCCTGTGCCGCGGGTTATCTTTGTTTTTCGAAAGAAAAATATTGCTGTGGTACATAGCAGGAATACTGATAATGGTCAAAGTGATCAGCAGCAGGACAGCCAATGAATCGGCAGTAAAATAATTCAGTTCAGTGCGGTTGAGATGCAAATACTCATATACAGTAAAGCTGATCTGCAAAAGCAGGAAAAGGCAAACAAGCAGATCATTCAACATCTTCTTCCTGTTAAAAAATAACAAGCCACTTATGGCAAATGCACCGGCTAAATATATCCCTGTCATCTTTTTATGGTTGGTTGTTAATCCTTTAAATTTCTTAGCTGATCTACATCAACATCTTTTAATACATCCCCGATCCTGTTTACGAAAATTCCTAACAAAAAAACACTGGCAAAAATATCCAGCAGGATACCCAGGTTTACGAGCATGGGCATTTCGTTACCTACGGCCAGTGATAAAATAAAAACTCCGTTCTCGATGACCAGGTAGCCCATCACATGAGTAATAATTTTATTCCTGGTTACGATGATGTACAAGCCCGTAAATAATGTTGAAAGCGCCACGACAAAATATATCTTGCTTATTCGTGAATCGGCAATAGCATTGGACAAAATAAAAGTGGTAATGATGATAACAGTAATGATGATGAGCGAAATAAAATTGGGCAAAAAAGGTTCCGCGTCACGGGTAATCCTGTTTCGCTTCATCACATAATTCAAAAACAGCGGTATAGCAAGCGTTTTAAAAACAACAGTTTCCAGGAGAACAAAAGCAAGGTTGACCGCGTTGATCTGGATAAGTTCAATAAAAGCAATACCGAATAACAATATCCCCTGGAATGCCAGTATTTTAATATAAGTAAGCAGGCGGTGCGCTATACCGAGATAAAGCAGTGTTATCGTAAAAGTAATCAGCAATACATTCGTCATGATATTATTTATTTAACTTTCCCGTTAATTAAATTGCCCTAAAACCAGTAATACTCCCAGGAAAATCAGTAATGAGACCGAAGACAAGGCCAGGATATACTGGGCATTATGATTCATCCGGAACCTTGCGGTAAAAGATTCAAGCAATCCAATGGCTATGGCAAACAGTACCTGGATACCAAAGAAAATAGGAATAGTAATGTACAAGGGAAAACTACCCATGAATAGGTTGGCAATTAATGCACCATACATGGCAAATTTCAGGTTAGTGCCATATACTATCAATCCCAGGTCAAACCCGCTGTTATCGAGGATCATTACTTCATGAACCATGGTGAGTTCCAGGTGAGTTTTAGGATCATCGATAGGCATACGGCTGTTTTCAACCATCGTAATCATCGCCAAAACAAATGTCGCCAATACGCCAAGTATATAAGAAATATAAGAGCCGAAATGCAGCGAAGCAAAAATTTCCTGGAAAGAAGTGTGACCAGTAAGAAGTGCCAAAGAGCCCATCAGGATAAAAAAGGCAGGCTCAGCAAACATGGAAAACAAAGCTTCCCGGCTCGCACCCATTCCCTCAAAACTGCTGCCGGTATCCAATGCGGAGATAATGCTGAAGAATTTTCCTACTCCCAGCAAATAGGCAAAAAACACAAAATCTCCTTCGAAAGAGATAAATCCCCTGTATTCGCCAAGAGGAATGACCATAATGGCCATAAGGATGGAAGCAAAATATATACTTGGGGCAACCTGGAAAACAAAGCTGGTCGTTTTACTGTATACCGCTCCTTTTTTAAACAGCCGGATTACATCCTTCACCGGCTGAAGAATACCCGGACCCCGGCGGCCCGAAGTAATACTCTTGACCCGGATAATAATACCTGTAAAAAAAAGACTCGCGAGAATAATTAAAATGAAACTTATCATTTTACAGCTTATTTAAAAAATTCAACAATGATTTTATGTATTCAAATGCAAAGGGAATCCCCAGCACAAGTGTTATAAAAACTAATCCATAAAGTATATAAAACTGCATGTTCCCGTTTTGTAAAAAAGTAAACCGGTTAAAGAATTTTTTTAACTGCTGCAAAGGGTAATCAATCAGCCACTCTTCCGTTTTATCATACGGATGGGTTTCCTGCCCGCCTGCTGCCGGGAATACTCCCTGTATTTCTTTTTTCTTCTTGCGAATGGAAAGAACGGGCTCTGCTAACTTGCGATAGGCACGGATAAACGAACTGGCAGTATACTGCATTTTTTCAGTAGCCCCGGTATACCCGCAGCCCCATGTAGCATTGACAGGCTGAGGTTTTCTCATAGTGACCCGGCTTTTTATCAAATAGATCAGCCCGGCCAATAACAGGAAACCGGCTGAACAAATTCCTATCATGAATAAGGCTTCCGCAGCGGGTAATTTACCGGGTTGAAAATTATTACCGGGATTGTAAATGAATAAACCAATGGGCTTTGAAAGGGCCATCATAAAGCCTTTGGGGAACAAACCGATGGCTGCTATCAAAACCACTACTGCATACATGGGTATTAATTTTCCCCAAACAGCTTCGCCAGGCAGGTGATGAAAATTATGACGGGGTATGCCGAGAAAAATAGTACCCGTGGCCTTGGTAAAACAAAGAAGGGCGAGGCCTCCTATAAGAGCCAACCCGAAAAGGCCAAAAACAATAAATGAAACTAAAGTCTTATCCCCCCCATGAAGACCTGTAAACATTCCATTATAAATAAGGAATTCAGAAATAAACCCATTGAATGGCGGAAGACCGCAAATAGCCAGCGAACCAATAAGAAAGAGTATGGCGGTATGTGGCATTCGTTTACTTAATCCTCCAAGTTTTTCTATATCCATAGTGTGGGTAGCCTGGTATACATTGCCCGCCCCATAAAATAAAAGCGATTTAAAAAGCGAATGATTTAATGTGTGCAGCAGCGCTCCGGCAAATCCAAGAACAATCAGCAGGTTGTTCCCCTGCCCCATTCCTATACATCCAAGACCGATCCCCATACCGATGATCCCGATATTTTCGATACTATGATAGGCCAGTAATCTTTTCAGGTTGTGCTGGACAATGGCAAGCATCACCCCATAAATCCCGGATAGTAAAGAAATAATTAAAATAACATACCCGATTACCAGGTAATCGCTCCTGATCAGCAGGAGCATCCGCAGTATACCATAAATACCGATTTTGATAATTACTCCCGACATGATGCCGGATATATGTGAAGGCGCCGCCGGGTGCGCATAAGGCAACCAGGTATGAAAAGGGACAAACCCCGCTTTAATGGCAAAGCCAACGAAGAAACACATAAATAAAGCAATGCCGGTAAGCAAGGAATTAGAGGCTGAGAAAAGAGCGATGGCTTTAAAATCATAAGAGTTCATCTTCAACGCTACCCAGATAAAACCCAGGGTAAGAAACATGATGCAGACATGTGATTGGATCAAAAAATTTATTCCTGCATTTATTGTCTCCATTTTCCGGTGTTCAAAAATGATGAGTATAAAAGAAGTCAGTGCCATCACCTCCCAGGCAATAAGAAATGCAATACTGTTTTGAAGCACACAAATGCCAAGTAAGCCCGCCTGCAGAAGCATAAAACTGATGCAATGCAGCGACAGGTTAGCCCTTTGTGACCTGTAGGGTTTCATATACTGCAACCCGTAAAAAGCCCCGGTGATAAAAGTGAAGTTGATCACTAAAATAAACCAGCCCGATAGCGCATCAAACCGTACCGGTATCTTGCCCGTTACCAATGACCCGCGAAATAAATACTCTGAATCTTGCCCTGCCAGCGCCTTAAGCGCCGGTATACTGCTGAGCAATGCAACAATGACAACCCCCATTACAGTAATTATTCCTTTCCATTGCACGTTTACAAACGGAATAAACGCAACCGTGAAAAAAACAATTACTATAAATGCCGCAATAATTGTCATCAGATGAATTTAAAAATCGTACCCAAGAATATCAGCACAATAAAAAAAATGCCATACAGGATATACATCTGGATTTTGCCGTTTTGGATGAACTGGAAATAATTCAGGGAGTAAAGAAGCCTGTCAACAATGCCATCAAAAATCCTCGTTACAAAAAAATCATTGTAATGAGATGAATGCCTTCTTTCTGCCGGGAATATTTCATTGGCGGAAATCTCTTTATACTTCTTTTTTTCAAGGATAAGAAAACTCAGCAACTTTCCCAATGATTTTGAATAGGATTTACCGGTGTACTGCATCTTTGATGTAGGCACTATATACCCGCATCCCCAGGTTGGGCCCGTCGCTTCCGGGTGTTTACGTGAAATGCTTTTCCTGATAAGGTAGATCAAAACAAGTAACACCATAAACAACATAGCGAACTTTCCAATGGCAGATATACCGTTAAGCAATGGAAAGGGAACGGGCGCCCTTCCCCCCGGAGCTACCGGAATAAATTCAAGCACAATGTTATTTACGATGGAAAAATAAAACCGGGGAAACAGGCTGATAGAAAGCATGATGATCACCACGAGATATTGCGGCAACCGCATATCCCAGGCAACTTCCCGGGGTTGCTGTTGCAAATGAGTTCTGGGTGCACCAAGAAATATCGTCCCAAAGCTCTTGGTAAAAGTAAGCATCGAAATTCCCCCTGCCAGGGCTAGCCCTGCCAGCGAAAATATCAACAAGGTTATCAATGTTATGCCCGTTGACTTAATACCCAGTAACAGGCCGCTATATAAAAGGAATTCTGAAACAAACCCGTTAAAAGGAGGCAGTCCCCCGATAGCCATGCCCCCAATAAGGAAAAACAAAGCTGTTTGTGGCATAGTATTCACCAGCCCCCCAAGTTTTTCCATATCGCGGGTATGCGTCTGCTGGTACACAGAACCGGCATTAAAGAAAAGAAGAGATTTATAGAGTGAATGGTTTAAAGTATGTAACAGGGCTCCTGCAAATCCCAAAACCGCCAACAAAGTATTTCCATTCCCCATTCCTAATAATCCAAGCCCGATACCTATCCCGATAATCCCGATATTTTCAATAGTACAATAGGCGAGCATTTTTTTAACATCCCGGTGTACTGCTGCATTCAAAATGCCATACAGGCATGTAAGCACAGAAAGAGTAATGATGATTTCACCAATAACGGTATAATCCTGCTTAAGAAAAAAAATGATCCTGAATATTCCATAGATACCCAGCTTAACAATAACGCCCGACATAATTCCAGAAATATGCGAAGGCGCTGCCGGGTGCGCCTGTGGCAACCATGAATGTAAAGGGATAAAACCGGCTTTAATGCCAAAGCCGGCAAAAAATAAAAGGAACAACCATAGATTTTGATTGGAAAAGAAGAATTTTTCAATGGATGAAAACTCAAATGAGCCTTCTGAAAAATAAACCCAGATAAATGCAGCAGCCAGGAAAAGAACCCCGATATGCATTTGTACCAGGTAATTGATCCCTGCCTGCAAGGTGGCTTTATTGGAATGATCAAAGATGACAAGAAGAAAAGAGGAAAGGGACATCAATTCCCATACCACCAGGAACGCCAGCCCGTTTTGCATCATACACACCCAGAGCATAGATGATTGAAAAAGTAAAAACAAGATCCAGTGCATGGAAAGATCAGTCCTTCGCCCCTTATACGATTTCATATACCCGATCCCATAAAAAGCGCCATGAATACAGGTTAAATTGATGATGAGGATAAACCAGGAAGACAGGCTGTCTATATGAAAGGTGATATTGCCAAATACAAGAGTCCCGTTGATAACAACATCCACTGTATCCCCGGTTAATGCTTTAACAGCAGGAATAGACGTTATCGCGGCAATCAGTACTACAAAAATAAAATTGACATTCGCCCTTATTGAAGACGGCAGGAATGGGATTGCAATCATTCCGGTGACGGGTAATAATAAGGCAAAAGAAAGCAACAAAGAGTCCGTCATAGATATCTGGTATAAAAATTACGTTCATCCGCCCGGCAGTCACCCATTGTCAACCTCTATAAAGTTATGTATATCTTTCAATTCCTCTTCCTCCTGTTATTCCACTTTCTCCCGGTTAGCATTCATTTGTCTTAAATAATTCAGGCCATGCCGGATATTACGTTTCCTGGGTGAATCGATATTTTGCTCTGAAAGTTTTTTTAACTCGCTTTGCAATATGTGCAGGTAAATAATAACCAGGTACCTGAAAAGATCATTTTCGGGAAATTGTTCAACAGAACGGTTGATGATCTGCTCGACTTCATACTCATCAACTGCTTTTTCCAACTCATGAAGAACCGTCTCTTTGTATTCTTCAATCATCATAAATTTGCGTTTCAATTCATATATCAATAGTCTTCATCCAGCTTTTCCAATAGGGCATCTTCAAAAGAGTGTCCACGAAACCTGCGGCGTACCGGTAGTTAGTATGATCAGCATTGCCCTGGCTTGTTTCTAACGCGTTAGTTAACCAGGCCGAAAGTTTTTTCAGGTACAGGATGATGTTTTCGTCTGTCAAATCATGGTCAAGCAACTTCCTGACATTACTTATTATTATCTTTTCACAATCTAAATACCCTTCCACATGCTTTAGCCGGCCGGTGATTTCGGTTGTCTCCAGATCAAAATCAATGAACATATATTCCAATCTCCTTTATTAAATTATATTTTAACCCAAAATTTCAGCACATTACTCATTTCCTCGCCCACGATATGATACCCCGGCGGAATTTCGTCTTCAAGGCTATGATAAGTCACCAGCCGGGTGCCGTCCGGCATTTGCTCCAGTTGTTTGTATAAATAACGGCAGTAATAATTATACAGTTCGCCGGAATAATCGATGCTGTCATCAATTTTGTCCGTACCGGCTAAATTCTCATAAAACGCATTGAAAAAATAGAAATGGTGATAATTCTTAAAATCTAACTGGGTGAAATTCCCGTGAATAAAAGAAACGTTTTCCAGGTGAAGCAGTTCCTTTGCGGTTTCTGCATGCCTGATCAGGCTTTTCCTTTGTTCAATACCATAATAAAATGCCCCAGGTTTATAATAGGATGCACCCAGGCAAAACTTTCCGACACCGCTGCCGATATCCAAAATTCTTACATTGTCTTCAGCAGCTAAAAAATCGGCTGCTTTTTGCGCAACGTGTAATGGCGTCCAGTGCCGGTGGGTTAATCCCTGTATGGGCAAAGGATAAAGCTGGTCAAAATGTTCATCTGAAGCAAACCACTTTTCTGCCAGCATTCCTTTTCCGGGCAAAGACACAAGATTTTTCCTGTATATTCCCCTGTCGTTATTTTGCATATTTATCTTTGCCATTCATCTGGTATTGTTTGGGCAGCAGAAGGTCTTTTCGCTCATAAGGCTGTGACGGAACAATCTTTGCAATCCAACCACTGCTTTCAGCGTAGCGCAACAAATTATTTGAATTGCCCGGTAGTAATGTATCATTCACCTGTACTACTTTCCCGTCAACCGGCATATGCGCTTCCACCTGGTAATCGTTATACAGGATCGTGGCAATCACATCACCCCGCTTCTTAAAGCCGGAGGGTTCATTAAACGTTACCTGGTGAATTTCTTTGAACCCCAGAAGCTTAAAACTGCAAACTCCTACAAAAGCAACAGTACCCTGGAAATCAATCCACTCATGGTCGTTGGTGTAATAGAGGTCTTTTTTTGATAATTTTTCGTTATTCATGCTGCAAAGCTATTCCGCCTTTAACCGCGGCACGGTAAATCTTATCAATTGAAAAAGTGAATTTTATCAATTTTTTAAAGACTAAATTTGCGGCTGGAATGAGTATAAAGGGCATTTTTCCTATCGATAAATGGGATTTTAAAAGCGAATCCATATTGACGGATTTACCATCCGATGACTTTGAGTTGCTGACAGCTAATAAAACAGAACAGGTTTATAAAAAAGGAGAAATCATTTTCAGGGAGGGGGCTTACCCGTCTGGTATATTTTATATTATAGAAGGCAAAGTAAAAAAATACAAATTAGATAAAGACGGAGGAGAACATATTATTTATGTAGCTAACACCGGCGAACTATTCGGTTATCATGCCATACTTGCAGAGGACCGTTACCCCGACTCAGCCGCTGCAATAGAAGAAAGCAGGGTCGCGTTTGTGCCAAAAGAAGATTTTTTAGAAACATTGGAACAGTCAGAAGTATTAAGCAAGCGGTTACTAAAAACACTGAGCCATGAATTTGCCGTATTGGCCAATAGCCTGACAATGTTTGCCCAAAAATCTGTCAGGGAAAGATTGGCTCTTCAATTAATCGTGCTTCGTGAAAAATACAAAGTGAATTTCCACCCCGGTATGTCCGTTGAGATTAATATGAGTCGCAATGACCTGGCCAGCCTGGTAGGAACGGGAAGGGAAAATGTCGTAAGAATCCTGACCGAATTTAAAGAAGAAGGTATCCTGGAAACAAAAGGCAGGAAAATAATTGTGCATGATATTAATAAGCTTATTGCTATTACAAATTATAAATAAACTTTCATAGTAACGTTTCATGAATATCGCTTCTTTCCTTTTCGAAACACTTGACTGGTCATTGGTTCCAAAGACAGAACATAAAGGCGAGACCGGCATGGCTTACTGGCAAACCAAAATGGTAAACAATATCCGTGTAAGAATGGTGGAATATTCAGCAGGCTACAAAGCGGACCACTGGTGCAGTAAGGGTCATATTCTTTATTGTATGGAAGGGGAAATGAATACCGAACTGGAAGATGGACGCGTATTTCAACTCCGCAAAGGCATGTGTTATTTTGTGGGTGATAATAACGAAGCCCATCAAAGCTCCACTCCGACAGGCTGCAAGTTATTTATTGTCGACTAGTGTCTATACCCGCTCGTCCGCGCTCGGCCCATACATACCCGGCACAGCCACATTCAATAACCGGAGATAAACAGATAGCTGGCCCCGGTGATGAATCAAATGGCTGAATGTCCATCCGCGGATAGCCGCTTTCTTCGGAAGCTGGGACATCACCTGCCCCGCATTTCTCACCGTCCAGGTTTTAGTAAAATCATCATCGCTCATAGAAGATAAATCTTCTATGGCTTTATCCAGGTAAGTTTGAAATATTTCTAACAGCTCCCGGGTTGAAGCAGCCGTACGGGGTTTAAATTTATAATCTTTAGCAAAATCAAAATCATCAATATGTATGATATCGGAGGCCCAATGAGGAATTTCAGCAATATGTGTGGCGAGCCGCCCGATCGTCATTGATTTTTCATGTGGCTTCCATTCTTTCTGATCCAGGGGAACGCGTTCCAGCATTTTCTTTGTTAAAGAACTCTCATGTTTTAACTCAGCGATAAGCGCGTCTTTGATTGCCATGATAATTTTTGTTTATAATTTTAAAAATAGTCATTTATTTTTATCGGTATCTGTTATATGCATGATCTTCTCCTCCAATGGATGTGTTTCCTCTTCCGGGTGTTCTAAGCGGTGAACAGCGTCTTTCTTTTTGAACATTCTCCATACCTGTATCACCGCAGTAATGGCAAAGATACCGCCGATCACCCAGTTCAGGATATTCTGGTTATGGCTGATCCGGTTGGCGATCAGTTGTCCGCCAAAAATAAAAACGCAATTGCCAAAAAAAGTCCCTAACCCGATCCCGATAATATAAACATTGTAATGATCCTTGCGGGGCAGCAATATTTTTTTAGTAAATAATACTGTGCTCCAGCCAAACCAGAAAGGGATCTGTACCGGGTTCACCGCGCTCATGGTAAGGCCCAATACAAAATGAGGCAGGGTATTATTGCTCAGGATAACGTTTTTACTTGTTTTGGGATGCAGGGCCGCGTAAAAACTCGAAAGCGCCAATGCTACCACAATAACGAGAGTAACCCATTCCAGTATCCTGAATATTTTTTCCTGTTTCCTGATCCAGTCCATCGCCACCAGGGAAAGCCTTACATAAATAATTTCGGCTAATAACGAGCCCGCAGAAAAAAGCATGGCGGCAACAATACCATCCGATACGGATATCTGCATGGCAGCCACGTTCAACGTCCCAAGAGGCAAGGATCCCAGGAAACTTACCAGCATACCGGTAAAAAAAATCTTTCGTAAAGAACCCATGAGACGAAAATACGAAGAAAGAAGTCAGAAGCCTGAAGTCAGAAGTCGGAGGTCAGAGGTCGGAAATCAGAGGTCGGAACTGTGAATGATTCTTCAATCTAAACGATTATTCCTTTCAGGCTTCCGACCTCTGACCTCAGTCAAACTTTTCCAGCAATTTAAAATGCCTGTGTGCCTCACGAAGAAACTGCTGCCCCTCTTTGAATGTCCAGTAGGGCGTACCGTTCTTATGATTATAACGGCTTATCCGGTACAGGGCTTTCCAGTGCTGCAGGATGGTGCGGTAAGCCTGCCAGATACTCATATTACAGTCATAGATATGATTAGGTTCAGCTCCTGATCCGTTGAATTCAAGTATATAAAAGTTTTTGCCCTGTTTCAAATCCTCGATAGAAGTCGTTTTAATATCATACCGGCCATAAAAGAATTTATTCGTATAGTGACTAAGATCATCAAACACTTTTTGAAGATCTTCATCAATTTCCTTGTGCAGGTTGGTGAAATGGGCGCCGCGGTTATGATTACCTGCATACGACAAATAAAATAGTTCATCTTTAGGGATGATCCTGTTAAAACGATGCCCATGCCGGTGCCTCATCTCTTCCATCCTGTATTTGGCCCGCGGGTGTTTGGCGATCAATTGTTCCAAAGTGGATTGGCCATCGCCTTTTACATGTAATAATTCTTTATGAATAAACCCGCTTACCACCCCTTTTTGTTCGGCAGGGTGACGGTAATAAAATACACTCACTTCTACCGGCAAATCCACCATATCCTGCACGATGTATTCCACAGGTATTCTTTCATGGTATTTGACCAGTTGTTCCTCGTTATCAATCTTACGGAATAAGATGCCTTTCATCCCTATATCCGGCTTAACGATAAAGGGGAAACTGAACCCTGCTTCAGCAATCTTCTTTTTGACTTCTTCAAAAGGCCAGTCATGCATGATATAAATGGTCCGGGGCACCAGGTGGGGAGGCAACTGGTCGTACATTTCTTTTTTTCCTTCGCCATGAAACCCGCCAAACTTAATCGTAGGATTCGACGAACTGAAAAACCAAAGCGACCAGCTTCTCAGGCAATACCAGAACCAAACAGGGCCGATTGGAAAATACAGAACATAGAAATTCCATAGTTCCCAATTGGTTATCCGTTGAAAGATTTTTTTTATCTGCATCTCAGATAGGCAAAAATAAGGATGGATCATCAGTATTTAAAAGATTTCGCCGGTCTAATGGGTTTTTAACTATATGATGATAATTCAGCAACAGGGAATTTATGATTTATGGTTCTTCGGAGAGGTAAATACTGTATGAAAATCGAACTATCCATCTATAAGAATGTATGCATGATAATAACTGCAGAAGGGAATATTCAACAGTAAGCCAAACCACAAACCATAAACTATAAACCATAAACACTTTATCCTATTCCGTGATATTCTTTAGATTTGACGCAAATTTCTTCGTATGCATGTTCCAACCGCAGCTGAATTGCTGGCAAACGGTCAGCAACCCGACATATTGTTCTGGGTGGGCTGTGCCGGTAGTTTTGATCAGCGGGCTCAAAAAATCACCAAAGCCTTTGCCACTATCCTTCATAAGGCCGGGATCAATTATGCCATATTGGGAAAGGAGGAAATGTGTACAGGAGATCCTGTCCGCCGCGCGGGCAATGAATTCATGTTCCAGATGATGGCTTACCAGAATATACAAACCCTGAATAATTACCAGGTTAAGAAAGTAGTGACTGCCTGTCCGCATTGTTTCAATATTTTAAAAAATGAATACCCGGCACTCGGCGGCCATTACGAAGTCATTCATCATACCGTTTTCCTGCAGCAATTAATTGATAGCGGTAAAATAAGATTGAAAGAAGGCGGCACATTCAAAGGCCGGCGTATCACTTACCACGACAGTTGTTATCTCGGGCGCGCCAATGACATCTATGAAGCGCCAAGGAAAGTGCTGGAAACATTGGACGCGGAACTGGTTGAGATGAAAAGATGCCGCAGCACAGGTTTATGTTGCGGCGCCGGTGGCGCGCAAATGTTCAAGGAAGAAGAAAAAGGCAATACCCGCATCAATTTTGAAAGAACCCATGAAGCGATTGCAACCGGATCAGAAGTAATCGCAGCCGCCTGCCCTTTTTGCAATACTATGCTTACGGATGGAGTAAAGAATTCAGAAAAAGAAGAAACGGTAAAAGTGATGGATGTAGCGGAACTGGTAGCCGCCAGTCTTGCTGATTAATGCTTTATTGTATTCAGTTTTTCTTCAACCCCTATTGCTTCCTTCAGCCTTCCTTTAGGAACAGGAATATGAATCTCGCCAAGCCCCGCATGCTGTATTCCATGGCGCCGGTAAGATATTTCCATTACATTGATAATACCTGCATCATGAATATTGATGCGTGTGAACCGGCGTCCCTGGTCATCGAAAGGTTCAGGGATATCATCCATACAAACCTGGTCATGGGTAATCGTTATTTCCGGTATTTTGGATTTCCTGTTGGGTGATAACCGGTAGAGCAGGTAATGAAAAAAACCTTCCCTCATCTTTTTCCAGCGCATAAAGGTTTTCCATTCATCACGGGAGTACGTCCAGTGAACCAGCGAATCCGTCTCACCCCTTTTTTGCATATCAGGCATCTGATCGTTTTCTGCCGTAATTTAGCAGTATGAACCTTGAATATAAATACCTTCTTGACGGTAGTTTTCATCCCGGGTCGCGGGTTTGGGTATACCAGTGTAATAGACTATTTACCGTGAATGAAGCCTTGCAAATTGAAGAGTTGCTGAAAGAATTTATCCGGCAATGGCATAGTCATGGTACACCAGTAAAAGGAGAAGCTCATCTTTTCTTCGGCCAGTTTATTGTTTTGGTCGCCGATGAAACCGCGACAGGCGTCAGCGGCTGCAGTACCGATAGTTCTGTAAGATTAATAAAAGATATCGAACAACGATTCGGCGTCAACATGTTTGACAGGACGACACTGGCATTTGCAGTAAAAGATAAAGTGCAGTTGTTGCCCCTTTCCCAGTTGCAATACGCTTTTGATAATGGCTTTATTGATGGCGATACCTTGTATTTTAATAACCTCGTGCAGACGAAAGAGGAACTGGAAACTAAATGGATCGTACCGGTGAAAGAAAGTTGGTTGAAGAGCCGGGTTAAGTTGAAAGTTGAAGGTTGAAAGTTGTTTCGTACATTAGCCCCGATAGTTAAAGGGATCTAAACATGACGGTTCCCGATAAAGAAAAATATTAGCGGAAGTAGCTCACCTGGTAGAGCGACAGCTTCCCAAGCTGTAGGTAGCGGGTTCGAGTCCCGTCTTCCGCTCTCTTAGTTGTTACAAAATATGTTTTGCCCCTACGGGGCAATTTTCCCGATCGCGTAATCATTGACTACCGACCTTATGCCCCTACGGAGCAATTTTACAGTCATTTAATCTGCTAATATTCCGCTCACGCATCGCAACCCCAATTCTATAAATTCGCAGCGACTAACCTGATGCTGCATCGTAACCCTGATTTTCCTGATTTTGTCTGGTAGTGCCGATAATTTGACTCATGCAGACACTATCTGCTTAATGACATTTGTCCCGTCTTCCGCTCTTTCAGTTGTTGCAAAATATGTTTTGCCCCTACGGGGCAATTTTCCCGATCGCGCAATCATTGGCTACCGACCTTATGCTCCTACGGAGCAATTTTACAGTCATTTAATCTGCTAATATTCCGCTCACGCATCACAACCCTTGTACTATAAATTCACAGCGACTAACCTGATGCTGCATCATTATCCTGATTTTATTCCGTAAGGCCGGTATTTTGACTCATGCAAACACTATCTGCTTAATGACATTTGCCCCGTCTTCCGCTCTTTTGGTTGTTGCAAAATATGTTTTGCCCCTACGGGGCAATTTTTTCGATCGCGCAATCATTGGCTACCGACCTTATGCTCCTACGGAGCAATTTTACAGTCATTTATTCTGCTAATGTTCTGCTCACGTATCACAACCCCGATCCTATAAATTCGCAGCGACTAACCTGATGCTGCATCGTAACCCTGATTTTCCTGATTTTGTCTGGTAGTGCCGATAATTTGATTCATGCAGACACTACCCGCTTAAAGACTATTTGTCCCGTAGGGACAATAGGTCGGTAGCAAGAGCCAAAAAGATGAGCTATAGGTAGTCTCCAGTTTTGATCTTCTTTACCACATAGGCACATAGGAACATAGATTTTCACATAGTTCTTATGTGTGTTTTTCCTGCTGTGCCTATATGGTTCAAAATTCAAATCAGGATTCAATCTGAAAACCGAACTCGCCAAGCTATATAACACTAAATTAAGAAGGTAAAAAAATCATACTTTGTGGTCCAAACACTTTCTATGAAAGATTCAGATCTTGACTCGCTTTTGAAAATCATATTTTTGATTTTAGGTTTATTATTAGTGCTTATCCCCTTGTTCAGGGATGTAAAAAACATTATCGAAATAAAAGATAGAAAAGGAAAGTTTATTAAAACGGAAACCAAGGGAGTCTCGACTTGGGGTAAAGTTTTTATTTTCCTTTTCTTGTTAGCTGCCGGGGCAGGGACCTATATTGAAATAAGGGATAAAAAGTCCAAATATGAAGCAGCAAAAAAACAAACGGAATTAACCAGCAATATATCGTATTTAAGAAATGAATCCGAGAACCAAAAAGAAAGGTTTGATAGCCAGCAAAAAATGACTATTTCCCTATACAGAAATGATAGTACCGTTTTTTCTAAAATCTTAAAGTCATTGCATAAAAATAAACTTGGATTAGATTCAAACCTAAACGTTGTTAATTACAACATACGCAATATAGGGTCAGAATTTTCCAATAATACCTTTATTGGCAATGGAATTGGAGTGTTAGACGGTTATATAATTCAAAAAAAATAGCATCTGCATTTTACAAACTATAAAACTTCCTGCCACTAATCAGGACGAGGGACACATATTACCTAAAAACTAACAGGCCTTTTTTCTTCTCCGATGAGTATCCCTCATCGATCTCTTTTTCTTTTCTCACTCTCCTATTATCAACCTCTTCCCCGACGATGTCTCGCCCGGCGGTGATCTCAATTTGAAAGAATTTTCTGGGCGGACTCGTCGCAGCAGATCATTTCGACAATGGGTAATCTCATTGGGAGTGTATAGTCGTGATATCTCACAGCGACGAGTCCGCCTCTGCCATTTCCTTTAACCAGTACCTCAAGCTGCGCGAGACATCGCCGGGGAATTGTCCCGCCATGAGAAGATTTATATTACCAGCATCGGTCAATTACAATTTTACTACTACCCGCATTTTGCGCCTGTGGAGCATTGATGATCTTTAGTGAAATCTTTTCTTAAAGAAAAAAATCATTTCATTATTGGCAAATTGATCGGTTTCTTTTTTGGGGTCTTCGTAAAATTATACCCGAGACTCAACCTGAAATTCCTTGTATTCGTTGTACTGTAGCTTTCCAGGTTAAAATTAGTCCCATACGTAAAGCTCCTGTTACGCTGCGGTGAAAACACATCAATCAGGTTTAGCGTGACGGTAAACTTCTTATTAAAAAATTTACGCTGTATACCCGTATTCATGCTCCAGTTCCAGCGGGCATAACCCTGCGGATTGGCAAAGCGGCTGAAAGTAAAAGAACCGGTGAAATTCCAGACGTCTTTCGGAGTATAGGTCGAATTGATATTGGAGGTAAAGGAACCGCCATTCCGGTAACGGTTATACGTGCGGTCGAAAGCGCTGTATTGATTGAATGTATAGCTGGCGCTGAGATTCGTGCGTAATTTCCTGGTGATGGTTAATCCTCCCCAGGCGCTGATCTCGTATTCTTTCCTCCCGCTGATGTTTTCCCAGGTGATCTGCGTCTTGCCATCCGGCAATAATGTCCTTACACGACTGAAAATATCTTTTACAATATTATACCCCAATCCCAGGTTGAGAAAATAGATGGGTTTTGTTCTGCCAATAACAAAATCAAAGTTATCCGCCGTGGAAGCTTCGAGTTTTTCATTACCAAAACGGATGTTGTAAGGATCCGAAAAATCTATCGCAGGGTTCAGTTCATTGATACCGGGTCTGCGGATGCTGCGCCGGTAGGCCAGGGTAAGATTCAATTTATCCTGCCAGCTCTTGTTGATATTGGCAAACGGCAACCAGGTCCGGTAACTGTTTTTGGCATCCCTGCCTTCTTTAAATAATTCAAACCATATATCGGTTTGTTCTGTACTGACACCCGCCGTAGCACTGAAATGATCAGCGATCATCTGTTTGACAGAACCACGGAAATTCATGACAGTTTGATGAAAACGAAAATCATTGCTCAAGAGGTCCAGTGGAAGGTAAATGGCATCTGGTTTTTTGAGATAACTGGCATCTACCTGCACATTACTGTTGCTGCGGTTATAATAGGTTCCGAACGAAAGAAAAGTTTTTTGGTTGGCCAGGGGTTTATCATAATCGGCGCGGAAAAGATGTCCTTCATTTTTATTATTGTTCAGTTGCAGTTGCGTGGAATCAGTACCGCTGAATGTATGATCGGGATTAAGGTATTGCTGGTAAAAATCCCGGTCGCTGTTACTATGAGAAAGATTATCCGAGACAAGGATACGTAATTGCTCCCCGGCTGTTTTTGTTCTCAATAGATAGGACAGGCTGAGAGAACCGTTATAATTATTCCCGTCGGTATAAATGTTCCTGTCGCTTAGCCGGTAAATATCTCCGTTACTGTTGATATTGGTATATTCTGTCGCGCTCCCGCTTGTATAATCATTTGAATTAAGTTGTAAAACCACATTAAAGGACTGGAGTTTGGTCAGGTCATCATCCATATTGAAACGGAAATTGGGGCGCTGTCCTTTATTCGTACTATTATAGTGTGTGTTGAAGTAATCAGATGAATCAGTATAAATATTATTCCTGATGGAATAACCATTTCCTTCAAACCGGCTGTACCCGATCCCGCTGTTAATGGATATGGCCAGGCCCTGCCTGCGATAACTGAAGTTTCCGCTAATAGCGGCTTCTCCCCTTGTACCTCCTGATATATTCAGCCGGCCGGTTTTGCCCACCCTGCCTTTTCTCAATACAATATTGATTACCCCACCCTGTTCATTGGCATATTGCGGTGGCGGGTTGGTCATCACTTCTATTTTTTCAATCGAGCTCCCTGGCATGGATTCCAGCAGGTCCTGCAATTGCTGAAGGTTTAACTCTACCGGTTTATCATCAATCAAAATCTTCGGTTCTTTTCCCCTTACGGTTATTTTTCCATCAGGGTCTTTTGTTACCAGCGGTACATTGGTCAATAATTCGCTGGCAGTGCTGCCGGCGCTGAGTGCTGATTCGGCCGCATTGAAAGTAATATTGCCATCTTTGGATTCGATCAATGGCTTTTCAGAATAGACCACTATCTCTCCAAGACTCTCTGAATTTTTCGGGTGCAGTGTAAGATCACTGAGATTAAAATCGGATCGCTCTGCCCGGAAATAAATGCTGTCAATGATCAAAAGATTAAGCCCTACATAACTGATGCGAAGCCGGTAGTAGCCGTAAGGGATATCCCGGAAAGAAAAAACGCCGTCCTTATCGGTCAGGGTAGTTTGCTTTTGTAGTGAATCGGCAAGGAAAATAATTTCAGAGGATGCGCCTTCCAATGGCTTCTTTTTTTCATCCATTACATTGCCGGCCAATAAGCCGGAAGCAGGTTTATTCTGCGTAAATGCAGTCACTCCCCATAAAATCGCGGCTACAAAAAAAGCAGTCCTTTTCAACATTCGCCTTTTAGACGTTCAAAGATAATTTGAACCTGCTGAAAGCGGTGGTAAACCTTAGCTCTTAGTCAAATAGGAAGGTTATGGTAGTTGTATCCAAGCCGCCCGGGCCTGTTATTCCACCTGCCTGGCAAAGCTTGACCACAGAGCTGACTAATCCGGGGATAAACCAGGGATAAGCCAGAGATATCCCACAGATGTCCCACAGATAAGCCAGAGATGTCCCACTATTATAAGGACTGGCTTATCTCTGGCTTATCTCCGGCTTATTTGTATGAAAAATCTTTTTTATATGACTATGAGATCCGGCATTGGTAGGGCACTGGTATAATACTGCTATAAATCAATACTGCTTGTCGAATCAGGCTTGTAAGTAAAAAAGCCCGGACTCGTCCATAGGTTAATAGCAGTAGATACCAGGGTTCGTCCTTAGGGTAACCAACCAGCTCCTTTCTACTGTCATCCTGTCACAATCTTCATTGTTTTGGGTATATTTGCATCCCCGGCGACTGCCGGATAATCTAAAGTTGAATGCTGGACTACGTGACAGATAAAGTACCCCGAAATGATCGGGACAAGCAGGATGAAAGCAGGCAGGGCGAAGCTTTTGCCCCCTTTGCCAATGACCCGAATGGCTATAAAAAGCGGTTCTATATTGAGAGTTATGGCTGTCAAATGAATTTTTCAGATAGCGAGATAGTGGCGTCCATCCTGAATAAAGAGGGATTTGGCGCCACCCGTAACGTGGAAGAAGCCGATCTCATCTTTATCAATACCTGCTCTATCCGGGAAAAAGCGGAACAAACCGTTCGTAAGCGTCTTACTGAATTTAAAAAACTGAAAGCGCAGAAGAAAGGGATGCTGGTAGGTGTGCTTGGATGCATGGCCGAAAGACTGAAATCTAAGTTCTTAGAAGAAGAAAAATTAGTGGATATGGTAGTCGGGCCGGATGCTTACCGGACATTGCCAGGCTTAGTAGAAGAAGCGGAAGGTGGTCAGAAAGCGGTAAATGTTTTGCTGAGCCGTGAAGAAACCTATGCCGATATCTCTCCCGTTCGTCTTGACAGCAATGGCGTATCGGCATTCGTCAGTATCATGCGGGGCTGCAATAATATGTGTTCATTCTGCGTGGTTCCTTTTACAAGAGGCAGGGAAAGAAGCCGTGATGCAGAAAGTATAATCCGGGAATGTAAAGATCTCTTCGCGCAAGGATACAAGGAAGTGACCTTGCTGGGACAGAATGTGGACAGCTATTATTATATGCCGGAGACTTCGAAAGTCTCTCCGCCAACTGGAGGAGGAGGAGCCCCGATAGCTATCGGGATAGAAGGGGCTGTAACCTTTGCGATTTTATTGGAAATGGTGGCGCAGATCTCTCCTCTTTTAAGGGTTCGTTTTTCTACCTCTCATCCAAAGGATATTACAGATGAAGTGCTGCATACTATGGCAAGACACGAGAATATCTGCAAATACATTCACCTGCCTGTACAAAGCGGTTCGACAAGAGTACTGCAGCTGATGAACAGGACCTATACGAGAGAATGGTATATGGCCAAAGTGGACCGTATCCGGGAGATCATGCCGGATTGCGGCATCAGTTCCGATATCATCGCAGGTTTTTGCACGGAAGAAGAACAGGATCACCGGGACACATTAAATATCATGGAATATAGCCGCTATGATTTCAGCTATATGTTCATCTACAGTGAGCGGCCGGGTACCCTTGCGCAAAAAAGATTCGAAGACGATATCCCGGAAGAAGTTAAGAAAAGAAGATTGCAGGATGTGGTAGAAGTGCAAAACAGGTTATCCCTGGAGAGTAATAAAAAAGATGTCGGTAAAACATTCAAAGTACTTATAGAGGGCGAAAGCAAAAGAAACGAGGCCAACTGGAAAGGAAGGAACAGCCAGAATAAAGTAATCGTTTTTCCTAAAGAAAATTATGAACTAAAGAAAGGAGATTATGTTATGGTGAAAGTTACTGGCTGTACGCAGGCAACTTTACTTGGAAACATTATTAATTAATGGTTATTAATTAATAATTCAACTATCAGAAATGGACATTCAATCAATAAAAAATCGTTTTGGCATTATCGGCAACTCACCTGCTCTCAATTATGCTTTGCAGGTGGCGGTGCAGGTAGCCAGTACTGACCTCACGGTGCTTATCATGGGTGAAAGCGGCGTAGGTAAGGAAGCATTTTCCCTGATCATTCATTCATTATCCAACCGGAAACATAATCCTTTCATAGCTGTTAACTGCGGCGCTATCCCGGAAGGAACGATTGATTCCGAACTTTTCGGTCATGAAAAAGGATCTTTTACCGGGGCTGTTGAATCCAGGAAGGGCTATTTTGAAACGGTGAATGGCGGTACTATTTTCCTGGATGAGATCGGAGAAATGCCTCTTGGCACACAAGCCCGTTTATTGCGTGTACTGGAAGCCGGTGAATATATCCGTGTAGGTTCATCCAAAGTGCAGAAAACAGATGTAAGAGTTATCGCTGCCAGCAATAAAGATCTCCTGCAACTGGTACAGCAGGGAAAATTTCGCGAAGACCTGTATTATCGTTTAAGCACTGTTCCTATCCGCGTACCTGCGTTGCACGACCGGAAAGAAGATATACACCTGCTTTTCCGGAAATTCGCTGCGGACTTTGCTGATAAATATAAAACAGGTTCTGTGCAGTTGGATGATGAAGCAAAACAACTGTTAATTAACTATCCCTGGCCGGGAAATATTCGCGAATTGAAGAATATTGCAGAACAGATCTCGGTTCTTTCAGAAGATAAAAATATAACGGCAAAACAATTAGGCCGGTTTTTGCAGCCCTATTCAACTAACCGTTTGCCTGTATTGGCCCATGCCAATGGCAGCCCCCAGGAGTTTTCGAACGAACGAGAGATATTGTATAAGCTGTTCTTTGATATGAAAAAAGATGTGACAGAGCTGAAGAGGATGTTCCTCGAAGTTTTGCAAAATCCAAACCTGGTAGCGCAAAACCAGGGTTTGATCAATGAACTGAAAGAATTGAAAGCACATGAAAGCCTGCAACACGTCCTGGTGCAACAACCGGTACAACCCATGCAGCCGGTCACCAATCTCTCTTCCGGCAGGCAGGTGAGTATCGGCATGAACGATGAAATACAAGAACATGTAGAAGTAGAGGAAAGCCTGAATATCATGGATAAAGAAAAAGAGCTGATCATAAAAGCGCTAAAAAAACATAAAAGCAAAAGAAAGGATGCGGCCCTTGACCTGGGAATCAGTGAAAGAACATTATACAGGAAGCTTAAAGAATACGATATAGAAGACTAATGAACGGTATAAAAAAAATATCCCTGCTGGTTTTACCTTTTTTGCTTGTAGCTATGGCTTTTGTCAATAATAGTTGCAGTGTTCATTATGGGTTCAAGGATGTTTCGATCCCCGATTCTATCAGAACGATTAAAGTAAATCTCATTGAAAACCGGGCCACATATATCAACCCCCAGTTGAGCCCCCAGCTCAGCGATAAACTCCGGCAGAAGATTGTAAGCCAAACCAAGCTGAAACAAACCAACGGCGACAATGCCGATTGGGAGATCAGCGGAACCATCACGGATTACTCATTCAGCACTTCGGGCATATCCAACCAGCAGACCTCTACGAGCCGGTTAACTGTTGGCGTTCATATCACCATCAATAAGATCAAAGAGGATAAGACAGAGGAATACGATGTAAGCCGCAATTTTGATTTTCCTTCCAGCCAGTCCCTCCAACAGGCCGAAGCTTCCCTTCTTACGGAAATGGTCCGGGGCCTTAGCGACGATATCTTTAATCGTCTTTTTTCAAACTGGAATTAAACTATTTTTACTTTATTTTTTTATTCAGTAATCGTTTTAACTTGTGGCCATGAATATTGCTTTCAATGAAGTTGCCATGGCGGTTCTCAAAAGGCCACTGCAAGATTGCAGTCTTACTGAATTGCAGCAACTCGCTGACCAATATCCCTATTTTGGTCCGGCACATTTATTACTGGCAAAAAAATTGCAGGAAGAGAACCCGGCATCTTACGAAGAACAAGTTCAAAAGACCTCTCTTTATTTTCAAAATCGCTTATGGCTGCATCATTTATTGAATGATAATGATGTCCCGGAAATTATTATTGAAAATAAACAGGGGCCGGAAATGACGGCGGAAGAACAAGATAAGACCGGGGTAATACCTGGAAACCGGGAAGAGAATGTTATAGAACAAACCGGGGAATCAATACCCGTAGTTTCACTGAGCGCTGAGCTGGTTGCTGAGCACAGCATACAAGACGAGATCGCAACGGAACCGGCCGGGAAAGAAACAACCAAACAAAATGAGGTGACAGTGGATATAGCGCAATTAAAAATTGAACCGCTTTCCCCGGGCGCTGAACTAAGTTTCGAGCCTTATCATACAGTAGATTATTTCGCGTCACAGGGGATAAAATTTAAAGAAGAAGAGCGGCCAAAAGATCGTTTCGGCCAGCAACTAAAGAGCTTTACGGAATGGCTCAAGGCCATGAAACGTGTCCCCGCCACTGAAGTGGCAGGAGCCGTTGATGTAAATAACGAAAGAAAAATAGAACAACTGGCTGAGTATTCTATAGCCGAACGCCATGTGATAACAGAGGCGATGGCTGAGGTATGGGAAAAACAGGGAAATAAGGCTAAAGCCGAAGAAATCTACCGCAAATTAAGTTTGCTTGATCCCTCCAAAAGCTCTTATTTTGCAGCGAAAATTGATGAATTAAAGAAAACGAGCTGATATGACTATAATATTCCTGATCCTTATTGTACTTGCCTCTTTTATACTCGGTTTTATAGTATTGGTACAGAACCCTAAAGGAGGAGGCCTGGCCGGGAGTTTTGCCGGGCTCAGCAACCAGTTTATGGGGGTAAAGCAGACCACCGATGTGCTGGAAAAAGGCACCTGGATTTTTGCGGCAGTAATTGGTGTGCTATGCCTCGCTTCTACTTTTTTTATTAGCCATACCAGCACGACAGTGGGTGGTCCAAAAACGAACGCTACAGAGGCAACAGCCCCTGCTACCCAATCGCCTTTAAATACGCAACCACCGGCCGGCCAACCCACTAAGCCTTAATAACTAAATAGCCGTTAACGAAATATAATTTTTTATTCCCCGCCTGATAAGGCGGGGTTTTTTGTTTATTTTTATTTCATCAATAACTATGAAAAAAAAGATCATACCCGCTGTTGCCGGCCTGCTTATTCTTATTGCCGCTTTTACTGCCTGGAAATTCTTTGTATCCGGTGTTTCGACTGAAAAAGAAGGTAAATACGTCTATATAAAAACCGGGGCCTCCTTCCACGACGTACAAAGTGAACTGATCAAAAACAATTTTATCCGCAATTCCGTCTGGTTCCGGATGGTTTCCAATATCGCGGGTTATAACAAGGTAAAACCGGGTCGTTATAAAATTACCAAAGGGATGAGCCTGATGGATCTTGTACGTATGTTGAAGAATGGCAAGCAGGCGCCTGTAAACTTTGTTGTGACCAAAATAAGAACCCGTGAAATCCTGGCGGGCAAAATAGGAGCCGCTTTTGAATGTGATTCGCTGCAGATGATCAATTTCTTAAACAACCCGGATTCTTTAAGTGCTTATTCCCTGGATACAAATACGGTGATGGCCGCAGTTATCCCGCTTACGTATGAAATAAAATGGAATACTACAGCAGAAAAAATATTTCACCAGTTTTACAGCGCCTATAAAAATTTCTGGACAGATGAAAGAAAACAAAAAGCAGAAAGGCTTCATCTGAGCCCTTCAGAAGTCTCCACATTAGCTTCTATTATTGATGAAGAGACGAATGCGGCTTCCGACAGGCCGAATATTGCCAGCGTATATCTCAATCGTATCGCGAGGGGAATGCCTTTGCAGGCTGATCCTACCTTAAAATTCGCTCTTAAGAATTTTGGATTGAAGAGGATTTACAACGAACATACTTCCATTCAATCGCCCTATAACACGTATATCAACAAGGGGCTTCCACCCGGGCCTATTTGTACTCCCCAGGTTGAAACAATCGACGCTGTGCTGGATACCCCCAAAACCGATTACCTGTATTTTGTGGCCAATAGCGACTTTAGCGGAACCCATATTTTTACGACCAACTATGAAGACCACATGAAATATGCAAGGCTTTACCAGCAGGAATTGGATAAACGTAATATCAGGTAGTGTCTTACTTTTACATGATTTCATGTATTGGCTCACACATATAAAACGTAAAATACTTGTTTCCGTTCCGGTCAGTTTCCTGATCCGGAAGAGTAAAAGGATATTCCTCCCGGGTTTCCAGGGCATTCCTTTGTTTGATGTTATACGCTTTTTTTTCCTGCAGGCAAAAAAAGTAGGATTTACAGAAAGAGCTTCCGCGATCGCTTTCAATTTTACCATGACTATTCCGCCGGTTATTATTTTTCTTTTTACACTTTTACCTTACATGCCCATTTCAAAAGATTTCATTGCCCAGATGTTTCAATTGATAAGAGATATTGTGCCGGGTGAAAAAAATAACGCAGGGCTGATACAATTTCTCAGGGATATACTCAACAAGCCACGGACAGGTCTCCTGTCCACCGGTTTTTTGCTGGCCATGTTTTTTTCTTCCAACGCGGTAATGGGCATTATGCGGTCATTCGATAAGCAATATGTCGGTTTTATCAAAAGAAAAGGACTTCGGCAACGCTGGGCCGCCCTGCGGCTTACTTTTTTCCTGTTCATCCTTTTTTTTATATGCCTGTCCGCGTTGGTGATGCAGAAAGCTGTATTGAAATGGATGGGAGTAAAAAAAGCGGTGCTGATCGCTACACTCAACGACATTCGCTGGCTGCTGATCATATTACTATTCTTTTTTTCCATTTCTTTTATCTATCGCCACGCTCCGTCTGTACATAAAAAATGGAAACTCATCAGTCCCGGCTCAATCCTGGCTACATTCCTGATGATCGTTTTCGCCGCAGCGTTTTCTTATTATGTCAGCAACTTCTCCAACTATAACAAATTATATGGCTCTATCAGTACCGTACTGATACTCATGCTGTTGATCTATTTCAACTCGCTGGTGCTGCTGATCGGTTTTGAATTAAACGTCAGTATCAACTCGTTGAAACATTCAGTGGATGAAAGGAATAAAAATCTTGCTGGCGGCAGCCATTCAGTATGATTTTTGTTGAACTTTGTTAAGAGCCCAAAATCTTAGTATATGAAAAAAATATTCTTATCCGCGTTCCCGGTTATGGTTGCCGGCTTATTCGCATTAAAGCCTGCTGGCGACCCTCTCCCCATCGGGTCGTCCATCCCGGGGCCTGAAGTAAAAATGAAAGATATTTCCGGTAAAGAAGTAGCCTTCAATGATGCGATGAAAAAATCCGGGTTGCTCGTGATGTTTAGCTGCAACACCTGCCCCATCGTTCACAAGTATGAGTCCCGGACAGTAGAGGTATGTAAAAAAGCGCTGGATAATAATATTGGCGTGATCCTGCTTAATTCCAATGAAGCTACCCGGAATGAAGGGGATTCTTACAATGATATGAAAGGCTATGCCGGAAGACTGGGCTATGCCTGGAGTTATGTTGTGGATAATAATTCCGCTATGGCCGACAAATTTGGCGCCACCCGCACTCCCGAGGCATTTTTGTTTGACAAAGAAGGCAAATTGGTTTATCATGGCGCTATTGATGATAATGCCAACGGCCCCGATGAAGTGACCCGTAAACACCTTTCAATAGCCATTGATGAGCTGCTAAGCGGCAAGAATGTATCTGTCAAAAATACAAGGTCGGTAGGCTGCAGTATTAAAAGGCTTTAATAACCCTTTTGATGTCCTCCGCGAAGCCGGGCCGTCCGGGGAGAAATTATGTCTCCCGTCTTTTTGAAATATCTATACTATTTTTTTAAAAAAATTATGGAAACAAAAAAATGTGGCATCCCAATTTCTGCCGAAACCACATTTTTTAACATGTCTGCTGATCTTGCTTCGCGATCACTTTTGCAGTGACGCAGTCCAGGGCGGCAGGCTCAAACCCGCGGCTTATGATCACCCGCACACTCATCAACCGGCTTATCATTTTAACTTTTATGGTATTGGTAGGGTATTCCCTGGCATATGGCATCAGGGTTCGGAGTGCAACCGGCATCATATTAGCATTGATAAGCCTGGGCGCAGGTATTTATTTTTTGTACTTGCTGGCAAAAGCCAAAGAGGAATTGAAACAAGAACAGGAAGAAGCAGCTTAATTTCTTCCAAGTATAGCCATGATTTCTTTTTCAAATTTTTCTTCCGGTACCTTTTCTTCATAAAACTTCCTGTACCCTTTTTTATTATTTACAAAAAGCGTGGCGGGTATTGCACCCGACCAGGCGCTGTCTATCTTTGGGCAGAAGTAATCGGCATTGGTTTCATTCAGCCAGGCAATCGGGGCTGTAAACTTTCTTTTTTCAGCAAATGGTTTGATCTTGCTGTAATCTTCCTGCAGATCGAGGCTGACTAATAATAATTTTACACTGTCCTTCTCATATCTTTTCACCCATTCCTGGAAATAAGGAATCTCTTCGACACAGGGAACACAGAATGTGGCCCAGAAACTGATAACCATGGGTGTCTTGCTTTCTTTGATCGTCTTTTCCAGGTCAGTGATCTTTATCTTCCTTACCCCTTGGGAAAAACAGCAAACTGCCGACAAGAGAATTGCGCCAAGAATAAAATACCTCTTCATCTGTAAAAACTTTAAACGTTAAGCCTTTTAAACCCTTAAACCTCTTCTTTAAACCCCCATTCCTTAAATAACTCATTATACCTGCGATCATCTAATTTTCGTTGGCTATAATGCCCTGCATTGGTCTTTTGACGGAATGCCTCATACAGGGTGACCGCACAGGCTACGCTGATATTCAGCGACCGGATAATACCTGTTTGCGGGATTATAAAATTACCATCCGCGAGCTTTCTTATTTCTTCGCTTACACCGGAATGTTCATTGCCAAAGACCAGCGCGATACTTTTGGTCAGATCAACTGAATATAAATCTACGGCATCACTGCTTAAATGAGTGGTTAAAATCGTTGAATAGCTTTTCCTGAGCGCTGCAAAACACTCTTCAGCATTTTCAAACTGGTGAATGGTCAGCCATTTGGCAGCGCTGGAGGAGCTTTTGGCCCCCCATTTCTTATGCCTCGGGATCTTCGTGGTAAGAATATAGATATCCTGCACACCGGCCGCATCGCAACTGCGCATCACCGCAGAGATATTATGCGGATCAAAAACGTTTTCCAGTACGATCGTAATATCATTCTGCCGTTTATTCAATACCGAAGCCAGTCTTTCATATCGTTCCGGGGTCATAAAAACGAATGGGGTTTAGCTTGCAAAACTGTTTAATTTATTTATATTTATAGTTGACGTTCGCTTATCTTTTGCCCATAATCAAAAAAATCATGAAATACCCTAAAATTCAAAATTATATCAATGGCGCCTTTGTTGATGCATCTTCCGGCCGCAGCCTCCCGGTTATTTCACCGGTAGACGGTAATTTATTGTCGGAAGTGCCGATGTCCACCGCCAAAGACCTGGATGCGGCCGTCAAAGCGGCTAAAAAAGCTTTCCCCGCCTGGAGCAAAACGCCTATCAAAGAAAGAGTACAGGTTTTCTTTCGCTATAAATATTTGCTGGAAAAAAATTTAAAGGAACTGGCTGAACTGGTGCAGGAAGAAAATGGCAAGACTTATGGCGAAGCCGTAGCAGAAATTGAAAAAAGCATTGAATTGACTGAATTCGCTACTTCCCTTCCCCAGCTAGTGACCGGTGAAGTGCTGGAAGTAAGTAAAGGGGTAGAATGCAGAACGGAACATGTGGCATTGGGTGTAGTGGCTTCCATTGTTCCTTTCAATTTCCCGAGCATGGTTCCCAACTGGACCTTGCCAAACGCTATTGCCCTGGGAAATTGCATGATCATTAAACCATCGGAAAAAGTGCCATTGAGTTGCGGTCGTTTGGCCCTGTTATTAAAAGAAGCAGGTTTACCCGACGGCGTTTTTAATATTGTAAATGGCGATAGTGAAATTGTAACAGCTATCTGTGATCACCCGGGTATTGAAGCTATTTCTTTTGTTGGCTCTACCAAAGTAGCGAAGATCGTTTACCAGAGAGCTACTTCCAATTATAAGAGATGCCTTGCGCTTGGCGGCGCGAAGAATCACCTGATGGTGCTACCGGATGCGATCCCGGCCATGACGGCGCAAAATGTAGCCGCTTCCATGAGCGGTTGCGCCGGTCAAAGATGTATGGCGGCCTCCGCTATGGTAGGCGTAGGAAATATTGACCATATCATTGACAAAATATGTGAAGAAGCAAAAAAGATCGTTCCGGGAGAAAACCTGGGAGCCGTGATCAGCAAAGAATCGAAAGAAAGGATTGAAGGTTATATCACGGAAGCGGAAAAACAGGGAGCTAAGATTTTGGTGGATGGACGCAACGCGAAAGTAAAAGGAAAAGAAAATGGAACTTATGTGGGGCCTACCGTGATTGATTATGTAAAGCCTGAGATGAGTGTAGCGAAAGAAGAAATATTTGGCCCCGTTATTTCGATCATGCGGACTAAAACCGTGGATGAAGCCCTTGCGATTGAGAATGCGAATCCTTATGGTAATGCCGCATCGGTATTTACACAAAATGGCGGTATGGCGCGTTATATTATTGATCGGGCAAGCGCCGGGATGATCGGTGTAAACGTTGGTGTGCCGGTACCAAGAGAGCCTTTTTCTTTTGGTGGCTGGAATGAAAGTAAGTTTGGCGTGGGCGATATAACGGGAAAGAGTTCGATTGAATTCTGGACCAAACTGAAAAAGAGTACAACGAAATGGAATCCGGAAGCGGGGATTAACTGGATGTCTTAGCACACGGATGACACGGGTTGGACGGATCATAATGGATTCATTCTGCTTCGCAGAAATGGGATAATGAGACACTAAGATGAATATGAAACACGAAGGGATTACTGAGAAGATTATTCAGGCATTTTATAAGGTTTACAATACCCTTGGATATGGATTCTTAGAGAAAGTATATTTGAATGCCCTATTTATAGAACTGGCGACAATGGGATTCAAAGTAGATAAAGAAAAAAGAATTTTAGTTTATTATTTTGGAAATGTTGTTGGGGATTATAATGCAGACCTGATTGTTGAAGAAGTTGTTGCTGTAGAGCTAAAGGCTATCGAGTTTCTTGTTGAAGAAAATGAACACCAATTAATAAATTATTTAAAAGCGACAAATATCGAAGTAGGATTACTATTAAATTTTGGCAAGAAACCCCAGGTGAAAAGAAAAATTTTTGACAATGATAAAAAGCCTATGTTGAAGTGATGAGTCAACACACGGACAAGACAGATTGGATGAATTTATACTGGTAAAAAACACAGGGCAAAATCCTGATTCTACGAAGTAGAATGAATCCATTATGATCCGTCCAACCCGTGTCATCCGTGTGCAAAAAGAATTAGTTGCTGAAAAAAAATTACCGCACGATAAAGAGTGCGATGCAACAGGTGATGCCATGAAAAACAGAAGCTGGTAACACAAAAAAATAATTTATGAGTACAAAAGAAATTGCAAAAACAAAGACTCCTCCAGGCTCCCCTTTAGGGGCGGGGGGGCCAATCATCCAGGACAACCAGGATTATACTTTATTCTCCTGGAGCAAACAAAAAGGCACCAACCCCATCGCTGTAAAATACGGCGAAGGTGTTTACCTCTACGATTACGATGGCAAACGTTATATTGATTTTTCATCAGGGTTGATGAACGTGAATATTGGTCATGGTGATCAGCGGGTCACCGCAGCCGTCGTTAAACAGATGCAGGAAGTAGCGTATGTAACACCCTCCTGCGTTACTAAAGCACGGGGCGACCTGGGAAAGAAATTAGCAGAGATATGTCCCGGCGATCTGAATAAAGCCTTCTTTACTTTATGCGGGGCTAGTTCCATTGAAAATGGGATCAAACTCGCGAGATTATATACAGGTCGGCATAAGATACTGACCCGCTACCAATCTTATCATGGCGCATCGTATGGCGCCATGTCTGCCAGCGGCGATCCAAGACGTTTGTCGATGGATACGCAGCAGGCTCCCAACTTTGTTCATTTCGACCTTCCCTATTTATACCGCTGGGAATATGGGGAAGAAAATTTATTGAAAGAATCCGTTGCAAGTCTTGAACGGGTTATTGCTTATGAAGGTCCGGGCAATATTGCCGCCATTCTTTTAGAAGGTGAATCGGGCTCTTCCGGCTGTTTGAAATATCCAGTCGGTTATTTGAAGAAAGTGAGAGAAATATGTAACAAACATGGCATATTATTGATAATTGATGAAGTGATGAGTGGCTTTGGCCGGACAGGCAGATGGTTTGGCTTCGAAAATCATGGTATCATCCCGGATATGATCGCTATGGCCAAAGGACTCACTTCCGGTTACCTGCCATTTGGTTGTTTGATGGTATCTGATAAGATCGCCGCCAAATATGATGATACGGTACTGGCCCTGGGCCTCACGTACTCCGCTCATCCTGTCTGTTGCGCGGCTGCCCTCGAAATGATGAAGATATATGAAGATGATAATTTAATTGCCCATGCAGCCACCATGGGTAAATACATTGATCAGCAGGTAGAGTTATTAAAGAAAAAACATCCCAGCGTTGGTGATTTCAGAAATACCGGTCTGCTGGGTTGCATTGAGTTGGTAAAAAACAGGACGACCAAAGAACCGATGGCGCCCTTTAATGCCAAACCGGATGAAATGGCCGTAATGAATAAGGTTGCGGCAAAGATCAAAGAGCTGGGCATGTACACATTTGTACGGTGGAGTTACATTTTCATTGCGCCACCCTTGTGTGTGACAAAGGAACAGATAGATGAAGGATTAGCGATTATCAGCGAAGCGATAAAGATTGCCGATGAGCATACAGGCTCTATCTGAATCTCCCCGCTTCGGGCGGAAGGCTTGCAGGAACACAGACCCTGGCAGCTCAATAGTCATTCAAATGTTGAAATGCTTAATTATCTAAGTTGATAAATATTCTGAAGCCCGGCCTCCCTCTCTGCGTCATATCGGCCAACGTCATTGCGAGCAAACGTCATTGCGAGCAAAGCGAAGCAAAGCAAAGCGAAGCAAAGCGAAGCAAAGAGGGATCGAGGGTGAGGCCAAATGAGCGAAAAACAAAACATACCTGACAATTCTCTCATCAACGAAGACCTGGCTCCCGTTCCGCAGAAGCTGCGCAAATGGGGAACATGGAACTATGCTGCCTTATGGATAAGCATGAGTCTTTGCATTCCTACTTACACCATGGCCAGTTCCATGATCAATAATGGCATGAGTTGGTGGCAGGCTGTATTGACGATATTCCTTGGCAACGCGATTGTTTTGGTACCAATGCTGCTAAACGGTCATGCCGGCGCTAAATATGGAATACCTTTTCCTGTATTTGCCAGGGCCAGTTTTGGCATAAAAGGAGCGAATATACCTGCGATGCTGCGGGCAATCGTGGCCTGCGGCTGGTTTGGTATTCAAACATGGATCGGCGGAGAATCCTTGTATCATCTTATCAGGGCATGGAACCCGTCGCTGGAAGAAATCGATACAGTATCGCTTTTACCACAGGCATTACCATTAGTATGTTTCGCGCTTTTCTGGCTCCTGAATATGTTCATCATCTATAAAGGCGTGGAAAGCATCCGGAAACTGTTAGTATTCAAAGCTATTTTTTTACCTATTGCTGCGATTGCTTTATTCTGCTGGGCGGTGATGGCAGCAAAAGGTCTCGGACCCATACTGAGTGAGCCTTCAAAATTTACGGATTCGTCTTCCTTCTTCAAATTCTTCTTTCCGGCATTAACGGCAGTGGTTGGTTTCTGGGCCACACTTTCATTAAATATTCCTGATTTTACCAGGTATTCAAAAAGCCAAAAAGCCCATATAAAAGGACAGGCCATTGGCTTGCCTCCTTCTATGACCCTGTTCGCTTTCGTCGGCGTAGTCGTTACTTCCGCTTCTGCTATCATCTATGGAAGCCCTGAATGGGACCCGGTAAAACTGGCTGGTAAATTTGATAGCAAACTGATGGTAACTTTTGCGATGATCGGCATTATCATATCCACGCTGGCGACCAATATCGCGGCCAATATCGTAAGCCCGGCGAATGATTTCTCTCATCTCGCTCCTAAAAAAATAAATTTCAAACTGGGAGGCTATATTACGGGTATTATTGGCGTACTGATCTTTCCCTGGAAACTGATGGCTGATCCCAACGGCTACATTTTCAGATGGCTGATCGCTTACTCGAGTTTACTGGGACCGATCGGCGGCATTATGATTGCCGATTATTATTTTATACGAAATAAAGAATTAGTGGTTGAAGAATTATACAGGCACAAAGGACGGTATAGCTTTACAAACGGTTTTAACTCAAAAGCGATCATTGCCCTGTTATTGGGCATACTTCCCAATGTACCCGGGTTTTTACTGCAGGTCAGATTAGTTGCTGACAATAAATTCCCGGCCTGGGTTTCAAACCTGTATAACTATGCATGGTTCGTCGGCTTTTTCGTTTCAGGTATTGTCTATATGATTTTAATGCGATCCTATAAAACTGCAACATCAAAAATTAAAGATTCAGCTTATGTCGCTATTGATTAAAAACGGAAGGATCATTACGGCTTCGGATGATTATGTCGCCGATATATTCACCGAAGGCGAAACAATAAGAGCCATTGGCAGAAACCTCAAGCTGGATGCCGGCCAGGTAATTGACGCGGCAGGTAAATTGGTTTTCCCCGGTGGCATTGACCCGCATGTGCACCTTGATATGCCTTTTATGGGAACCTATTCCAGTGATAACTATGAAACAGGAACGAGGGCGGCTTTATTTGGCGGAACGACGATGGTCATTGATTTCATCTTACAAAAGCAAGGCAGTTCCCTGCATTCAGCGCTGGATGAATGGAAAGGGCGGAGTAATAATAATTGCATCGGCGATTACAGCTTTCATATGGCGGTAACAGATTTTAATGAAGGATCGAAAAGAGAGATAAAAGATTTTATAGAGAAAGAAGGTATTACTTCTTTCAAGACATTTATGGCTTATAAAGGCGCATTGATGATTGACGACAGGCAGATGATTGGTCTAATGGAAGAAGTAAAAAAATGGGGCGGGTTAATCAATGTTCATGCTACCAATGGCGATATGATTGATTACCTGGTGGCCAAACATAAAGCGGAAGGCAAGCTTTCCCCCCTTTATCATTATTTATCACAGCCGGAAATAACAGAAGCAGAGGCATCTGAGAGGTTTACCGACATGAGTTTCTATACAGGATGCCCGGGCTATATTGTTCATCTTACCTGCGAGGGAGCTTTGAATGCAGTAAGAAATGCTACGAAGAGAAACCAGAAAGTATTTGTAGAAACCTGTATACAATATCTCATCCTTGATGCTTCTTTATACGAAAAGGACTTTGAAGGCGCCAAATGGGTAATGAGTCCGCCCTTAAGAGAGAAGAAGGACCAGGAAACTTTGTGGGCCGGCATCAACCAGGGATTGGTGCAAGTTGTCGCTACCGATCATTGTCCTTTCAAATGGGAGCAGAAGCTGATGGGCAAAAATGATTTCTCCAGGATACCGAACGGGCATCCTGCTATCGAAAACAGGATGGAACTGCTTTATAGCGAGGGAGTCAATAAAAACAGGATCACTTTAAACAAGTATGTTGAAGTGGCCTGTACCAATCCTGCAAGGATATTTGGTATGTTTCCAAGAAAAGGAACGATCGCCGTGGGAAGTGACGCGGATATTGTAATTTTTGATCCCCATGAAAAGCACACTCTTTCCGCAAAGACTCATCATATGAACGTGGATTATTCAGGTTATGAAGGATGGGAGGTAACCGGGAAAGTAAAAACAGTTTTGCTGAGAGGGCAGGTTGCGATTGATGATAATAAATGCATGTTGAAAAAAGGGTATGGACAATTTATCAGAAGGAGTAAGGTTTCTCAGGTTATTTAAAATTAGGAATTAAGAATTATGAGTTATGAATGACAGAAAAGAAAATATCATTGTACAAAAAATATATGCTTTTGCATTGGCAATTGTTCAAATCTATAAACCTTTAACAGAAAAAAGAGAATTTATCCTGTCTAAACAATTACTAAGGAGTGGAACATCCATTGGAGCAAATGTTCATGAAGCGGTTAGCGGGAAATCTAAGAAGGATTTTCATAAAATGGGAATAGCGACTAAGGAGGCCTGCGAAACTTCTTACTGGCTACACCTGCTAAACGATAGTGGCTACATTACACCTGGGGAATTCAGCATATTAAATAATTCGTGCAACGTAATAATCAAAATATTAAGCAGTATTATCCTGGCGACCAAAGAAAGACATTTCACTAATTCATAACTCATAATTCTTAATTCATAATTACTCAACATGCCAAGAATCATTAAATCGGGACTTATCCAGATGTCATTGCCAAAATCCGAAGGCGAAGGAACCATTGAGGAAATAAAAGAAGCGATGGTGCAAAAGCATATACCCTTGATTGAAGAAGCAGGGAAGACAGGAGTACAGATATTATGCTTCCAGGAAATTTTTAATACGCCTTATTTCTGCCCCGGGCAGGATAAAGCCTGGTACGAATCGGCCGAAACCGTGCCGGGTCCTACCATTGAGCGGATGCAGGCTTATGCCAAAAAGTATAATATGGTCATGATAGTGCCCGTATATGAAAAAGAACAGGCGGGGGTGTTATACAATACTGCTGCCGTGATTGATGCCGACGGAACCTATCTTGGCAAATACAGGAAGAACCATATCCCGCATACATCGGGTTTCTGGGAAAAGTTTTTCTTTAAACCCGGTAATCTTGGTTACCCGGTTTTTCAGACCCGGTATGCAAAGATTGGCGTCTATATTTGTTATGACCGCCATTTTCCTGATGGCGCAAGAATATTAGGATTAAACGGGGCCGAGATAGTCTATAACCCTTCAGCGACGGTTGCTGGTCTTTCGCAATACCTCTGGAAACTAGAACAGCCGGCACATGCGGCCGCCAATGGCTATTTCATGGGTTGTATCAACCGTGTGGGTACAGAAAAACCCTGGAACCTTGGTAAATTCTATGGTTCATCTTATTTCGTTGACCCAAGAGGGCAGATTTTTGCCCAAGCGAGCGAAGACAAAGATGAATTATTGATCGCGGAATTTGATTTGGATATGATTGAAGAAGTAAGAAGTGTCTGGCAGTTCTTCAGGGACCGGAGACCGGAGACGTATGGGAAATTGGTTGAATTATAGGTTGGGGGGAGTTAATAGCTAATAGCTAGTAGCTTTTAGCTTTTCAAATTTGTTTAATAGGATATAAAGAGTGCAGCTTTTCAGATCTGCTAATGGCTGCTAAAAGCTGTTTCCAATAATTTAAACCACATGGCTATCATCAGTAATAGATTAACCAAAGAGCAATACGAACAAAACTTCAGCGATATTCACCCTCCGTTTGAAAATAAAACAGCGGCGCAGGTGGAGGCGAATCGCTGCCTGTTTTGTTATGATGCACCCTGCACCAAGAGCTGTCCAACCAGCATTAATATTCCAAAGTTCATCAAACAAATATCCAGCGACAATGTAAAGGGATCTGCGCACACTATTTTTATTTCAAATATTATGGGTGCCGGCTGTTCCAAAGTATGCCCGGTAGAGAAATTATGCGAAGGAGCCTGTGTCTATAATTTGTTGGAAGAAGAACCCATTCCTATTGCGAGGTTACAACGGTATTCTACAGAAATGGCTATGGAAAACAACTGGCAATTGTTTGATCGTAAGCCCTCTAATGGTAAAAAAGTAGCCATTGTGGGAGCAGGACCTGCCGGATTAAGTTGTGCTCATGTGTTGTCAAGAGAAGGAGTTGATGTAACCATCTATGAAAAAGAAAGCAAAGGCGGCGGGTTGATGACTTATGGTATTGCCGCGTATAAAGTAACGCCGCAGTTTTGTGAAGATGAGGTAAAGTATATCCTTTCTCTTGGTGGCATTGAAATAAAATACAACCAGGAATTGGGAAAAAATGTTTCAGTCGCTGATTTGCAAAAGAATTATGATGCCGTTTATCTTGGTATTGGAGTAGGTGTGGCAAGAAAACTGGATATTCCCGGTGAAGAACTGGAAGGAGTGGTAGACGCGATATCATTTATCTACGATTTACGAAGTAAGGAATATAGAGACATCCCGGTGGGTGATAAAGTAGCGGTAATTGGTCTTGGAATGACCGCTATTGATGCCGCTACACAAGCTAAAAGGCTTGGTGCAAAAGAAGTAACGATTGTATACCGGAGAACAGAGATGGAAAAGCCCTGTACACAAGTTGAACTCGATATTGCCAAATTAGATGGCTGCGGGATTATCTGGCTTGCTGCACCCAAAGAAGTAAAAGGATCGAATGGAAAGGTGACGCAACTTATTTGCAGTATTATGAAACCCGGGGAACCCGATGCAAGTGGTCGCCGCTCCCCTGTTGATACAGGAGAAACATTTGCATTGGAGGTGGACATGATCATTAAAGCCGCAGGGCAGACGCCTTTTGAAGAATTGGTGAATGGCAACCAGATTAAAAATTCAAAAGGCAAGATTGTGATTGACAACAACTGCGCTACTAATATTAAAGGAGTGTTTGCAGGCGGCGATGCTGTGAACGGCGGCAAAGAAGTGGTAGATGCTGTGCAGGCAGGAAAAGATGGAGCAAAAGCGATCCTTGGTTATCTCAAGCTAATCAATAATTAATAATTACTATGGCTGATATATCCTCCAATTTTCTCGGTATAAAGTCTCCCAACCCGTTCTGGCTGGCGAGCGCCCCTCCCACCGATAAAAAATACAACGTGCTTCGCGCCTTTGAAGCCGGCTGGGGTGGTGTGGTGTGGAAAACCCTGGGCTCACAGGTGAAAAATGTGTCTTCCCGGTATTCCGCCGTGGATTATAATGGCGCCAAAGTAATGGGCTTTAATAATATCGAACTCATATCCGACCGTCCATTGGATATCAACCTGAAAGAAATTACCGAGTGTATTAAATTATTTCCCGACCGCGCCATGATCGTTTCACTGATGGCGGACAATGACAGGAAAAGCTGGCACGAATTAATCAAAAAAACGGAAGATACCGGCGCGCATGGTATTGAATTGAATTTTGGTTGCCCGCATGGAATGACGGAGCGCGGTATGGGCGCCACAGTTGGGCAGGATCCCGAGATCGCCTGTATGGTCGTTGAATGGGTAATGGAAGCGGCGACGATTCCTGTGATAACAAAACTTACCCCGAATGTCCATTCCGTGGTACCTACAGGAAGATCCGTAGTCAAAGCGGGTACCAATGCTCTTTCCTTGATCAATACTATTCAATCGGTGACAGGGATTGACCTGGACACATTCGTCCCTAACCCAAATGTGGGAGGCAAATCTGTGTTCGGCGGTTATTGTGGTCCCGCTGTAAAACCCATCGCCCTGAAAATGCTGACCACGATCGCACAGGATGAATTGACAAAAAAAGTTCCCATTTCCGGCATCGGCGGTATCAGTACCTGGAAAGATGCCGTAGAGTTTATGCTACTGGGTGCAAGTAATGTACAGGTTTGTACCGCCGCGATGAAACATGGGTTCAGGATCATTGAAGACATGACGGAAGGGCTGAACAACTGGATGGATGAAAAAGGGTTTAAAACGGTTAATGATTTTATCGGCAGGTCAGTAAATACCATCACGCACTGGGAAGATCTTGATATCAACTATCATATTATTGCCAGGATCAACCCCGACAAATGTATTCATTGCGGTCTTTGCTATATTGCCTGCGAGGATACCTCGCACCAATCCATCAAACTGGATTATGGCAAACCTTATAACACGTACACGATAATAGAGGAAGAATGTGTGGGTTGCAATCTTTGCAAATTAGTTTGCCCGGTAGATAATTGCATTACGATGGAAGTACATCGTAAGGGAGATGAATACCTGAACTGGAAAGAATTTCAGCGGAGGGGATTACCGCTGAATGATCATTAAAAAAAATGCGGGATGCCCGCTACTGCATCCCGCGACCAAGAACCCATCAATTCACACCGTCAATTCACCACTTTTATCATTACTGAAGCCGAATCTATTCCTTTGTGACATCCGCCGTCATCGCCCCCCTCATGATGCCAGCAACTGTCTAATGATTGATGCGTGGAATCAAATGCAATATTTCTCATCCTTACACCCACCGTATACGTGCCTGCCTGGTTAAAAGTAAAATAATTGACCGCCCGTGTAGTTATCGTGTAGGTTTGTGCTACAGAAGCAGAAGGCGTCACTGTCCAGCTGGCTGCATTCCTGTTTGAACTTACCTGTACTGAAACAGTCTGACCGACCACTGCCTGTGTCGTGGAAGCTGTAAGGGTTGTTTCAGTACTATTGTTACCAGCTTTCTGGCAAGCCGCCAGTCCGGCCAGGGAAAAGGCCGCAATCAACCATGCTTTGCTTTTCATTTGTTCCATTTTTGATTTTATTAAAATGTCAGTAAAAAGCAACTTATAAAACAGGCAGGATGTTGACCCGGGAAAATCCCCTGATGCTGCTTATCAGCAATATGATTAATAATACGGGTAATGAACCGGTAATAATTTTTTTCATACAAGTCCTGTTTTTTGTTTTTAAAGAATAAGGCTGCTGATCGTTAAAAAAAGAAACCGGGAAGAATGTCTTTCTTTGAAAGATTACCAGCCATTCTTTTCGGTTGGGTGAGAAAGAGAAAATATTCTTTCCTCTTTATAATTTTAATTTCAATCCTGCGGCTAACCCTAAATAATTGGGACGTGTTTTTACGGAAGCCCCGTCATTGATAGATGTCAATCCAAACTGTCCCGAAGGCGCCAGGGTCAGTGAAAGTTTATTATTCAATTGCCATTCACCCGTGATGCTGGTTATGGCAGAAAAATAGCCTGGTCGCAATCCCTGCGTTTTGCTGGAAGCCGAAGTTTCATCTGATGTCCCTTTTCCCAGCACGGCTGTTGTTGTTCCCTGCAATAAAATATTTGCCTGGCCACCCGCAGCGGCCGACAGGCTAAACTTGCCAAATGATATCCTGTATTCCACCTCGAGCGGAATACCCAGGTAAGAAAGAGTATTGCGGTTATCTGTCACAGTAATGGTATCACCAATGGGCGGAGTAACTCCGCTATGCGGCGGAATATAAGTGTACCCGGATGAGCAATCAAAGCGGTAGAGTATATTACCATTATTATCCTGTTCGGCATAGATATCTTTAGGCCTGACCGAGCTTAAGCTTTTTGTATAACTTATCCCTGTTTGTATTGATATTTTCTTACTTAACCCATAACCCAGCTTTATCCCGCCTGAATAAGCAAAGCTATTCCGTTCGCTCCTTTTGATCTCTTCATGATCTTCTATTCGTCCGCCCCCGCCACTACCGGGGCGATAGGGTTTATCATCTGCAATGCTGTTCCATGTAGCATTAGGTGAAAAATAAGCTGAAAGGGAGAAACCATAATTCCTGAAAGCCGGGTTAACATGTTTTTTAACAACCGGGTAATTAAGTTTTTCAAGAATAGATAATGATCCGTTTTCAGGAAGGTTCAATGATGAGTTCCACCCGGGCGTTATATCTTTTTTCCAGGAATCTGCAGGAGTTAATAAAGCGAAGTATCTTTTTGCCGGGCCAACAGCCTGGATCTCATCGGGGCTGATTGTTTCAGCAGTAACCAATGAATCCTTATGGTTATTAGTTTTCCTTTTGCCTTTGTTTACTGATGGCGTGATCTCAAAAACAACCTTGTTTTGCATGTCACTGCCGGGTGTTTTCTGTTTATGTATTACCTGGTTTTCTTCGTCAGGATGCGTTTCTTTCTTCAGGCTTGCTGTAGTATTCGCAACGTCTTTTTTTATACCATTGACTTTGTTTTCATTGGGCGGTGAGACGACAGGTGATGAATGATCCTGTAATGTTTTTTCCCGGGAAACAGAATTGCCTTCCTGATCCGGTGACATCGTATTATTATTCTTTTCCTGGCTGGCAGGTCCATTATCTTCTTTTTTTACAGGATTGTTCATGTTACCAGTTGGCTGAGCTGTATTATTTCCCTGCTGTACATTTTTTTTGCTTGTCCCGGCAACAGTTTCCCTGCCCGGTCGCCTGCCTACAATCTCGTAAAGAAGTACCCCAAGAAACAATATGAGCAGGATGACGGCCGCTCTTTTTAGTGTTTGATATTTTTTCTTGTAGATAACGGCGGTATTCTTATCGAGACCAGCTTCAATTTTATCCCATACTTTCCTGGGAGGATATTCTGAATGCCCCTCGATGTTGTCATAAAAAAGCTTATCAATATCGTGTAAAGGTTCACCCATAATTAAAATTATTTAGCAATTAGTTTTTTTTTGGTTAGCTGCTTTTGCAAATATGTCCGTGCATCTGAAAGGTTCGATTTGGATGTGCCTTCCGAAATTCCGAGCATCTCTGCGATCTCCTTGTGTTTGTAGCCCTCAAATACATACAGGTTAAAAACCATTTTATAAGCGGGCGGCAAAGACATAACAAGCTGCAGTAATTCCTTGGAGCTGATCTTACTTTCAATCTGCGCCTGCAAAACAAATTGTTCATTATAGGATTCAATATTCAGAACAGGCGCCAGCCGTGAATTGCTTCTTAGCCGTTGCAAAGAGCAATTCACCATGATTTTCCTGACCCAGCCTTCTAGCGAACCTTCTTCCCTGAATTGATGGAGAAATTGAAAAACCTTCAAAAAGCCTTCCTGTAGAACCTCTTCCGCCTCTTCCCTGTTCTTTGAATAACGAAGACATACCACGAACATCTTTGGGGCAAACATGGCATAAAGGGTTGACTGGGCTTGCCTGTCCCCTTCAATACAACTCTTAATGAGGTTTGCTTCAATCAATAAACAGTGGCATTTGTAATAGTAAGATGTATAATCATTAAAAAGAGGTTGGGTTGGCTTAAAAATAAAAAATATCCGGGTTAATGGATGGTTTTTTAACATACTCCATAGTACCGGGATGGCGGTTACCGCCGAAGCACCCCTAAGTAAGTTTACCTTTTCTTTCTGGCTTCATATTTGCAATTTTGGCTGGCGAAAACCACTATAAGCCACACATTATGAGTAAAATACTGAAAAAAATCTTAAAGGTCGCCGGGATTGTATTGCTTGTGCTGATCGCCGCGGCCTTCCTGGTCCCTATCCTATTCAAAAAACAAATAACGACCCTGGTAAAAAGTGAGATCAATAAGAGCCTGACCGCCAAAGTCGACTTCAAAGACGTAAGTCTTTCCCTGTTTCGCCATTTTCCCAAAATATCTATACGCCTTGATGAACTTTCAGTAGTTGGCGCCAATGAATTTGCCGGCGATACCCTTGTATCCACCAGGAGCCTGGATGCCTCGGTAAATCTTTTCAGTGTCATAAAAGGAAAAGACATCAACGTATATGGCGTCTACCTGGAATCACCCCGGATCCATGCGCTCGTAAACAAAGCAGGCAAGGCCAACTGGAATATTACTAAAGAAAGTAAGGATACTACCGCTTCAAGCAGTGCTTCCACCCCGTCCGAATTCAAAATGAAACTACAGAAATACCAGATCACGAATGGCTATATACAATACAAAGATGAGAGCAGTAACATGAGCGCCGAGATATCCGGGCTGGATCATGAAGGAAGCGGCGACTTCACGCAGGATGCTTTTACGCTCACCACCAAAACAAAAACAGAGGCTGCTGGTTTTATTTACGCATCGGTCCCTTATTTAGCCAATACTCAAACAGAGATCAATGCCGATATTCAAATTGATAATACTAATAATAAATATACTTTCAAGTCGGATGACATCAAACTGAATAATCTCAAGCTCAACGCGGAAGGGTTCTTTCAACTGGTAAATGACAGCACCTACAATATGGATATCCGGTTCAAAACGCCTTCCAATGAATTTAAGGACATCCTTTCGTTGATACCCGCCATTTACAAAAAAGATTTTTCATCATTAAAAACAAGCGGGCAGGCAGCATTGAATGGCTTTGTAAAAGGTACGTACAGTCCTGTACAAATGCCTGCTTATGACCTGAATCTTGATATCAAAGATGGGTTCTTCCAATATCCTGACCTGCCACAGCCGGTAAAGAATATTCAAGTCGCTTTGCACGCGAGTAACCCTGATGGCAAGCCGGACAATGCAGTAATAGATATTTCAAAAGGACATCTGGAAATGGACAATGAGCCTTTTGACCTCAAACTTCTTTTTAAAAATCCGGAAACCGCCAAATACATTGATGCCACAGCGAAAGGCAAAATTGACCTGGCGAATATTTCCAGGTTTGTGAAACTGGAAGGTGGTACAAAACTCGCCGGCCTTGTAGGAGCCGATCTATTTGCCAGGGGAAATATGTCAGCGCTGCAAAATCAACAGGGTAATTTCTCAGCGGGTGGTTTCCTCGATATTAAGGACCTCTTTTATTCTTCAAGCGCTTTCCCGCAGCCTGTTCAAAACGGCAATATGAAAATTGAGTTGGCAAATAGCGGGGGCATCGCTGACAATACCTCGGTTAATATTTCTTCGGGCCATATTGAAATAGGTAAAGATCCGCTGGATTTCACGTTGAAGCTTAGCCATCCTATGTCTTCAGTTGATTTTTCAGGGACAACAAGAGGGAAGTTTACACTGGACAATATCAAACAATTTGTACAGCTTGAGCCCGGCACAGCGATCAATGGTAACCTCAATGCCGATCTTGGATTCAATGGCAACAAAACAGCAGTTGATAAAAAAGAATATGATAAAATCGCGATCAGCGGCACCGCTGGCCTGGACAATTTTAAATATGTTTCAAAGGATTACCCAGGCGGCCTGACTATTAGCAGTACCAATCTTGGGTTTAACCAAAAAACAGTTTCTTTAAAGGATCTCAAAGCTAATTTTCTCAACACGAATTTCTCCGCAAATGGAACGTTCAACAATCTCGTGGGTTATGCTATGCAAGATCAGCCCTTATCCGGCACGCTGAACGTTACGGCCGACAAAATGAATCTGAATGACTGGATGGGAACAAGTTCCACGACAACGGCAACCGCATCTGCGCCCGGCACTTCTTCTTCCACTGCAACACCATTCTTAGTTCCGGCAAATATTGATCTTACTATTAATGCCAAAGCGGGGCAGGTAAAATATGACAAGGTGGATTATAACAATATCAACGGCACCCTTGTACTGAATGACCAAACTGCCAGGCTCCAGGATGTAAAAACAGAAGCATTGGACGGAACAATCACCTTTAATGGTTCTTATTCTACCAGGACCAATAAAAAAGAACCAGCCATCAATATTAGCTATGACGTAAAAAATGTGAGTGTGCAAAAAGCGTTTCTTGCTTTTAACACTGTACAAAAGCTGATGCCGATCGGTCAATTCCTGGATGGTAAACTTAATTCACAACTCTCCATGACGGGCAACCTGGGGGGCGATATGATGCCTGACCTTAATACGCTTACCGGGAAAGGAAACCTGTTGCTGTTAGAAGGCGTCCTTAAAAAATTTGCCCCGCTTGAAAAAATAGCCAATACATTACAGATCGAAGAACTGAAATCCGTGACGGTAAAAGATATCAAGAACTATATTGAATTTGCCAATGGCAAAGTATTGGTCAAACCCTTCAACCTGAAAGTAAAAGATATGGATATGCAGATCGGCGGTATGCATGGTTTGGATCAATCTATAGATTATGCCGTGCAAATGAAGGTTCCCCGTAAGTATTTGGGTAATGAAGGAAATAACCTGTTGAATAACCTTGCGTCAGAGGCAAGCAGTAAGGGCGTCGCTGTAAAACTTGGCGATATGGTTGATCTGAATATAAAAGTAGGTGGCAGCATGACCAATCCTACTGTCAAAACTGACCTGAAACAAGTAGCAGGGGATGCGATTAAAGATATGCAGCAACAGGCAGCGGATTTTGCTAAAGCCAAAGCTGATTCTGCCAGGCATACGGTAAAAGATACATTAACGGCTGTAAAGAACCAGGCCCTCAATGATCTGAAGGAAGGGTTAAAAGACAAGTTGCTGGGCAATAAGGATTCCACAAAGACCAATAACCTCGATAGTACTAAGAAAAAAGCTGAGCAAACATTAAAGAACACTTTCAACGGACTCTTCAAAAAGAAAAAGCCCTAAAGCAACATTACAAACGACAAAGAACATCTTCTTTCTATTTCTTTTGCAGGGTATTTTCAATCCTCTTCCAGGAGGTATTGGCGGCTATCATGCAACCCGGGTATGGCTTTACTAATAAGAAACACTTATTTTTTGCAAATAAAGAGTAGCCTTGTTATATGAAAAGGACTGATGTAAAGTATATTTCATATTGATTTTTTTTTGCTTTATTAAACAACCCTATCTTTAGCTCCGACTTTTTGAACCACCAATCCACTAACCAATCCACTATTTATGTCAAGAAAACTTTGGCTGCTCTGCATCCTTGCAGTTGTCGCAGCGAACCTTTATTCCCAAACACCTGTAGTTAATGCAAAAAAAAGAACGGCTGCCATTACAATCGATGGCAATCCTAATGAAAGTATCTGGGAGTTTACCAACAATGTCACCAAAACGATTATCGGCACACCCAATAACACGGTTAGCTATGCCGTTTTATGGGACAGCCTGAACCTGTATGTCGCAGTGAAAGTGACTGATGCCAATAAATTCAATGATTCCTCCAATCCCTGGGATGATGATGCGACAGAAATCTATATTGATGCTGATAATAACGGGGGCACCAGCTATGGCCCCAATGACAGGCAATTTGTAAAAGAATGGAACGGCAGCACTCTTTGGGAAAAAAATAATAAAACGGCCAACGTACAACATGCCTGGGCCAATATAACCAATGGCTATGGTATTGAAATGCTTATTCCCTGGAGCAGTATTGGCATTACTAACCCGGGAGTCGGGTTTACGATTGGGTTTGATGTGGCTTGTGATGATGATGATAACGGTGGCGCCCGTGAAAGCCAGTTAATGTGGGCCGGTGATGGTAACAACTGGCAATATCCCCAGAACTTTGGCGACCTCGTTTTAGTTTCAA
>JAUZOA010000120.1 GCA_030706685.1 Bacteroidota bacterium
TACTCAATTTTTGACCAATATGCCCCAAAACCCTCCTCCACCCAATCCTAATCCGACAATTGATATTGTAAATACTTTACATGCTTTAAAAGCAAGATATTCTTTATTTACAGGCAATTATTCCCAGGCATTGACTGAGGCCAACGCTGCCAGCCTAACAATAAAAAGCACTTTTACTTTCAACTCCACTAATTTGAATCCAATTTATGAAACGGCTACATCCACTAATAATGTAACCGCAGCAATTGATAATACCACTCTTGGATTGCCTGTTGGCTTGCAACCAGATCCCGCTGACAAGCGGTTACCATTCTATACAACAACCGCGTACGCTTCCAAGATTGCTGGATTTGCAGGAGGTACCACAACGACATGGCCGATTTACTTACCGGGAGAAATGACCTTGATTAAAGCTGAAGCATACGCACGTCAAAGCACGCCCGACCTAGCCAATGCGTTAATCGAGCTTAACAAAATAGTGACCAAAACCCCCGCTAGTGACCCATTTGGTGTTGGCGCTAATTTGCCCGCATTAGTGGGACCTTTTACCCAGGGACAGATATTGGATCAGATCTATAAAAATCGTTGTATTGAATTATTTATGTCCGGGTTTAAATCAGAGGATATGAAGAGATTTGGCAGGCCCAATTCAGAAAAAAGAAGGAATCTTTTACCCTATCCGTTCCTGGAACGAGATAACAATCCCAATACCCCGCCCGACCCTCCATTCTGATTTTCTGTATAGCAGTTTTTATATAAAGGGGTTACTTGTCTAAGTAGCCCCTTCCTTTCCGGCATCATGGATAAAGAACAACATATCATTCAATCCTGGCAACTCAATGCCAAAAACTGGATCAGCATTATTGATTCCAATGCCATTGAATCGAGAAAATTAGTTACTAACCAGGCAATCATTGACGCGGTATGCTCCGCAAAGCCACTATCCGTCCTGGATATTGGTTGCGGTGAAGGCTGGCTGGCAAAGGAATTATCAGGCAAAAAGATCAGCCTGACAGGTATAGATGTGATACCCGAACTGGTGGAGAAGGCCAGGGAAAAACTGTCAGGCGATTTTTATATTGCATCTTATACGGATATTGCCCGGGGTAAGATCAATTTTTCAAAACTTTTTGATGCGGTCGTTGTCAACTTTGCGTTGATAGGAAAAGAATCAACGGAAGACCTGCTGGCTTCATTGCCCCGCTATCTTTCGGCAAAAGGGAAATTATTTATCCAGACGCTTCACCCGTATAGCCGGAAATCAATGAATGATTACACGACGGGTTGGAAACAGGGAAGCTGGGATGGATTAGGCGACCAGTTTATCCAGCCTTATGAATGGTATTTCCGGACCCTGGAAGACTGGCTTCAATTGCTCGACAGGTCCGGGTTTGGCAATATCCACATTACGGAAACCCTGCACCCGCGGTCGGGCCAGCTATTATCCGTTATATTTGAATGCGGCGTTAAATAAACACCGCTTATCAAATTACGGTAACATTCTTGCTGTTCTTTGTAACTTAGGCCTTATGATTCTTCACAACAAAATCATTTTTATGAAATCACTCTTATTATTGATTACAGCCTGTTCAATGACAGTTTTGGCATGTGCCCAGCAGCCGACAGATAAATCCAAGAGGCCAAGTCCTCCCGCATTGGCAAAAGCAACACTTAAGAACGGTACCGTTGTTTCCATTGACTACAGCCAGCCTTCTGTAAAAGGCAGGACGATCGGTAAAGACCTTGAACCGTTGGACGGTAAAGTATGGCGCACCGGGGCCAATGAAGCTACTGTATTTGAGGTGAGCAAAGATGTAAAAATAGAAGATAAAGAACTGCCAGCCGGCAAATACGGTTTGTTTACTATTTCAGGACCTGATGAATGGACGATCATTTTCAATAAAACATGGAACCAATGGGGCGCCTTCACTTATAAGGAGGCAGATGATGCGTTAAGGGTAAAAGTGAAACCGGGCAAAGCTAAAGAGTTTGCGGAAAAAATGACTTTTAGCATCAGCAAGGAAGGAAAGGTCACACTGCTTTGGGGCGACCTGAAGGTAGAGTTTAATGTGCAATAAAATAATTTACCTTTTCGAATTGTTTCATAAGAAATAGGTAACACAAAGGGCGCCACGCAAGCACGACGAACACAAAGGATTAGTTATTTACTGTCAACCCTTTGTGTTCGTCGTGCTATTCGTTGTGGACTTTGTGCTACCGAAACCCGGGCTTTAAAACGGTTTCTTTATTGGTATACAGGCCGTTTTTAATGCAACGAATGCCCTTTTATTATTGTCAGCCTTTTACAGTACTGTAAATGGATTCTCAAAAGCTAGTCAGGGATTGCCTGAAAGGGAAATTGCAGGCGCAACGCACGCTCTACGATCTTTTTGCCAAAGATATGCTCGGGGTATGTTACCGCTATACCCGGTCCATAAAAGACGCGGAGGATGTTTTGCAGGAAGGGTTCGTAAAGGTATTCCATAACCTGGGTCAATATAAAAATGAAGGAGAACTGGGCGCCTGGGTCCGCCGGATCATGGTGAACACAGCATTGAATTTTCTGAAACGCAACCGCAAGTACCAGCAGGAAATGTATTTCACGGAAGAATACCTGCACCCCGTCGTAGATGATGATCCTGTCATCCGTTTACAAGCCAAGGAACTGGCCGACCTGATACGACAATTACCTCATGGATACCAGGTGATCTTCAACCTTCATGCAGTGGAAGGATATTCTCATGTAGAGATAGGCGAACTGCTGGGGATCAGCGATGGCACTTCCCGCTCACAATACCTGCGGGCGAGAAATTTACTGATCACCTGGATCGAAAATTATACTTCAGATAAAAAAAAGGAGAAATATGCCGGCAAATGAATTTGAAAAACAGGTGCAAAAGAAGTTGGGGGAATTCCGGTTGGATCCTTCTGCATCCGTTTGGGAAAAAGTAGAAGAAGAAGTCAGGAAGAAAAAAAGAAGAAGAGTGATTTTTTACTTCCTTCTTCCGGCAACACTGGTATTGCTGGGATTTTCCCTTTATTATTTTATGATGACTGGTCAAAAAACCGGGCTGGCACAACAGCAGGTTACGCAATCACAGGAAACAACTAAAAAAGAAATACCCGTGGCCGGGAAAGAAAACACCCTTCAGCCACAGCAGACAAACAATGACGCTGGTTTAATGACCCATAATGAGAAAAAGCAAAAAAAGGAATCTGTATATGCCGGGAAGGATGCTATGGAAGTTTTAGTTAATACACCTTCAATCAATCATTCAAAAGGGGAAAATGCGAAAAAGAATAACCATAAAAATGAACGTTTGAAAATTGAATCCGGCAACCCGCTTGTGATCAGCAGTACAATTCCGGAAAGATCATCTGTCACTAAACCGGCGGGGCAGGAAGAAAATAAAGTGAAGGATGAAGCCAGTATCACGAATCCTCCGGGAGATACGATTCGGAAAGATGATGTATTGGCAGACCAGGAGAATAGGATCCCTGTAAAGAAAGACAATCCCGGTACAGAAACTGTCGTCCCGAAGGATAATAAACAAAAAGAAACGGTTTCAGAAAGGAATACCGGCCGGCCAAAAATAAAATGGGGTATTGATTTTTCGGCAGGCTTCATCTCCAGTCAAACCCATGTATTTTCCCTGGCCAGTTCATATAACGCATATACGTTTGCCACTTCTCCCCCTGCCAACCCGGGCGGAACTTCTTCGGCATCGGCGATTCCTCCGTCATCCATCAGGCCCGGAGCCTCATTCAGACTGGGTATCATGGGAGAATGGCAGGTATCGCGGAGAAGCTATGTTTCAGCGGGTTTACGGTATGCCTATGCAAGCAACAGGATAAGGACGGGAACTGAAATGGATACAAGTCTCCGTGTCCAGACAAATACTAATTCTTATGCAACGCAGGTTGACAGGGTTTACCGCGGTTCGCCGGAAAATGATTATACTAACCGCTATCATTTTGTATCCATTCCGTTAGGGTATCATTGGCAAATCAATCAAAACAAGAAGCTGCCCCTGCAATGGGATATTGGGGTATCCTTCGACTACCTGCTGGCGACGAATGCGCTTGTGTATAGCCAGTCATACGGCGGTATTTATTACCATGATAAAAAAGCTTTCAATAAAACACATTTCAATATAGGCACGGGTTTATCATTCCGGTTTAAGGGAAAAAAGGAAACAGAATGGGTGCTTGGGCCGGAAATATCTTTTGATACCCGGAGCCTGCTGGATAATGCACAGGATCCAAAGCAATACCTTTTGTATGGGGGCATTCATACAACGGTATTATTCCCGAAAAAGAAAAAATAACCAAGTGCAACGTTCTTTTTGAATGCGGTGTCAGCTTTTCTAAAACACTGCTGTTATGAAAAAATACCAGACCATCCGGGTAATCGCGGTATTTCTCATCGTATTACCTGTTGCTTTTTCTGCCTGTATAAAAGATCAATGCAAAAGATCACATACCTACACCTGGTATGAACCGATTTACAGAACGAAGGACGAGGTGAGAGCCAATATAAAAAGTAATGCGCCGGTTGATCTGAAAAATACCGGGAAGTTTTATGTCTACGGGAATTATATTTTTTTGAATGAAGTCGATAAAGGTATCCATGTCATTGACAATACCGATCCATCCCATCCCCGCAATATTGCTTTTATTACTATTCCCGGGAATATTGACCTTGCGGTAAAGGGGAATATATTATATGCCGACCTCTATACTGACCTGGTGGCCATGGATATTTCCAACCCGTCGAATATTACGGTCAAAAAAATAGTTGACTATGTTTTTCCTGAACGTCAGTATGCAAATGGTTTTTATACCGATAACAGTAAAGTTGTCGTTGACTGGAAACGGGTGGATAGTACGATTATTGAAAGCTGCGGGAATCAGAACGGAATAGTTCCTATCCGGACAGGTGTGTTTTTCACTGCCACGGGCTCGCCTGCCAATCAATCCATGGCTGCTGCACCTGCAGGAACAGGCGGTTCCATGGCGCGGTTTACGATCGTCAATAATTTTATGTATGCGGTAGATCATCATGAATTGAGGGCTATATCCATCAGCAATCCTTCGGACCCTGTCCTGTCGGGCACGATCAATGCCGGCTGGGATATTGAAACCATTTACCCGTTCAAGGACAAATTATTCCTGGGATCAATGGGCGGCATGTTCATTTTCGATATTTCCAATCCCGCTACACCGGTATCACAGGGAAATTTTATTCATGCCAGGGCCTGCGACCCTGTTATCGCAGATGACAATTATGCCTATGTCACTTTACGGGCAGGCACTGTTTGCGGAGCTTCTGACAATGAACTGCAGGTAATCAATGTTCAAAACCTGCAAACACCCACTTTGGTAAAAAAGTACCCGATGACAGGTCCTTATGGATTAGCAAAGGATAATAACCTGTTGTTTGTTTGTGATGGAACCGATGGCCTGAAAATATACAATGCATCCAATGTACAAAACCTCCAGTTGGTTAAAACATTCAGCGGTATCAGCACTTTTGATGTCATCGCCTATAACAACAGGGCTATTCTCGTAGCCGGGGATGGTTTATATCAATATGATTACAGTAACGTGAACGATATCCGGCTGCTGAGCAGGATCACCGTTAATAAATAGGGTTATGCAAAGTAAATGGTTCATCATAGCAGTGCTTCTTCCTGTAGTGTCCTTTTCGCAGGGTAATTCATCCCGTTCCAGTCTGAACACGATCGTCTCTGTTGGCATGGCCTCAGGACAGAGCACTGCTAAACCATTATTTCAATGGACAGGCGGGATGTCTTATGGCCGTTATTTTTCAGGCGTTGGCATCGGGTATGATCAGTACCAATTTAATTCCATCCCCGTTTTTGCCGACTGGAGAATGGGTATCGGGCAAAATAAGCTGGCCTTTGTATATGCTGATGGCGGGTATAATTTTCCCGGCAGCTATAAAAGCGACCCGGAATATTTAAAAACATCGGATCGGTTGAAAGGGGGATTTTATATGGATGCCGGCATCGGTTACCGTATCCCGCTTAGCCGTTTACATCGTTTGGTTTTTAGCGCAGGATATAGCCGGAAAAATAATGCGCAGGAAAAAATATTTACTTATCCATGCGGTGTGGATCCATGTATTGACACTCCACAGGATGTCTATACCTATCATTACAACTTCAGCCGCATTATTACTAAATTAAGCTGGGAGCTGGGGAAGTGAATGGTTTAGGAGTTGTTTCGTTAAAGGGTTTAAGGGTTACTCCACACCGATGCAGCTATTACAGAAAGAAATTTTCCGCTTAAAGAACCCTTCAACCCTTTAACCCTTCAACCTTTAAACGTCAAAGAATCTCATCCTTCTTAATAAACTTCACATTCCTCTGCATCCCTTTCCATTTTGCCCGGCTTATCGCAGAATGCCTGAATAGTTTTTTAAATGTTTCTTCCGACATGGATTCCCATTCCCGGCTGGTAAGGTTCAGCACTTCCGGAATAGGGGTGAATTCTTTTTCATCAGAAGGTTTGCTGAAACGGTTCCAGGGACAAATATCCTGGCAGCTATCACAACCGAAGGCCCAGTTATCAAACTTCCCTTTCATTTCGCCGGGTATCAGCATATCTTTTAATTCAATAGTAAAATAAGAGATACACTGGCTTCCATTCACTACTTTGTCTTCTCCTATCGCGGCGGTAGGGCAGGCATCAATACATTTCCGGCAGGTTCCGCAAAGATCTTTGGCAAACGGGTCATCATATTGGAGTTCCAGGTCGGTGATCAGCGTTGCAATAAAAAAGAAGGAACCATTTTGTTTTGTAAGAAGATTCCCGTTTTTCCCGATCCATCCTAAACCGCTGTGTTGCGCCCAGCTTCTTTCCAGTACAGGCGCTGAATCAACAAAACCTCTTCCCTGCACTTCTCCTATCTCTTCATGGATGGATTGAAGAAACAGTTTTGTCATCCCTTTTATCACCTCATGATAATCCTTGCCATAAGCATATTTAGAAATTTTCAGGGATCCTTCCTTTTGCTGTTTTGCCGGGTAATAGTTTTTTAATAAAGTGATCACGGACCGGGCGCCGGGTACGAGCCGGCGGGGGTCAACTCTTAATTCAAAATGATTTTCCATGTACTTCATCGTGCCGTGCATGCCTTTATTAAGCCACTGCTCCAGCCGTAAAGCATCATCATCAAGCCGTTGCGCCTTAGCAATCCCGCAATAATCAAAACCAAGGCGGGAAGACATTTTTTTGATCAGCTGTGTATGCAAAACCAGGGAGTTCAAAATATTATTGAATTTACTTATACCGGGGAGAATCGGTAAAGATACAGCAGGTTAATTTGAGTTTTTTTGTGTAAAATTGATAAGATTAATGAAACCTGGCCATCAGCTATGAAAAGAAAACTGTTGATCCCTGCTTGTATATGTTTAGCGCAGTTGACAGGCTATGGCCAGGAGAAGTCCGGGGTCAGTTTCGGTAAGGTTACACCTGAGGATTTTAAACCTGCCGTTTATAGTATTGACAGCAATGCCAGCGCCGTCATCATTGCGGATATCGGTTCTACAGAAATTGAGGGTAATAGCAAGGGGTGGTTTTCACTGGAACATAAGCATTACAGGAGGACCCGTATTTTAAATAAGAACGGGTATGATGCCGCCGATGTGACAATTCCCCTGTACACGAACGGCGAGGGAGGAGAAGAAGAACTTGAGGTCCTGAAAGCGACAACCTATAACCTTGAAAATGGCAGGGTGGTTGAAACAAAATTGGATGTAAAAAATAGTTTATTCCGCGATAAGATTAATAAGAATTTCGTCAGGAAGAAATTTACATTCCCCGCTTTGAAGGAAGGTTCGATCATTGAATACGAATACCAGGTAAAGTCCGATTTTCTTTTCAACCTTCAACCCTGGGAATTCCAGGGCGCCTGGCCTTGTCTATGGAGTGAATACAAAGTCACTATCCCTGAATTTATCAGTTATGTATTTCTTTTACAGGGTTATCAAGCCCCTGTTAAAGAACGGAAGGATACCCGGAGATCCTTTACAGTGCAGGATAATAGCGGGGTAAATGCAACCAGCAAGTTTACTTTTTCGGCGGGGGTAAGCACGTACAGGTGGGTGATGAAAAATGTGCCGGTATTGAAAGAGGAGAGCTTTACCTCCACATTAAGAAACCATATCAGCAAGATTGAATTTCAATTAGCAGAATACCGGGAGCCTTTGTTATCCGAAAGAAAAATAAAGACCTGGGAACAATTTACTGAGGAGCTCCTCGAAGCGGATGATTTTGGCGCGGCGCTGGATGAAGATAATTACTGGGTAAGCGAGCTCGCCGGTACGATCCTTCATGGGGAAACCGGGGAACTTGATAAGGCGCGCCGGATTTATACTTTTGTCAGGGATAATTTTACCTGCACCGGGTATAATGATGTTTTACTCACAGCGCCATTAAAAAATATTGCGAAGAGCCGTAAAGGAAATGTCGCGGAAATTAATTTATTGCTGGTTGCCTTGCTGCGTTATGCCGGGTTGTCTTCCGACCCGGTGATGCTGAGTACCCGCGATCATGGCTATACTTATGCGGACTATCCTCTCCTTGATAAGTTTAATTATGTTATTGTAAGGACGGAAGCGGATGAAGAAGAGTATTACCTGGATGCCAGCCAGCCATGGCTTGGTTTTGGTAAATTAGGATATGAATGTTATAACGGTCATGCGAGGGTCATTAACCCTGATGCGACGCCTGTAGAGTTCAGCGCCGATTCACTGCTGGAAAAATCTCTCACTTCTGCTTTTGTGACCAGCGATGATAACGGGAATTTTTCAGGAACCATTCAGCAGACACCGGGATATTATGAATCCTCCCGGTTACGGAGTTTAATAAAAGAAAAAGGGATGGACCATTTCTTTGCTGAAATAAAGAAGGGATTCAGCGGGGACGTACAGCTCAGTGATAATTATGTAGATTCAATGAACCAGTATGATGATCCTGTGAATATCCGGTATAAATTTGAGTTGAAAACAGGAGGTGGGGATATTATTTATTTCAATCCAATGCTCACGGAAGGGTATAAGGAAAACCCGTTTAAATCAACTACCCGTTTGTATCCTGTAGAAATGCCTTACGCGACGGATGAAACCTACCTCCTGCAGGTGGAAGTGCCGGGAGGATATGAAGTGGATGAGTTGCCCAAAGAAACTGTCGTCAAACTCAATGAGAACAATGATGGTATCTTTGAATACCGTATATCGGAGAACAATGGCATTATTTCTCTTCGCTCGCGCCTTCGTATCAGCCATACATTTTTCCTGCCCGATGAATACGCGACATTGAGAGAATTTTTTGACCTGGTGATGAAGAAACATAACGAACAGATCGTTTTTAAAAAGAAAAAATAGGTTTCACCGGGCACTACAATAAAAATATACAGATGAAAAAAGCGGCTCTCACTTTTACAGCAGTTCTTATCCTGGTGCTGGATGCCATAGCTGATAACGGGGAGTATGCCGTTTCCGGTATCCCGCCGGCATTACTAAAAAATGCCGATGCTGTTTTGAGGGTGGAAGAACTGCGGTTTGAGATACTCAGTACGAAGGAAGCCATACAGAACTATCATTATGTAATCACTATTTTAAATGACAATGCCGATAAGTGGGCCGAATTTTCAGAATACTACGATAAGCTTCGCGAAGTGTCATCCGTACAGGGTTATTTATATGACGCGGCAGGTAACCAGTTGAAAAAAATGAAGATGAAGGACCTCGAAGATATAAGCGGGGTGGAAGATATCAGCCTGATGGATGATAGCCGGGTTAAAAGACATAATTTTTATTGTAAAAACTACCCTTATACAGTTGAATATAACGTGGAGATCCGCTACCGGCATACTTTATTTTTCCCGGCGTGGAGACCACAGGGTGGCGAAAGAATTTCTGTTGAAAAGAGCAGGGTCACTATTGTTTGCCCGGAAGATTATCAATTCAGGTATAAGACCTTTCATTATACCGGTGAGCCTGTTATTACCACGGAAAATAAAAAAAGATCATCGGCCTGGGCCGTGACAAATATGCCTGCCATAACCAGGGAAATATACCAGCCTCCCCTGCGTGATGTAACAACAGGTATCATCTTTGGACCCACCGGGTTCCAGCTCGGGGATTACAAGGGTAATATGCAAAGCTGGCAGGATTTCGGGAAATTCATTTATGCGCTCAAGCAGGGCCGGGATGCTTTACCCCCCAATATTAAATCGGTAGTGCACGAGCTTAGTGATAGTATCCGTGATGAAAAGAAAAAAATCAGGGTGCTATATGAGTATATGCAAAAAAATACCCGGTATATCAGTATCCAGTTAGGTATCGGGGGCTGGCAGCCTTTTGACGCAAATTCCGTAGCCACCAAATCCTATGGCGACTGTAAGGCGCTCAGCAATTATATGTATAGTATCCTGAAAGAGGCGGGTATCAGGTCTTCGTACACGATGGTAATAGCCGGACGAAATGCCAATGGGATAACGGAAGATTTTCCTTCCCAGCAATTCAATCATGTTATTCTTTTTGTACCGATGAAAGAGGATACCATGTGGCTGGAGTGTACCAGCCAGACGATTCCTGCTGGTTACCTGGGTGGTTTTACGGCCAATCGCTATGCGCTGGCAGTAGATGAAACAGGGGGAACGCTGGTTCGCACGCCAAAATATGGATTGAAAGAAAATCTCCAGCTAAAGAAAATAAATGCTGTTCTGGGCGAGGATGCGGCTCTCCATGTAAAAGTGCAGTCCACCTACGATGCCATGCAACAGGATGAGCTGCATATGCTGATCAACGGCCTTTCCAGGGAAAAATTAAAAGAATACCTGCACGATCAACTCGATTTCGCTACTTACGACATCAGCAGTTTTAATTATGAACAGAATAAATCCTCTCTTCCCGCTATTGACGAGTCGTTGGATATCACTGTAAGTAACTATGCCACTATTACCGGGAAACGCATCTTTGTTGTGCCCAATATATTGACAAGGCTTCATAGCAAGCTTCCCGCCGATACAGAAAGAAAATATGATATTGAACAGGGGTTTGAATACAGGGATATCGACACGGTAGAAATAGAAATTCCGAAAGGATACGGACCCGAAGCCATGCCGCAGGATATTGCCACAGCGGGTAAGTTTGGTAAATATACCTGCTCGGTGAGATTAAAAGATAACAGACTGATTTATTACCGCTCTTTCGAACAATACGAGGGCCGTTTCCCGGCGAAAGATTATAATGATATGGTGAAGTTTTATGAAACCGTATATAAGGCCGACCGCAACAAAGTGGTGTTGATAAAGAATGAATCCCAGCTTAAAGAAAACTGATCATTTTAGTTTAACCCCTGTAATGAGTAACCCCTAAATTGATTTTATGAAAATTGCAGCATTGCCGGTTTTTTTAATCTGGACTCTTTCTGTCTTTTCCCAGGAATCTCCCAATGTTAAATATGGGAAGATCACAGCCAGTGACCTGGCAAAGAAATCGTATGAAGCGGATACAGGCGCCAGTGCCGTCGTTCTTTATGAGATCGGCAACACGAAGATCAAAGGTAACAGTAAGGGCTGGTTCTCCCTGGAATTTACCACGCACCGCCGCATCCATATTTTAAACAAGAACGGGTTTGACCAGGCCACGGTAGAGATCCCCTTATATACAGCCGGTGAAGATGAAGAAAAATTGGATGAGCTAAAAGCGGTAACATATAACCTGGAGAATGGAAAGGTGTCGGAATCAAAGCTGGACAAAAACAGCCTGTTTAAAGAAAAGAAAAACAAGAACCTCATCATTCAAAAATTCACTATGCCCGGTGTCAAAGAAGGGTCGGTCATTGAATACGAATACAAAATAACTTCTGATTTTTTATTCAACCTTCAGCCCTGGGCTTTCCAGGGAACTATTCCGCGATTGTGGAGTGAATATAAACTCGCCCTGCCCCAGTTTCTTAATTATATCCTGATCGCGCAGGGAAATCTGCCTTATTATA
>JAUZOA010000121.1 GCA_030706685.1 Bacteroidota bacterium
CGGTCATCTCAATTTCATATTTTCCTAAAATCGCCCCTCCATAGGAGGGGATGAACTCCGAATTGCCACCATTTTCATTCGGCTCTTCACCATGAAGGATAGCTCATCATAATCTTCCGAACATTTGTGATCTTTACACCAGCCTTGTTTGCCTGTTATATGCCATCTCCTGTTGTTCTTTGCTATTATTTCCGGTTGCTTATAAGTAGTGCCCTTGCATCGCCAGTATTAGAACTGTAATCAAAAATAAAATGTGTTAAGGCCCGGGACAATCCCTTGAAACGGTGAATTTAGAAGAATATGGATGGAAAATGGCTATAACAAAAGTTATACGGGCGGGGCCAGAATCAAAGCAGGGGCGGTTTGTCTTATAGGTTTTGTTCCGGCCGGGGCAGTTTAAAATGTTTAAAAGAAGATTTGATTTACTGTAATAACCAATTTAAAATTCCCACTAAGTACAATTCTAAATGACAATAAAACAAATCCTGGGATTCTTACCAGGCAGGCAACAGGTAAAAAGAGTTCCATTAATCCCCCCGCTGCCTGGAATATTCATTACAACACAGACTTTTCGAAGGTTGTCCGTATATCTACGACTACGGGCAATCGGTGGTTTACACTAATAGCCTCATATTTCCGATCTAATTGATAATTTGCAGGTCTAAACCTTAAGAATATGGAAAGTAGTATCATGCGCAGCGCTTTATTTGCACTGGTAATTATTCCCCTTAGCGATATCGCGATAGCCCAGTGTCCGGATTATGGTAGTGCCACTAACCCGGCAGAACAGGCACTCAATAAAGGAAAGAATAAAAGTGTTACAGTACCCGGCACTTCACCTCAGCATTTGCCGCTAAACATGTTGATTACTTCAAGCAAAAAAAATGATGAAAATAAGTATCTAAACGGGGCCTATGTGTATACCGAAGGTTACCTCGTTTCCTACCAGGAACAGGGGCCGGAATCATGCAATTGCAATAAAGCCAGTAAAGCCAAAAAAAATGGAGATGTTCATATCTATCTTGGGTTGATTCCTAATGCCCCAAAAAAGAATTGTATCGTAGTAGAGATTACTCCGAAGTATAAGAAGGTACATCCAAATTACAGTGATGTTCTATTGCAAAAAACCCGGGTACGGGTTGAAGGGTACCTGCTTTTTGATTTCGAACATAGAGGTAACGCTGTAAACACCTGCCAAAGTTGTGGAAATGTCTGGCGAAAAACTTGTTGGGAAATTCACCCGGTAACAAACATCAGCCAGGTAAACTAGATTTTTCAATAGTTTCTCTTTAGCAATATTTCAATTATTGAATCTTTACTTTACCAGGAATGTATTAAATGTATTGGGTTTCAAAGAAGGGTTAATGGCTTTGTCTCCCATCTTAATATTTATTTTCTTTTCTTCGTTGCTGTCATTTTGAATAACAATGACAACGCTTTTATCCGGATTCATAAATGCCAGCAAATTATCAAACGAACCCGTTGTATTCAATCGTTTTGCCCCGGGCTTGACAAAATGGCTCAGATGCTTCATCAAATAATATTCATAATTGTAGGTGTAAGTTTTATTTATGGTATCAACACTGACCAGCGAATTTTGCTTCCATCCCCATGTACTGATACCTCCCTGTCTCAGGCAAGTATTCCAATAGAAATAGGCATTGGCCCCGTTCTTTAAATAATGTTTCATTAAACTCCAGGTGTATACACAATATTTCCAATCATTTTTGCCATTGCCGCATTCCTGCTCCGACTGGTATAATGTAAGACCGGGATATTGCCGGTGTATGGCGGCAATCGCTCCTTTGCCGGCCCATTGAAACCCTGCTCCTTTAATATACCGGCTGCTTCCGGGATCGGTTAGAATGGTATCAACCAGCTTTTCGTTGGCACGCTCAACAGTGCCAAAAAATACATTTACGCCAAGCGCCTGCATTTGAGGGCCCAAATAACTGATGAACCTGGCAAGACCTGCTGCTGTCCAGGTACAACTTGGAAATGGCTGTGCTGAATTAAATTCATTTTGGGGCATTACCATGGCTATTTTTATCTTTTGCTGCCGGTATGCTTGTATAAACCTGGCGAAGTATAAAGCATAGGCCCGATAGTATTTTTCTTCCTGGACAAACATATCTGTACCTTCTTTTCCTTCCTTATCTGACGGTAAGCCATTGTTTATACCCGTAAGGTCCATTCCAAATTCATCTGATTTAAAATTAACATTGCCCAGAACGCTCCTTGCCGCATAATGTTTATTGTATTTCATCCATGTCGGCGGAGACCAGGGAGAAGCCCAGAGTTTTAGAGAAGAGTTGTATTTCTGTGCATTTTTTATAAAAGGGATCAGTGTTTTCAAATCATTCGCAATACTAAAATGCTTCATGTCAAAATCGCCATCCGTTTCATCGTAAGAATACCAGTTGCGTGAAAAATCGTTAGCGCCAACAGGCATCCGGCAAATGGTAAAGCTGGCGCCAATACCCGGAGCAAATAATTCTTTCATGATGCTTTCCCTGTCTTTATCCCTCAACATACTCAGCGAGGTCCAGCCGAGTTCATTAAAGCAGGTCCCAAAGCCTTCCATCGTTTGCTGAGGCTGGCTTAATTGCAGTTCTACATCTGCATTGGCAGATCCGGTGGAAGTCATTAGCCCTTTTTGTTCTTTCCATTGCTGTTGCTGTGAAGTGGAAATCCATTCTACCTTAGCTTGCGCAGACAATGATACTGACAGTATCATCAATATCTTTAAGGTTATTAATTTCTTCATATACTTTATTAAATGTAATCTAAAGTTAATGTAATCTAACCCGCTATTCCTGCTGTTGGGGATGTTCGGCTATACTCTTGGTTCTTGCGAGAACCAAGGAGTAAAAATTACCTGTTGAAAGCCTATCGAGTGCCTATCTAATGCCTATCAACAGCCTATGGAATGCCTATGGAATACCTATCCAATACCTATCAGACCCCTATAAACGACCCATGAACGGCCTATCTGAAACATTACCGTGATTGTAGGGTTCCTCGTTCCGGGAATGTTCAGAACAATACAGGGTTTTCGAAGGTTGTCCGTATGTTTCCAGTTACGGACCAGCTTTGCAAAAGCTGACCATTAAGTGTAAATGCTTAGTCCTGATGAAACGAAATCGACTACTTGAAGCAACCGGGCCAAAACTTTTATACTAAGAATTACTTTTTTTCCGTTAGGTATATTCCATTAAACCAATACCAATGAAAAAACTATGCCTCGAATGCAGCACTCATTTGGATGAGGCTGTATTTAACTACTCTGTAAAACATTTCAGAGCCCCGCTCTGCAGAACACACCAGGACTGGATACGCAAGTCCAATAGTACGCAACAAGCAAAAGACCTATATCTCGAGTTACGAAAAAATGGTGTCCCAGCACAGCTCGAGAAGCATGATGGATACAAGACCATTGATATTGCTATTCCCGAGTGTAGAGTAAATATAGAAGTCGACGGGATGCAGCACAGCTTCAATCCTGAACAAGCCCTCGCTGATCTGCGGCGTACTTACTATTTCGTTCCTGAAAGGGTACGTTACTTTAAGAATACCTAATTCATTAATTGAGTGGAACATCGAAGACACAATTACCTACGTAGTTCAATTTCTCAGTGCCGGTAATAAGCGAAATTGGTCAAGATATTAGTGTGGCTTACAGTTAAAATTGGTTCAACTGCGCGAATCAAATCATGAATATCCCCCAGAAGATTTAGGTTCTCGAAAATTGTTAAACTTCCATTTGACATTCAAGATTTTCGATGTCACATATACACCTTCTCTAAAGATGGCTTCGAAAAAATCGGTCAAAAAATAAGTAATGTGCTTGACAACATGATTGAAGAGTCAGAAATGTAAAAAACAATCTTGTGATTCGTGCTAATACAGGCAACCTTTGATGCTATTGAAACAATAATTACTTAGTCGCCGTATTGCTATGTATTAAAAGTTATCAAAATTATTTAACGACACATTCGGGGCTAGTACAAAAATCTTAAGGCGTAAAAGGGTAAACTGACTTTCTATTTTAAATATTTATTTTTTAAGTCAATAACAGTCGAGCAATAAATTGATTTTGCTTCCTCATATTGCTTACAGCCTATTAAATCCAAACATGGTTTTATTTTAGTTTCCCATAAATTAAAATAGATTTCTTCTTTGTCTGACCTCTCATCAATTGTCATAACAATTTTTGGCGCTACTGTATAATACTCAGAAATCATTGCAGGGCCATCATTTTGTTTTGCAAGCCAATGGTCTCTGAAATTTCTAAAAGTATTTAACTCGTCACAGTTATCGCGCTTTCCTAAACTTAACAGAGTTGCAGTCGTTATAAAGCAACCGCTATTATTGTCGGAATAGCTTTCATGTCCATTGTCCCATCCTTCGTTATATTTTTTGCTATCGGAATAATCTCCATCATATTCGTTATGCGATCCATCACTTTGACCTTTCCCATGATTATAGCCTTTTTCATATGCCTCATTTTCCGCATCAGATCCAGGAACAAAAAAACCAATAATTCTATCGTTTGGTTCGGAATATGCCTTACCAGCAGCACCGTCGCGCTGTCCTCTTTCATATGCATCTTGTATACTCATATGAATAATTTTTAATCTCTTATTAAATTTAAGTAAAAATTATTGTATTTGTTCTATCAAGGTCAAGTTTAACTAATCTATTTCACACTCTCCTTTTGCGATAATGTGTGAATAAAGGTATATGGCATCGTCTATACGATAATTTGCCATTACAAAGTCTCTAAAATGGGTTAGACAAAATAATTGAGGTTTTAAATTAAATGCCCTAAAAACTTTTCAACCCGTTTTACACGATTTTTACTAAATTATTTAGAATGTGAGTTTAAATGTTAAATTTGAAAAAAGATATCTAATGAAAGGGACAGAGCAGCTATTTGAACATTTAGATCCTGCGGTAGATTACGCTATTAAGAAAGGAGACAGCCTAACTGTATTAAAAGGTGTTGAAAATGGAAAATTTGACCTGATAATAACCTCCCCCCCTTACAACGTCGGGAAATCCTATGAAGTAAAAACAAGCATCGAAGATTACTTAAAAACACAGGAGGAAATAATTAGCGAACTGGTTCGTGTACTGTCACCTGAAGGAAATCTTTGTTGGCAAGTTGGTAATTACGTTGATAAAGGTGAAATTTTTCCCCTTGACATTTTCTATTACAACATTTTTAAAAATCATGGCCTAAAACTTAGGAATAGAATAATCTGGCATTTTGGACATGGACTTCACGCGAGTAACAGGTTTTCTGGAAGGTATGAAACGATCCTATGGTTTAGCAAAACCGATGATTATATATTCAACCTTGACAATGTAAGAATCCCTTCAAAATATCCAGGCAAACGACATTTTAAAGGTCCTAAAAGAGGCCAGCCTTCGGGCAATCCCCTTGGCAAAAACCCGAGTGATATTTGGGAAATACTGGAACAGGATTTTGATAGATCATTGTGGGATATTCCAAATGTAAAATCAAATCACCCCGAAAAAACTGACCATCCCTGTCAATTTCCAATAGAATTAGTTGAACGTTGCGTTCTTGCATTAACAAATGAAAATAGCTGGGTACTAGATCCTTTCGCAGGCGTGGGATCAACAATAATTGGCGCAATTAAGAACAACCGGAATGCTTTAGGGATAGAAAAAGAAGAAGCCTATTGTAAGCTAGCTATCCAAAGAATAAAGGACTTAAAAAAGGGTAAGTTAAAATTCAGACCAATTAATAAACCCATTCATACCCCTTCAGGAAAGGATAAGGTTTCACGAATGCCTGATGAATGGCATCAACTTGAATTAGTTAATGGCCACCAATGATAATAGCACAAGAATACAATCATTTAAACGCTAAAGAATTTCTATTAATTCATCACAAATCGACCTATCAGGAAATTCTTGATGTTATAAAAAGGATAGATGTTGAAAAGCATCGGACAAAAGTGTCCAAGGAAAAAACTATGGTAGGTGAAATGTTGTATAGCCCCGGAGAGATCAATTTAGAGATAAAAACCAAGCTAGAAAAACTTGGATGGAAAGATACAAGACGTGATTTTTATGTTTCCACGGATCCTAATATTGTAAAACAACTTGAGCCTTTAGATTTTGCTGCTCAAAAGATTTTGCTTAATAAATTAGGGCTACCGCTTTACGATTCATATAACCAAACTGATTTAGTTAAGAACAAAATTGCCTTGGAAATACAATTTGGCAAATATTTCGCAGTTACTTATGACCTCTTTGTAAAACATCTTTCCTTTTATAATGGACAAATCATAGACGTTGGAATTGAGGTTGTACCTACTAAGAAAATGCTTCAGCAAATGTCAACAGGCGTACCATGGTTTGAAAAGGAAGTACATAATGTATTACGTCACGGGCGGACAAACCCACCCGTTCCGATTCTGATGTTAGGTATTGAAGCTGACCCTCAAAAAGCGAAAACTAGGTCAGCAAAAAAATAAGCTAGAGAAAAGTAGATTTAAATCGATCGGGAAATCTCCCAATACCTATATTACCTTTGGTTGTCGAAAAACAAGCTATGACCGGCCAACAAATAAATAAAGTTGTTTGGGAATTTTTTTCAAAAGCAGGTTTTAAAACTAAACCTAATTCAAATGACCCCTGCAGAGTTTGTAAATAGTTTTCAAAACAAAGTGTAAAAAAAGGAAGCCCTGCCGCGGCATCTGTTGATGAACGCATGTATTTTGCGACTACAGAACATAGCCCAGCTGAATCAGAAAATACATACCTTCATCAACAGAATTTAATGTCTTCAATAAGCCTGAAATCTATGCATTAGGCTGGCCTGATAAATGGGAGGAGGTTAATAAGCTCGAAATCTACAATTTAGCGCGGCCTGAATAATGGGAGGACATCAGTTAGAGAATTTATCTAATCTCGAATGGTTCATTTTCGGAGGAGCTTACAAAACAACACCATTATTCTGCCTGAATATATTTTGCCGACACAGAAAGAAACGAAGTATTATAATTCCACAAACAGAGAGCTTTTTGAAAATCAAGGGTACGAGGTATTAAGTATCAATTGTGATCAGTTGCGAAAAAAGGAGGTTTTTTACATTGTATTAGTTACGCATTTTAAGAATCTGAGAATTCTTTAAAAAGGGATTCTTGAATTTCCAATTAGACTATGCGAAGCTTAGCGAATTTGGAAAAGATTGCGGGCTGGATTTTAAAAATTTTTTCTACATAAATAATTCAAAATCTTAATTTTAAGACCAATTCTAAAAGTTGGGCTTAGTCGCACAAATATTAAATTTCTTCTCATTTTATAGTTTGAGCACGGTTCATAATAATCAATATCAATCATTGAATGATTGCATTAACTATTTAAAGGGCAGGGATATAGACATTCAACTTCGCCGATTGATTTCAATTATTAAGAAATTTGAACACGAAGGGTTTATTCTAAAAATCGGTCAAAAGGGCACCGACCCTATTTATGACAGCACATATTTAGCGCAAAATATTTATACCAGGTATTTAGAGTATGGCGCGTATGATTTCTATTATTGGGGGTTTGTATCTATTCGAAATCATTTTTTAGAATCTGTTATTCCTATTGATGTTGAAAAAAGGAATGGATCGCGGGATATAGGAACTTGCTTTGTTATTGACGGGCATAGATTACTCACCGCAAGACATTGCATTGAAGGAATGAATAACATTCAAATTTTTGATCCTTTAAATCACTTAGCAACTCCAAGTACAATTTGGGTGCCTTCTAATGACATGGACATTGCCCTTATTGAAATAAATAATTATAATTTCTCTCAAGTGCCAAAATTTGAAATCGAATATGGCCGTGTTTTAGATGAAGTTTTAACAATGGGGTATCCACCAATTCCAGGTTTCGATGCAATTAATGTGTCTGATTTGGCGTACGTAAACGCAACATTGAAAGTATCAGAAGGTAGAATAATTGCAGAAGACAGAGTTCTATTTGATCGTGACAACTATTTCCTGATAAATGCAAAAGTAAAAGGTGGGAATAGTGGGGGGCCGATTATTAACGATTTAGGGTATGTAATTGGCATGATTGTAAATATTCCTCTAGACGCAGAAGATCAAAGTCGCATTGATCATCTGGCATACGGAGTGGCAGTGACTGGAACGCAGATAAATAACTTCCTTTCTAATATTTATAGGCAAAATGACAAAGTAAGAAAGCTAAGTTTCATAAACAATAAAAAAGGGTTTTCAACCGAATAATAAATACGCTACAGCACTTACAAATCGAACTTTAAAGCTTCGATTTTTTCATAAAAACTCATGGACAACTCTACAGACAACCAAAAGCAAAAAAAAATCGCCGGGGCGCGGGGCCGCCGGCTGGGGGTGGAAAATTTGTAGCCCCAGCAAGCCATAGTTCGAACCGCTATATAGAAGATTTATTAGAAATCAGAGAATTATGATGAGGAACCCCATGCTTTATAGACGACGATCTCAAAGTTTTTACTTTCCTTAGTAATTGAAAATATTAAACACAACCTGGGTCTTACATCATGGAAATTTTGGAATGCGTTTTCGTGTCCTTATTCTATCAGCTACTTTTAATAGTTCTCTTGATTTTCGTTTGCTGTCAGCCTCAATCGCTTTTTGTTCAATGAATGGAATGTCCTCTGTTGATGAATATTTTTGAACTAATTTTTGAAAAATTTCATAACAAGAGTATTTGTCAAAAATTTGGAAAAGGAATTCTTTAAGTTCATTTTTTGTTTTAAATCCGCCTTTTGGAACAATACCGTCTAATAACCCTGTTCTTGCGAATGAATGTTCTTTATCTAAAAGTTGATGCAAAAGCCATTCTCTTATATCTTTAGTGTTTGCGATAGAGAGAACGTATCCAATTGTACATTTCAACGTATCGTTTAAATCACTGTTTTCAAATAGGCTAATTAATATCGCGGGGTCAAAGGGATCACTTGGACAGAGTAATGATCTCACAAGGCATTCGCCAGAGCCAATATGTTCTTTGTAAACGTCCGGTAGCCATTTTAAAATTATCTTGCAAGCTTTTAAAGGCAAAAAGTCCCTTTGTCTATATAAATGATCAATGTCTTGAAATTTAAAACCTGCACTTTTAAGTTCGTTAATTAATTGTTGCTCTATTAAACCCATAATTTTTTTTACTTGAAGCGCGGTGGCTAAATATACACAACAATTGGATTTTTGTATAAGCTCACAATACAAATCTATTTTAATCGTAGATTTTCAACAATTCACCCGTGACCCCCCCAAAAACAAAAAAACCGCAACTTTCATTGTAGAGAATTCTTCTTAAAGAATTTAGTAGCCCAAACAAGAGATACTTCGAACCACTATTTGGAAGATTTAGTAAAAATCAGCGAATTATAAAAGGCACGAACAGCTCAAAGGAGAAACAGAAAGAGAAAGAGTGCGCGCACTCCGCTCTCTTTCTGTTTCTGTCCAAGTAGTCCCGACAGGAATCGAACCTGTATCAAAAGTTTAGGAAACTTCTATTCTATCCATTGAACTACGGGACCGGGAGGCAATAAGCAAAATCCTTATGCCCTTGCTTTCTTACCGGGGGGCAAAAATAACAGTTTCCGCCCTTAATCCCGTCTTTAGATGGCGGATTTCACACCCGCATATTTTTTTATTCCTTTCCCTGCAGGCTGCCATACTGTTGTCACCCGGCCGGGTTTTCTTTGTTTTGTCAAATCAATACTCAACAATAAAAATTCATGTATGACCCACACAGAAACAGCTACCGTGATCACCCCCGAAGCCCTGCTCGAACACTGGCAGGGCCATCGCCGCCTTACCCGCAAAACCATCGAAGCTTTCCCGGAAGATAAACTCTTCACTCATTCCATCGGCGGCATGCGCCCTTTTGCTGCCATGATAACGGAATTCCTGGATATGGCCGTACCCGGCCTTACCGGCGTGGTCACCGGTAAATGGCAAAGAGCGGAAGATATGCCTCATTATGCAAAGAAAGGTTTGTCCGCTACCAAACAGGAACTGCTGCAACAATGGGATGAAGCTACCAAAGAAATAGACCGGCTCTGGCAACAAATACCCCCGGAACGGTTCATGCAAACAGATAAAGCGTTTGGCCGCTGGGAAGGAACCATTTACTTTTTTATCCTCTACTGGATCGACAACGAGATCCATCACCGCGGCCAGGCTTATGTATACCTCCGCTCACTGGGGATTGAACCGCCGGCCTTCTGGGAAAGGAGTTGAGAGGTCGGGAATGAAAAATGCAGAATTTAGAATTATGAATTATCCCTGTTTCCGATTGTATCCCGGTTGGAAAATAGCCGGGAAGATGGGAAGGCGGGTAGTGTACCAGTTTGGGTTTCTCGCAGCGTTCGCAGCGGCCTGGCGACGCAGCGAACATAGCTCCGTTGCGATCGTTGCGTGAAATATATTTTCAAACTTGTACATTACCGAGGGTGGTAAGTTTTGACTCGCATGTGGTTTTCCCTTATCGTCTTCCCGGCTTCCCGACAAATAGATGGTTTACTACGGTCTCAACCGTGTTATCCTTGTTCCTGTCCGGCCGCCACAAACCCCTTCGCCATCGGGAACAAAATATTATTTTCCAAATGAACATGCTGGTGAAGATCCTCCTCGAAGGCTTTCAGTTCGGCCAGGCTTAATTTAAACGTAGTGCAGGCTCCTTCCGGCTCCCCGTAATGATGAGTGAGTTCCCGTATCGCGTACAGTATCTCCCCCGCCTGGTCATGCTCCGCTTCCATCATATCTACCGCCCCATTAATAAAACAGGATGTGGTGTTGCCCTTTTCTTTATGGACAAATGCCCTTTCTGCTTCCTTGATCCCCGGGAATAATATCATTTCTTCCTTCTGCATATGCGCGGTCATTTCCTCCATCACCTCGGCAAATAATCCGAATACCGCTTTCATCTCCGGAAACCTGTCACCATGCTTTACCGCCACTCTTTCCAGGTGAGTATATATCTGCGGCATGATTTGTTTTACATAAAAATGATGATTGACGAGGATATGACTGATGAGTTGTTCAGCCGTCATTTCATTAAAAGGCATTTGCCGGGAATTAGCCGGTCCGGCTGCTTCTTCCAGTTCCTTCACGATGCCTTCGGAAGACAGGCCCTTCTCCGTACAGGCAGCCGCAAGTGTCCGTTTTCCCTTACAGCAAAAATCAAGGTTATATTTTTCCAGTACCAGTGCTGCCCGGTGATCATTCGTTACAATACCGGCCAATGTTTGTTGTGTAATATCTGTCATGACTAATTTTTTTCAAAACTCGCTATTAGTATCTCCCGGGTTTATGCGCCGGGTCATATCGGGGGAAGTTTTTTAGAATTTCTCGCGGCAGCGCAGAGGTGCGATGGTTAAATAATAATCTCTTTACTCATTGCGGCGCAGCGACGTTGCAAGAACCCTTTGCCCGTAGTTAATAACCAGCATCCCGCAAAATAATATACAAGCCGCTCCCAGTAAGCTCTCACTCATGAAGGGTACCGGTTTATAACTCAAATCAGCTATTCCCTGTATCATCAGCAATGCTTCATTGATAATGATCCCCGCGGTAAAGAGGA
>JAUZOA010000122.1 GCA_030706685.1 Bacteroidota bacterium
TACCGGCGAGGCCGTCTTCGCCTTTATCCGCCACTCCGAAATGGACCCCCTTATGAAAAATGCTTTCTGCCAATTGGAAAAGCAGTTTGACTTTTATAAGAACCTGGTGCAGCGCTAATGGTCAATTTTGCCGGGAAGGCGATAAGAAAAAATGATTTGAAAATTGAGGCTTTCCAGCTTCTTGTTTTCCCGGCTACTTTTAAAAGATGACTGCTACTGGTTTGGCTATTATAGGATCGCGACCGGAAAAGGGCATCCAGTGGCCAGCAGGAACTTAAAACTCCCGGGATTTCCCGTGTAATGCCCGCAACTTTGACAAATGATTTTTGTATAATTGGAATTCCTCAGCTAACACCCGGATGGTAAACCGCGATTGCCTGGGTGTTCCTGGCCGGTAAGAAAAAAGTAAAAATAAAGTCATAGTTCAATAGCAAAGAGATATGAAACAGCAATCCGAAATACTTATTTATCAAACGCCATCAGGCGAAACTAAAATTGATGTAAAAGTGCAGGATGAAACCGTTTGGCTGAATCAATACCAGTTGGCCGAATTGTTTCAAACCGACCGGACCTCTATTGTAAAACACATTGGCAACATATACCAATCCGGCGAATTGATTGAAGAATCAACTTGTGCAAAAATTGCACAAGTTCAAAAAGAAGGCAACCGGAAGGTAAGCCGTGATATCCTGTATTATAACCTGGATATGATCATCTCAGTAGGCTACAGGGTGCAGTCGCATGTTGCCACTCATTTCCGTATATGGGCAACGCAGCGATTAAAGGAATATATCATTAAAGGCTTTGTGATGGATGATGAGCGGCTAAAGCAGGCCCGGAACAATTATTTTGATGAATTGCTTGATCGTATCCGGGATATACGAAGCAGCGAAAAAGTTTTTTACAGGAAAGTTTGTGACATATATGCCACCAGCATAGACTACGAGCCAGATACGGAAATGACGCAACAGTTTTTCGCTACTGTTCAAAATAAATTTTATTGGGCGATTCATGCGCACACAGCAGCCGAGCTGATTATGCTGAGAGCAAATGCTGATGAACTGATCGTGCGGGGCGCTGAGTATAATCAGTCGGGAACGAAAGGAACGCGACGAGGCTGCAATTAAAATATTTATATCATGAGAAGGTTTTTCATCGTCTTTGTAATGTTTTCATGCATGACCGGGAGCAAGGCGCAGTCGCTCGGCGATTCCATCCGGTGGTATTTTAATTACGACACGTTGCATCATGTTGGCTGTTCGCAAACGCCGGCGGGCATATACGCCCTGACGTTCAGGGTTGATCGCAAGGGGAACGCTTACGATATCGGGTTTTCAACCGACAGCGTGCCTGTCCTGAAGAATTTACTGGTGTCGGCGTTACGGACATGCGTCGGGAAAATCAAAAATTACAAGACGGGAAAGAAATACTTGCAGCTTGTCTATTACAATTATTTATATAGCTGCATCTACGATCTGGACTCGTCAGCAAACGTCGAGCATATCAATAAGCAAGCCGCGGAATTTTATTCCCGGCAGGTGCGCCTGATAGAGAAAAGTCTGAGGAATGCCATACAAGATGAAGGGGAGTTTATCATTCTGAAGCCTGCGATCATGAATGACGAAAACCCGCATATCAAGCGGGATCGTATAAAAGCGTGAAGAATTGATTGCTACCGCGAGGCCGTCCGCCATTCCGAAATGGACCCCCTCATGAAGAATGCTTTCTGCCAACTGGAAAAGCAGTTTGATTTTTATAAGAACCTGGTGCTGCTGTAGTCTTTAACAGCATGAGTATAAAACCCTGGCATTTACCGGGCTGGCAGCGAACCCAAATCATTTAATCTGAATACCGGGGGCTCTTCCAATCAGGCTTTTAGCCCTTATTGAAATGTACGGATAATTTCCGTACATTTGTTTTTAACAAAATCCCATGGGTAATACAAAAACGAAAGCAGAAGCGAGATTTGATGCCCGGCTTTCCCGGAGCCAAAAAGAATTGTTTGAGAGGGCTGCAAAAATAAAGGGCTTCAAGTCATTATCGGAGTTCGTTATTCATATAACGCAGGAAGCTTCTTTAATCATTGTTGAACAGCATAATGCAATACTTGCCTCCAAAGCTGATAAAAAGGTTTTTTTTGATGCACTCATTCATCCTCCAAAGCCTAACAAGGCTTTAAAAGAAGCCTCAAAGAATTATTTACAGCAAGTGGCGGCCAAATGAATTATTTAACCACCCTGCTGGCAAACACGCATGAAAAAGCAAAATTCTCCTGCGGCAAAGCCATGCTGGATGATTACCTTCATAAGCAGGCAAGGCAGGATATAAGAAGAAAACTCTCGGCCTGTTTTGTACTTTCACCCGATAACAAAGAAATTAAAGGATATTATACACTCTCCAACTCATCCATACCCAGGTCGCAATTGCCTGAATCCATTATCCGAAAACTTCCATCTTATAAAGATCTCCCGGTAACCTTATTGGGCCGCCTGGCAATAGATAATAAGTTTAAAGGACAGCAATTAGGCAGGCTTTTATTGGTCGATGCATTGAAGAGAAGTTATGATGCTTCCAGTAGCACTGCCTCCATGGCCATTATTGTTGACCCTATTGATCAGCAGGCAACTGGGTTTTATGCCAGGTTTGGCTTCATTCCTTTACGGGATAGCGGACGAATGTTTATACCCATGCAAACTGTGGAAGATTTGTTTAATGCATAGTTATTTCGGGTTGACTGATAATGGAAAACGTCTGGATTATGATTTTATAATGATTAAATGAATACTATGATTAAAAAGGAATATCCTGAAACTGAGCTTGCTGGCAAAATCATTTCAAAAGAGTAATGAAAACAAATAAAAAGATTGGATGAAAACAAAAATGAATACTGGCCTGCGCCATAACAGGCAAGATGAAGTTAAGCAATCGCCCTTTACTCATTGGTCATCCTATCAGTAAGCAGATGGATGACTTTTTTTATATACAGCTTTCTTTCTCTCTCTTTCAGTAATATGACCTGCAACCGGGAAGTAGCAGTAACTTAAATTCCCGGGGATTTACCGGGATTGCTTGTAGAATAAATAAAAAATAAGTATGAAATTGAATAGACCCGCCAGTTTCGCATCAGGATAATAAAATCTCTGCCGGAATATCCAATTCCCGGTGAAATAACCTGGCCAGTTCGAGAGTAAGCGGCTTACGTTTATTTAGCAGGGCCGAAACATATCCTTTGGTGCCTACCTTCCCTACCAAATCTTTATTCTTCAGCCCCATTTCCTGCATTTTTAACTTAATAGCCTCAATCGGGTCAGGCACAGGAATGGGGTAGTTGGCATCTTCATATTGCTTGATCAATACTAACGCAACCTGTACCTTCTCACCCGCAGGCGTACCCGGCTTTACTTTTTTATCAAACATTTTATCTACCCAATCAAGGTATTCCTGGTATTGTTTTCTTGTTCTTATTATTTTAAGTTCCATGTTCGATTTATTTCTTTTTATGCTGAACACTAATTACATTAATCTTATCATATTCGGCATGAGTACCAAACCACTTAATTTGAATGGCTTTGAATTCAAACATTATTCTTACTACCAACCGGTACTTATTGCCCATGATATTAAAAACCACCCGGTCATCTGCTACCAAACTGGCGTTGCCATATACCCTTTTTAATTCGTTGAAATTCTTAAAATCACAGCTTACCAGTTCATGATACCATTCCTGTAAAGCAATGGCGGCAGCGGGGTATTTTTTACAGTATTCCAGCAGTGTTTTCCTGGTAATGATAGTAAACACCGCTTCAAGATAATAAAAGTTTACTAATAGAAAACTTTTGTCTGCCCGGGAAGTGCGTCAATTTGAGCCACCCTCCGTTGCCGGTGCAGGCGCCGGATCCGGTAACAAGGGTCTAAAATCCCGGATCTACCGGGATTTTTCTCGTTCTAATTTACTACCGTCATTTCAACTTTGGATAGTATATCAATTTGCCGGGAACCTGCCTGCCGGTAAGCAAGGGTTGATAAGACGAGAAGAAAAAAAGACTGGTAAGTCAAAGCTATGATTGTAAAAATGATTAAAGGAATACTATGATAAAAAAGGAATATCCGGAAAGTGAACTTACGGGCAAAATCATCGGCTGCGCTATGGAAGTGCACCGCTTTTTCGGAAATGGTTTCCAGGAAGTTATTTACCAAAGGGCCTTAGCTATTGAAATGAGTAATCAAGGCTTACATTTCAGCATGGAACACGAAATGGAGATTTTCTACAAGGGCCAGCGTATCGGACTTCGCAGAGCTGACTTTTTTGTAGAAGGAAAAATAATAGTTGAACTAAAAGCAGTGAAAGAGCTGGAGGATGTTCACCTGGCACAGGCAATAAATTATTTAGAAGCGTATAAATTAAGCATTGGTCTGCTCATCAATTTTGGAAACACCAGTTTACAATTCAAAAGAGTAATGAAACCAAACAAAAATCATAGCCAATCAAAAAATCATTAAAATCATAATTTAAGACAATGAGAATGACTCATCGTGTAAAACGAACCGGGGAATGCCCAAAACTACAACGAGCCGGCAATTGCCGGCTCGTTTTTTAATATGCAAAGTGGAAAACTATTATTGATTTTTTACACCCGTACCCACCACCTCATAACTGGTAACGCCATTATCCGTTCTTTGTTTGTAATAAAAATTGTCGGGTGATACAAATAGGGTCTGACCGTTAATCGTTACCTGCCTGCTGTTTTCAGGAAGTGTGGTTACAATATCACCCACTTTCAAAGGTTGATTGGCTCCGGCGCCGGGCTCATCGGTATTATTGATCTCGCCATATTTGCCTACTACAGTGTACACTACTTCATTATTACTGTTAGTGCTCTCCTTGTAATAAGTGCCGTTGAATTCGTAGAATTTTTCACCATTTATGATTGCCACCGTAGCACCTTTTGGCAGAGTTGAAACTACCGCGCCCATAGGAGCATCCACTACTTCATATTGTTGGTCGCCATGATCACGATAGTACACACCTTCATAATAATAGTAAGGCATGCCTCCCAGGTAAAACGGATAATAACCATAAGGAAGCGTACTTACGCAAATGCCAAACGGCGCATAGACGGGTTCGTAAAAGCCATTATAATAACTGTAAAACAAGCCGCTGTTATAATAATAAGGATAGCCACCAAAAGAAATAGATATAAAGCTTCTTGGCAGAATGGAATAATGCCGGTAACCAGGGTATGAATACCAGCGTGGAGCATAACCATAGCGGGATGAATATCCTCCCCGCCCGTAACCATAACCATACCTTGCATTACCGTTGCCACGAAATCTGTCAGTATTATTACCACGAAGGGAGCCGTTCACCCTTGTTGTACTTGTTTGTATGCCTCCGCGATTGCCGCGTTGAACAAAAGAATTATTGTTGTCCCGGAAACGGTCGCGGGAGAAAGAAGAAGAAATATTTCCTCCACCCCTGTTCACTACCGGGGAGTTCTGTCGTGGCTGATTGGAAGGAGACTGGCGAAACTGCCTGTCGGAAAACGAACTGCTTTGACGGGGAGAAGAATAAGATTGCCTGCCGGAAAACGAATTACTTTGACGGGGGGAAGAATAAGACTGACCACCTCCGCTATTACCCCTGCCTTGGTTCCCACCACCATGATGTTCACCGCGCTGGGCAAATGCAGGACTTAAAAAGCCAATTGTTATAAGCAGCAAGCTGAGATATTTGGGTAAAGTTTTCATATAAACACTTTTATTATTAGAATCCTTTTGACATCTAAAGTATCATAAAGTTAAGCTAATAAAAAGCCATTTTTTGTTAATTTACCCTTATTGCTCTTGTCGGTAAATTGCTGTCTGCCAGGCAAAATGGGTTGCCGGGCAAATAGCAAACGTAATTCTCCTATCCATGAGGCTTCGGCTATGGCAATGGTTCGTAATACGAACCATTTTCGGTAAAATGCATTTCCGGTTCCCAGGCACGAACCGGGTATCGATTAAGTAAGAATTAAAAGATATTAACGTTCCCTCCTTGTGCAGACCGCTTATTTTTAGAGATATAGGCTCTGCAAATCATATAAAAGATTTGATCTAATGCAAAAATTAAGTTGTCCATTAATTCTTTGGAAGCATCCTGTAAATGTTACATTTTAACCACTGTTACTTTAAACTATAAAGAACCGAAAAAGTTAATACCCGGTTTTTTATTATTGAATAATCCCTATTATCAGCATCTGTAAATCCAAAATTGTATTTTAAGGTCAAGTCCATTTTTTTACAAACAGGATAACCCATGATAGCGCCGGCGCCTAAATCAAGCGGGCGATAATAAGCGCTTTTAAAAGAACTATTTTGGTAATGACTTATTTTAGAAGATAGTTTTATCCCTATGGCCGGTCCAAGTGCCAGGTAAAACTTGTCAAGGTTATATTGAAGAAATAGGGGGATTTCGATTCGTTGAATTTTGTCATTGTAATAACCTGTTGTTGGCCCCGATATGCTGCCATCGGGATTAACAATAAAATCAGTCCTTGTGTATTTTGTCTTTGAGCCTATAAGAGAGTAGTTTAATTCTGCCGCCAAACTTAGTTTGTCATTTAAATGATGTTTTAAGAATACCCCGGCCTCGAAGCCAGGCAATATTTTCGTCTCAAGATTTTCTGCGGGATAGCCGGGTGGGTTTATTTTTTTGTACTGGTCTGAAAGAGTAATGCCCGCTTTTACACCGTAGTTAATTTGACCGGTTACAATATTTGAAAGAAGCAAAACTAAAAACGATAAGGTTGCCTGAAGTTTCATGAGTGGTTATCAGGTCTCTAATATATGCGAATATTTAATAGAATACAATATTGGGTCCGGGTTTGCCGGGGATGCAGGAAGACAATAAGAAAAAGATTTGCAGATCAAGGCTTTTTCTCTTAGCGGTTTTTTCAAACTGAGACATTGTTTAATACTGCTGCAGGCAATGTAAACGGTAATTGATGTTAGCAGGGTCGCCTTGCAAAACTATCAATTCGTTTTCGGCCCGGGTTCATTTAGAAATTCTTCAATCATAGAAACAGTCAGGTCCGGTAGTTTACTGTTCTCCATTCCTGTGGTTATTTCACCGATATAGCCGCCGTGTGCCCCGGGGATTATTGAAAGGCGCGCATGGGGCAGCAGCCGGTACATTTCAACCGCATGTTCGGGGCGAATGACATCCTGGTCGCCAACTATGATGAGCGCGGGCGCATGGATAGCCCGGATATCTTCCGCTTTCCAATCTTTAAAGCCCATCATTCTTTGTTTATCTTTCTCAAACATTTTAATTAAGTCGTTGGAATCCGGGGCAACTTTGTTATAGGCTTCTTTCAATAACTGCGGCATATCTTTTAATGTCGCGGGCCCGAGTGATTCCCAAAACTGCTGATAGAGTCCCTCTCTTTTAAAAAATGTTGACGCCAAAATTATTTTTCTCACTAAAGCCGGGCGCCGCATTGCAATTTGCATTGCCGCGTTTCCACCATTACTAAAACCAAGAAAGTCGGCGTTTTCAATTTTCAAATATTTTAATACTGCTGCCACATCGTCTGCATCCTGCTCAAAAGTTTCCGGCCTGTCTATATCCGGGGTATGCCCATGCCCCTGCAATTCAACGGCGATTACTTGTCTTTCCTTTGCAAAGGAATGGAGCACTCGTCCAAATGTGGTTTGGATAGTAGATCCTGCACCATGGATTAACACTAATGGCATTCCTTTTCCATGTATCTCATAATACATATTGAGCCCGTTTACAGGAGCATAGCCGCTAACGCTGTCTTGTCTTATATTTTTGTTTTCAGTTGATGTCATATTCACTTTTGTTGTGGGCGAATGAGTGCAGCCTGAAATTACCAAAACTGCCAGGCTGGTTAAAATTATTGTTCGCAGCATGGAATTGCATGGGTCTTGCCCGGTTCTCGTTCGGAATTAAAGCGCATATTTCTGCGCACTGAACATTTTAACTCCGGGTAAGATGAAGAAAAGATCGCAGAAAACCGCAAGGGTGCCTCCATCAAAGAAGTAACCTAATTATTCCGTAGCTTCCTGTAGCTATATAACTACAACCTGTTGCCATTATCTATTACTTCACAATGATTCGATGCTCTATTTTTTTCCCGGGCTGGCGTTACGTTCTTTGTACAAGAGAACGAGAACAACCGGGATTCAATATAAAAAAATCGAAGTCCAATACCCAACCGAAAGACCCTTTGAAAAACAACGCTCGTCATCCGGCTAACCAATTCAATTGAGCACGAAAACCCGCCTGAGCCATAACAGGCATGATTAAGTGACCGTCCTTTACACATTAGCCACCCTGTCTGTCTTACAGATGGGGTGATTTTTTTAGTGCCTTATTTAGCGGCACTTTATTTTGAGATTTTGGAAAGGGGGATTGGGAAATTTGTTCAAAATTGGAAGCTTGCTATTCTTCCGAAATAACATGAAAGCCGGTGTGTTAGAAAATAATCTGTTTGAAAGAAATTTCCCAATTTCCCTCCCGATAGTTATCGGGACCAGTTTTCCCGGTAGGCCTCACTCTCTTTACCTTTATATCATGCATTATCGTTCATTAGGCACTACCGGCATACAAGTATCAGAGATCGGGTTCGGCTGTATGTCATTATCCACCAACAGTGAGAAAGAAAATATTGATCTTCTTCACCAGGCTGCAGCAACAGGGATCAATTATTTTGATACCGCGGACCTGTATGATAAAGGAATGAATGAAACCATTGTTGGCAAAGCCCTGAAGGAAATACGCCATAAAATTGTACTGGCTACCAAAGTGGGCAATCAATGGCGGAGCGATGGCAGTGGCTGGGACTGGAATCCCCGCAAGGAATATATTTTGAAAGCAGCGGAAGAAAGCCTGCGCCGGCTTCAAACGGATCATATTGACCTGTACCAGTTGCATGGCGGCACCATCGATGATCCCATTGATGATACGATCGAAGCTTTCGAACAACTGAAGAAACAGGGAAAGATCAGGCATTACGGTATTTCTTCCATACGGCCGAATGTGATCAGGGAATATATAAAGCGGTCTTCTGTCATCAGTGTAATGATGCAATACAGCCTGCTGGATCGCCGGCCGGAAGAAAGCATACTGGATTTATTACAACAACATACTATTTCTGTATTGGCCCGCGGGGCGTTGGCGCAGGGGCTTTTAGTAAATAAACCCGCGAAGGAATACCTGGATCATAGTAAAGAAGAAGTAGCCCGCGCCGCGAAAGCTATCGCTGCTGTTTCCGGTACATACAGGGAACCATCACAGACCGCCATACAATATGTGTTGAATCATCCCGCAGTAGCATCGGCAATAGTGGGCATAAGAAACAGCAAACAACTAAAAGAAGTAACGCCGGAAACAGTAGCACTGCAAAAAGAAGAAATAAAATTGTTGCAGAGATCTATCCGGGCAAACCGGTATGAACAGCACAGGTAAGAATTTTAGAGGATTTTGGAATTGGGAAAATCGGTCCAGATAGCTATCGGGAGGGAAATTGATTCAAAGCTATGATTCCTGTTGTTTTTTAGAAACAGCATGATAAACGGTGCAGTAGAAAATGATTTGTCTAAAACAAATTTCCCAATGTCATTCTGGGCAAAGCGAAGGACAAAATTTTAAAACAGTTGCCCCGGTTTACAAGAGCGACATAGTTACCACCACTGTGCATCCATTACCCGGTGAAGTTTGTATATCTACATGGCCATTATAAAAGCTTATCCGTTCATAGATATTAGAAAGTCCAATCCCCCTCCGGGTCTGCTTCGGATCAAACCCGATGCCATTATCCTTTATTATCAGTTGCACATCGTCGTGCCTGGTTTGCAGAAGTATTTCAGCATTCTTTGCCCCGCTGTGGTTCAGTATATTTTTCAGTTGTTCCTGTACAATGCGGAACAGGGTGATTTTTTTACCCGAGGAAAGAAGATCGCTTTCCAGGTCATGCGTGAATTTTACCCGGATAGCGCTGGCTATGTGAATATCATCAATGAGTAACTGGATGCTGTTGACCAGGCCCTGTTCTTTAAAATGGGGAACAACCAGTTCTTTTGATAGTTTCCTGATTTCTTCAATAGCCGTGCTGAGGTATTCGGCGCTTTTGATCTTTACCTGCTTTTGTTCCTTCCCCGACGGGTTAAGCATCTCTAAGAACAATAAAGCAGTGGAAAGGACCTGGTTCACGTTATCATGCAGTTCATGACCGATCCTTGTCCGTTCTTTTTCCTGCACACTGATGATTGTTTCTGATATTTCTTTTTGCCGCTGTAATTTTTCATCCGCCAGTTTATTTTCCAGCTCTTTCAGGTTAGATATATCCTGTAATGAACCAATCATTTTTACCGGCAAGCCGCTCTCGTACATAACAAATCCTTTGTCCTGGACATGCTTGTACCGGCCATCTGCACATTTGAACCGGTACTCATCCTGCCAGGAATGCTGGCAGGTGTCCGTAGCTTCCTTTACTTTATCACTTACCCTGTCGCGGTCTTCGGGATGCACCCTTCTCAGCCACCAGGAAAGCCCTTTGGAGTTATCGGGCTGGTACCCGATCATTTCCATCAATGCTTCATTGCGGAATATTGTTCCTGTCTGCATATCCCATTCCCATATTGCGTTGGAGGCCGCCCGGCTTATGGTCAGCAATCTTTCATGAGCTTTAAGAAGTTCCTTTTCTATTTTACCGGTATCCGGCAGGTTGATAGCATATCCTCCCAGTAATTTTTTTCCGGGTATTCCATTAATAGGAAATATATTAATATGAGAAATATAATTAGTGCCATTGGCCAATTTTACCTGCTCAACAATATTCTGCGGGTTACCGGTTTTAAAGACATCGAGATGTTTTTCATATAATGCCCTGAAAACAAATGGCGGTACCAATTCTGACATTTTTTTGTCTGTACATACTGTCTTATCGAGGTTGAAATATTGGTAAAAAGCTTCGCTGGCAAACTGCAGCCTGCTGTCATCATCCACCACCCAGGCCAGGTTAGGTGTTTGCCTGACAAACGCGTTGATCAGCGCTCTTTTTTCTTCTATCCTTGCAGCCAGCAATTTTTCATTGGTTACATCAATGATAGTTGAAACAGCCCAGCAACAATCATCTGTGTGATCATCCGGCAAGGGTTGCGAGTAAAAACGAATCCAGCGGTTCTCTCCATTTTCCAGTTGAATGCGTATTGTTTCTTTCTGGATCTTCCCTGAATCCAAGGCTTTCATGAATGGCGCTTTCTCAAAAGGTACCGGCTGTCCCTGCTCATTAGTAATTAGCCATTTTGATTTCCACCGGCGGCTGATATCTTTAAGCTGGTACAGTTTTTCAAGCGTGGTAGTAAAGATACTGGCTGTTTGCTGGTTCGCTGCAATGAGTTCGCCGTTCTTATCATGAAAAATAATACCTGCGGGCCCTTCCATGATCAACTGGTAATGTTTTTTGGCCAGTAGGTTGAACTTTTTTAGCCTGTCATTGTCAAGGATGGTATAGCCAAGACAAAAATAGATCCGCTTTGAACCGGGGGCATGGGGCAGGTAATTAACCATCCATTTCATCGGGTGGTAATAACTATTCTCGAGGTAAAGTTCAA
>JAUZOA010000123.1 GCA_030706685.1 Bacteroidota bacterium
CACGAGGCGGAATCAAGGTAGCATCGAGAGAGCAAAGAGGTAGCAATGAGGTAGCAAAGAGGCTTTTACGCTGTAACTAGTTGACCGGGTGCTGTTATGCCGACGCGGGAGGCATGACCACTACCTGCCGGGGAATAAAGGAAATTGATGTAGCGACAGGGAAACGATAATTCAAAAGAAGCGTTTTTATAAAAAAATATATATTCTGCGAAGCACCCTGTACCAGTACGGTTTACTATTTACAGGAAGATATCAAAGGTCAAAATCATACGATTGGTTTAAACTAATCGGGCAGTGCCCGTAACATTGAGCACCGGCTATTACACCTGATTTTTCATAGTGAAAAAATCTTAGTGTACTTTGTGTCTGTGGGAAACATAAAGAATATGAAAAGAAAAAAACTAAAAAAGTTTTTATTTGTAATAGTTGTACTAATAACTTCTTTTTTAATTTATGTGGAAGTTGTAAACAGAAATTCAAAAGACATGACTTACAGGCAAAAAGTATTGAAAGCGGTTTACCCTGCATTCATGTGGTACAATAAAGTGACCGGGAAAAAATCAAAGGTTATGAGCAATAACAAACCAGTTTCTCCGCCGCTGTCATTCTATGACTTATCTGCAGAACTGAATGACGGCAGCCGGTTAAAATTCGATTCTGTGAAAGGAAAGAAAATACTGATCGTTAATACCGCCAGCAATTGCGGCTATACCAACCAATACGAGGACCTGGAAAAACTATATGAAAAGTATGAAGGCAAGTTGCTCATAATAGGTTTCCCGGCCAATGACTTCAAAGAGCAGGAAAAAGGAACGGATGAGGAAATCGCGAAGTTTTGTAAACTTAACTATGGCGTTGCTTTTCCCCTCGCTAAAAAAAGTACTGTGGTAAAGGCAGCCGGGCAGAATGAGGTCTTTAAATGGCTGACTGATGCCGGCAGGAATGGCTGGAACAACCAGCAACCCACTTGGAATTTCTCCAAATACCTGGTTGATGAAAATGGCAGGCTGATCAATTATTTCGATCCGGCCGTATCACCCATGAGCGATGAAGTGATCAAAGCGATTGAATAATTTCTCTATCCTAAACAACTTTATAATGAATCAAATTGATATTATCGGTACGGCGGGAGTGGGCCTGATACTGATGGCATTTTTTTTAGATACTGCGCGGCTGGTCGAAAACAACGGGAAATTATATTATGTCATGAACGCTATCGGCGCGGTACTGGCCTGCTACGCTTCGTTCCTCATTAACTACTGGCCCTTTGTGATCCTGGAAGGCACCTGGACACTTGTTTCAGTATATGGCCTGATGAAGGCCATGAAGATAAAATTGATCTGATCAAATAATTCCCATTTTTTTCATCAGGAAAGAAGCATTCAGGCTGTTGCAAACCCCTTCTTTTAATTTATAATCAAATACCAACTCGTCATTAAGGATAGTTGATTCGAAACATTTGTTGCCCATATAGCCGGGGTATTCGGCCGACAGGTTGGCAATAGTAAGGTCATGGGTGGCAATGATGCCGCAAACTGAATGAGCGGCCAGTTTCCTGGCAAGACCGATTGTGCCATTGTGTTTGTCCCGGCTGTTCGTACCCCGTAGTATCTCATCCAATATTACAAATGTTCTGTTTCCCGAATGGAAATGCTGAATGATCTCCTGCAATCTTTTTAATTCCGCATAAAAAAAAGATTCACTATCCTGCAGCGAATCGGTAATACGCATACTTACATGAAGGTCATAAGGGAACAGCGTAAAGCTGCGGGCGCAGGTAACCCCGCCTGCTCTTGCCAGGATAAGATTAATACCCAGCGTTCGCAGAAAGGTACTTTTGCCGGACATATTGGACCCGGTCAATACAACAAATTTCTCCTGCCGGAAAGAAACATCATTATATACTCTTTTTTTACCGGGTATAAGCGGGTGCCCCATTTGCATAGCCGTGAATTCTTCCGCTCCCACTACCTGCGGGTAACAAAAATCCCTGTTATTGAATGCCATGTTAGCGAAACAATGCAGCGATTCAAACTCTCCGATGATCTCCAGCCAGTTCAATACCCGGTACCCATTCTTCTTTTTCCATTTATCCAATACAAAGAGGATATGGACATGAAAAAGAAAAAAACCATTCAACAGGGTACTGACCAGCAGGTTGAGGATAAGGTCGAGATAATTGAATAAGGAAGATAATTGCCGGATCGATTGTGATGCCGTAACATTGTCACTTCTTAACTTCTCTTGTAACCGTTGCAATAAGGGTGATTGAAAGGATTGTTTTTCTATTTGTTCCAACTGCCCGGCAAATCCCTGGAGTGCCTTCGTGACTGTTGCAGAAACGGACATCTGCTTTAGTATTTTCCTGGCAAAAGAAAACATGATAAAAAGATTGAAGACAAATAATCCGAAGAACAGGTTCAGGGATTGATCATTTCCCCAGAAGATATAATAGCCCAAAGCAACGATGGTCGCTGCCGGGGATACCAGCAGGATATAATAATAGCGTAAATGAGAAAAGACAGGAGTTGTTTTCAGCCAGTTCTTTAACTTATCAATATCTTTTTGTTCCACTACAGAAATACTTCCAAGAGCCTGTACATGCTGGCGAAAACCTGTTTTCTCCGACAGTTCGCGAATCGCTTCCTGTCTTTCCTGCAGGGTTGGCAGGTCCGGATAAAGAAGTGCTTTTGAAAGTTTTTCTTTTCCAAATGAAGTAGTGGCCCGGTTGAGAAATTTATATAATGACCCCTCGCCAAAAATATCAAGATCGTAAGAATAGGGATGATGAGGGTTAATATATTCCCTGCCGTCTGCATAAACAGAATCACGGTGATCATTCAAAAAATTGATCTCGCGGGCATTGATATCGATAAGCGCCTTTGTAAAATCCGCTTTGTCTTTTATGCGGTCATATAAACGAATACAATAAATAAAAGTGGCCAGCAGTACCAATGCAATGATAAGCCAGTATGATTCATGATGAACCAGGTAATAATAGCCAAAACCGATAATACCAATGAAAAGAAATAACCTGGCAAAACTCAGCCCATCCAATTTCTTGCTGAAAGCAGACCATTGCCCGGAATATTTCGAAAGGAGTTGCTGGTATGTTGATAAAGGCATCAGAGTTGTTTATTCAGCGGTCAGGCAGGACATTTTTCATGATAATTCACGAGTTCGATAGGCAGTTTTTCAAACTCAAACCCTGAATAGGTTGAAACAATCTCATCCAGCACTTCATTGATCTCTTCCGCGGTCTTCAAGGTGACCAGCTTGTTGCGGTATTCTTTTATATTGGGAAGACCTTTCAGGTAATTAGCGTAATGACGACGCATTTCATTGATGCCGACTACCGGGTTCTTCCATTCAATGGACCTGTGCAGGTGTTTGCGGCAAACTTCCACCCTGTCTTCAATGGTTGGCGGCGGCAGGTGTTCCCCTGTTTTTAAAAAATGCCTGATCTCATTGAACACCCAGGGATAGCCAATGGCGGCCCTCCCGATCATCATTCCATCTATGCCATAACGATTTTTATATTCCAGGGCTTTTTCCGGGGAGTCAATATCCCCGTTTCCAAATATGGGAATATGAATACGCGGGTTATTTTTTACTTTACCGATCAGCGTCCAGTCCGCTTCGCCTTTGTACATCTGGGTACGTGTACGCCCGTGTATCGCCAATGCTTTGATGCCCGCATCCTGTAATCTTTCAGCGACCTCTTCAATATTTTTAGTGTGATCATCCCAGCCCAGTCTTGTTTTAACGGTAACAGGCAGGGAAGTAGATTTGACCACAGCGGAAGTCAGGCGCACCATCAGGTCCACATCCCTTAGTACACCGGCTCCTGCGCCCTTCAGTGCTACTTTTTTTACCGGGCATCCAAAGTTGATGTCGAGCAGGTCAGGGTTGGTAACTTCGACAATTTTTGCCGCCAACGATAAACTTTCTTCGTCACCCCCGAATATTTGTATTCCAACCGGGCGTTCATAATCGAAGATGTCTAATTTTTTCCGGCTTTTGATAGCATCCCTTATCAAACCTTCCGAGGAAATAAATTCCGTATACATCAGGTCAGCGCCATTGTCTTTGCATACCGCACGAAAGGGGGGATCGCTCACATCCTCCATAGGAGCAAGTAGTAACGGAAAATCCGGCAACTGTATGTTATCTATTCTCGTCATGAAGCGCGGCAATTAATAATTAATAATTATAAATTATTAATTGCTATTTACATTTGAACCTGCGAATTTACGTATTAATAGCTAAAATCTATGTACGACAATAACTCGAAAGGCATTTCCTATACAGCAGGTTTTTTTATACTGATAGCTTTTACTATTACTGGTTTTTTTCTTTTTTCAGCTATCAGCCCGCTTTTATGGACAGGCGTAACGGGAAGGCCCTGGCAGGAAATGGAAAAGGGTTTGACCGATCCTGCTTTCAGTAATGTCGGGAAACTGCTTCAATCTGTTTCTGCTATCGTTGGTTTTTTTATCCCCGCTCTTGCTGCGGCGGCTTTGCTGAACAGGAAACCTTTTCAGTTACTTGGTTTTTCTTCCCGCATTACACCCAGACAGATCGGGTTGGTATGTCTTATTATCATAACAGCCATGTTTGTTGCGGGAGCCTTAAGCTATTTCAATTATCAAATCCCGGTACCGGCCAACTGGAAGGCCCGCTTTGATAAACTGGAAACGGAGTACGATCAACAAGCCCAGGCAATACTGGGTCTGAAGAATACTGGAGATTTTCTTCTTGCATTGGTGGTAATGGGGTTTCTGCCTGCTCTCTGTGAAGAAACTTTATTTCGCGGGGGAATGCAAAATTTCCTTTACCGCTCCACCGGGAATTCCTGGGTGGCGATTATCACGGTCAGCATTATTTTCAGCGCCGTACATTTTTCCTTTTATGGATTCCTGTTCAGGTTCATGCTGGGTTTTGTTTTAGGATGGATCTATCATTATTCAGGAAAACTGTGGCTGAATATTCTTGCGCACTTTATCAATAACGCGGCGGCGATCACGGTATATTATATTTATATACAACAAGGCAAGGCGCTAAACGAGGTTCCGGGCGAAACAACTTCTTATTGGGGCCTTTTTGCCTTCCCGGCGCTGGTTATTCTTTTATTGGTTTTCAAAAGACTATTTTTCAACTCCAAACCCAATGTAGCATAATTCAATTTACATGGCATTCAACTGGCAAACATTCCGGACAAGGGCATTAACGGCTGTAATATTTGTTGTAGTAATGCTGGCTGGTCTTCTTTGGAACCAATGGAGTTTTCTGATCCTGTTTTCTATTATTCATTTTGGCTGCTGGTGGGAGTATTTGAGGTTAATGGAAAAAATTCACCAGGTTATATTTCATCCTTATGTCAAGATGGGGCTGATGGTTATGGGTTATGGACTGCTGCTTTGGTTTTGCGGACATGTGTATGAAATAAACGGGTATGGATTAAAAGAAAATCTTTCTCTGCCAGTATCGGCGGTAGGTTTTATTTTATTGCTAATTGGTATTTTTCAGAAGACATCCATTAAGCTAAAACCATTTGGTGCTGCAGTTTCAGGATTAGTATATATTTCACTTAGCTGGGGTTTCATGATGGATTTTTACACATTAGTTGATCTGCACATTCATGATACAATGTTTGTCCTCGGCGCATACACTTTCCCAATTATTATTATTGCCAGTATCTGGACAAATGATACGATGGCATATATAGTAGGTTCAATTATTGGTAAAACATCATTATCGAAAATTTCGCCAAAGAAAACATGGGAAGGGACTATCGGCGGAATTATTCTTTGTATTACTGTAGTAGGTTTTGTATTGCCTTTGTTGTTTTATCCGTTCAGGGATCTTTATTTTTCACTTTCTATTGCTCTTATAGCAGCCATATCCGCAATCACCGGCACCTTCGGTGATCTTCTCGAATCAAAGCTCAAACGCATGGCCGGCGTAAAAGACAGCGGCTCTATCATGCCGGGTCATGGCGGCTTCCTGGATCGTTTTGATTCATTACTACTGGCCACTCCCTTTGTATGGCTGTATGTTAATTTATTTACCCGTTAAGCAGCACAGCCGCCAGTTCGCTGGTCTTCCGGCTATGTTTCGCACACTACTGTTGCTTTTTTTATTTGCTCCTGTTTTTGTACTGGCGCAACCAGCTAAAAAAGACCAGCGCTGGGGTATCAGCTTTACACCTGCAATCGTACCTTCTCCCTTCCTTCAATTAGGAATTCAGCCCGGGATAGAATATAAGATCAATAAAAGGCTTTTTCTTTTAACAGAAATAACTTTTTCAACTCATCCCCGGAATATTGATTCTTCCGCGCTTGACAGGAAGTATTTCAGGATAAAACCTGAATTGCGGTATGTAGTGCCTGGAAACAGGCTATTTGAAAAATATATCGGCTTCCAGCTTTCTTATTCATCCCGCAGTTTTAAGGACTTAAATAGCGGTACTTATTTTACCAGTCAAAGAAGTCCGGATACTACGGTCATCGCTTTTGACCAGGCAAGAATTGCCAGTCCTGTCATTACCGCGTCCTTCCAGGTGGGTGCTTTTTTCCCCATTACTAAAAATTTCTTAATAGATGTTTTCGCGGGAACAGGCACCAGGAATGTCAATACAAAATATAAAGATGTGGTCAATCCCCGGACCACAAGATATATGCACCCGGTAGATAAGGCTATTCCTGTACAGGATCCTGCCTGGTCTTATAATGGAAGTGTATACCGGTTTCACTTTAATACCGGTTTTCGTTTATTGTATCGCTTTGGCAGGAATTAATGATTCTTTTATTGAGTAAGGAGACATTATCTTAATTTTGGCATTCAATTTTTTTGAATGACCATTCATCGGGAAGGCTTCGCAACGATAGCATGGACCACTATCATTTTCGGCGTAATCAATCTTCTTTCATTTTACCTGGTCAGCTTTGAACAGCCTGTTCTCTGCTGGATCATTTTGGCACTTACTCTCGGTCTGCTTATTTTCATTATATCCTTTTTCCGCGTTCCCAAACGGCAATTGACAGCGGATGAAAAAGCTATTGTCGCTCCCGCGGATGGTAAAGTGGTAGCGATCGAAGAAGTGCAGGCGGATGAATATTTTACTGATCGTCGCATCCAGGTGTCTATCTTCATGAGCCCGCTCAATGTGCATGTCAATCGTAATCCTGTAAGCGGGGAAGTTGTTTACAGCCAATACCACAAAGGAAAATACCTGGTAGCCTGGCACCCCAAATCATCTACGGAAAATGAAAGACATTCCGTGGTATACCGAAAAAACGGGAAAGAAATATTGGTCAAACAAATAGCCGGCGCCCTTGCCAAAAGAATTATCAATTACCTCAAACCCGGGCAGGAAGTGAAGCAGGCAGAAGAAATGGGGTTCATCAAATTCGGATCAAGAGTGGATCTGTTATTGCCACTGGATGCAAAGATTAATGTGAAAATCGGCGATAAACCCAAAGGAGGAGTAACGGTTATGGCTACATGGTGATCCAGGGCGGATATAGTCAAAATATTTTTTCCAGCTCCTTCAACGAATAAACGGTATACGTAGGCAATTTTTTATCTATCACCGGCACCGGCTCCTTTGTCAGGTGATTCACATGTACCTGGTCAATCCCGGCATTCACCGCACCAAGAATATCCACTTCAATCGTATCACCGATCATGATGCTTTCTTCCGGTTTTGCCCCCGCTTTTTGAAAAGCAAATTCAAATATCTCTTTTTGCGGCTTTAAACTGTTTGAGCCTTCGGAAGTAACCACTTCTTTAAAATAAATATCAAGGCCGGAGTATTTCAGCTTGCTGTGCTGCGTCTTTTCAAAACCATTGGTAATAAGATGCAGTGAATAGTTTTTACTGGCAAGCCATTGCAGGATTTCTTTAGTATGCGGGAATAATAAAGTCCTTGTGGGTAGCAGACCCAGGAATTGACTGCTCATTTCTTCAGCCAGTTTATCATCAGCGATTTTGAAATCCAGCAATGCCAGCCACATTCTTTTTACCCGCAGTTCCTCCTGCTTTATATACCCATTGCGGTATCTGTCCCAGAGTTTTTCATTGTGAACAAGATAGTTCCTGTAAAAAAGGTCGAAATCATGAACGCCTCTTTCTTTGAGTTGCAGGGAGACATACAATTCAGAAAGAGTGGCATGGGCATTGGCTTCAAAATCCCACAGGGTATGGTCAAGATCAAAAAAAAGATGGCGGTATTTCATGCCTGCAAGATACGACGAACAGGTGCGATGTACGAAGTACGATGTACGCCAGCCTGATAAATGAAAAGTCTTTTGAACTTTCGGAGAGTCGTACTTCGTACGTCGTACATGATTAATGTTTAATTTAGAGACTATGAACGTTATCATCACCGGCGCTTCAAGAGGACTAGGCAAAGCTATTGCAGAAATATTTGCTGCCAACGGATATAATTTATACCTGGTTTCCCTCAGCGAAAAAAAATTATATACTGCCACAGAAGAATTGATGACCCGGTTCCCGGCTATTACTATCAAAGCAAAACCCTTTGATCTCAGTAAAAAACAGCAGGCAAAAGATTTTGGCGCCTGGGTATTAAACTTTGGGGTCCCTGTTGATATCCTGGTAAATAATGCAGGAAGTTTTACCGGCGCCAACGTTCATGATGAAGAAGAAGGCGCACTGGAAGAAATGATCGAAACTAATTTATACAGCGCCTATCATCTTACAAGGGTCTTGATTCCCGGAATGATCCGGCAAAAAAGCGGGCATATTTTCAACATGTCGTCCATTGCCGGGCTGAAAGCCTATCCCGGTGGTGGCTCCTACAGCATCAGCAAATTCGCCTTACACGGTTTTTCCATCAATCTCCGGGAAGAACTGAAGCCACATAATATTAAAGTAACTACCGTTTTCCCCGGAGCCGCTTATACAGATTCCTGGGCATCCAGTGGTATTAAAAAAGAAAGGTTCATGGAGGCGCAGGATATCGCTAAAATGATCTTTGCCGCCTCACAACTTTCACCGGGGGCCTGCGTAGAAGACATTATCCTGCGGCCACAACTGGGAGACCTGTGAGTCCGAACCGGCACAAACAGACCTAAAGGAGAGTTAAAAAGCAACTCTTTCATCATTTCTCCTGCATTTTTAGCCCTCGTGGGAATGATTTTTAATCCATTTATACTATTTTAAGTTATTCCTTCAACCCGGGTTTTTATTTTTAAGGACGGTTTACTGATGCGAAAGATTGTCCAAAATACAATGCTGTTGCCTATTCTCCTGGCGTCTCTATGCTTTCACATGGAAGCACAGGTTGTCTTTAAAACGATTGTTCCGCAACAGACCGTGATAGTCGGCGAATCATTCCCGGTACAGTATGTACTGGAAGACCTGCAAAAAGACGATGATTTCATCCCCCCTGTCTTTAAAGACTTCAGGCTGGCGAGCGGCCCTTATACTTACGGGGGATCCGTGTATGGCATGAATGGCCCGACACGTTTAAAAAATATCGTCTTTACTCTGGTGGCAATAAAGCCCGGGAGGTTTATTATTAACGGGGCTACGGCTAAAGTAAACGGTAAGTTTATAAAAAGCGGCAATGCGATCATAGATGTGATCACGAAAAAAGAAGCATTTGAAAGAGCCGCTAAAGAAGGTCCGGGTGAAACATCATCGGAATATTTTCTGCACCCGGGAGAGGATCCTTATGAAAAGATGAAAAAAAATCTTTTCATGAAAGTACTGGTTGATAAAAAAAGCTGTTATGTCGGCGAACCGGTAGTGGCAACTTTTAAATTATATTCGAGGCTCGAGTCAAGATCCGATATTGTAAAAAATCCCGGTTTCTATGGTTTCGCGGTACAGGATATCATTACCCTTGGAGATAATCTTACTGAAACAGAAATGATAAATGGCAAACCATTTGACGTACATACTATCCGCAAAGTGCAATTATACCCCCTCCAGGCAGGCTTGTTCGTAATTGACCCCATGGAAGTAACGAATAAAGCCGAGTTTTCAAAAAGCGCGGTGGACAAAAAGACTGAGCAGGAAATAACAGAAGGCGTTCCCCGCGATAACAAGGATAAAGAAAAAGATAATACCGTTACCTATGAAAACAGCATCAGCACAGAGAAAATAGCTATAACGGTAAAGCCCTATCCCCTGAAGAATAAACCACCGGTCTTTACCGGCGCCACGGGCAATTTTTCCATTAATGCGTCATTGGGTAAAGAATCATTGGCCAGGAATGAAGAAGGCAGTTTTATCATTACTATACATGGCAGTGGAAATTTCACACAATTGTCCGCGCCTGCCATTCAATGGCCGGAAGGAATAGAAGGTTTTGAACCGGTAACAGAAGATTCGCTGGATAAAATCCAGGCCCCGCTTAAAGGAGCCAGGACTTTCCGCTATTCATTCATTTCCGGTAAACCAGGCCGTTATACTATTCCATCGGTCTCCTTTTCCTTTTTTGACCCTGTGGGTAATAATTATAAAACCATTTCTACCTCATCCGCCGAAGTGAATATCAGCAATACGGAGATAAAAAAAACAACCCGGGAGCAGCAAACTATGATCGTGAAAAGACACCCGCCAGGCCAGCTGTGGTGGATCGGTGCCGGCCTGTTATTACTATTGATAGTAATAACAGGATCGTTAATCAGAAAAAGAAAACAGGGGGTGATAAATGATATAAAAACTGATACACCGGCTACGGCAATACCTGTTGATCGTTTGCTGCAACCCGCACAATTTGCTTTACAAGCTGAAGACGGGCGGTTTTACAGCTTGCTGCAAAAACTTATCTGGGAGCATCTTAGCGACCGTTTGAAATTATCCGGCAGCAAAATGAATAAGCATGATTTGTACCTGGCCATGAAAGAAAAAAAACTGGGAGAAGATCAA
>JAUZOA010000124.1 GCA_030706685.1 Bacteroidota bacterium
CACATTGGTGATGTTTCTTCCGAAGGAAATTTTGATGAATTGGTTGTCACCTGGGATCCGCAGGTCTTTAAAGGTGTTACCCATTACGATGTGGAATGGGCCTGGGTGGATATCAATGATCTTGATCGTTACAAGGACGGTTCCGGTAATTTTGTCCCCGATCTTATTTTCAAGAGAAATTCCACACGTGTTACGATAGACGCTTCCAACAGTTCCTACAGAGTGCCGTTGATCTATGACGGCAGCGGCAACCTTTTTTTCAGGGTAAGGCCCCTGCAGTATCGTGAAGACGGAACAGTCATTGAAGGAACATGGAATAGCGGGGCAAACTATTATAGTTACACGGATGGACACGAACCCGGCCTCAACTGGCAGGTGTCCACTACCTATGCTGAAGATGGGAAACGAAAAACGGTGATCCAGTATTTCGATGGCACTTTGCGCAGCCGCCAGACAGTCACCAAAGACAATGTAAATAATAATACCATTGTCGCTGAAACATTTTATGATTACCAGGGGCGCCCTGCGATCAATATTTTACCGGCTCCTACATTGAATACCGTTATTGAATTCGCGAAAGACTTTAACCGGTTTACCTCAACTAATTATCCCAAAGATATTTATGACCTGCTTCCGGTAGGCCAGACCGTTTGCAGTTCTTTCACCCCGCCCTTAAATACGGGCTATGGGGCATCTAATTACTATTCTCCCCTTAATCCCAATAAAGATGATGGTATCAATAAATATATACCCGATGCAGAAGGCTACCCTTATGCCGAAACAATATATGTACCTGATGCCACAGGCCGCATAGCGGCGCAGGGTGGAGTAGGGCCGACCTTCCAACTAAACACGGGACATGAAACTAAATATTATTATGGATCCGCAGATCAGCGTGAACTGGATGCATTGTTCGGGACGGAAGTGGGGGATAGCTCTCATTATTTTAAAAACATGGTCAGGGATGCCAATGGGCAATTCAGTGTCAGCTATGTAGACATGCATGGGCGAACAATTGCCACTGCTTTGGCAGGGGAACATCCCGCTAATCTTGACCAACTCGAAAATTACAATTCTCAAACCCTTACCAAAAACCTTCTTACCAATAATATCGTAAAGGATCGCAGTATTGAATCGGCAACTACCTTATTGGTCCCCAAGGGAGGAGCCCATACATTTCATTATGACCTGAGCCCTGAAAGTCTTGAACTGGCGGCCTGCAACGGAGGGCCGACTATATGTTATGACTGCTATTATGATCTGCAAATACGTATCACGGGCACCTGTGGAAATGACCCTATCATCATCACAAGAAAGAATTTTTCTTTTGGAAACTATGATACGATCTGTGGGAATCCCTCTCCGCCATTGGTGGTTGACACCGTCATCAACCTGGATGCGGGAGAATATAATATTACCAAGATACTTACCCTCAGTCATGACGCACAGGATTGGTACCGGGATAATCTTTTTACAGAACATAATATCTGTAGAAAACTCATTGACTTTTATAATGACCTGTATACAATCATGCTCGACAGCAGCAATTGCCATATGACCTGTGAAACTTGCAATGCCGGGCTTGGAGATTATACTGCTTATCGTGCCAGGTTCCTCAGCTCGCAGGGTATTGATCCTGCCACTACTGTTTCCTTTGAAGCGGAGATAGTAGCATCTTATCATGAAGCCCAGGCCAATTGCCAGGCAATGTGTGAAGAACCAGAAAGTATTGTTAGTTCTATTCGCCAGCAGATGTTGGACGATATGACGCCCGACCAGGGACAATGTGCCTTGTTGGATGATGAATCGACTAGTTATAACATATTCAATAAACATAGCCTATTGACGGGTGGAAATGGCGCACCATTCCGAAATCCGGTAGACCAAAATGGTGTAGCAGGACATCTTTACCCGGATGAATTTGGGCAATACAACCAACAAACAACTCCGGCTCTGGCTGATCAGCAACTAACGCCAGAAGAATTTACACAGCAATTTGGGGCTAAATGGGCGGAAGCATTGCTTTTTTATCACCCTGAGTATTGCAAACTGAAAATTGCGGAAACTGATCTCTTAGAAAGTTATAAATGGGATCAAAAACTGGAAGAGATTGATACCTGGAGCGCTGCCGTTGCAAAGGGGTATATGGATGGCATGACAAGTATTATGTCGGACGATCCTTTCTTTACCGGGCCTGGTTCGGGCATCATAAGTACGGAGATGGAGGGTCTTATTACCGTTTTCCGGACCCATGACGGCACCAATTATAGTATGTGGAAATTAGCGTTGATGAGTGTGAACTGCCTGAACAGCGCTGATCCGACCTGCGGTAATTCAATTGCTTCCGCGCCACCTTATGGTCCGAATGACTGCAGCGGCGATCTCAATAATGCATGGCGCATTTTCCGCAGCTTGTATATGTCTGAAAAGGCCAGGTTGGTGGAGGAATACATGAATGGCCGCTGCGGCATCAATTATACAAACCTGGGATCTAACTATACGAGAAGGTTTGGTGATTACAAATCATTTTCAACCGACTTTGGTGCGCTGTTGCAAGAGTTGACAGATCTTCAGACGGCCGGTGATGGAACAGCAGCACAGAATGCTGGCGATCAAATCTTCACCACACAGTCCGGGCAGATATATGATGAAACCTGCAGCGGTTATATTGAAATGTGGAAAGCAAAACTGCTTGCCTGCGACCAGATCTATAATAGCCCTGATCGCGATGCTATTCTTTCAGCTATCACTACAGGCATGAAAAATGTTTGTACGCACGGCTGTGACACCGGGCATCCTTTTGGATCATCTACAGTAAAACCCAATGATGGTTATGTTCCGACATCTTTCGAGGAAGTGATCCAGTCGGTATTTGATCGTTACCATATCAACACGACTTCGCTTTGCAATGTGTATCTCGTGGATTATCCTCAGCCTTATGATAAGCAAACGCCGCTCAGCAATGATATTGTATTGGAACCCAAAGATGATTGCCTTTGCAGGCGTATACATGAGCTACAGGCCGAGCAGGCACAGGTTGGATTTACAGGTACCCTGAGCGAATTTATCCTGTACCAGCATGGAGTTTTTATTCGCCAAACGTTTTTGGAAGATACATTGATCAGCGGATGCAATGGTACACCGGCCTGCAATACGTATGATCCACCGCTTGACGTACCCGCAATCTTAAATTGTAATACACCTTTAAAAACCTGTATAGAATGTAAAGAGTACAATGCGCTCAAAGCACAGTTTATGACAGAATTCCCTTCTTTCTCCGTCATTCATGAAAACCCGGCAACGGATGAAGAAGGCAGCCAGAATATTCTTTTCGAGCATTTCATGAATAATCATACGGGTTTTAGCAAATCATGGTTGGAATACCTTGACTTCGAAAAAACCTGCAGCGCCTATACGGTAGATTGGAATTGTAAACAACTGGAAGATGTTATCGCAGCTTTTTATATCGCGCACCCGGATCATGGCACAGGCAGCGCCTGCCAGGACTTGTTTACAGCATTCTTTAATACCACTTTCGGTACTTCCTATACTTTTTCGCAGATCCAGGAGCTCTTCCTGAAATACTGCGGAAGTTTACCCGATGTTTGTGAACCTGTACTCGATTGCCCAAAGTTCAAAAACATTATTCTTGGTTTTTACCTATACTATGGCCAGGGCATTGCTACTGCTTCCAATTGCCAGGCCCTGTTTGTAGATTACTTTAATAATGATCAACATACTCATTATACATGGGATGAATTGGTCGCGCTGTATAAAGAAATATGCCGCGCCGGGCTGGACGTTTGCAGCAGGTATTCACACGACCACCTGCAACAAATCATTGATGCCTGGAATGGTTGCCATGCCAACGAGTGGATGGGCAGCGATTGTTTGGCACAATGGGTATACTATTTCAATAACGCTACCGGCGATAGCCTGCAGGCATGGCAGATAGATAGTCTTTATGCTGCCTTCAATGTAGTGCTGAACCCCTGTTCGCCACCGTTTGACTGCGCGGTACTCAAAAACATGCTGGTTAATTACAATAATGGCGGCGCAGCCAATTCCTGTCCTGGGTTGACCAGTCCCACCTGTGAAGATTGTTTTGTCTTCTATATTAACGACAGGCTGGGGACCCATTATTCCTTCGAACAAATAGCGCTGATGTACAAAAAAGCCTGCGGTTCGGATCTGCTTATTTGCAAGAGCCGGTTTGTAGCGAAAGACCTGATCGACCTGAGTGCCACCTTTATTAAATGGCATGCAGACAATCCCGGCGCCGGTCCCTGCGATAGTTTATTTACAGCAACATTTGACAGTACCTACAACTTGTCGTATGATTTCAATCAAATCATGGCTGTCTATCAATTGTATTGCGGTAAGCAGCCCGATGTATGCCACCAGGAAATACCGCTTAGTTGCGGTCAAATTGACTCGGTACTGAATCATTTCTTTGCCTTGTATCCCGACCCGCATGGATATTTTGGCAACAGGTGTGATACCGCTTTTGCGCAATTCTTCAACCAGTCAACCGGTGATACTCTTCATTTCCAGGAGATCACTTATTATTATTGGTCGCTCTGCGGTCTGCGACTGAATGTCTGTGATACCACGATATGCGATACGCTGCAGAAATTTTTGCATAACTATGATTCTCTTTATAGCGGCTATGGTTTGCCACAGCAGCTTTGCCGCGATCTCTTTACGCATCTTTTCAACAAGACCTTTGCCCCCAATTCGCCGCATAGCTGGGATGATATAAAACGCTTGTATGATAGTTGCGGTACTACGCTCACGATCTGCCCGGCGGATTCTGCTGCGATACTGTTAAACTGTAACCGGCTGGCGGGTGCTAAGAAGGCATTCTTTGAATTAACGGATAACCGGTTACAGGATGATGGCGGTAAGGTGATTACCGGTTTATTCAACCAGTATTTTAAAACGCCATTTACCAGTTATGATCAATTGACGGCCTGGGTGGCTGATAATTGCAGCAACGTACATATAGACACAAGCAGCTTTACTTCGGCCGCACTTAATATAGTAGGAACGTTGGATATTTTACAGGACAGCGGTACATATTATGTGTTTGCTGTGAGTTATTATGGCTCATTAATAAGGTTGAATTACGGCAGCAGTCTGTTGAACATACCTACTGTTACAGACCTGGGAAGTCTTGGAAGCATCGACGTCGGGTCTTATACAGTGGATATTAAAAAAGATGGTAATAAATGGATTGGTTATGTCCCCGGGGGGATATCATCTTCAAAATTGGTAAAATTGGATTTCGGATCATCTTTATCCAATACTCCGACCGCTACGGATCTTGGTAATATCGGCGGTTTAGACACTCCTATCAAGATTACTCTCTATAAAGACGGGAATACCTGGTACGGATTTGTCATCAATTCGGGCTTTGAGAATAATGATGGGAGTTTAACACGTTTAAAATTCGGCATTTCTCTCGATAGTATACCTGTTGGTACTAACTTAGGAAATATTGGCGCCCTGAAACTTCCATCCGGTCTTTTTCTTGCAAAGCATCAATTGGATTATTACCTTTTTATAACGAATAGCGGTGATAGTACTATAACCAGACTCGATTTCGGAGATTCGTTGTCGGGCATACCCATTGGAACTAATCTTGGGAACCCGGGTAATAATGTTAGTAACCCTACGGATATAACCGTCGTAGAAGATAAGGGCAAAATTTTTGGGTTCGTAATAAATGAAGTACCTGGCAGTATTACAAGACTTGATTTTAGTGATATTACTTCAATTCCGGTTTCTTCGAATCTTGGTAATATTGGTAACTTCAATTACCCGGGATCCATTTCACAAATGTTCCGGACTGGAGAGGCTATTAACTTTCTTATTTCAAATTACCTCTCCAATTCAATATCGAGGGTGTCCTTTACTGATCTTAGCGATTTCAGTAACGAGCCCTCCGATTCTGTTAAAGTAGTCCTTCGCACTACCCCGGTAGAATCTATCCCCGTCCCAACATCTTACCCGCCGAGGCTATGTAATTCAACGGTTCTGTTCCCGCCGGTAACAGTAGTAGAACCCGATCCCTGCGATTATGTCCAAACACTGGCATGGAATGAAGCGACCGAGCAATACAATGTCTACCTGCAGCACCAGAAAGATGATTTTGATAAGAAATACCAGGATAAATGTCTGAGCGCAGCCAGCCTGGAGACATTCACCGTTACGAGCGAAGTAGCCGAGTATCATTATACACTATATTATTATGACCAGGCCGGTAATTTAGTAAAGACAGTGCCACCTGCAGGTGTGCAGCCAGATTTCAGTGATGCATTTTATCACAGTGTGGAAGCAGCGAAGAAAGATGGTGACCCGGTTTTACCCAATCATACATTGCCTACTCAATACCGGTACAACACACTCAACCAGGTAGTAGAGCAGTTAAGTCCTGATGGCGGTCTCAGTAAATTCTGGTACGACCGGCTGGGAAGATTAGTCGTGAGCCAGAATGCCAAACAGGCTGTATCCGGCAAATACAGTTATACTAAATATGATCAGCTTGGAAGAATAACCGAGGTAGGACAACTGACCGGCGCTGAAGTGACGCAGGCATTGACGCAGGATCAAACTTCGCTGGATGGCTGGTTTACCGACGCGGATAATACGCGTGAACAGATCACGAAAACCGTTTATGATTTACCTGCCAATATATGCGGCTCGCCGTCCTTCTTATGCCAGGCCAACCTGCGCAACAGGGTAAGTTATACGATGCTGATAGACCAGGCAGCAGAAGATTATGCTACCGCTACCTATTATAGTTATGATATACATGGCAACGTGGATACGCTGTTGCAGCATTACCAAAAAGGCATCATGCATGATATTACCGGCAATGCCTATAAAAAAATGGTTTACCAGTATGACCTCATTAGCGGTAAGGTGAATGAAGTGGCTTATCAACCCGGTATTGCTGACCAGTTCTATCACCGGTATGAATACGACGCGGAAAATAAACTGACGGATGTATTTACGAGTCATGACTACCTGTATTGGGAAAGGCAGGCCCATTATGATTATTACCGGCATGGGCCACTGGCAAGGACGGAAATTGGAGAGCTGGGTGTACAGGGAATGGATTATGCATACACGTTACAAGGCTGGCTCAAAGGGGTAAATAGTACTACGGCTACCAATGCATTTGATATCGGGGGAGATGGCGCTGTCGGGGGACGAGTAGCTAAGGATGTATATGGATTTAGTTTGAATTATTTCGCTCATTACACTGATGCGGGCTCGACGGTTCACAGCGATTACAAAACGATCAGTTCCACCGTTACTCCATTTGCGGCCATTGACAATGGCTTGCCTCAGTTGAGCAGTGACGGAGTAGTAACCGGCAGCGACTTGTTCAACGGCAATATCAGGGCCATGCTCGTGACAATACCTTCGGTAGGAGGGCCAAGAGCATACGGGTACCGCTACGATCAACTGAACCGGATAAAAGCGATGAACGCTTATGATAGTTTGAACTTAACCACGAATGTATTTACACCGACTGCATTGGGTGATTATAAGGAAAGAATAACTTATGATCCGAATGGCAATATTCAAACTTACCTGCGGAACGGAGCCACTGCTGCTTCCGGTCTGTCAATGGATAGCCTGTATTATCAATACCCCAAATATGATAACTCATCCGGGAATATCGCACTGAACAGGGCCGGCAAGATCATCAACAACCGGTTGCGCTATGTACATGATGCAGTAAGTAGTGGAAGTTATACAGAAGATATAGACAACCAGACATCACTCAGTTCCGGGGATGCACATGCGGAACTCTCGACCGAACAGAGCACGGATAATTATGTATATGATGAAATAGGCAACCTCGTCAAGGATGGTTCGGAAGGGATCACCGGTATCAGTTGGACGGTGTATGGGAAGATTGCCAGCATCAGTAAAACCGTCAGCGGTAATACCACGAATATTTATTATACCTATGATGCCAGCGGCAACCGGATCAGCAAGGTGGTAGTAAAGGGAAGTGATTCCACCTATACCTGGTACGTGCGGGATGCCAGCGGCAATGTTATGGCTGTTTATGAAAGAGGAAATAGCCAGGTGAACAATGGCGATTTATCACAAACTGAAGTAGATTTGTATGGCAGCAGCCGGCTTGGCTTGTGGAAAGCCAACCGGGACGTACAAAAAGAAAACTGGGAGATCTTTGAAACAACAGGAATGGGTGGGACCGATGGCGGCCAGGATGGTGGATGGGCGCGCGGACAAACCGTATACGAGCTAAGCAATCACCTGGGCAATGTACTGGTGACGATCAGTGATAAGAAGAAAGGAATTGATGTTGGCAATGATGGCAGCATAGATTACTATGAGGCGGTAGTAGTAACAGCCAATGATTACTATCCCTTCGGGATGATGATGCCGGGACGCTCCTTCGTCACCCCGAGCGAAGCGAAGGGGTATAGGTATGGGTTTAATGGGAAGGAGAATGACAATGAGGTGAAGGGTGAAGGGAATGAGCAGGATTATGGGATGAGAATTTATGATACGAGGGTGGGAAGGTTTTTGAGTATAGATGCCATTACTAAAAACTATCCATCTTTAACGCCTTATCAATTTGCTTCAAATAGCCCAATCGCAAATGTTGATTTAGACGGGGGCGAATCTAAATACTATGATATTGAATTGTATTATAAAAATGATTCTAAGGGAAAATTAATTCCATCAAATAAAATCATTACCGATAATACAAGCAAGAAAACTGGGTGGTTTGTGCACGGGCAAATGTATCGGTCGCATGGTGACCTTGGTAAAGGGACTTTATATGCCATTTATGGGGGCACAACAACAGAAACAGGAGAAACTATCACCTTTAATAAATTAGGCTATATATATGTGCCGGAGCCTCTAAAGCCGTCGCCTGACAGGCCAGTTAGCAACATGCCATTAGAAATCATTGTCTGGGGAAGTGGTGATGATCCCGATGAATCACCTGGAAGTGGGCTTAATCCCAATAAAAAAGTTATTACTTTTGATAAGAATGAATTTGACGAAATAATGGATCCCATTTTAACTGCCATGCCAGAGAGTTCTCCGGGAAAAATTGAGCCGCCTTCATTAAATGATCTTGTAAAAGATGCAGGGGAAGGGGGGCTCGATAAAGCTATTGAAGATTTGAAAGCAAAATGGGAAGGAGAAAATAATGGTAACAAATCACCAACTTCTCCTAGCTCAACCAGCCCAACCAATTCACCAGTAAATACGAAACCAAATGTGAAAAATGATGTGACAAAACCGACACAAACTACCGAAACCCATAAAAAAACTTTTGTATTTGTCAGACATGATGACTATGGAGTTGGGCCACATCGTGAACGAAAAGGTTCTGTTCAAGATCATATGTATACATTAGATACTGTGATATCTCTCAATCGGGCAAAGGACAATAGCGGAGTTGATACATTTCATATTAAACAATTAAAAAGATGAAGTTAAATGTATGAAGCTATTATTTTATTTTCCCTTTATTTTAATAATCATATCCTGTAAAAATATAAGCCGTAAACATGCTGTTACCATCAGGAAGGATGACGCTATAATAAAAGGTGATATTATAAATGACACGATTTTTAATGACACAATACTATATTTTGACCTTAATAACAATTTAACACGAAAAAGTTTTTTTAAAAATGGAAAACAAGAAGGTATTTCTACCGACTTTTACCCAAGTGGAAATCCAATGATTGAAACTTTTTATAGTGATGGATTGAAAAATGGTTATAATCTTTACTATGATTCGTTAGGGAAATGTTTTTATAAAGATTATTATTATTACAACCTGACAGTCGGCCCTATAACCTACTTTAACAGAGATGGGACTCCTAAGACATTTTTTTTTGCCAATTTACAAAACGAAACTCTTTTACATATTAATTATAATGATTGGCATGGCATTAAGGAAATTGTTGCCAAATGCATAAATTTTATTGCGAATAGCCAAAATGAGGACTCGACTCAGAATATTTCACTGCTACTGTATTTAATAAATCCTCCGAAGTTGTCCTTTGAATATTCGATCCTTAAAAAGGAAAGAAAATCGGAAGATAATTTTAAAACGATTCGTCTTATAAATAATGACACCGAAATACCATTTGTAAATATAATATTGCCAAACTTGACAGAAAGTGAAAATTATTCGATCGGCCTGACTGTTTATGATTCTATATTAAATAAAAAAACAGTTATTTATAAAGATTTGTGATTACTTGGTCAGTCCGGGTTTTTGCTGTGAAGTAAAAAATTTTGAATAGCCTACAACTTGTCAAAGAAAAGAACCCTGCTATCCTGAGTATTTAATTCGTGGCACACCTCAGAACGCAGGATTCGAAGCAGCAAAACTCCAGAAAACATTTAGAATACCTAGGACGGTGGCAGTAGCCAGTTTGATAAAAAAAGGATGTGATACTGAACAGCAGGGGTTTGTAACTCAGGAGCAACGCTAAAGTGTAAAACTTAGTATTTAATCGGGCAAATAGCCTCAGTTGAAAAGGGGTGCCGGCGTCTTAGTGCAACGGTATCATTGCCCTTGTCTATCGTGAAGCAAGCAGGAATCTTTCCTCTGTTTCCTCCTGTGCAGTCCATCCCTGCTTTTAGGTCGCTTTAGTCACTAGTGTTTTACTCCTCATCTGCGAAATACGAGAGCCCCTTTGAATTTGCCTGTTATGCTACTAGGGTTGGCCTATGCTGTTCTATAATTTATCGATGAATGTCAAAGAGCTGAAGTCATCCCATGATATCCTTTATTCCATTGTGTGGCTGCCAGGGAGAGGGTTTCCGGGTTCGCTCTTCCCGGTAATCCTGA
>JAUZOA010000125.1 GCA_030706685.1 Bacteroidota bacterium
CCCTGAACCAATATCTTCAGCGTTCTTCGTTTCAGCGATATGGCAAGATTTCTTTGATGATCTTCTGTTCTGTGGCCATATCTCGACAAGATGTCTTTATAAGATAATATCCCGATTATTCTATTCCGGGAATTTGACAACACGGGCAAAACATCAATATTTTCTTTTGCCATTACTTCTACGGCAGTTTTTAAACTATTCCCGTTTGTTATCGCTACAGGCTTTCTCTTAATCAATGTCGCGATCCTGTTTTGTACAGGATGATGCATGCTGAATAAATTAGAAGAACTGATAATTCCCCTGAACATGCCTTCATCGCTGACAACAATATAGTAATTACGTTGCTCCTGTTTATTTGCATTCAGCCAATCCCGTATTTCTTTAATGGAATTTTTCTCGCTTAAAACAGTACCGTTCTCCGTAGCCACCTCCTCTACCAGCGTTTTATCCAGGAGGTCTGGCTCATAGCTATGTGGCGTACGAATACCCCTGCGGGCGATTTTTTCAGTCATAATGGTATTCTCCATCAAAAGAAAGGAAACAAAATAAGACGCGATACATCCCGCTAATAAAGGCAATAAAGCATTCGACTGTCCTGTGGTTTCTATAGCAAATATGATAGAGGTCAATAAGGCCCTCGACGCACCGGCAAACATGGCCGACATACCCACCAGGGCCGCGAGCGGAAGAGTGACACCACTATGAGGGAAAAGAAAAAGAATAATCATTCCGAGCAGGGATCCTGAAGCGCCCCCGATTGTCAGCAATGGCGCAAGAGTTCCTCCTGAAGTACCACTGGCCAAAGCCACTGCCCATGAAATAAATTTCACCAGGCAAAGAGAGAAAATTAAAGAGGTAGCCAATTTCCCGGAAAGAATATCAATAATGTTGTCATAGCCTACACCCATTGTCCTGGGTATAAAATATCCCGCGATCCCAACAGCTATTCCACCGATAGCCGGCCACCACATCCAATGAAGAGGAAGTTTTTCAAAAATATCTTCAATAAAATAAACGAGTTTGGTAACGATAGCCGAAAGAAGCCCCATCACCAGGCCAACCACACTGTATGCCGCCAGGGCTGTATTGCCGGGCGGAGCAATAAATGGCATAGAAAAGACCGGGCCGCCTTCAAATAACAAATGGTGCGCCGCGGAGCCGGTGATACAAGCCAAAGCAACCGGGATGATAGAAGAAGGGGAAAATTCAAACAACAATAATTCTATGGCCAGGAAAATAGCTGCGATCGGGCTCCCAAAAATGGCTGCCATCCCGGCTGTTGCCCCGGCGGCTAATAATATCTTTCGTTCATAATGACTGATTTTTAATAACTGCCCCAGTGTTGATCCCAATGCTCCGCCCGTAGCAATGATCGGGCCTTCGGCTCCGAAAGGGCCACCGGTACCTATTGAAATAGCAGAAGACAAAGGCTTTAAATAAGTGATGGATGGCCGTATCTTGCTTTTGTTTGTCAATATTTGTTCCATGGCTTCAGGGATACCATGCCCGCGAATAGCTTTGGATCCATAGAGCGCCATCAGGCCAACTACAAGTCCCCCGGCAACAGGAACAAGGATCACAAAAATGCCATAATGATTAGTAGCCGGGCTTGAAAATGCAAACGAAAACCGGTGATGAAAAGAAAGGTTAGTTATAAAATTGATCAGGTATAGCAGAAGTTTGGCAATGCAGCCGGCTGCTATACCAATCGCGACAGCTAACAGGGAAATAAACAAAAGCCTTTTCTTATCAGTAAACAGGTGAGTGGTAAAACCTTCCGAAACGATATTGTCTTCCAACGAAACCGAAATAGGAATACTGCTGTGAGGATTATTCTGCTTCTTCATGAACACTTTATTTCAGGGATAAAAATTCAGATTATTTCCGGTGGCGGGATGTGGTTTTGCCCGTGACAAACTGTTGTAACCGCTTAGGATTATTGATCTTTATTTTCTTGCCGGATACGGAAATAATATTAGCTTTTATAAGCACGGTAAAGAATTTAAAAATAGTTTCATAGGTAGTACCGGCATAGGAAGCAATATCCTGCCGGTTCACCGGCAACGCAATATATTTTTCCTTATCCCTGCCATACATTTCAGCTATTTCCAGTAATGCCAGCGCGATTCTTCCTTTTGCTTCCATATGCGCCAGGTCGCGCATACGTTTTTCAGCTTTCTGTAATTCGGCAGCATAAAAAAGCATCAGGCGGTGCGTAAAAGAAGGATCTACTTTGAAGGTAGCTTCCAGGAAATCATTGGGTATAAAGCAAACCCGGGAGTCTTCCATGGCCGATGCCCCGATAGGATAAATATCGTTGGCCCCGATACCCCGGTGCCCAAGAATATCCCCGGCCTTGGCAAATCGCAATATCAGTTCTTTTTGGCCTGTCCATTGAGTGTACACCTTCACGGAGCCGCTGTAGATAAAAAATATACCTTTCACCCTTTCGCCCTCCCTGAATATCTCTTTGCCTTTCTTAAAACTGAGAGTTGTTTTTTTGGAAAGAATGGCGTCTTTCCATTCCGGCAGGCAAAAGCGGCAAAGAAAACAGCTTTTGAGGTCACAATCATTTCGGGACATGGGCAAATTTAAACGATTTTCATTAACCCCACTGTATGAATATATTGCATGGGCAATATTTTTATGTATTTCTAATAAGTTTATTAGCAATAAATAGGGTATTTGCAATAAATTTGCATAGAGTCAATATTGTGCTGAAACTAAAATCTTTCATTTCAAATAGATTATTATGGACCAGGATATGAAAAACCCAGCTTTTGATAAAGTACTGATGACAGGTGTTTTTGTCGGAATAATCATTACTGTAATTCTTTTGTTCTATCATGTAATCTTCCTTCAAAGCACAGATTTTCCTTTTTCAACGATGATCAATGTATCTACCCTGATTTTTTCCGTCAACCTTCTATTCCTTGTGATCGGGCCTGTCTATTACGGCTTCATCAAACTTTCGAAGTATGGAAATATCCTCTATATGATCGTTTTTATTCTATTGACCATTTTTTTGGTAATGAAAACGAAAGGGGTAGACCGTACTGACGATGACCAATTAAATATCGAATTCCGGCAATTATTATCCGGCATTATCATTATTACAGGAATCGGAATTTCATTCCTGCTTCCTTTTTTATTTTATAATAAAAGTTTCAGGAAGAACGTGATATAATGGGCCCCAGTAATCCTGCTTTTTTAACCGTCTCCATTACTTCACCCGGGTATTATTCATCTTAGCAGCCGGGAAATAATGCCGGGCAAATCCTGTCAAACCTGTTTTTTTCAAAAAACCGGCGGGGACGCCAAATAGGATAACGTTTAATGATCGCTCTGCTGTTCATATAGAAGATACCTGGCTTCCCGGCCGGTTTCTTATTATTTTTCCGGCACTACAGCCAGCATGGGATGCCACTCATACCTGTTCAATCCGTTGGCAGGGTCTCCTGCCATAAATGCTTTTACTTCTTCATCATCATTGGCAGCAATGATACCCAGGCCATATACTCCTTTAGGATCCAGTACAGGTCCAAAAACAATAACCTTGCCTTGCTGCATAAGCTCCCTCCAATAAGCCGAATGTTTTTGCATGATCGCTTTTTCTTCTGCTGACATATCCTGGGCAAAACTGGGCCGTGGCGGAAGAAGTCTTAAAGAATAATATTTTACAGGCATAAAGAAGCTTTTAAATAATTATAAGAATAAAATTTATTTCGTTTTTTTGACAGTGTACCGGTTTCAAATTGTAAGGCATTTTCAATCTTGCGGAGTGTTGTCATTCCGATCCCCCTTTATAGAGATTAGCTGCTGAGGAATCCCGGATGCTTCAACATTCAAATAATGAGATGTCTTCCCTCACCAGGTGCAGGACAAACTGTATCCCGATATGTCAACACTCCGTTTAATCGGCTGGCAAACTGACCCACTACCGGCTTCCTAAAGAATCCTTTTATTCAAAATCTTTTCCAATACCTCAGCCTTTAAGGATTTACTGACAGGTACCTGGTATCCGTCTACATGCAATATATTCCCTTCAATAGCGCTTACACGGCCCATATTGACAAGATAGGATTTATGGGTTTGGATAAACTGGTTCACAGGTAAATTTTGCTGCACGGCCCGGAGCGTACTATGAATCATCATTTTTTTCACGGAGGTATAAATCGCTACATAATTTTCTTTCGCCTCCGCGAATAAGATATCTTCATAGACCAACTTTTCCAGTTTATGATCGGTCTTTACAAAAAAATAAGCAGGCTGATTTTCTTCTTTGGAAAGGAAAAAATCATGCGCCTTATTGCAGGCTTTTACAAACCGGTTAAATGAAATAGGCTTTAACAGGTAATCCAGTACATCCAGCTCAAATCCCCGGAGAGCATAATTCTCAAATGCTGTGGCAAAAATTACCTTAGGCGGATCAGGGTTCGTCATCAAGAATTCCACCCCGGTTAAGTAAGGCATTTCGATATCGAGAAATAAAAGATCGGCAGGTTGCTCCCTGAGCACAGAACTAAGCTGCAACGGGTCTTCGCACACAGCCACCAGTTGCAGGAAGTTTATTTTTTTTACATAATCCTGCAGGCCATCCCTGGCAAAAGGCTCATCATCGGTAATGATACATTTTATCTTTTTATCACTCATCAGCCGGTAATTAAAGTTAATTCAGCGAGGAAGCTATCGTGCTGGATTGTTGTTTTCAATAAATGTTTGCCCGGGTATAAAAGTTCAAGCCGTCTTTTGAGGTTTTCCAGCCCGATACCTTTATTCTTTTTAAAATGCACCGGCCCGGGAACAGAGTTCTCCACCCGAAAATAAATCCCCTTCTCCTGTTTCTCCAAAGAAATTTTCAGTAGGTAGTCTCCGCCGATATATTTAAAACCATTCTCCACCAATGGCTGGAATAATAGCGGGTATACCCGTTCGCCATTTAGTCGTGTATCAAAAAAAACGTCGAGCTGTAATTTCGTTGAAGTCCTGATCCTGGCCAGGGCGATAAAATTTTCGAGATATTCTATTTCCCGGCCAATCGTTACAGCCTGGTGCTGGTCGTACAACTGGTAACGTAATAATTGGGAAAATTTTTCTACCGTATCCTTAGCCCCTTCCACATCTTTGTCTATCTGGAAATAAATCGCGTTCAGCGCATTGAATAAAAAATGAGGATGGTATTGCGCCCTCAGGAATTTCAGCTCCGTCTGCAACTGGTCATTCATTATTTTTTCCAGCTGAATCCTGCTGGCAATATAGGATTGCAGGAAATGATTACTGCGGAGGATACCATAATAGATCAACGCGTATAATAAAGGAATCGTATTGATATCTATAACGTCTGCCCATTGCAGGCCATTATCTGTAAGAGCCGCGAAGGGCGTGAGCACCAGGTTTTGTATAACCTGGTTCACGATAAAAAGATAACCGAGCTCCCTGGCAATGCGCCGGTAACTGATCTCAAACTGCCAGCGCGCATCGAACCACCTGAACAACCTGTCAAATACTCTTATCACAAGATAACCCATGATCATACTGCAACCGATCTCCGCAAAATTCAGCACCCGGCTTCTTTCCCAGAACCTGGCGCCCGATGCCGAATCCGCTAATAAACGCAGCGTGAAATAAACCATTAACCCGTACAACGGCGGGAAAAACCAGGTTCTGAAGAATTTCATACTCTTTAAAGTGTTCACAATTTACATATTAATGGCAGCAACTATTTCCGGTTCTGCGATAACTGTTTCGCTTTTTTCGCGGACAATTATTTCTTTCGCGCCGGCACCTTTCATGCCAAATAAAAACCTGGCCCAGGCAAAAGGACGAATGAATAAATGATAAATGCTTACAGAAATAATAAAAGTAAGTATGACCGTGAATATATATTTCATCGCGATGACATCTGTTGTCCGGACTACATAATACCCGATGATCACAATGACAGTCTGGTGAAGAATATAGAAAGGATATACAGCCTGGTTCAGGTAATCCATGATCCGGAACTTCCTGTTCAGGTATCTTTTACCATATCCCACTGCCGTCAATACCCAGCCCCAGGCGCAGATAGCCGAGATGGCCATATACGCGTAAGTTCTCCAATCTATCCTGTAAGGAATAATAATATCCCAGGGAGTCTGTTTATTCCAGCGCAGGTAACTAAGAACAAGCAAGGTCGCGAAAGCAGCGGTAAAGGAACTGCGCCGGTTTCTTTCGAGACTATCCATCAGCCCGGGCCAGGCAATACAAATAAAACCCGCCAGCAGGAAACAAAGCCAGTAAGGAAGATAGGCATAGTCCTGCACGAGATTATTTGTTTCCGGGAAACGCTCCGCAAAGAATGCAAAAATCATCACGCCGGGTATCATCAACAGGTATACCCTCTTCCCTTTTGCCAGCCAGCTTAGTTTTTGCAGGAACAATTTGCCTTTAGCAGATATCAGCCACGCGAATAAAGGAGCACAGATGATATCATAAACCAGCAGGTACATAATAAACCAGAGATGGTGCCAGCTCATATTTCCCTTGGGATATGGGCCATGGGTGAATATCGATGGATAAAAATCCCAGAAGCTTCCCCGGTATCCCTGGCTCACTCTTTCCATATATACCTGCGGAGGCACAATCACCAGCATACCCAGCAATAAAGGAATAAACAAACGGCGGAAACGCAGGGCAATAAAACCGCCGCTTGTTCTTTTCTGCATCATAAAATAACTGACCGTACCCGAGATAAAGAACAGCAATGGCATCCGGAAACGATGCAGCCAATTGGTAAACTCAGTCAGCACGGGACTGGTCTCCTGGTTTTTGATATGCCATTCTCCTTCAACAAATGGCATAGCTGAATGAAAGAACAATACGCCGATAATGGCCATGATACGAAGCCAGTCGAGATAAGCCTGGCGGGAAGAAGTTTGCATGTTGGTAATTTTATACCAAACCTAATGTCCATCAAGGCGTTTTTCTCAAAAGTTTGACCATCGTTCCATTCCCGGTGACGAACAGACCGCTGAGGGCGATAGCATCAAACAACAAATAAGTATTTTAGTACGGGATCATTGATCCGGGAATACGGGCGCCTTAATGGAGAAAGGCTATGAGCTGTGAGCTTTTAGCTATCTCAAAAGCCTGTACGTCCATTTAATCAAGAAGATATTCCTCGCCTGATCGGCAAAGGCATTGTCGAATAAACTCCTGGCTATAGGGGTGTCAAGATCGGCTGACGCGTCGGGCGTATTCGCCTGCGACCATACCAGGTATAATTCAGAACCCCGCTTATACTCCCAGCGCACGATGAGGTTGGAACGAAACTGTACAAAATTAAAATCAGGTTTGCTGAAGCTATAATCCGGGATCCCATCCGTATTTTCATCTACCGTGTATTCGCCGTTGCTATAGCTGATTTCATTGCTCTTAAAAACATGAAACCGGGCATCGTATTTTTTGGCTAAAGGATCGGAGACATAAGCAAAATTGTCATAAAGCGGGCGTGTGATATAGGGCTGACCGTAATACTGAACCGTCAGGTCTGGGGTAATATTGTAACTCATGCGCGCAGTGAAACGAAGTGTTTTTTGTTTTACTTCACCTACAATACTCCTGGTGGTATTGTTGTAATCAATATTACTGACAAACTGGTCCTGCCTGCGCCAGTAATAAATATAACTCCCGCTCAGGCTAACCAGCAACGCATCCAATGGTTGAAAATATATAGCCAGGTCAACTTCATTATTTTTTATTGCATTATCAAATCCCCAGGCATTGAAGAAGCTCAGGTTGGCATATACTTTTTTCCGGGTATCAGTGGTTACATACAGGTTATGTCCTATCCCCGCGGGATGCCTCATGGCAGAAACGCCTCTTAAAGCATTATTCGAAACATCAAACGGGTTCCATGTCACACCGGTACCCGATTGCCAGTTATTTCTGAAAGTGGCATGCGAATTAAAATTGAATGCCTGGTAAAGAAACTTTCCGCCATAATCCCATTTTGACCAATGATTATAATTAAGACGGGCCGTACGGAAAAACCAGAACGGTTTTTGATAATGCAACCCTGCCCACGTAAAATGATTGATCTCATCGGAGGCAAGCATAAAACCAATATCATTCAATTCCAGCTCAGGCGAACGTAAGGTAATGCCCGTTTCAAATTTGAATACCTGCCCAAGCCTGCCCGACCGGCCGCCGATCTTTCCAAAACGGATCGTGCCACCCGTTCCCGTAAGTGAAGTGCGGTTGCTGTCTACCGATGCCTCCCTGTCTCCGGCGCGTTGAAAAAGATGCTCAAAACTGGTTTGTGTATTGAGGATGGCTTCTTTGCTTCCCTGTACATGGCTGAAAACAATATTGCCGCGAATATACCAGGTACGTTTTTTCCAGAAATGCAAAAAATCCAAACCACCTGAAAAAGCATGGCGGTGTAAAATATCATTCAATCCATCCCCCCGGGTAACGCCGGTGATGATGCCACCCAAGATAGTATTACCGTCTTTGGAATCCTTTTGCAGTCTCCCGACAAAATAATTGGTAAGAGGCTCCACCAGTTCTTTTCTTTTTTGACCGTTATTGTCAATGGTCGCCATTTCTCTTTCAGTAATACTTTCGAGAACACCGATACTCCATCCGTTTTTTGTTTTCCCGCTAAACTTCGCGGCGCCAAGAATGGAAGTATTTTGCGGAAGCTTGAGATATTCTCCCGTACCCACATTCGGATACCCATGTGGTGAACTACCGATACGGCGTGAATAAAATAACAGGTCGGCATCATAATCACCGCCTGCTTCGGAGCCGGTCAACTGGTAATCGAAAATATTCCTGCTTTCAATAAAAAAGGGTCTCTTCTCATCAAAAAAATTCTGGTAACCATCGATACGTACCTGCGAGGGGTCTGCTTCCACCTGCCCGAAATCAGGGTTGATAGTAAAATCAAGAATAAGATCATTCGTAACAGCGAATTTACCATCCACTCCCGCGTTTAATTTTGTATCAAACCCTTTTGCGAAGGGATTGCCTTCTTCTTTTTTGTATTTATCCGCTTGTGCCGTTACGTAGGGGGCAATTTCCACCTGCCGGTGAACAGGTATATTTTTCAGTCCATGCAATTCGCCAAACCCGCTTACCCATACACCGGAATTTTGCGGAATGTATTGCCAGGTAGAACGTTCTTCTTTTCGAAACAAGCGTCTTGTGACCTGGAAGCCCCAGGTCTTTTCTGTTTCGTTGCCATATCTTAACTGGCTGAAAGGGATCTTCACTTCTGCTGTCCACCCTTTATTATCAATATGCGTTTTGGAAAACCATATCGGGTTCCAGCTGGCATCCCAGAAATTGCCGTCATTGGAAACAAACTCATCGCCCCGGACTCCTGAAACGGAAAGGGTAAAGGAAAAGGCGGTTCGCTTGTCATGGTAGCTATCAATATTTATTTCCACCCAATCGCCGGGGAATTCATCGCGCCGGCCCATTCGTTTTACAATAGAATCAGGGGCCAGGTCGTAGCAACGGTAAGCTATATATAAGAATCTTTCGTCGTAGAGTATTTTAAATTGGGTTTGCTGGGAGGGCGCTTTTCCTTCGTTGGGTTGGTACTGTGTAAAATCACCGCCCCATTCTACCAGGTTCCATGCTTCTTCTGAAGGTATGCCATCAAGCGTGATGGCGCTATTCAATTGTTTGGTGAAATATTTTTTTTTGACGATCACGGTATCCCCGGGATCGCTTCGGGCAGCAAGAAAGAAAAAAGTAAAAAGGATGATAAGCAGGCTGGTTTTGTTCATAGGATAATAGTAAGGATTGTTAGATATAAAGAAAATATAAAATTTGGCAGCGGCGATTTTTCAGTATATCCGGCCGGAAGATTTTACCATATCGGGCGCATTAATTCTTTGTGCTGTTCGGTTTTTGAGGTCGGGCCCTGAAAACCGGACACTACCACAAAGACGTGTGTTTTTCCTTTTTTATTCCTCTTTAACCTTATTTATCTGCCTGCATTATTATTTTTTAATATTATTTACACCTGAAAAAAGTCGGAGGGGAACAAGGAATAAAGTTTTCCCATGCGGAACACTTTCCCGACGACGTCTCGCCCAGCTTGAGCTAACTGGTTAAGGAAAATAACATGGGCGGACTCGTCGCCATAGGACATCACGAATAGATTCCGGGAATAGGATAGCCGATTTTATATGATTCTATACGAGATGGACCACTGCGACGAGTCCGCCCGCAAAATTCTTTCAAATTGGGGTTGCTGTTGGGGGAGACATCGTCGGAGGAAGAAGTCGATATCAGGAGAATGAGGGCAAAAAAAAAATCGGAAGTCAGGCTAGTTGTGGAAGAAATCGACTTTGCGGGAGTTTTCTACCTATTAAGCTCCTGCCTGCATCGTCGCAGGATTCATCTAAAATTACCCGGGCCGGTTGCGGTCAACGTTCACACATTCTAATAGATTGATTTGTAATAGCATTACTAAAAAAGATGATCTCTGGGAGAATACGGCTCCCTGAATAATTATCTCCTATTGCATAGACATCCAAGCTAATGATACCTATATGGTACCTGTTATAGTAAGCTCATCTTAGGGTCATCCTAGGGTTATTTTAAGGTTATTCTAGGTAAAATAACTAAGGATAACCTTACTAATACCTTATTAAGAACCTACTATAGTACTAGGATACAAGGTATCATAGAGGTATCAAAGTGTGGCTATAGACCCCGGTTTAGATAGGAGTAAGTTTAGATAATTCCTAAAAAATTGATGGTCAATTAAATACTTCACCTAAATATTCCCGAAATGGGGCTGTTAGCATCGAAAAAGTGGCTTTTTGGCGAAACGCGGCCAGAAGATGGAATAG
>JAUZOA010000126.1 GCA_030706685.1 Bacteroidota bacterium
TGGCACTGCTGTCAGGAATATTGAAAACAAAAAGATCATTACAGGCAAAGGAATGTTTGGTTTGGATTTTCACCGCGAAGGAATGGTATTAGCCATGATTCAACGCCCTCCTGCTTTTGGCACAAAAATTAAATCGGTAGACGCCGCTGATGCGAAAGCGATGCCCGGTATCATTGATGTGGTTACTTTTAAAAACAATGTGGCCATCGTCGGTAAGTCTACCTGGGAAATCATGAAAGCAAGAACCGCGGTAAAAATTGAATACGAGAAAGACGGGAACATAGAAAGTACATCCGACCATAATCAAATATTGGCTTCCCTGCTGGATAATGGTAAGACAACTGTACGCAGAAAAGAGGGTGATGTGGAGACTGCCTTTAAAAATGCGGCTAAAATCGTTAAGAGTGAATACCAGTGCCCCTTCCTGGCGCATAACCCCATGGAGCCAATGAATTTTTTCGCGCATGTGCGCGAAGATGGTGTAGAATTAGCGGGGCCGACACAAACGCCCGGGAGCGCAAGACAGGCGACCGCAAAACTTTTAAATATACCTGAGGATAAAATAACCGTAGAGATTACCCGTCTTGGCGGAGGTTTTGGAAGACGCCTTAAATTCGATTATGTACTGGAAGCGGCTGAATTATCCAGTATCATTAAAAAACCCGTTAAGGTTATTTGGTCACGCGAGGATGATATGACGGGAGGAAGCTACCGGCCTGCTGTACGTTACCGTTTTGAAGCGGCGCTGGATGATAAAGGAAATATGATCGGGTATAAACTAAGAGGGGCAGGTATTAATTTAAATAATCCTACGCGCGAAAATAATTTTCCCGCGGGTGCTGTGGATAATCTTTTGATCGAATCCGTTGAGCATGTATCTCCCATTACTACCGGCGCATGGCGGGCTCCCGTCAGCAATGCTTTAGGGTTTGCCGAACAAAGCTTTTTGGATGAAGTAGCCATAGCTGCGGGAAAAGATCCCGTACAATTCAGGTTGGAACTATTGCAAAAAGCGAGAACAAAACCTGCCGGCTCTGTCAATTATAATATTGACAGGACGGAAACCGTGATCAAACAGGTAGCGGAAAAATCAGGATGGGGTTCCAAAAAAGGAGTATCGCAGGGGTTTAGCGCCTACTTCGATCATCTCTCTTATGTAGCGCAGGTTTGCGAAGTGGTGATGAATGGCAATATCCCGGTTGTCAAGAAAATTTACGCGGTTACGGATTGCGGGGAAGTCATCAATAAAAGCGGGGCGCTTCAACAGGTGATGGGCGCTATTACAGATGGGTATGGACATGCCATGTTTGGCAAACTGACTTTTAAAGAAGGCGTACCGGATCAAACGAATTTTGATCAATACCGGATTATCCGTCTGAAGGAAATACCGGAAATAGAAGCGCACTTTGTAGATAATGGAATAGATCCGACAGGACTGGGAGAACCGGCATTGCCACCAACCGGCGGCGCTGTTGCCAATGCTATTTTTAAAGCAACGAGCATCCGGTTAAAAAATCAACCATTTATGGAGCAGGCCCCTTTTAATGCTAATCCTGCTAAAGGATTCTGATACCGGGGCTGCCCAAAAAGTTAATAAGTAGCACGAGCGCGCTAAGAAAACATAAGGACACAACGATGAGGCAATTCCTTTTGAATGTTTGTGTACTTCGTGGTTGGTTGTGTTCTTTATGTTTCATTGGCTTTGTTGAATTTTGAAACAGCTTTTTGGGTAGTGTACCGGTTTGGTTTCTCGCAGCGTTCGCAGCGGCCTGGCGACGCAGCGAAGATTGCTCCGTTGCGTCGGGTGAAATATATTTTCAAACTGGGACACTACGCTTTCTGGATTTATCAGTTCTGGCACAGCCACGCACAGGACATCCAAACAGGCGATACTATTTTTTCATAACTTTTACCAGCATCCCGGCTATCCTGTCATTGCCTTTATCCGAAGGGTGCAGGCCATCATAGGTAATATCCATGGCGCCGGGAGGATAAGGATACTCGTCTGTATCAGGATTGAAAGGAATGTCAATATAAGTGGGATAAGGGTAATTTTTATACTCGCCTGTCCGGGGGTCTTTTAATCGTTTATACTTCACCAGGTTTTTTACCGCCATGCCTTTTTTGTGATAGAGATCGATCACTTGAATATGTTCGTAGTGCCCGATACTATCAACAGCGCCGGCAAACTGCTCTAAGGAAAAGCCATTCTTTTTCTTATATGATCCCCAGGCATTATTTTTTGGATTATTGATATATACAAAATCTGAACGTTGCATGGGAGTTATCAAAATGATCCTGGCGTCTTTATTCAGGCTCCGGAGCTTATTGGTGATAATGCGAAAGGAACCATACAAGGTATGACTGCCGGTATTGTTTATATAATCGCTGAGATGGCCCAGCGTATCGGCATGCCACCAGTCATTGGTACCAAGAAAAACGGAATAGATATCCGCTTTAACCAGCCCGAGTTTTTCAATATTATCGGCAATACGGCCTGAGGTCCATCCATTATGGCCCTGGTTGATATAATGAATACCAGGCAATTTTTCAGTTACTCTCGTCATATATCCTTTGGTGACGCGGTTGCCTGTTTCATTGGCATGATCATTCAGATAAGTAATGGAATCGCCAATGGCCACCCAGGTGATCTCTTTTTGTTTGGACGTAAAAGAAACAGTAATGATAAAAAAAAGGGTTAGGCGGAATAACATTCTTTTCATTGTATAATCTTTTGAGTGGTTATGGGTAGTGTATTAGTTTGCCGGTAAGCCGGGAAGATGGTAAGCGTTAATTTTCAAATCATTTTTTCTTATCGTCTTCCCGGCTTACCGGCAAAATTGACCACTACCGGAAAATGGTAAGTTTTGATTTACAAATCGCTTGTCTTATCGTCTCCACAATTATTTCAACTAAGATACTGCTTGGTTATTAGTAACGAGGAAACAATGTCTTCCCCGGCCAATTAGTTCATACTACGACTTTAGGATCTCCATTTTATAGTCCCGGCTTTACTTTCCCTGACACGGAACTTCGTGATCTTACTGATCAAAGATAAGGGCAGTGGCTTGTCCAGTGGAAACTGAATCGAGCCTTCGGCTGTCTTATATTTCGTGAGGCTTCCGGCAAAAGCCTTTACAGCCGATGGCATAGGATAAAAACCAATATGATGTTTGAACAGGGCGAATGTAACCAGTATTTTCTGGTAAGAGTAGGCAGGCATGCTCCATTTCAGGCTTTCTTTTGCATCGGGCGCGGCCGCAAGGATACACTCATGCATTTGCCGCAATTTCTCCTGTGTTTCTGCGGGCGCCGCTTCTATGTATTCTTCAATACTCGCCGGCTTTATTTTTTTCGGGATCATGATGCTGAATTTTTCCGGTACTTAAAAATACAACTACTGCTTTACACCTGCGCAGGGAAAAGGGGAACTTATCATCAATGGTGATGAATTCCCGAGAGTATATGGATATCTCACAGCAAGGCCAGAAATGGCATTCTTGTCTCATGGACAGGGTTGCCTAGTTATATGTTTGGACTATACCGGAAAAGGCCGGGCAGGTAAAGGGCGCATCAATACGCAGCGGGAAAGAAAAGATCCCCATGGATATCGTTTTTTTCAGTCATAATTTTTTCTTTAATGCCCAGGTCCGTCTTTGTATCATCCCGCCTGTAGTAGCGCGATTATTGAATATTTTCAACAGCAGGCAATACCCGGGCGAACACATTCATAAGGACCAACGGTCTTCATTATTACGTTTACATTTATTTTTAACCATTCAGCATAAATACAGGTGTTAGTCAATACCACATGGTTAACTTGGGATATTTATATCCCCGGTGAAAAAAAAGAGCTGCTTAATCGTATTCTTTCTATCGTATTCCATTGCTTATTGCCAACCGGCAACAACCGATGCGACCGGTTTTTTATTAACAGTCTTAAATGAAAAATCACAACCCGCGGAGGGCGCGATTGTGGAATTAATGAAGGGCGATAAGTTAGTAAAAGTCGCTATTACAGACGCAAAAGGAACAGTTAAGTTTGATAAAATTGAAGACGGCGCCTATACATTTTCCATTACCTATAATGGCTACAAACAGCAAACTACCGGTGTTTATCGTTTTCCTTCTGTTATAAATACCGGGACTATACTACTGGAACCTTCTATTACTTCATTGCAGGGAGTAAACGTTGTAGCACATAAACCCTTCATCCAGCAGACACAGGGTAAAGTTGTGCTGAATATTGACGCGTCGGTTACTACTGCAGGTTCCACGGTGCTTGAAGTGTTGGAAAAATCACCAGGGGTAGCTGTCGACAGGAATGGCAGTATTGCGTTACAGGGCAAAACAGGCGTGCTGGTGATGATTGATGATAAACCCACTTACCTGTCAGGCGCGGATCTGAATAATTTACTAAGCAGCATGAGTTCGGCACAAGTGGAGCAAATAGAATTGATAACAAATCCTTCCGCGAAATATGACGCAAGCGGCAATGCCGGTATCATTAATATCATAACCAAAAAAAATAAATTGAAAGGCTTTAATGGCTCTTTTACCATTTTAGCCGGGCAGGGGGTTTATCCAAAAAATACAAACAATCTTATATTGAATTACCGCGCCGGCAAACTCAATACTTTTTTTACTTACAACATGAACCTGGTCAAATACCTTATTGATATCTACGCGTTGCGGAAATATTATGATGCCAGTGGCGTCCTTACTGCCCAACTGGACCAGCCTGCTTATTTTTCAGGCACATTTTTGAACAATACCGTTAAAACAGGATTGGATTATTATGTCACCCCAAAAACGACTTTGGGAATAGTATTCGGCGGTACATTCATTCACCGGCAGGGTGATAACCATGCCAGGGCCACCTGGCTAAATTCAACCGGCGCTGCAGATTCGGCCATTGCTACCGATAACAGGAACCAAAGCCGTTTTACCAACGGATCCATTAATATCAACGCGAGACACACTATATCTTCCTCGCAGGATATTACCGCGGATATTGACTGGCTTCACTATTCCATCCGCAGCGAACAATATTTCAATAATGAACTCCTGGTTGCGGGCGGATACAAGGAAGCGTCGCAGGGGAGTATTCCCACCACCATCACTATAGTCTCGGCGAAAATAGATCATACAATAAAATTTCAAAAAAACACTACCCTGAGGTCCGGCTGGAAATCATCCTCTGTCAGTACCGATAATATAGCATCGTATCAGAATTTTGACGGCACACAATGGAATGAAGATTACGGGAAAAGCAATCATTTTTTATACCGGGAAAATATTCATGCGCTTTACAGCAGCGTGGAGAAAAAATATGAACATGTCAATATCGAGGCCGGTCTCCGGTACGAAAACACCCATTACAGGGCTAATCAATTGGGTAATGCCTTGCAAAAAGATTCTTCTTTCTCCCGTAATTACAGCGGATTCTTTCCAAGCGGTACTATCAACTGGCAGGCCGATTCTTCCAACAGTTTCACCTTTGGCGCCGGCCGCCGCATAGACAGGCCCGCGTTTCAAATACTGAATCCTTTTTACTTTATTATCAACAAATACACTTATTCCACCGGGAACCCGTTCATTTTACCTCAGTATAGCTGGAACCTGGAGCTAAGTCATCAATATAAAAACCTGCTTTCCACAAGCATATCCTACAGCATTATGAGGAATTATTTTTCCCAGTTGTTCCTGGCGGATACAACCAAAGGGATACTTTTATATTCCCAGGGGAATGTTGGTCATACCTATAATCTTGGGTTGTCTTCCACATTGACAATATCTCCTTTGAAGTGGTGGTCGCTTACAGCACAAGCTACCTTCAACCACAAACAGCTAAAAGGATTTAACGGCAATGATTATAGCAGCGATATCAACCAGCTTACTATCAATATCACCAACCAGTTTATTATCGCAAAAACTTACACTGCCGAGGTATCCGGCTTTTATACCACCAAAGCCCGCAATGACCTGCAGGAATTATTGTATCCTACGGGGCAATTGTCATTGGGTGTATCAAGACCGGTACTGAGAAAGAAAGGCAGTTTAAAATTCAATGCCCGCGATATTTTTTATACCAATGCCATGGAAGGGCTTACACAATTTCCCAATGCCACAGAATATTTTATTCTCCGGCGGGATACCCGTGTGTTCACCCTGTCTTTTACTTACCGGTTTGGCAAAGCTTACAAAGCCATCAAACGCGCGGGAGGCAGCGCAGACGATGAGATTGAAAGAGTAGGCAATGGAGGATAGAATGCCGGCGCCCGATGCAAGAAAAGATAATTAAGATGGGTTTCATACAGTGGTTGGTGTATTGAGCTTGTCGAAGTATCTGCAGCAGCCACTGATCTGCACTTTTGATACCGTGATGCTTGTCCCCACAACATGGTCGCCCAATTAAAATACATTGCATGGGCTAAAGCCTCCGATCCGTCTTGTTTCCATAACCCCAGCCTTAAGGCTGGGGTTAAAATATACGGCCCTCTTCCAATGGGCTTTAGCCCTGTTAACCGGACAGCAATGCCCCACATATCACTTTGCTTTATTGGTTCTGGTGCTTGCGGCCACGCACACGGGCATTGAGAGCATTAAATATACCAGGGAGTCTTTGACGAATCTTTATTGTTTTTGAATACCCGGTATAGTAAGAGATTAATTGAATAATTTTTTGCTCATAAATCCATCCTGATATTAACCGCGGGAATGGACCGGTTGATAAAATTTCCTGTAAAAAGTTGCGGCGCTATTTCTTTTTTGAAAGATACACTTAAGCCCTTGCGCTTGTTTTTTTCTGCTGCCAGGAAAAGCGGGACGCTGCCAATCATTGAAAGGGCGCCAATGATACCGATAATACCCCCGGTAGCCGCCTGATCAAAAGAAGATTCATTTCTGTTGCCTATCAAAAGACCGGTTCCGACCAATGCGGCTCCGCCTCCTAATAAAACCCAGGCAGCCGTCTTCTGGTGTTTGCTTTTTGCCAGGTATTCTTCCCGGGTTAACGGATGTGAAGTATTGGTCTGCTGGCAAAAAGAAGTCGTTGCCGTAACTAAAAACAGGATGCCAATGATATTTTTTTTCATGATGTTCTGTTTACGGTTAAATATATTGATGAATCCTGCCTGTGGCCAGTCAATATCGCTATTGAGGAACACGGCATTACTAAGATATAGTTATCCTTTATAATGTATTCTTCTGTTTTCATTTGTTGATTATTATCATGCTCTCCCATTCGGAAAGCTTAGCGTGGAAACTCAGCGTTGAAGGAAATGCAATTTTGAAAGATGCAAGGTGGCGGCTTGTGCAAAGCTAATATTGAGTTGCAGACCACTACTGTCCGGAGAAAATATTCTAAACTCCGGCAGACCTTCGAAGGTATCGAGTCTTACGAACCATTGAGGGCTGAGGGCTTGCTTTCTAATTTCTCTCCGAAAACTCTATTTTCTTTTTTTTGACAAAAAAAAGAAACAAAAAAAGTCCCGGCTACAGAAAAATGGCTAAAAATTACTGCGTAAGCCTAAACGCAGGGAACTCGCCCCGGGCACGCTTTTGCACTGAAAATACCACGGGCTCAAACAGCCCTGCGTTTCTTCCCCGCGATGCGGGAAAGACGGCTTACTCCGTAATTTTCTTAACGCCATTTTTCTGATGCCGGACCGGCGTGACTTTTTCCCGGACAACAATGATTGCAGACATCAGGCAGCCGTTGAAAAGTCGATAGTGTCCCGGTTAGAAAATAGCCGGTGAGACGGGAAGATTTGATTTACAAGTCATTTTTTCTTACCGTCTTCCCGACTTCCCGGCAATTGATGCACTAGCGAAAAGTAGTTACTGGTATGAAACACTCATGATAGCGGGTAGTATGGTTTCCAGCCCGGTACAGCCTTCGAAAATCCGCTTATTTTCCAAACACCCGATGCGGGAATATCCACCGCTGAGGCAATTATGACAAATTCCAGTTGTATTTCAGGTAAGGGATAAAGCATATTAAACAGGGGTTAAAGACGGACTAAACAGGGACTAAAGACGGATTAAACAGGGACCAAAGACGGACAAAACAGGGATATTATCCCTTTTTTATCCGTTTTTACTTATACTTTATTTACTGTATGCTTATTTTTTAGTACATTTAAAATATAAATAAAATAGGGTTATGGGACGATTTACTAATGGTATTAACGGGCCAATAATGGGCAGAGTGGGCACTATCATTGGCTCATCCTGGAAAGGGGTTCCCTATGTAAAGGGGCCTTATAAAAAACGCACCAAGCGGATAAGTAAAAGGGAAAAAGCTAACCGGGATAAGTTTGCCATGTCGCAGTTATGGCTGCAGCCTGTTTTGGGATTCGTGCGCCAGGGATTTAAAGGTTATAGTGAAAGATCGGAAGGATTTGGCGCGGCAAAATCCTGGTTGTTGAAAAATTCTTTTGAAGGAGACGGAACAGGTATCCGCGTTAACCCCGCATTGGTCAAGGTAAGTTTTGGCGAGCTGCCTGCAGCAAATAATATTGCCGTGTCACAACCATCACCCGGTCAATTAAAGTTTACATGGGATGTGGCCATAGCTGAAGGAGCCAGTACCAGTGACCAGGTAATGTTGCTGGCCTATGATATTGAAAACAGCCAGGCTTCTTTTACCATCACCGGCCAGTTCAGGAGCGTGGGATCTGATATATTGCCTGTGCCCCGCACGAGGAAAAGAACCTATCATCTCTATGCCGCTTTTGTTGCATCCGACAGGGAACGCCAATCACATAGTGTGTACCTTGGCGAATGGAACTCCTAGTTAATCACTGATCTTTCTTTCCAGACGAGTATCCTCCCTCCTATAAACAATCATTCAACTTAAAAGACTTCCGGGAGGGACTCGTCGCATTGAAAATTTATCGTTTTAGGCCATCCCGGAATTGCAGCCGAATTTAATGTCTCCCCATAATTTAAAACAACTAAGGAGCGTCAAACCGGATTTTTTCTTAGATTTATAGTACACATTTAAACCACCTTTATATGAATTTTTTTGACCGACTGGAAAATGGCTGGACAATAGCTATGAGCAGCTTTAAAGTTTTGAAAGAAAAAAAAGAACTTATCATCTTCCCGGTATTATCAGGCATCTCGATTTTACTGGTCCTTGCATCCTTTATTATTGCCGTATTTGCTTCTTCAGGCTGGGACCGGGAGAATATACCGGAATTAAATACACCCGGTTACTACCTGGTTCTATTCGGGTTTTATGTTGTTAACTATTTTATAGTAGTGTTTTTTAATATGGCATTGATCCATTGTGCGCGTTTATATTTCAGGGGCGAAGAAGTAACGGTTCGGGCAGGGCTTCAATTCAGTGTAAGCCGGATCGGCGTCATTTTTTCATGGGCATTTTTTGCTGCTACCGTGGGTCTTTTATTAAGAATCATCCAGGAAAATGTAGGTTCGCTTGGAAAGATCATTACTGGTCTCATTGGCGTAGTATGGAGCGTGGCTACCTTTTTTGTTGTGCCGGTGATCGCTTATGAAAATGCCGGTCCTCTAGAAGCAGTCAAACGTTCTTCACAACTGATGAAACAAAAATGGGGAGAAAGCCTCGGGGCTACTTTTAGCCTAGGTTTCATCCAGGTTATAGGCATTATTCTTGTCGGGCTTCCATTATATTTTTTGGGATCTATTTTCCACCCCCTTGCCGGAATTGCCCTCGCTATCCTGGGCGCCTTTATGGTGATCTCGATTATCAGTGCGGCCCAGACTATTTTTGTCAGCGCGGTATATGACAATATTGACGGCGACCTGGATAAACATTTTGACAAACAAATGGTGGATCAACTGTTTGAAAAAAAGAAAAAGTCCTGGTTTTGATTGATCATTGAATTCAGTAACTTCTTGAAAGGCCACATACGGGGCCTTTTTTTATGAAGAGCCTCCTCTCTCATTATTATAACAATTCAACTTAAAAGACTTTCACGATATATTGTCTCATAGCAGGGAGGAGACTCGCCGGGAAAGAAATAACTCTTAATACGACGAGTCCCTCCTGAAAGTCCTTTAAGAACATATTGCCCCATAGTAGGGAGGAGACTCGTCGGGAAAGGAAGGGCAACTTGAAACTCACTAACCAAGTATCTTTTCCATTTCTTTATACCCTGCTATAATAGCAATATCTAAGGGAGATTTTCCGGCATGATTCCTATGATTTTTATCTGCCTTATTTTTTAAGAACAATTCAACTAATTCCTTCCTGTTCCCAAACCCTTTATCATTAAAGACGGCTGTACATAAAGGCTGGTTCCAGTAATTATCTTCAATGTTCAGATCTGCGTTATGCTTTAAAAGCAATCTGGCTATATCAATATTATTATAAAGAGCAGCATAATGGAGAGCTGTTTGTCCTTTTTTATCCCGGATATTTAAATCACAGTTATTGCCTATTAATAATTCAGCAAAATCATTTTTCCCGAACGCAATGCTTTTATGCAAAAGAGAGTATCCAAATTCATCTATACTATTCAAATCATTATCATCAGAAATATATTTACTGAATTCATCATTAGTGGTTGTTTTAGTTAAATCAAAAGAA
>JAUZOA010000127.1 GCA_030706685.1 Bacteroidota bacterium
TAAGCTATACTGAAGTTATACTGGAGTTATACTGGAATTATACTGGAGTTATACTGGATATGCTCCGGGTATACTCCAGGTCATCTTCGGGTCATCTCCCTATATACCCCCTATATAAGCTAATCGTTACCCAAATTTGCCGGCGGTGGTTTCAATAATAAAGTTTTACCTCTTGCTGGAGCGCGCTTAATTTGAATAAATGAAGCCTGACGAAAACCACAACAGGTCTCATTTTTCAGACATAATTATTCCGCAAGCAGTAATTGGTAAATTTGGGTAAGGATTAGCTATATAAGGCGGATAAGACCCGAATATGACTCATCGGGAGCAATTTTGAAGAACAAGCTGAGATGACTCCCGGGTTTTCCTGTGAACAGTACAAAAAATATGAGTAGCGTCCTGGTTTGATCTTTTTTACTTTATAGACACATAGTAAAATAGGAGTTGGGATAAGATCCTATATGTGTTTTCCTACTGTGCTCTAGCCGGAGCCTGCCCGATAAGGGAGGAGTGGTTCAAAATTCAAATTAGCGTACAACCCGGAAACCGGACATTATCAAAATATCTTTATTTCTATTAAAATAGCAATTGTTTGTATTATTCAATCCAGGTTGATACCTAAGAGTAATTAGGAAGAAAGAACCAGCCTTGTAAATATTGACCATTCTCACACCAACCAATGACCGTGGTCTTCGGTTATCACTGTTAACGGGGATAATTTTACCGGTGGTTTATTGATCAAGGTAATTCATAAAAGACCGGAACAATATGGCAGAATTAAGTCTTTGGCTGGATGATTATGATGATATCTACTCTGATTTTGACTCCCGTAATTATCTAAAAAGAAGAGTATCGGAAGATTTTATATATGAACTCAAAAATGCCCTGAAGTACAGGAAAGAAAGGATCAATGATCTTATCCTGCTATTGCCGCCGGAGAAACGGGATGAAATGAACGAGAAAATGATAGCGGGAAGCCTGAAAGAATTCTTTACAAACCAGTTAACGACCAGTTCGGACAAATGCAGGCATAAACTGAACAAGGGAATTACTTTAGGTATAGCAGGGATCATCATCATGATCTTTAATGCGATCGCAGGTTTTAAAGGTACTCACACAATTCCGCTTATTTCAGTAAGAGTGTTGCTGGAACCCGCCGGCTGGTTCCTGCTATGGGCCTCTTTTGATTTTTTGTTTTATGATTGGCAGGAATTGAAAAAAGAAAGAGAATTCTTTCGCGAACTATCGGAACTAAATATTCATTTTAAGCCCTCTTAAGCCGTTGATCCATGTTATTGGGAAAAGGAACAGGCAGCTATATGAACAGGGATAATATGACAGAAGGAATAATGCAGAAACGCGGGCAAGGGATACTCTTTCTTGTTGCTGTGTTTATAATGAACATCGGTCATCCGCAGATCAGCTCATTCCGGCTGGAGCAATTCCTGGATAAGGATAAGCAGTTAGTGGCTGCGGGAATAACCCGCATGGCAGAAATAAGAAAGTTTTACGGCCAGGTGAACTACCAGCCTGTTTGGATGAGTGATACTAACCTTCAACAAAACCTGTTGAACCTGTTTGACCAGGCTCCCCGGCTTGGACTAAACAAAGAAGATTATGAGTACAAAATTGCTGCTTACGGTAAAACAGGAGAATTAAAAATGAAGGGGTTTCAGGACTCGATTACCGCTGAATTGAGAATGACCGATGCCGCCCTGCATTTTATACATGACCTGCAATATGGAAATGTTGCTCCTCCAATCGGTTATAATGGGCTTGATTATTTCCCGGCCTGCAGGGATATTCCCGGGCTACTGGCAAAATTGATCACAGCCAATCAACTGGCTTTTTTGTTACCCGGCGTCGAACAGGCATTGCCCGGTTACGATTCACTAAAAAAGAAGATTGCTGAGTATGGTAAGATCGTCGCGGATAGCAGTTTCAAGGAGGTTATTATCACTTCCGGCAAAGTAAACAGCTCCAACAAGACCCTTTTGTCAAAACTCTTTCAGCTGGGGTTTATGGATTCTGCCACTCAAAGACCGGGTGACAATGAATTGAAAGGGAAAGTAAAACAAGCACAGAAATTATTCAATGTCCTTGCTGATGGTGTTTTGAGAAGTACATCGCTGGAAGCTTTCAATAAACCGCTTGCCGGCAGGCTGAAGGAATTAAAACTTGCTATCAATACTCTCCGCTGGCTGCATTGTATCCAGCAATCACAAAAGGCTATTGTCGTCAATATTCCATCGGCGACCTTGCTGGTATATGAGAATTGGAAAGTGATACTGGAATCAAGAATTATTGTCGGTAAAAGATCAACGCCCACACCCACGCTGTGCAGTAAGATCACGGAAGTGATCCTGTATCCTTACTGGATGGTGCCCCATTCTATTGCTGTGAAAGAATTGCTGCCATCCATAAAAAGGAACATTGGTTTTTTGGATGCCAACGGCTACCAGGTAATCAACAAGCAGGGTAGGATCGTTAATCCTGCCAGGGTCAACTGGGGAATAGTAAGCGCTTCTGATTTCCCTTATATTATCCGGCAATCAACCGGCTGTGATAATGCCCTGGGTGTGGTAAAATTGAATTTTTATAACCCGTATAGCGTATACCTGCATGATACGCCGGGTAAAAGCCTTTTTGGCCTGAACAAAAGATATTTCAGCCATGGTTGCATGAGAGTGGAAAAGGCTGTCGAACTGGCTCATCTTGTCCTGAAAAATAATACCATTGCGATAGATACCCTTGAAGAAAAAGGATGCCTGAACAACCAGGCGCCGATTGTCGTGCCGGCTGATGAGATCATCCCGGTTTTTGTATTGTACAATACGGCCTGGGTTGATTCGGCAGGCCGGGTGAGCTTTTCGGAGGACATTTACCGGAAAAACCGTTTTGCCACCCAACGCCACTGAACCTCTATTGATGAGGGTTTCCCGGGTTGCTGACTGTCATCATAGGATTAGTTTCCCCCTCAACCTAACTTGCTTTTATAAAATAATTATTATGAAACAGGTATCTAAAATAGGTATCGCATTGATATTTTTTATTATAGCCTGCAATACCACAAGAATAACCAGTTCATGGAAGGCCGACAATATCCAGCCCAGGGAGTATAAAAAAATACTGGTGCTGGGCTTGATCAATGAGCCCGACAGGACGGTCCGGGAAAGGATGGAAGAACATATGGTAGGAGACCTGAGGGATCTTGGTTACGACGCCGTTTGTTCCTGTGATGAATATAACCCCAAGGCGTTTGAAAATATGAAGGAGCAGGAAGCGCTGACTAAACTCAGCAACAGCGGTATTGATGCCGTGCTGACCGTTGTATTGCTTGATAAGCAGAAAGAAAGATACTATGTGCCGGGAAGAGTTTATTATTCCCCTTACTATGTTTATCATAACCGGTTCTGGGGGTATTACAGCACTATGTACGGGCGTGTTTATTCACCCGGTTATTATACCACGGATACCAAATATTTCTGGGAAAGTAATTTTTACAACCTTGACAAGGGCCCGGAATTATTGTACTCCGCACAGAGCCAGTCATTCAATCCCGGATCAGCCAATGATCTGAGCCATGAATACGCGCAGATGATCGTAAAGGATCTTGCGAAAAAGAATATCCTGACAAATCAAAAGGAAGCAAGGTTGAAACCGATGTGACCGGCCCTGTAAAGAAAGTAAGTGTTGCTGCAGCGAAGACCCGGATTCAGTCCTGTCAACAGGCATAAAAGTAATACAAGATGCAATAGTTGAGAGGCGGTGCCGGTTCCCATTGCAGCAACACTTTGTTTGTGAGTGTTTCTTTCATCTTTCTTTTAATACGATTAATTCATCTTTCGCCGAAAGTTCATTAGGGCGTTTATTTGAATTCCTAATGCCCTATCGGAGAGCTGTATTACCCCGTTAGGGGTAAGAGGTCGGTAGCACAATGTAATCGGCATTCATCGTGCCTCGTAGAGGCACAACCTTGAAACGTTTTGCCTCTACGAGGCAATTCTTTCCCCAAATATTCTTTTCTACCGACCTTAATGCCCCTAAAGGGGCGAGAACTTTATGTAGCTAGAGATCTCATAACAAGTCATGTAACGCATGAATTTACGATATACCTGGTGGTACCTTATAAGAAAAATGTATACAGATTTTCACTATTTACTATTCGCCGTTTTAATTGTAGCGAGAGTAATACAGCCATATAACAAACAATAAACAGAAACGCAGACTTACACAATCGTATTCAGCATATCCCCAACCTTATAGAATTTAAGCTTTACCATATTAGCCGGGACGGGAAGCGGGTTCCATTCTTTATGTATGGCTAAGGCGGCCCCCATTGCTGAAGCTTGCGCTACCGATGCTGCAAATACCTCCTGTTCGGGAAAGGCTAAAGCAAGCAGGCGCATATAAATAGCATTATTGCTAAATCCACCGTCCACAAATATCTTTTTGACAGGCGTCCCTTTCAACACGATATTAGTGCTACGGGTCTGCTGTGTAATAATATCGGCAATCAACTGGTGATAGGCTTCTTCATAATTAGAAAACTCAGCTAAGTTTCTTTTCGCAAAAGCCGATTGCCCTACCATGGCGCTTTGCTCTTTTTTTTGCAAGGAGCCCGTTCCGGTCTTTATCTTTTGCATCAATTCGTCATTAGCAGTCACGGTAGTATAATAGTCTTCCGGTTTTTTAAAATGATCCGCCAGTCTTTTTACCTGCTGCTCATGTTCATAGCCGGCAAAAAGCCTCGATGCTTTTACCGGCCGGCCTTCATAAGAAAGATAGCAGAGGCAATCCTGGTCCAGCTCATAATCGGATAGCTGGCTATGGTTAAAAGGGTTCAAACTGATGCACCAGGTGCCGGTTGACAGTAATATAAAAGGCTCATGAAATGAGGACAGGTAAGGGATCAATGCGGCCGAACTATCGTGCAGCCCCGCCCCAATAGCAATATTGTTGTTGATATGACCGGCAATCTTAGTACAACTCAAAATAGCGGGCAGCTTGTCCAGTATTCCTTCCTGTTTCACCCACTTATGATATTTATGCTGCTGGAAATGCCAGAGGTTGGTATGACAGCCTATACTGGTGATATCCGTATTCAATTTTGAAGAAAGAATATAACTCAGGTATTGCGGCAGATGCAAAGCGTATTTTATTTTTTCAAACTGTTCCGGCTTCTCATATTTCAGGCGATATAACTGCATGCCGGAATTAAGATTGCCGAGGATAGGAGAAGCTGTTTGCTTGGCCATGAGGCTCTCCCCGCCATAGGTTTTATAAAACTGGTCCTGCAGTTTTTTGGGATAAGGTTTCAGGTAATTGTATAAGGGCAATATTACTTCTCCCTTGTCGCCGAGATAAACAAAGCTCGCCCCATAAGCGGAAAAATTAACTGCTTTAATATCGAAACGTTCGTCCCCCTGTATTTTTTCAAATGATTTTTTTGCCCAGTTTGTCAATTCAGCTACATCTTCGCAGGCAAACCCGTCTTCATCCTTTATCTCATCCAGCTTTTTGCTTTCTTCGTATACGAGGTTATACTGCTGATCGAACAACAGCAACTTCTTATTGGTTTTACCCACATCAAAGATTGCTATGACTGGTTCTTTGTGCATGGTGAGTAGTGAGTGGTCAGTTGTGAGTATTCTTAGGTTTGATCATTCCGCTTATTATTTTGAAGGACTTTATAATAGAGCGTCCTATAGGGCGTAATTCATCTAAAGTTACATAAGCCAACTTAAAAGCTATGCCAATCGCGGTATCAATTTCAATAACAGAGCCTCTTGCTATTTCAAAAAATCTTCTTCTTTCAGGTTCGGACTTCCTTGAACAACCTTCTGCGATGTTGAGATGAACAGATAAGGTAGCCCTTCTTATTTGCTGAACCATTGCGAATTTTTCTTCATTAGGAAACTGCTTTGTGACCCGGTAGCACTCAAGAGCTAATTCCTGTGAAAATTTGTAAACTTCAGGTTTTGTATGGGCAAGTTGCAAAAACATAGCAATAAGTTTAATGGTTAAAAAATAAATACACATTAAATTTATTGACTAACTCACCATTGACTACTCACCACTCACCGTTTATAATCCCGTTGCTACCGTTTTTTTACCCCTCTCTTTTATCAATTCATCTCTTACCCTCAAGGTACGGAATAATTGTAAAGGTTGTAACGCTCCACCCGAACGTGTTCTTGCTTCTGCGATCAATGGGCGGACGTCTGTGCGGTAAGCAGTCTGCAATATCTCCTGCGCTCTTACCACATCATTCACGTCCTGTGCCTGCCTCAGTTCTTTGGCATTGACCAAAAGAGCCTGCGCGTAAGCGATCATGATCGCTTCTACGGACTGTAGCAGATCCTCCAAAGGGTCTTTTACATTATGCGAAGCGTCTATCATCCAGCCCAGATCGGTGGCATGGTTCATGCCCTTTGCATCCATTCCTTCCACGAGTTCATTAAAGATGAGGAAAAGCTGGTAAGGATTGATACTGCCGACGGTGAGGTCATCATCGCCATACTTGGAATCATTGAAATGAAAACCTGCCAGTTTATTTTCCATCAATAATAACGAAACGATCTGTTCAATATTCGCATTGGGAAGATGATGGCCAAGATCAACCAACGTATAAGCCTGGGGGCCCAGTTTACTGCTATATAAATAGGATTGTCCCCAGTCGCCCACGGTCATGGAATAAAAATTAGGCTCAAACGCTTTGTATTCGATGAATACTTTCCAGTCGGCCGGTAAAGCGGCATATATTTCCTGGAGGCTTTCCAGTGTTCGCTGGAAAGCTTTGCGGAAATTCAATTGACCGGGGAAACAGGAACCATCCGCCAGCCATACCGTCAGGGCTTTGGAACCGAGATCAACGCCATGTTTGATTACTTCGATATTATGATCAATAGCCAGGCGGCGCACGGCTTTATCTACATGTTGCAGTGACCCGAATTTATAACTGACCGGCTGACCCGGTTGATCCTGGAATGTATTGGAATTGACGGCATCGAATTTTAAGCCGTGCATCGCCGCTAATGTCCTGATCGCGTTAGCATCTTTAGGAATATCCCAGGGAATATGAAGAGAGATAGCCCCGCTGGATTGGTTCAAGGCATGTAACAGCCCCACATCCTCAATTTTTTCTTCCAGGTTGCGGGGTTCTCCGCCACCGGGAAAACGGCCAAACCTTGTTCCGCCTGAACCCAGCGCCCAGCTCGGAATAGCTACCTGGAAGTCGGTTAATTTTTGCAGTATTTCATTGAGACCATGAATGTTTTCGGCAACAAAGTCGAATTGTTTTTTGTGAGCAGGCAAGAGCTGCTGGTTATGCTCCTGTACAGCTTGCTTCGTTAGCTTCATATCAGTTTATTTATGGAAGGTAAAAAACTTCTTTTAGGGGGATACTTACGGGAGAATTATCAGGATTGCTTTCCATGATATCCTTCATGTAAGCCCACCATTTCTGCATTACGGGTTCTGAAGGTAAATTATTTAATGCAGACGGATCATCGGCTTTTAAGACGCCAAATAAAAAATTTGTTTCACTGTCCAGGAAGATCGAGTATTCGCTGATGCCGGTCTTTTTCAGAAGATCCGTGAGTTCGGGCCATAACTGGTCATGTCTTTTTTGGTACTCTTCCCCGAAGCCTTTGTGCAATTTCATTTTGAATGCTACCCTTGTCATGCGCTTTCGTATTAAGTGAAGTGAATGAAAAGCTGGCTGTAGAAACAACCAGCTTTCTTGCTTATCAAACTAACTGCTTATGAGAAACAGGTGTTATAACATTTAACGTTTAATGGTTTACATCGTTAAAGGTTCTTATGCCAGGTCTTTTTTCCGGGTATGGTAAGTTTCTGCCAGGAGAAACCTTTAAACGTTAAACCCTTAAACGTTTAAAACTTGTCAATTATCTTACGAATGCGGTAGCCACACCTCCATCCACATTCAATACATTTCCGGTTGACTTGCTCAACAAACCACCTACGAATGTAAAACAGGCATTGGCGATATCTTCCGGTAAAATTATTTCATTTAATAATGTACGCTTGGCATAATAGGCCGGTAATTCTTCTACGGTAATGCCATAAGCTTTGGCACGGCCTTCTGCCCAGGCGCCTTCCCAAATTTTACTGTCACTGATAACGGCATCGGGGTTAACTACATTTACACGAATACCATCCTTACCCAGTTCGGCGGCATTCAGCCGGCTCAGGTGTAACTGGGCCGCTTTCGCGGAGCCATACCCTGCATTATTCGGACCGCTGACCAATGCATTCTTGCTGACAATATTCAACACATCGCCTCCCATATCCTGTTTACGCATTACTTCAACACAGGCACGGGTTACGAGGAATTGTCCTTTTACCAATACATCGTACAGGAGGTCCCAGTCCTTTTCTGTATGACTTTCGATGGGTTTGGAAATAGACAAGCCCGCGTTATTCACCACGATATCTACGCCGCCAAAAGCCAGGGTGGCGGTATCCAATGCTTTTTTGATTGTTTCCGCGTTCGTAACATCCAATACATCGGCAGCAAATACATCTTTCCCGTATTGTTTCTGGAATTCTTCTTTCGCAAGCGACAAACGCGCTTCGTCATTGTCATTGATAACAACACAAGCCCCTTCATCAGCGAATTTTTTTGCTATGGCTTTACCAATACCGCCGGCGCTGCCAGTGATCAGGGCTATTCTTCCGGACAATGCCCTAGGCTTTGGCATGCGCTGCAATTTTGCTTCTTCCAATAACCAGTATTCAATATTGAAGGCTTCTTGTCTTGGCAATGAGGTATAAACGGAAATGGCTTCCGCTCCTTTCATTACATTGATGGCATTGATATAGAATTCGGCAGCTACCCTCGCTGTTTGTTTATCTTTTGCAAACGTGAACATACCCACAGCCGGGTAAAGTATAACCACCGGGTTGGCGTCCCTCATCGCCGGGCTATTGTGATGTTTGCAGGTGTTGTAATAGTCGGCATACATTTTCCTGTAGGCTTCAAAAGCAGGCATAAGCTTTGCCCTGACCTGCGCTGCATCATCCAGGTTCTCTTCCGGGGATAAGGAAAGAACCAGCGGGCTGATCTTGGTGCGGAGAAAATGATCGGGGCAGCTTGTACCGAGAGGCGCCAATCTTTCCAGGTCATGAGAATTGACATATTCCAGTACACGTTCATCATCGGTAAAATGACCGATCATATTGGTGGAAGAAGAACATAAGCCTCTTAACAGGGGCGCCAATGCGGCCGCTTGTTGTAATCTTTTTTCTTTGGGTAATGATTGAATTTTAGAACCGCCAAATACAGGTTTTTTCTTACCCATATTGTCTGCAAGGTATTCGGCGCAACGTTCAATTACTTCGAGTGTGTTGACATAACTCTCATAGGCTGTATCACCCCATGTGAACAATCCATGGGAGCCTAACATGATACCGCGTATACCCGGGTTTTCATCCAGGCATTTTTTCAATTGCAATCCGAGATCGAAACCCGGCTTTTGCCATTTGACCCAGCCGATCGTGCCGTTGAATAATTCTTTTGTTATGCGCTCCCCGTCTTTCGCGGCAGCGATAGCAATGGCCGCGTCGGGGTGTAAATGATCTATATGTTTAAAAGGAAGAAAACCATGCAGGGGTGTATCAATGGAAGGAGCTTTTGAATGGAGATCATAAATACAATGATTGAAGAGCTCCACCATTTCATCTTCAAATTCAATGCCCCGGTATATATTCTTCAGGCTGCGCAGCCGGTCGACATATAAAGCGGCCAAACCGCTTCTTTTTAATGTGCCCAGGTCGCCACCTGATCCTTTCACCCACATTACTTCAGTAGCTTCACCTGTCAGGGGATCTTTAGCCATTGCTTTACAGGATGTATTGCCTCCGCCATAATTCGTTAACCGGAGGTCAGCTCCCAGCAGGTTGGAACGATAGATCAACAGACCCACTTCATCCCCGGCCAGCGCGGATGCTTTAGCATCATCCCACAAATAGCTTACGTGTTTAAAATCACCCACCTCGATAGCGGAAGGCTGGAGATTTGATTTAGTTCGGATACCCATAACTGCTTTTTAAATCAAAGGTTTAATTGTCGTTGCCCTTTTCAACTGAATGTGTAACCCTGCCATAAGTTACTGCATTCTGCCTGTTATTTCTTAAGGGCTGCCAAGTGTAATTTATTACCATATCCCACCAGCAGTACCGACAAGATGATGGTAAAAATTCCTATAGCGATTGTTATTTTTGTTTTTTTACTTACTTCTTTCCATTCTTTTAATACGAGGCCCCACATATTGGCGACAAGAATAATGAAGGCCATGTGTAGTATCCAGGAACTGGCGCCATTACCCAGTTTACTTTCTCCCATACCATAGAAGAA
>JAUZOA010000128.1 GCA_030706685.1 Bacteroidota bacterium
CCATCGGGACATATCATGGGTAGCCAATTCGTTTGAGTGTTTTACGTTCCATAGGAACGTATCGTGCAAGTCATATTGGTATAAAATAAGAAATCATAATTTTTCCTGACAGCAATGGTTACAAACTAAGGAGAGTCTTTTAAAAGTCAGTAAAGAATAGAACACTCAGGACAGGGGAACACCCCAAAACCGTAAAACATCAAAGGCGTAATGATGAAATTATTTTTATTGACGCTGACCGTTTTTTTTATCAGCTGTGTTAATTCTTCAAAAAAGAGTGAAAAGGAAAGTGTTGATGGTAAATTGAGTGAAGATAGTCTTGCAGCCCGGAGCCGGGCGATCCGGTATTTCAAAGATTGTGAAAGTTCTTCTTTGGATTCAGTTAGAAAATATAGAATTGATTCGCTCAATGAAAAATGCAAAAACATTTTATATGTGCTTTATGGAACTGATTCCTTGAGCGGAATACACGTGAATAAACCTATTACTATAGGAGAATGTAATATAAGATTAATGGGTTTTAAGAATATCTCCTTTGAAAAGAAATATCTTGCTTATGGATTGTTTTTTAATGATTCAATGCCTGTAGCTTGGGAATATAGATCCAAAACGGTAGATTTTATGATTCACGGGTTCGACATTGATTTGAAAAAAAATAAGATAGGTACTGCAAGGATTGACGACTATATGTATTCAAAAATTAATGAGGTTGAGAGTGATTATGAGTCAATTAAGGCGAGTAATAAGTTTAAAAATTATGTCCTGATGTTTAAGGATAAATTAAACAGAAATTTTAAAATCCCCTGATTTCAGACGGTTTATACTTTACGCCTTTGTCGGCGCTCCTTTACATTCTTAAATTTGTTTCTGTCATTAATTTTGACGAGATATACCACCAAAGGCGTATGGAAAAATCATTAGTATGATAAGATGTTTTATAATTCTGGCAGTAATATTAAGTTCTTGTCGTTTTGATAACAGCGATAAGAAAATAGTTCAAGACACTTTACAGAAATCAAAAGAGCAACAGGTGCAAAAAAACGCAGATATAAATAAAAACGAGAGTGATAGTGATTTTATGTCATTTTGGAACAAGTTTAAGGAAGTTGTAAAAAAATCAGATCAAAGGGAATTTAAAGCGATGAGTTTGGATAGTTTAAATTGTGAGCACAGACATGTTTCCAATGATGAATTTTATAAATCTTATTTCCTTAAAATCTTTGATGATTCTTTAAAGAGCAAGTTTTCAGATAAAAACATGATTGAATTTATTGATGAAGAAATTGATATTAATTACCTTCCTGAATTTGCAAAGCACCAAATAAAAGGGAAACCAATAATTAAGAAAGTAAATGTTACAAAAATTAACAAGATTCCTTCTTTGATAGTAGTTCTTGAATTTATAAAAACGAATGAAGGCTACAAGTTTTACGGATATGATACATTTGGGTAACTAAGGTAAAAAATATGTTCCTTATTCATTGCCTGAAAGCAGATGTGCCAAACCATTGCAATCCCCCGATTTTGGTAGTCTTCTATCCTCTAATAACTTTTCGAAGGTTCTTCTTAGTTTGTAATCTGGAAGAATAAAGAACCAGTATTCCTCTTATCCATTATTTATTCTAATCTTCTTTCCTTCCCTTTTCCCCACCTCCTTCACTTTGAAAGCAAAGGACTCAAAAGGAGACGTTGATAGCGTCACAAAGAAAATCACCGTAACTATTGATGCAAGTATATTTGCAGCACCAACAATTCAATTATTCAAATTCTAACAAACCTAGTGAACTGAAATGCCCGGTTTTTTATTAAAGTGGAAAGGAGGAGATATTAAACATTTTTTAAAAATAGTGAGCAAATCGAAATAAAACATTAGATAAATAAAGATTTAATCTAAATAGAAATAATATATATTTAATTCTAAATTTGGTCACTATGAGCAAATTGTATTGCGTTTCTAAGTATTTAATTCTAATCAATTTTGTTATTTTATTTTCTGACTGTAATTCGCGAGAGTCGCAATCCAATAAGGATAAAAGTGATAACATAAGTTATGCCGATTCGGTGGTTAAAGACATCCCCGAATTTTTTCAATCAAGTCGCTGGCGAAATTATTTTTCAAATGAACAAAAAATATTAAGCATTAAACCTATTGACAATGGATACAGAGATTTGCAAATAAGAATTTGGATTGGGCACGGGTATTTACCAAAGTATAGTTCACAATTAATTATGATCAAAAAAACGGGTAAGATAATTACCGGCGAATTATATACTTATATACCTCACCAAGAGACAAACACGGACTCGGTATTACCCGCGAATAAAAGGGTAGATACCTTAATTCCAAGATCAGGATGGGATAATTTTATTGACAGTATTCAAAAGTTGGGTATATATGAATTACCTGATTATAAAAAACTTCCAGGGTATTATCTATCTAATGATTCGTTTGGAGCGACTTTCGAGATTGCTACACCCACTAAATATCGTATTTATGATTATCCTGATTATGAAGAATTCAAAGATAAAATTGCCGAAGCAGGAAAGGCCTTTAAGATCATGAGCCTAATTGAAGATGAGTTTAATACTAAGGTAATGTACTGATCTAATAACTTTTCTAAGGTTCTTCTTAGTTTATAATCTGGAAGAATAAAAAACCAGTATTCCTCTTATCCATTATTTATTCTAATCTTCTTTCCCTCCCTTTTCCCCCACAAACCAATGTTCCTTGTTTTTAAACAATACATTGAACGTAGTGAGCGAACCATAACACCGGGTGATATACTGCTGCATATTCACTTTATCATCATCACCCAGTTTTTTATTACTGTTGATATTTTGTTCCAGCACCCGGAGCCGGTCGCGCAGCATAACTACCTTATGAAAGAAATCGGCAATAGGAATTTCTTTTGGCTTTAATGATTTATCGGCAGGCTGTATCAATAATGTACCGCCAAGCCATTTATCCCCGAGGGGGACAGTTTCCGTAAGCCCGCCCCATAACCGCAGTATCTTAAGCAGCGATCTTTCCACTTCACTGTGTGTTTCTATTTCTTCCGTTACATTTTCCGGGATGATCTCATCCAGCTTATTATCCGTTTTGTCTATTTCTTTTACCCCCTGGTTGATAAAGGAAATAAGGTAAGTGGCAAAACGGATACCCACAATCACGCCGGGCCCATAATGCGTATGTTGCAGTCTTGTACCGATGCCGAGAGTTGTTTGTTCCATTCACTTTAATTTATTGCCGCAAGTTATTTTAAAAATTCTGTTCAATGTTTTAAACCAACCCTGCCCAACTATCCCTGTATTTACCCGGTGTTCCTTCGGCCTCGCTTCGTTAGCGCTCCGGTTACGCTCCATGGTAAAAGCGAATTAACTAAGTGATGCCGCCTTCAACATGACCCGGTAAAGATTCGCCGGGGCGAAGCATAACAACCCTGAATTCTTTGTATTCCTTATTGACCCGTAATATTCGCCACGACAAGAGTAATGGTAGTTTCTTGTTAGACATTGATATTCAGCTATATCATTTTGATACCGGGTTTCTGCTTCCCCCATCAGGGGAAGGGTGAGCCCGCCCTATCCTTGCCCCATCCTTGTGCTATCCTTGTGCTATCCCTTAGTCAATGCGCCTTTACCCACAAGGATGACACAAGGATGGCACAAGGATTACACATGGATGATGCATGCCTGGCACATGGATAAGCTAAGACTTGATGTGACAAATCGGCTCAGTTGAAAAGGGGCGCCGGCGTCTTAGTGCAGCGGTAGTATCATTGCCCTTGCATATCGTAAAGCAAGCAGGAATCTTTCCCCTGTTTCCTCCTGTGCAGTCCATCCCTGCTTTTAGGTCGCTTTAGCCACTATTGTTTTGCCCCTCATCTGCGAAATACGGCTGTCTGCTGAGAGCCCTTTTGAATTTACCCGTTAGCCTACTATGGTTGGCTGTGCTGTCCAATAATTTTCAAATATGTCAAAGATCTGAAGCCATCCTATGATATCCTTTATTCCATTGTGCCGCTGCCAGGGAGAGGGTTCCCGGGTTCGCTCTTCCCGGTGGTCCTGGGCGAAAACTCTTTCGGCAGTGACGGAGCAAATGTAATCCCCATCCAGGGCCGCCTGCTCAAAAATGGGACGGGGTCCTCCGAAACCCGGGACGGAATTCAACTAAACCAGGGACTAATGTCTTTTTCTCCTCGATTTCTCCTCTTTGCCTCCTCGATGGAACCTCGATGGAGCCTCTTTGCCTCCTCGAAATTCGAGGAGAAACAAGGTGAAATCAGGGTAGAATCGAGGAGGCAAAGAGGAGACAAAGAGGCTTTTACGCTGTAACTAGTTGACCGGGTATTGTTATGCCGACGCGGGAGGTATGGCCACTACCTGCCGGGGAATGAAGGAAATTGATGTAGCGGCAGGGAAACGATGATTCAAAAGAAGCGTTTTTATAAAAAAAATATATATTCTGCGAAGCACCCCGTACCAGTACGGTTTACTATTTACAGGAAGATATCAAAGGTCAAAATTGTACGATTGGTTTAAACTTATTTGGCAGTGCCCGTAAGATTGAGTACCGGCTATTACTGGTTACAAGTCGTTTTTTGTTATCGTCTCACCTTCTTCCCGACGATCCTATCATTCCCGGTTTGCCGGGATATGAGTATAAAAAAAGGATAACCTTATGAGTTACCCTTTTTATAATGTTGTTATTCGCTTATTTATTCAACCAGTATTCTTTGTGTCAGTACTGTGCCGTCATCAGTTTGCAACCTGACAAGATAAAGCTGGCGCTGAAGGGTAGCCGCGTCAATGGTGACAAGATGAGATCCGGCTTCACTCATATTATCGGCTAATACTTTCACTTCCCTTCCCATCATGTCAACTAAGCTCAGCCTGACCTTCTGGGTTCTTGGCAGATCATATCGTATGGTGCTGGTAGCGCTGAAAGGATTGGGATAATTCGGGAATAAAGAAACAGTCCCTTTACCACCAATGATAGCTGTTACAATAGAAGAAAAAGTATTCTTGCCATCGTAATCTGTTTGCCGGAGGCGATAATAATACAGACCAGGCGCTAAACCTTTATCCGTGTAGCTATAATTTCTTGTAGTTGTACTTTCTCCTGCGCCATTTACAAAATTTACAGGATACCAATCAGCGCTGTTATTGCTTCTTTGTATCTCAAAACCGCGGCTATTGAATTCCGATTGTGTTTTCCAACTCAATAAAACATCGCTGTTACTGGGCGTTGCCCTGAATTCAGAAAGAACAACAGGTAATGGGAACGTAGGAGCAAACACAACATCAACAAAGTAATTGGTTGATGAATAACCGCTGCCGAACGGGTTAGTCGGGTAAGCGCTGGAAGCGGTATAGAGCCAGGTACCATTTCCAATATCAGTGCCGCCGGCACCGTCCCCGGCTAAAATAATAAATGGCGGATTGGTAATATCAAAGCTGGGATTAATAGCGCCGCTGCCATCTTCAAAAGCATACGTACCTGTAGGGCTGAAAACACTGGCTACATACACCACTCCGGGCACAGCCGTAAAAGGGGTACCAAACGACATTTGTTGCCAGCCTGAGGCAGTCTCCCCGGTAAATGTAACAGTAGCTCTCGGGGTTACCGTGCTGAATGCAGGGTCCCAAATATTCCCGATATGCGTACCGGTATTTAAAGTGCCTTTATAAAAACGAATAGCATTGATAGTGCCGAGCTGAGTAACCTTGAACCTGATTCCTGTTTCTATTCCCTGTATAGCAGTAAAAGCAGGGAAGTCATTGGTATTGGCCTGGCCACCCGGCCCCCCCGGAGGAGCTGAAACAGGATTCAGTATTGTAAACGTTTGAGCTTTGGAAGATATTCCGCAAATCAGTGTGGCAGAAAAAAATAAAGAAATGAAAGGGTAAAAGATTCTTTTCATAATCACAGAGTTTATTATTTAATGGAAATAATGGTAATTCTTCTAAGGATACCAGGGTGGATCTTTTCAGCAGGGTGCGAAGCTTGTTTATTTTATTATGAATAACTTATACCTGATAATAAAATAAATCTAAACAGGCGTAAAGGTATTTATTCTCTTTCGACTTTGCAAGCCTTATTTATATTATCGAATAAACATCTTTTTTCTAATTCCTTTTTAATCTCTCTTCTATCGCTATTTTACTTTATAAAATTCATAGGGTGTAAACTCTACAAAGTCAGCCACCCTTACTGTTACGGATATGATCTTTCCGTTCTTAATCGTAAAAAGCCATTCCTTGATGCCATAAAGAGGATCGTTGAAAGTAGCCAGGAACCGGCCGGGGCTCAGCAATTCGAGCTCCGCATAACGGCTTTTATGATGTTCGAACCTGGCGATCAATTTACCTTTTTCAAGAGTAATAGTCATTTTACCATATACATCATGTTTATACTCCCCGGTATAGGCTGTAGCGCGGAAACTATCCACCGCGGTCGCACTGGTATCCTTCTTTTTTTTCAACCAGTCGGCTTGCTGTTTTTGCTGCGCGGCATAAGAGCCATAGTACAGTTTATTGTAATTGCGGTAAGGCAGTCCAAAGTAAGCATCCATGATCTCCCATTTCAACGCTTCATAAAAACTATTGGCATCCGTATTCGTGAGGACGATAATGCCAAGCCTGTCTTCGGGCACCAGGGTAACGCTGGTGACAAAACCATTCACTCCGCCCGTATGCGAGACGATCTTTTTACCATTGTATTCCTGCAAAAACCAGCCAAGACCATAAAGAGAGAAATGCCCATTATTAAAAATCACGCGTCCATTTCCTAAAATAGAATGAGGCAATCTTGTCTGGGCAATGGCTGAAGAAGGGATAACCTGCTTGCCTTCATATTTACCATTATCCAATTGCGTCATTACCCAATGACTGAGATCATTTACCGAAGAGGAAATGCTTCCTGCGGGAGCAAGGTTATCAATATTCCCGTAGGGTATCTTTTTTAATTCACCCGCAACAACAGTGTGAGCGGAGGCTTTATTCGCGGCGGTCTTAATATCTTTCGATAAAGCAAGGGAATGGTTCATCCCAAGAGGCGTAAAGATGCTGTCTGTTATAAAACTGGCCCAGGTTTTACCGGTTACTTTCGGAATGATCTCACCGGCCGTCATAAATGCACAGTTGGTATAACCCCACTTGCTGCGAAAACTATAAAGAGGTTTTAGTTTTCCCATTCTTTCCCTTACTTCCTGCAGGCTCAGGTCTGAATCAAAGTACATGAAATCGCCCTGGAAGGTTTCAAAGCCAAGACGATGACAAAGCAGGTCCCTGATGACCGCTTCCCTGGCCACCCATGGATCATAGAGCTTGAAATCGGGCAGCCATTTCTGTACTTTATCATCCAGCGATAAATTTTTGTGCGCATCCAGCATCGCCAGGGCCGTTGCCGTGAAGGCTTTAGTGTTGCTGCCGATCATGAACAAAGTATTTTCATCCACTTTATCATTGGCTCCCGTTTCTCTTACACCATATCCTTTCATGATAATTACCTTGCCATCTTTGATGATACAAACGGCGGCGCCGGGTATCTGCCACTCCTTCAGGGCCGTTTGTACATATACATCAAGACTGTCCTTTACAAAAGAAGGAACCGTATCTGTCTGCGCGAAGACAGATTGCGTTATAATAAGGAAAAGGAAGAAAATATTTTTTTTCATAACCGTTTTTTAAGTGGAGTGAACTACTTTATATTTTTTCGAAATTCTTTTTTTCATTATCCTGATTATTACAGGGATCAGCACCGGGATCAGCATCGGCATAAATACGGCATAAAGTACATTGGTAAAATAAGCAACAGGCAGCATACACAGGAAAATGACCGGTACGATCAGCGATCGCAATTTTGCGGTTTTAGCCACCAACAGATCAATCGCTGGTTCTGCCAGTTTATTTTTTGGATTACTGATATGCCGCCACATAAAATAATTGAAGAACCCAAGACAACAGAAATTGAGTACATAAAATGTCATAGGTACTTTTAATTGCTTCCTGATAAGATCAGCACCGGTATATTCACTGTAGAAACCTGTACTGAATGGCATCAGGGCAATGAAAAGAAGAAAGACCAGATTTAATATCAACAGTTTTCTGTCATAGCCGGTCACAAACCCAAACATCCGGTGATGGATAGTCCAGTAAAGACCGATAAACATAAAACTGATAAGAAAGCCCAGGAACTTCGGAATAAGATGGCCAAGTTCACTTAATAAGGCTTTATCGGTTACCTCCTTATCATGCAGGTCGGGTATCCTGATCTCTATCACCAGCAATGTAATGGCGATCGCGAATACTGCGTCGCTGAACAGGATCAGCCTTTCAAGCTGGAATTCTTTTTTGAGCTCATTATGCAGTGGTTTGCCCATGTGAGATGGAATTGGAGGCAAATTATCGCTCTTTTTTGAGTTGTCAACCGTGGCTGAGTTTCTGCATATACCCGGGAGGGTTATAAAAGATGGGCAACTCTCAAAAAGCCCGACCTTTTCCATTCTCTTCTTTCCACATAGGCTCCGGGGGCAATCCTTGTTTGAAGCGTTCGAAAGCGTCTTTAATATATTTCTGGAAGTCGTAGTCGCCGGTAAGTAAGGTAAACTCGTAAGAAGGCCGGTAAATCACCATGAAACTATCCAGGGCCGTATCTGTCAATTGAGTCAGGCGTCTGACCAATGCTTTACTGAAACGATGATCAACAAATTTTTCCTGTTCCTCGGCTTCCAGTCTTCTCTGGAAGGCCAGCATGCTTCTGTTTCTTTTGAACCGGAACATATTAATGATCTCGTCAAGATCAAAGCCCACACCCATGCCCGACATGGTTGGACTAAGTTTTGGCTTTTGGTAATTGAAGACTTTGGCATAGTCCTGCCTGTTTTGCAGGGAGTCCTGCCTGTAATTGCGGGGTCTTATTCTTACTTCTTTCAGCACCGGCACATTTATCTGCAGGGATATATCAAAGGAGAAAGGGTTATTGATTTTCGCGACCGGGAATTTTTTTGTCGGCTTATTCAGGAAGCTGAACCAGATGGAATCTTTATCCGTTACTTCAATTTCATATTCACCATTAACATTCGTGATAGTACCCCTGCCCGACGTAGACAATACGCTTACCAGTTCTATGGTAAAGTTGCGGGAGCTGTCATATACTGTTCCTTTTATTTTAAATGACTGGGCCGAAGCAGGTTTTGCTGCAGTCAAAAGCAGTAGGAGGAGCAATATTTGTACGAACGGACGGAACAAGAGTCTGGTATTGGCGGCAAGTAACGAAAGAAAATGCAAATAGTTCTTTAAAGTCAAATAGGCCAAATGAGTCATATTAGTCAAAATGGTCAAATAGGGCAGGCTTGTGCAATCAACAGGGATTTCTAATGACCCATTTGACTCCCCGCCTTTTGCGATAGCAGCTTTTCAATCACAGCCGGGTAATGTTCATGTTCCAGTTGATGGATGCGCTGCGCCAGTGAGCCAGGCGTATCGTTCTCCAGCACAGGACATTTTGCCTGGAAAATGATATCGCCATGATCGTACTGCTCATCTACGTAATTTATGGTTAGTCCGCTTTCTTTTTCGCCCCGGGCGATTACTGTTGTATGAAATTTATCTCCGTAAATGCCTTTGCCGCCATATTTGGGTAATAATGCCGGGTGAATATTGATAATGCGGCGGGGATAAGCCTTAATAAGCAGGGAAGGGATCTTCCATAAAAAA
>JAUZOA010000129.1 GCA_030706685.1 Bacteroidota bacterium
GCGGTTTTTAATTCGGGTGTCATAACAGTAACCTGGCGGTGTTAAAATAAGGATATGGCTCACAAGGGGGGAATTGAACGGGATTCATAGAGTGAGTGATGAAGGGCTGGTAACACTCCGAAATTAAAACTTTTTTCAGATCGGCAGGATGCGGGCGTAGTTATTTTAAACACATTTTTTCTGACGCGCGCCAGTTTGCTTCTTTAGAGCAGAGTGGGATGGGAGACTGGTCAGTAAAGAAAGATTACAGCTTCTTTGAAACCGCTGTTATTTTTTTTCCAGGTCCAAGGCAGGTTTTATCTGTCCCCTGTGACAAGTAGTGCAATTAATAACAGCAGGGCTGCTTTGCAAGCCGGTAATATTCTTTAGCAGGTTATTATTAATCTCTTTATTCATAGCGGCCATTTGCCGGGTTATTTCTTTTTGCTTTTTTTCGTCGGAAGCAAAATCATCCGTATTATGACAATGTCCGCAACTAACACCAAGACTTTTACTGTAACCAATATTCATGATTGCCAGTAATCTGTTTGCAGGCATTCCTTTAAACATCTTAAGGTTCTTAAATACCGAGTCAACAGGGAGGTTTTCTTTCCCTTTAATTTTTTCCAACACGATAGCAATATATTTTGCCCGGTCTTTATCCAATGAATCATTGAAGGCGGTCGTGTTGGTACCTGTCGCCTGCTTTGAATCGAATGAGGTAAAAGCAATTACCAGCATGGCCAGTGCGGCAAGAACAAAAATTTTTCTCATAGCTTTATTTTACTGTAATCTAAGGCAAATAAGTTGTTGCCTGTAACCGTTCATCAATTGATGTTTCCGGTATTTCAGGAGACCAGCCCGTTGCAGATGCATTGAGCTGGTAGTTGATCCATCGCTCTGCCCGGACATCAACGGTTATGCTACAGAAAAGGCTCAGCATTATTATGAACCGGCGCCTGGTTGTTCCACTTCAGCTTCTCCGTATCCCCGTCTGCGGCAGCGGTCTTTCCATTCTTCTTTAAATTTCTCTTTTTGTTCAGGCGTCATCTCATTCCACATCATTCTTTGTTTCCAGTAATCGCGGCGGGATCCGCCTCTGCCGTTAAAGCTGCTGAATAAAATTTTGGATAATACCAATATGCCGAGACCCTGCCAAAACGTGACGGTAGAAACATGCAGAACAGGAGTCAATACATTGTTCCAAAGTAACATCACAATTCCACCGACTACTAAAATGGCAATTGGGGCCACCAGGATAAAAAGTGCAATAAATCTTGCCCGACGTGATCGATTCATAATTTTAAATTTTTATTGTTCAATGATTTCTTTATACAATTTTTCTAATCGTTTTCTCAGGTGCAATACAGCATATCGTTTGCGGCTGATCAGCGTATTGATCTTTTCGCCGGTGCGTTCCGCTATTTCAGCAAAGGGAATATCTTCCAGTTCGTTCCAGACAAAAACCTCTTTTTGTTCCACGGGTAATTCATCCAGCGCGGAAAATAGTTGTTCCCAGAAAAGATTCCGGAGATGCTCTGTTTCCGGGGTTTCTGCCAGCAAGATCTCCCTGAAATTAAATTCAGTTTCCTCGTCACCTGTAAATATCTCTTCCAATGAACCCGGTTGGGGTCTGCGATATTTATCAATGATCCGGTTCCTTGCCACCCGGTATAGCCAGGCACCCGTTTCTTCAATGGGTTCGCTGTTCATCACATTGGTGAACCGGTACCATACATCCTGCAGGATATCTTCCGCATCTTCATCCGTATTCACCCTTCCGCGGATAAAATAAAACAGCCGCTTGCCGTAATTTTTGACAGCCTCTATTATATTTTGCTTTCGTTTCTCCGCCATGGTGGTCATCATTGCCTGCCCATTTTACAGGCAGACGCAGGGGCAAAGGAAATATTTTAAATGGAAGAAAGATTTTTAAACAACCAGGGAAGTCCTGCTTTACACTCGTGCCGGGATTTGAATCGCTGAACCATTCCTTATTAGCCGGGGCATGGATAGACATAGGCAAGCAAGCGGGCAAAGTCAAACTTCGCGTGTTCTGACTTATACCTTTGACGTATAAAACAGGGACTAAAGAGGGATCAAAGACGGATAAAAGACGGATCAAAGACGGATATTATCCCTCTTTTGTCCCTGTATAACCCTATTTATATCCCTGTATTATTATTTTTTAATACTATTTATGTCCCCCAAAAACCAGGTAGAACGGGCTACAAATCGTTTTTATTAATGCTATCAATGAACGGATAGCCCGTCCGGGTGAACACTATTATTGGCTCATCCGGGAAGGGGATTCCAGGTAAAGATTCGATTTGAAAATAGCCGGTGAGATGGGAAGGTTTGATTTACAATTCATTTTTTCTTACCGTCTTCCCGGCAAATTGAAACAGTACCGGATTCTATATCTAAGAAGAGCTTATTAAAAAGCGCAAAACCCGCGCCCAGGTTCCTTTTTCTGCGGCATAAAGGGTGTCCTAACAATAGGGGTTAAACCGCTATGATGACGTTAGAGGTAATACGGCTACCGCAGTAACGGATGCAGGACAACGATCCAGAGGTACAACACAGGAGTTCCAAGCCAAAACCACTCTCTGCCATATAGTAGTCATATAAGAGGTATATGGGAAGGATATGTGAGACTCCCATCAGGGTCAGGCCAAGGTCAGGTCAGAGTCAGGGAAGGGTCAGGTCAGGGTCAGGGAAAAGTCAGGCAATAATCAGGGAAAAGTCTCGTGAGGGTCTCGTGAAAATCATGACAAAAGAACAACAATATAATTGAACCGCGGTATCGGTTGCCTGCCTTCGATTATTCATTTCAATTTACAAAAAAAATGATTAAGTAGTATTTCATTTTGGAATTTGGTAGTAATCAATTTTGCCGGGAAGCCGGGAAGAGAAAATGATTTGAAAATTAATGCTTACAGACTTCCTGTCTTACCGGCTATTTTTAAAAATGACCACTACCTGGAATTTTGAAAACGGGAAATTATTGCTGCCCGGGGAAAATATTTTCAAACGAGGCAAACCTACTAAGGTATTGGATTTTTGCAAATCATTACATACAGAGGGCATTCGCTGTAATTTCTTTTCGAAAACTCTATTTACTTTTTTTTTGACAAAAAAGAGGTAACCCGAAGGGTTACGTAAAAAAGTCCCGGCTCGAATCTTTACCGGACAACAATGCTTCTCATCCCGGTGCATATAGGGAGATGATCCGGAGATGGGTTTGAGGAGACCCGAAGCATATCTGTAACTCCCTATAGTTCCCTTATAACTTCCTTGTAGCTTATAGTTTTTCGTATATTTAGTTATGGACATTACTGCTATCAAACAGGCCCGGGAACGCATTCAGCCCTTCATCAAACGGACCCCGCTTGAACATAGCCTGACTCTCAGCCGGTATCTTGGAACGAATGTCTGGGTCAAACAGGAGCTCTTTCAAAAAACAGGTTCATTTAAAGTGCGCGGCGCTTTTAATAAGTTGCTCAGCTTATCTGCGGAAGAAAGAAAGCGGGGAGTTGTTGCTATCAGCGGCGGAAACCATGCACAGGCTGTTGCTTATGCTTCAAGTGTCCTGGATGCAGATGCGGTTGTTCTGATGCCCGAATCAACGCCGCAAAATTATGTAGAAGCTACTAAGAACTACGGCGCCACGGTTGACCTGCAACCTACAATCGGCGCTGCCTTCGCGAAAATAAAAAGTTATGAAGACGAAGGAAGAATTTTTATTCATCCGTTTGATGATCCTTTGGTGATGACAGGGCAGGGGACGCTGGGCCTGGAGATCATGGAAGACCTGCCCGGGGTAACGGATATGATAGTGAGTATTGGCGGAGGCGGTTTTGGTGGGGGAGTGTCTACAGCGGTAAAAGCTATGAATCCCGGGGTAAGGATCTGGGGAGTGGAAACGAATGGGGCAGATTGTATGTCGCAGGCACTCGGGGCCGGGCACCCGGTTGAGTTGGCTGCCATTACTTCCATTGCCAAAACACTCGGTGCACCTTCTGTCTCGACCCGGACCCTGGCGTTGGCACAAGAGCACCTGGAAGAAGTGATCGTTGTTCCGGATGAAGAAGCGGTGAAGGCGCTACAATTTATTTTAGAACGATTAAAGATTTTAACTGAGCCGGCGGCTTCCTGTACACTGGCTGCGGCTTTGCGGTTAAGACATCAATTCAACAGCAATACCCATTTAGTTTTGATCTTCTGCGGAGGAAATCTTTCGCTGGCGGATCTGTGTAAATATGCCGGCAATAGTCAACTGTAAAAATTTTTATGCGGCTGGCCGCATTGGCGAACTAAGAGTAGTGTCCCGGTTTGAAAATAGCCCGTGAGGCGGGAAGTCTTGATTTACAGGTTGTTTTTTCTTCTCGTCTTACCAACTTCCGGGCACTACCGAAATAAGCTAAAGTAAAGAGGGTTGTTGATCTTCATCCTGTCATGGCGCTCGTTTTGCAGATTTTTTTTGTCCTGTTATTGATTGTTATAATAATCCAGTTTGTATTTAGCATAAGAAGAACAAACGAGATTATTCTCCTGCCGGAGAATTACAGGGAGTTGCTTACTGATTACGTAAAACTTTACAAGCAGCTTGATGAGGAAGGAAAAGAAAAGTTTGAAGAAAGAATTCAGCGCTTTTTATGTTCGCCTGGCAAGATCTAAATGGAATTAATAAAAAAGTAAATCATACGGTGGCAATACATCTTAAAACCGGGCAAGTTATTTTGGGAGGATAAATTAGAGATCATGTCCCTACTTAACTGATAAGGTATATAGCTTGCCCGCATTTGTACGCATCACCATCGTTGCAATTTCTTTAGCGCGGCTGCGGCTAATTTCATTACTCCTCAACATTTCGGAAAGTGCCATGCTGAGCGCTTGCCTTGCCGTATTGGAAGCAAGCCATGCACTCATTTCCCAACCAAGACCGGGGCCAAATGAGGAAGCATCTGTACCGAAAATCACTTTCTCGGGGAACTGGGAAAGCCAGTCCTTTAATACAGCAGCTAATTGATCAGGTGTCCAGATAAGCGTCAGCAAAGAAATATCCGCATACACATTAGGCTTCCAGAGCATGGCACTTGTATGTTGTGAAAAAGTACCCCCGCCATGGATAATCACAAATTTTGTATTACGAAGTTCCGGGTCATTGAATACAGGCTCCAGGAGAAGCGGATCACAATCCTGCGCCACAAAATAATTGCCGGCGCCGGGGAAGGAGTGAATGTGAACGGCCATACCCAACCGCCCGGCTTCATGCGCTATATAACGGAAGAGATAATCCTGCAGTAATTTATACTTTTCATGCGGGGGCACTCCGCCATTTACATTTTTTAAATATACTTCTCCCGCTGACTGCAGCGAAGGATTTTCAAAGTCCAATGAACGCAGGTAAGCAGCTTCGAATTTGACGGCAACGCAGCCGCCTTTTTTCTGAGCTTCCAGTGTGGCCGTTACTACTTGCTTCAAATATTCATCAAGCGTTGCAGGCAGTTTAGTTATGTGGAGATCAGTAAGATATTTTTTTAACAACTGATCTTCTAATGGAAAGAGTTTTTCACGATCAGGAGTTACCGCAGCCTCCGTTTTTGTGGAGAGTGGGAACAAAAGCGCATCCATATAACTAACCCAGCGAAACCGCGGAGAGGAGAGGCCGGGGCCCATGCTTATCCTGTTTGCCAGCATCACTTCAATGCCAGCCTGGTCCAGTGCCCATTCGGGAAATTTTTCTCCCTTTTGTTTCATAACGTTTGCCACCGTATCCGACAGATCTTTTATTGCCTTTTCGTTTAGCTCAGTGGCTGTCAATCCATAAACTGCTTTGGCTGTAGCCAGCCAATTTGGGCTTTCAGGCCTCACTCTTGCCGGGAGTTCGATATTGCCCAATCCATCCAGGGGCAATGCATCGAAACCTCTGTCATCCGGATCAGTTGTAGTAACATGAGCATGATTATCCACCGCTTTGATCTTACTGATGAATTCGGTCAATTCAGTATCGGTCGCAGATTGAGAAGGGCTCTCATTGGCAGCGGGAGAGTTACATGATAGTAGGTAAATTGCCAGGCATGCAATGGCAAGTAGCTTTTTCATATTTATGGTGATTATAGAGCGTAACGCAATATAAGCATATTGGCTAACAGGATTTCGTCAAATCAATATCCATCATTTTGACTGAAGTTTTCCGGGATTATTTAAATAATTTGTGACAACCTCTTTGAGCCAGTCTATTACTTTAATTTCTTCATACCGTTGTTTGACAGCAGTGATTTCATTTGCGAAATTGCAATTCCATTCAGTTTTTTTAATCGATCGGGTTGAGGCAATTCTTGCCGAAGTAAAACGGCATTGATACTTTCAAGGTTAGTCAATACCACCAATTGTTCAAGTGTCGCTTCATCTCTTATATTTCCTGGTTTGCCTGGATTTTGTTGGCGCCAGAGAGCAGCTGTTTTGCCAAAGAGTGCCATATTCAGCACGTCGGCTTCGCTGGCATAGATGATAGCGCTTTGATCCCTGGTAATGGCAGGAGGAATGAGTGTTTCTTTGATGGCATCCGTATGTATCCGGTAATTTATTTTGGAGAGTGTTCGCTGCAGATTCCATTCTAAATTTTTAGCAGCACTTTCTTCTTCTTTGAGCCTCTGGAACTCTTTAATAAGATAAAGTTTGAAGCCTGAGCTGACCCAGGAAGCAAATTCAAAAGCAATGTCTTTATGGGCAAAAGTGCCGCCATTAGCACCTGCTTTTGATATGATACCGGTAGCATTGGTCTTTTCAATCCATTTGGAAGGCGATAGGGTAAATGAGTTACTCCCGGCCTCGAAAAGAAAGGGGTCGAAATCGACCCCTTTGAAAAGGGGATTAAATAATTGTTCCCACAGGCCTAAAAATTCGATGGTTGCCCGGGACCGCATCCAGTTTTTAACCACATCTTTGGGCTCATCTGCATTTTTGTTTCGGGCAATATCTGTTAACGAAATGTAATCCTGCTTATTTACCTCGATAATAGTTACCGGGTTTTCTTTTACAATGAGGATTTTACTTTTTGACACAGGTTAGCCTTTTGTTCTGGTTTTGAAAATTCAACAAAAGTTTCCTGCCAGCCAATGTGAAAACCCCGGGAATCCAGGGATTTTAAGGCATCCCGGTTAAATTGCCGCTTGATGGGATAAGAGCGGAGCCTGGAATATCGTAAGCCCATTAGAGAAAATGATCATTTATTCTTTCCATACCCGCTTTCTACAAGGAATTTTTTAAAATCCTGTATCGTGAGTATATCTTTTACCGCTTGCTTTTTATCAGCGGCATTATTATAATAGGCTTCGCAAATTTTATACCCGATATAATATCCGAGATCAGCGGGTGTTCCGTCTTTGATACGCATGCCATTGTACAACCATTCAGACAGATCCCCGCCATCCATTTGTTCTTTGAATTTATTCCAAAGCTCTTTTTCATGAGCATTGCCGTACTCATGTATCCGGCTGTCGAGATGGTAACCTATTACAAGTTGTGATACAAAATCAGCGGCGCCTTCATTGATAGCTTTTCCGAGCAGTGTATTAAGTGAAGCGGTTTGCTGTTCGATATGTACCAGTTCATGAATGAATATGCCCAGTATACGGGAAGTATCGGAGATAATCGTTTTTTCCCAGTTGCCCAGCTCATCTTTTACTACGGTATTGGTATCGCATAAAAACTCTGCGCCTATTAGTTGCCCGCTGCCCCCGTCTGATGTGCCAAAGGCGCTAAACGTTCCCATTGTAAATGTAGTAGGAGGAAAGATGGCAGCCGGGTAGAGCGCTTTTAATTTCCCGGCTGCTTGGATCATGCGGGGCCTGAACGCAGACAACTGCTGAGTGACAGGCCGGATACTTGCAAAGTATTTTTTCCGTTTGTTCACGGCTTCAATGATATTGGTAACTCTTAATCCCATTCGCATTTCAAAGAAGGTGCGCAAACCCTGGGAGCCTTTCATGATGTATTCATTCATTAGCAGTTTATCGGCGCCGGGTTTACCGATCTTATCAAATATTTTCCAGAACTTATCAATATCGCCGGTAAGTATTTGCATATTACCCGGGTTGCTGTAAGCCTGCCGGTTTTTTTCGATGATCGCTTTAATATTTTTCCAATATGGAGTTTGGGTAATAAATTTTATGCGGCTATTATCACTTATATAACCGGTATCATACATATTTTTCCCGGCTGCCTGTTTGACGAGGTTGATGGCTGCTGTGGTATCACCCGCGGCAGCTTTATACCCTGCAGCGCTTAAAAGAACAGAAGGTGTATTGAGATAGAGATTATGCCGGTAATAAAAAAAATTATCGTAGGTGTAGGAGACAGGGAGCTGGGCAGAGCAGGCAAAGCCGGCTATTACAACGACTATACAGGATGCTATTCTTTTCATAAAGCGTATGTTGAGATAATACTAAAATAGTACGACTAGCCGGCTAATATAGGGAGATGTTGATTGAATTGAGGAAAAACAGGGATGCAATGAGCGGGCCTTTCTTTTGCATTATGTTTATCTCTGCCGGATATGGCGGCGGAAGGTTTACCTGTTTCTTCATAAAACCAGAACCTGTCATAGTAATTACCGCTGCTATCTCTATTAAATACCTCCCCGGGTTGATTTGCCGAAAAATGATAACTTTCCGTTTATGGACGTTGATACGATTCTTTTTGATAAGTTGGTAGGCCCCATTGCGCTGGATCTGCCAGGCACCGTCCTTTCCACTTCCTATGGAACGCCGGCATATAAAGTCGATAAAAATATGTTTGTCCGTTTAAAGGAAGACGGGAAAACGATCGTTGTTCTTACGACAGAACGTGATAAGTGGATGAAAGAAAAGCCCGGCACATTTTTTATTACCGAACATTATGAAAATGGCCCTTATATGCTGATTGATTTGGCTACGGTGAAGAAAAAAGATCTGCAAAAGTTGTTGCTCGCATCCTGGCGGTTAAAAGCGCCAAAGGGCTTACTCAAAAAAATAAGTAAGTAGTACCGAAAGCGCCGCTAAAAGCCAGTGAGCTTTACAGCATTGTGAGTGCCTGCCATCCATAGGGGATGTTCCGGCAGAATACCCAACACAAAAAGGTGGCTCAACGCCACCCTTGTTTAAGCCAGCCCTGAAAATAACTTTAGCGACCGTTTACGATAATCTTATTTACCGCCTGCTCTCCGGTCTCACGTATCACTACCCGTAGGCTATACATGCCCGGCGCCAGATTGTCGACCTGTATATTGTTATTGCTGATACCGGTCCATTGTTTGATCACACGGCCGGAAATATCTATTAATGAGATATCCCGCTGCCCTTCTGTTTGTTCAAATACTATATTCACTTTTCCATCGCTGCTTGGATTGGGATAAACGATTGTCTTTCCCGCTTGCCCTTCAGCATGTACAATTCTTATTTCACTATAGGTGGACCGGGCGTCAATATCGACCTGCCTGATGCGGTATTGAGTGATCCCTTTGACCGTATTCGGATCATCATACTGGTAGTTTAATACATTGTTGCTGTTTCCACCAACCGCCCGGGAAGGAACGAACGCAACTTGTTGCCACCCGCCATTGCTGTTACGTTCTATGGCAAAGCCGCTGTTGTTTAGTTCAGAGCCGGTTGCCCATTTCAATACGACAGTGGAATGGTTTCTGTCTGCTGTGAATGATTTGAATGTCAC
>JAUZOA010000013.1 GCA_030706685.1 Bacteroidota bacterium
ACGATTGCTACCTGGAACGCTTCTGTATTCAGGTTTATATTCCGGAACAATAAAGGAGAGATCAGGCTATCGGGTTTTGACCTGCTGAACCGGAATAAAGGGTTTAGTCAAACGACAGGTGATAATTATATTGAAACAAGGGAGAATACGGTATTGCAAAGATATTTTGTATTGAGTTTGCGGTATAATTTCAGGGTGAATGTGATGTGAGTTTGGCACAAGGATGACATGGATTATACGGATTTTCACGGATTCTTTTTTCCAGGATATAATCTTGGCTATGGGTTTGTTCTGTTTGCCAAACCGGATAAAAAGATTCGACCGGTAAAGAAAATAGAATCTGTGTTTATCTATCCAATCCGTGTTCCGTATTCCTCCATGAATCAATTAAAAATCTTAAAAAAGCATAACGCGCCGAGGTGTGAGGTAGTGAGTAATATTCCTTTTTTCAGGATAGCGGTTCGAAGACCATGAAGGGCCCTTGCTTTTTGAACCCTTACCGTATCTACGGTGATATTGAGTTTGGTGGCGATCTCGAAGATGCTGAGATCCTCGATATAGATCATTTTGAATATCTTTCGCCGGATGGGTGGAAGGCTTTCTACTTCCTGTAATATGACCTGCAGCAGGTCGGCCTTGATCATTTTACTTTCAATATAGTCATCATCTTTTTCCGCGAGGTGGAGTATTTCGAGGTGCGAAGCTGTTCTTCGCTGGATATGTTTGAGATAATTGCAGCAACTATTGCGGATGGATACATACATGAAAGCTCTTATACTGGCGAGGTTTTCAAAGTCGGCATTCTTTTGCCATAATTTAAGGAAAGCCTCTGCTACAATATCTTCCGCCTGCCCCTCATTATCGATCAACTGCCGGGCAAAATAACAAAGGCTCTTGTGATATAATTTGAAGATAGGAGCCATAGCCCGCTGATCGCCTTTTTTGAGCCTTAGGATTATTTCTCTTTCTGAATCCGCAGATAGCATTTGTCCGTGAGTATATCAAATGAATAAATAATAAAACCCTTTTCACTGTTTCATACCGGTTCATAACTGCTCCATTCTATAAGAAAACTTATAAAAAAAGATAACAGCCTGGTCTTCGACCCGGGATATCCAGTTTGCAAAAGGGACTATTATAGGAAGGGTTCAATGGTGGCTGCCAGTAAAGGCCAGGCACATAACAATGAAACAATATTACAATATTCCTGCAAACTGAATTACCGTTTTTTTACGGTCTACCCGCCACCTGTGGAGTATGTCTTAATAAGTGGTGACTTGAATTGAAGAGGGTGGAAAGATAAGGCTGCCATAGTTGAGTATTTAAACGTTGATTAATAGGCATATAGATATACAACTTTCCCCTGATCGGATTTCCCCAACAACCCATAACGAAATAAACCAGGCTACGGATTTTAACAGTCATTTTATTGCGGGAATAATTAAATACTACCGAAGGTACCCTGCAAATAACAGCATTCCTGTACCCTTGCGAGGGTATTTTCTTTTTTTATCCGGGTGAATCATTTACAAGTGCATTAAAGACACGCTTGTCTTTAAAGAAAAAAGTTACTTAATCCCCCCGGGTCATATACAAAAATTGGGGTGTTACTACTCCCCCTTTTAAAAGGGGGAAATCGGAAAGTCACTAATGTTGTGAGCCAGCTAAAGGGGCTTCGCCTCACCCATGATGATGCCATCACTTCCGATACCTGGATACTCTTCTTTTCAGTTCCGGGTATTTTTCTTCGCAGGCTACTATATAGTTTTCAATAATCTTTAGTACTTGTTCAATATCTTTTCTTACTTCCATTTCAGAAAAACGCAGGAAGTTCAGCCCCATGCATTCAAGTATTTTTTGTCTTTCCTTGTCTTTTATTATTTGTTCTTCGTCATTATGATAACTTCCATCTACCTCGATTACGAGGTTTACTGTCTTGCAATAAAAATCTACTATATACCTGTTCAAAGGTTTTTGCCGGTTGAATTGATAGTTCATCATTCCTCCGGCCCTGAGTTTTTTCCAAAGTAGTATCTCACCCAGGGTAGAATGGTTTCTTAATTGTCTCGAAAATTCCCTGAGATTTACATTATAAGGCAGATAACGCATGGACTAAAGTAATGAAGCCCTGCAAAAAAATTCCGGCTAAAACAACAGTAAAAATTGTGTTTATTCCCCTTAAAACATAGTAGCGATTTGGCTAGGTAACAGAATACCCGGGGATTTCAATCTCTTTTAAAGTAGCGGGTATTTTTAGGGCACAAGGATAAAAAAAAGGCCCCGATGGCGGGGACCTTTTCATCAAGCAATTGGTTTGGCTATATCTGTTTATACCAGTTCTTCTTTTACTGTCTTACTGTAATCATCTATGAGCTTGCGCTGCAATTCAAATGGTACCGGCTCGTAGGCCAGGAAACTCATTTTGAATTTTGCTCTTCCCTGGGTAATCGACCGCAGGGAAGATGAATAGCCATACATTTCGGCCAGCGGAACTTTGGCTATCACTTTTTGAAAATGACCATCGCTGTCTATTCCTTCTACAATAGCGCGACGGCTCTGAAGGTCGCCCATGACAGCGCCCGTCAGATCATCCGGGCATAATACTTCTACATGATAGATCGGTTCGAGTATCTGCGGGTCGGCCTGCTGGAATGCCGAACGGAAAGCTTGCAACCCAGCAATCTTGAAGGATATATCATTGCTGTCCACCGGATGCATCTTGCCATCATATACACATACCCGTATATCCCGGGCATAGGAACCTGTCAAGGGGCCATTGTGCATTTTCTCCATCACCCCTTTTAATATCGAAGGCAGGAACCGGGCATCAATGGCGCCGCCCACTATGCAATTATAAAAAACCAATTTGCCTCCCCAGTCGAGATCATGTACATCTCTTCCTCTTACCGTAAGGTCCTTTGGCTCCGGCATTCCTTCATACCAGGGTTCTATCCGCATGAATACTTCTCCAAACTGGCCGGCGCCTCCACTTTGTTTTTTATGACGGTAGTTGGCATCAGCCATTTTGCGGATCGTTTCCCGGTAGGCGATCTTTGGTTTTACAAATTTTACTTCCAATTTATGGTTATGCTCTATTTTCCATTTGGCAACAGCAAGGTGCATATCGCCCTGGCAATGGATAAGCGTTTGTTTCAATTCGGGAGAAACTTCCACCAATAAAGTCGGGTCCTCTTCGCGTAATTGGTGCAAGGCCTGTGATAATTTTTCCTCCTCTCCTTTTTTGAGTGTCTCGATGGCAACGGTCATATTCGGCGGAGGAAATTCTATCGGGGTCAATTCATAATTCTTGCCACGGGCGTGCAAGGTATTATTGACATGTGTATTCTTCAGTTTCAGGGTGGCGCCGATATCACCGGCTACCAATTCAGTTACATTAGAGCGTTTGTTCCCTTCTACCAGGAACAACTGGCTTATTTTTTCTGTCACACCGGTCGTTTCATTTTCCAGTTCCATCCCGCTTTTTATCGTACCCGAGTACACTTTAAAGAAAGATAATTCACCAACATGCGGTTCACTGATGGTCTTATAAATGAATATACAGGCAGGGCCATTGGCATCGCAGGCCATCTTATCGCCGCTTTTCGTTGTCTGGGGAGGCATTTCATTGGCGCTTGGACAAACATTGTCAATAAAGCCCATCAGCCTGCCACTGCCCATGTTTCTTTCAGCCGATAAGCAGAACAGCGGGAACAAGTCGTGGTTGATCATCGCCTTCTTCATTCCCATTTTCATTTCATCTTCCATCAGTTCCCCTTTCTCAAAATAAGTTTCCATCAGGCTCTCATCATTACTGGCGATAGCCTCGATCAGTTCTTTATGTAACTCTTCGGCTCTTGCCTTCTGATCGTCGGGTATGGGTAATTTTTCCGGTTTGCCTCCATTGTCTTTGAATTTATACATGGTCATCCGCAATACATCAATGATCTCGTGAAAACCGGCGCCTACCTGGTGAGGGTATTGCACCACGACGACATTGTTTCCAAAATGCGACTTGGCTTCCCTGACTGTTTTATCAAAGTCCGCGTTATCATCATCGAGTTTATTGACGGCAAATATCATGGGGGTCCTGAACTTTTCGGTATACTCCCAGATAATTTCTGTACCGACTTCTATTCCCATGACGGCATTGATGAGCATAACGCCGGTATCCGCGACTTTGAGGGCGGAGATCACTTCACCTACGAAGTCGTCATAACCGGGTGTGTCAATGACGTTGATCTTATAGCCTCGCCATTTTGTATGAAGGAGCTTGCTAAAAATAGAATTACCACGTTCCTGTTCCAGTTCGTGGTAATCTCCTGTTGTATTTCTGTCGGCAATCGTGCCGCGGCGGGTTATCAGGCCTGCTTCATATAGCATGCATTCCGCTAAGGTGGTCTTACCTGAGCCGGCATGGCCCAGCAAGACAATATTTTTTACGTGAGAGGTATCAAATTCGGGCATGGCAATTGTGTTTTTTTAGTTTGAGATAAATCGTTTAAGGGTCGATGGCCTGATAGTTTGATGGTTTGATTGTTAGCATAAAGTAGCAAATATCCTTGCTTAACAATGTTGCTTGTTAACCATTAAACCACCGCAAACCATTCAACCATCACGAAGTTCGCCCCAGGAAATGATTGAATTCTTCTCTTACATCCTGCAGGGTATGTTCCAATCCCTGGTATTGATTGAAGAGGCTTTCATGATCCGCCAACGTTTCTTCATTGAGCGCTTTTTGTTCACGCATTTCATACCCGATCCGGCGATCATGTGTCTTGATTGCTTGTTTGAGATCGTGAATGTTGATAAGCTGGATGTGAAACTGGTTGTGGAGATGTTCGACTTCTTGTAGCAGGTCTTTGGAGAGTGTGCGGCTGGCGGCTTGCTGGAGTTTGATTTTGTCCTGGGTAAACTCGTCGCGGTATTGGCGAAGGGTTTGTCTCCAGGCCTCACACTCTGAGATGAGTTGTGCGGTTTCTACCTGAACCATGGGATTAAAATTTAAGGTGAAGCAATATTGTTTCCTCTTTTTCCCCGGGATATATTGAATGGTAATAGTATATCTAAATTAAAACTTCTTTTTGGTAAAGCCAGAAATTTTTCCACACATTTTCTTCTATCCATAAAAAAGACCCCTGTTGCAGGGGTCCTTTACAATTTTTTATTAAGAGGTTTTATTTAGTCTCTGCGTCTTCTTATTGTTTCACGCCTCTCTCTTTCTCTTGGGCGGGTAACCGTCGTTCTTGTCCGCGTAGCTTTATTGCCTCTTGGACCGGTAATGGTTGTCCGGGTGCGGGTAACACGATAACCGTTGATGGCAGCAGCATTACGGGTTCTTACGGTAACGGAACTAACTCTTACGGGTGCATAGATCCGATGGGCGACCAATACCCTGTGCGTACGAACGATAGCGCAATGCGCATAGTAAGGACGATGGAAAGGATGCCATACATGCCATGCAAAAGGTCGCCAGGGGCGCCACCAGCCCGGGTAATAATGCCATCTCCAGGGCGAACGCCACACAACATAGGCGGGGGCATATACAAAACGGACAGAGGGCCAGAACCATACATTGACAATTACAGCGGGAGGGGCAGTATAACCATCCGCGTCGGGTCCATGCGCAATACTCATGTTGGTATTATCTATGAACGCGGCATCATCTCCCCCATCGCCCGGCTCTACAATGACTTTTTCACCATAGATATCTTCATCACCGATGATCTGGAGAACGGCGGTGGTATCGCCTGTTTTTTCCAGTTCGATGACAGCGATATCCTGGCTTTCTGTTTCGGAAATGACGGCCTGCAATACAAAAGCATGCGCGTCTTTTTTCGAATTGTCTATTACGCGGATATAATCAATCTCGCCATCGCCATTGAGGTCAAGGTTATTGACATGATTGTTTTCTGCATTGAGTAATTTTTCAAATTCTTCAGGGGAGCCGGCTTTTTCAAACATGGCCAATGCGCCCTGCAGGCTGAAATTATCGCCGGGGAGGCCGGTAGAATCCATTCCCGGTTGGTTTTGCGCCTGCGATACAAGGGTTACTGCCAGGCCCATGAGCAGTCCAAGAATGTAGCGGGTTATTTTCATAAATAGTTAAATTTTAGGTAAGACGAAGAAATGTCCTGTAGGTTTAGCGAAGATCGTTTTTGTCGCAAATATTTTCAGCTAAAATAGTAACTATACGCGGCTCCCGTATTACTCCTGTATTACTGTAGCGTATAGGTAGTATTACCCTTGTATGATGGTAGCTATATGGACGCTAGATGAAAGCCAGATGGAAGCAATATGACTGTATTACTCCTGCGTTTCCCTTGCGTTTGGATCGCATCCAGGTAACGTTTAGATAGCATTCCTCCTGTATTCAGCCCGCGTTTAGGTAACGTGCAGGTAGCGTTTGGATAACGTTGAGCCAGCATAGATATAGCACTCAACCCGCATTCAACATGCATTACCCATGCATTCCACCCGCATACGACTACTGCTTCTCTTTCATAATCATAGTCTTGCAATTTTCTTTGTGTGCGAGTTCTTGAATAACAGTGGCAAATTAACGGCCGATCATACCCAGTGGCTGGATGATTGTCCTGTGAATTATTATGTGGAATATATCTCAGCAAACCTTGTTTTAGCCAGATCGGGAATTCGTTTGAGTGGCAAAAATTCTTCAAGATCGGAATAGATTTTGACCATTCTAATTCAATAACTTGCAGGTCGGTTATCCACGAAATTTGCGGAACTTTTTTAAGTGATCAGTCAAACTACTATACAACAGATACTGGGGCGTCTCGACATCGTGGATGTCGTAGGGAATTTTGTAAAACTGAAAAAAAGAGGGACAAATTATCTTGGTCTCTGCCCTTTTCATAACGAAAAAACGCCTTCATTTACCGTCTCTCCTTCTAAAGAAATTTACAAATGTTTTGGTTGTGGAAGAAGTGGCAATACGATCAGCTTTATCATGGAGCATGAGAAGTATAGCTATGTGGAAGCGCTGAAATGGCTGGCCAACAAATATGGGATCGAGATCGAAGAAACATTCCAGACTGATGAGCAACGGCAGCAACAGCAATCGGCGGATAGCCTGTATATCATCAACAATTTCGCGCAGCAGTTTTTTTCTAAGATATTATGGGAAACGGAGGAAGGACAGGATATCGGGTTGAGCTATTTAAAAGAAAGAGGTTTCCGGGAAGAAGTGATCCGGAAATTTCAACTGGGTTATTCACCCGAACAAAGAGACGCGTTTACCAAAGAAGCAATTGCCAAACAATATAGTCCTGAGTTATTGATAAAAACAGGATTGGTCGCCAACCGGACTGATCAATTGGTGGATAATTACCGGGGGCGTATCATTTTCCCGGCGCATAATCATAGCGGAAAAGTATTGGGTTTTGGAGCAAGAATATTAAAGACCAATGATAAAGCTCCCAAGTATATCAATACGCCGGAGAACGAGATTTATGTAAAAAGCAGGATCCTTTACGGCTCTTATTTTGCCAGGCAATCCATAGATAAAGCGGATGAATGTTTGCTGGTAGAAGGTTATACGGATGTTATTTCATTGCACCAGGCCGGCATTGAGAATGTGGTGGCTTCCGGAGGTACATCTTTGACGCCTGACCAGTTGCGCCTAATAAAGAAGTACACCAACAATCTTACCATTATATACGATGGTGATGCTGCCGGTGTGAAAGCCGCTCTTCGCGGGCTTGACCTTGCATTGGAAGAGGGCCTGAATGTAAAATTGGTTCTGATACCCGGCAACGAGGACCCGGACAGTTATGTCAATAAAGTGGGTGCCGGTGCATTCATTCAATTTATTCAAAAGAATAAGAAAGACTTTATTCTTTTTCAACTGGAGGTTGCCCTGAAAGACGCCGGTAATGATTCCACCCGGAAGGCGGATGTAGTGAACCGGATGGCTGAAACGATTGCAAAGATCAATAAGGCCGAAGATTTTACAAAGCAACAGGATTATATCAAGCAATGCTCGGAGATACTAAAGATTGATGAGAATGGCTTGCATGCGCTGGTCAATAAGTTTATCCGCGACCGGATAGTGACGCAGGAAAGAAGATTGCCCTTTGAAGAGGCCAGGCAGCAGGAAGAAAATGTAAGACAGGCTGAAGCCGGTAATTATGATGATGCCACTTTCAATTTATTATTCAAGGATGAATTGCAGGAAAGGGAAATCGCCAGGATATTATTAGAGCTTGGTAACCGGAGCCGGGATGAATCGAAACTGATCGCGGAATATATTTTTGAAGAAATGGTAGATGAAAGCCTGATTGATAACCCTGATATTGTCCGGCTTATTCATTCTTTCAAAGAAGTATTACAGAATGGATCATCGCCGGATAAAAATTATTTCATTTATCATCCCGATGCAAGGCTCAGTACGCTGGCCGTATCCCTGCTTAATTTTCCTTACGAGGAAAGTGAGCATTGGCGCCGTGAATTCAGCCAGAGCACAGGATACCAGCAGCAATTATTTGAGCAGACTTATGAAGACTTTATAAAAACTGTTGCCAGGAATAACGAGAATGAACTTATGTCTTTCCTGAAAATGGATGAAGACAGGACCAATGAGGAAGTGGATTCAGCGATCAACTACCTGAAGCTCCGGAAAATTAAGCGAATGTTGCTGGAAAACCAGGTGGATATGGAAAAGCAGCATACTCCTGAAGAATATGAAATGCTTCACCGTACACATGAGCACCTGAAATTAATGGAGATGAGTTTGATCGGGAAAATGGGAACAGTTATTATCAGGTAGTTGCCAGTTTGATTCCTTCGTATATTTCTGTCAAAGGAACGGATAGCTGAACTGTTTTTATCAAAAGTGTTTCATTTGTATTTTTATATTCCTCCAATTCCCAATGCCCGTTGTCGTTAACGTGAAATGCCTCAATTCTTATAGATTCCGAATCTACCAGGATATATTCCCGGAGAGTTGGAATATCACGGTACAGTTTAAATTTCTCTCCGCGGTCATAATTCCGGGTTGAAGGCGAAAGAACTTCAATGATAATCGATGGATTGAGGATATTCCATTCATCATTATTTTTTGTGAGAATATCTCCGCAAACAACAGAAATATCCGGGTAAGTAAACAAAGAATTTTGGGGAATATATATACGCTGATCGCTGTTGAAAGCCTGGCAGGATTTACCCTCTAAACGTTTTCTTAAGCCAAAATAAATATTTCCACTAATAATATTGTGCGGTACTTTAGAACCGGGCATAGCAAATATCTCTCCCTGGTAATATTCATGCTTTTCATCCGACGCGTTTTCAAAGTCAAGATATTCCTCTATAGTAAAACGTTTCTTTCCATACGCGGCAACAGGTTCTCTGAGTATTAAATCCATACTCTAAATTTACCACATTTATTTTGCTTTGGCCAGCAACATATCGCTATAGGATACATCGATAAGATCACCGGAGGCAATACCCAATTCTTTCGTATAAAAATCACACTGCGCTTGTAATTCTTCCATGGGCAGATCAGCGAGCAGGTTGCCGGCTTCTATTTCTACAAAGGATCCCAGGCCGGGCACTTCATCAATATGGAATTTTACGTTATGGATATAATAGATTTCCCGTTTTTTTGTCACGACCACTTTTATCCCGGTTGATTTTGCCAGTACTTCTTTCAACCCCTTCGGATCATTCACTTTTACTAAATGAAAATGTGAATTCTTTGGGCCATGCTGGTTGTCTCTTTCATAAAAGATCAGGTTGTTTTCGATATTTCCTTCCCGGAGTTTAAGTCTCCCCGAAGGAACATTGAAATAAGTATCTGTCTGTTCATCTGTCCCTTTAAATTCAGCGTTGTGTGATTGTAAATAATGACGGATGGATTCCCCGTCGGGGCATTGCGCTTTTATTTCGACATTGAGAAAAGGCATGTGCTTTACAGGTTTTCTAAAAAGCTAAGCTACTGTTTATGCATGAAAAAAGGTTTGCTGCCAAAGCAACAAACCTTAATACTTTTTTCAACAGTAACTGCTTAGTCTGCCATCGCAGCGGCATGTCTTTTCCTGGTTGGAGCTGGATTTTCTCCTCCCGGGTTTTCACCTCTTACAAATCTCATCGCGCTCCATACATGGTCGAGTTCGACACGCTCAATGCTTTCGTAGCCTTCGCAAGTCAAACGGTTCCAGCTGCAGTCGCGGTTAAGATCTGTCACGATCTTGGAAGTGATCTTGGGATACGCCACCCAGAATTTCGTTTCTTCTTTGAGAGCAGGCATAACGTCTCTTAAAATGCCATTGAGCTGGTTCTCGTTTACGGCAAAAACCAGCGCAAAATCAATCTTCCGGTTCTTTAAGAGCGGCGTCATGTTTTTGGCAAAAGATAATTTACTGAACTGTTTCTCGATCGAAGAAGGCAAACCCTGAATTAATAGATTCTTTTCGTCTGCCAGTTGTAATTTTTCAAACAATGTTTGTGACATACTTTGAAAGAATTTTTGGGGTTTCTGCCAGCTAGCCCCGGTTTGGGAGAAGCTTAACAGAGTTCTCATTAGCAGGGAGTGCAAAGGTAAGGAAAAATGATTGTTATTTAGAGGATTATAAGCAAAAAAATGCCGTTTAAGCATAATTAAACGGCATTTTTTTAATGAGAATCAAGTTTTTAATTATTCATTGGCTTATAATACTTCAAAGCTTCTGGCATTAGCTTCTCCAACTCATCAATTCTCTTTCCTTCTGAAGGGTGAGTACTAAGAAATTCAGGTGGTTTTTGGCCGGAAGCTGCCTGTTGTTCCATACGTTTCCAGAGCGTGATTGCTTCCTGCGGGTTATATCCTGCCATCGCGGCAAAATTCAATCCCCAATGATCGGCTTCCAGTTCATTTTTTCTTGAAAAGGGGAGTATGATGCCAACAGTTGATCCGGCGCCATAAGCGCTAAGGAATAAATTCTGGGTTTCCTGTGGTTTATTGGCAAGTGCTACCGATAAAGCTACCCCGCCCAATTGCTGAACCAATCCCTGGCTCATTCGCTGGTTGCCGTGCTGGAGAAGCGCATGGGATACTTCATGGCCCAATACTACGGCGAGAGCGGCTTCGTTTTGAGTAACAGGCAATAAGCCGGTATAAACAACAATCTTTCCGCCGGGCATACACCAGGCATTGACCTCTTTATTATCAACCAGATTATATTCCCATTTGTAACCTGCCAGTTTATCTGTCATTCCTTTTTCGCTATAATAGGATTCAACGGCCTTGATGATTCGCTGCCCTACTCTCCTGACCATGTCTGCGTCCTTATTGGTTGTTGTGGAGACTACTTTACTGGTAGATAAAAATTGCTGGTATTGCTGGGTGGCCATCGACTGCACTTCTGATTCCGGCAATAAAGTAAACTGGCTTTTTCCTGTAAGCGCGTTCTTTGAACAAGCTATTCCAATGGCGGCTATTAAAAAAATAGCGGTGGCGGTTTTGATCATTTTGATATTTTTTGTCATTAAACGACAATGATTATACCAAAGAAAGGTACAACCATTTTATTGGATGGGATTGGATGGTAATTAATTTTTCTTTTACATTATTGATTTCGAAAGTGGTTCCGGTAGCTATCGGGGGAATTAATGCTGTCCGGATAAAATTAGTTTTTGACGGTTCAAAATTAACGGTATAGCCAATTTCGAATGAAGTTAAATTGCCTACCCTTTGCAGTTTTCCCTTCCACTTTTTGTCTTTGACACAAAAAGTGGAGCAAAAAAGTAAAGCCGATTCGATAGGGAATATTTCTGATCGCTGACCTTTTCCTATTGCGAATCGGCAAGGCAGCAAACTAATCGAAGTGCTTCAGGCCGCAGTCTTCGTTTCGTGTTATTCGAAGCTCAGGAAGGCGCTGCGCTCCGTCTTACTTTTCTTAAAGATGAAAAATTTTTTATTAAGGACGGACCGAGGCGCTTGATCATTTCCTTAGTCCATAAAATGAGGCCATATAAACAGGTAATTCATCAATCAGACTTTTCCCAATTATTGAACTGAATTATTCCCCGGGTAATTTGGACAAAGGATTATCAGGCATGGTCGGAAGACTGCCTGCGTCGCTGCCTGCGGCGGTCACGGTATTTAAAAATGGGCACTTTACTTTCGGCTCCTTTGAATAAGCGGCCGATATTTTTCTGGTGCGTAAGAATAACCATCAATGCGACGGCAATCGCAAAGACGCGATAGACATGATTCTCTACATTGAAGATGATAAGTATAAAAACAGGGAACGCGACGCTTGCCAGAATGGAGCTCAGCGAGACGAAGCGGGTAAGATAAAGTACGAGTATAAATACCCCGGCGCAACTTAAGGCAGTCCAGGGAGAAATGCCCACCACTAAGCCAAACAGTGTAGCCACGCCCTTACCTCCCCTGAAATCGGCCCAGATCGGAAATATATGACCTACCACTGCCGCTAACCCAAGACCGATCTGGAAATTAAGAAACTGCGTAGCATTGTCTGAATATTGAGGGAAGAGTAAAGCGAGGTTCACGGCTGCCATACCTTTGAGCATATCCACGATCATCACGAGCGTACCCCATTTGGGGCCAAGCACACGGTAGGTATTCGTAGCACCGGCATTGCCGCTGCCATATTCACGTATATCGATCTCAAAAAAATACTGGCTTACCCATACAGAAGTCGGAATACTCCCAATAAGATACGCCAGAACTATCATCAGTAGTTCGTTCATAGAACTTTGGGTTGAGTTGGAATAGCGAAATTACTAAAAAATCAGTCTGCCGCTACTATTAATTTAATGGAGAAGTCACAATATATTAACGTTCAACCCTTAAACACAGCCAGTTATCCCGGGTAGCCTTCCGGATTATTTGTAAAGAGTACTCACTGGTTTTGCGGAAAACATCATTTTCATCTTCCGGCAATAAACCGCACAAAAGCAGCACTCCTCCGTTTCGTAATTGACCTGCCAACAGGGGCAGGCAGTCCAGGATGACATTTTTATTGATATTCGCCAGGATAATATCAAATGATTGATCCGTAACAGGCCTGTCATTTTTATACAGCCGGATCAAAGAACAATTATTCCGCTGAATATTTTCGGTAGCGTTTTCAATACTCCACTCATCATTATCCACGGCTATTATCGTATTAGCTCCAAGTTTTTCAGCGAGGATAGCCAGTATCCCTGTACCCGTGCCGAAATCGAAAACAATTTTACCGGCAAAATCAATCTGCCTCATTTGCTCTATCATCATGCAGGTAGTAGCATGATGCCCGGTACCAAAACTCATTCTTGGAGTGATGATCAATTCATGCTCTGCATTCTTTACCGGCTCATGAAACTCCGCCCTTACGGCAACGAAATTATCTATGATGATGGGATTAAAATTAGATTCCCAAACTGTGTTCCAGTTGGTTTCTTCCAATATGCTTTTATTATATATCGCTTTTTGTTGCGTAGCGATTTCTATAAAAGCCGCTTCGTCAAATGCACTCGCGGGGATAAATGCTTTCAGGCTGGTTTCGGATTCTTCAAATCCTTCAAAACCTATTTCATCCAATTCCGCAATAAGTATTTCTTTTTGATCCGTTGCAATGGAAGGAAATTCTATTTCAATGTATCCCCTCATGTGGAATGTATGCACGATGTCAGATGTATGAAGTACACCTGACATCGTACCTCTATTGATTGGATGATTCTTCAGGTCTCGGTTTGTTTTCCGGCTTGGGGATCAAGATCTTTCTTGACAGTTTGAATTTGCCGGTTTTAGGATCCGTACCGATCAGTTTTACTTTAAACCGGTCTCCTTCACGTACTACACCTTCGAGTGTTTCCAGGCGTTTCCAGCTTATTTCACTGATGTGTACAAGACCTTGTTTACCGGGCAAAAATTCAACGAAAGCGCCAAATGGCATAATCGTTTTTACCGTCGCTTCATATACATCACCGATTACAGGTACGGCTACAATACTTTTTATCCAGGCTTCGGCTTTTTGTACGCCTTCTTTTTCCGTACCAAATATGCTCACTTCTCCCTTATTGTCTATTTCTTCGATGTTGATAGTAGTGCCTGTTTCACGTTGCATCTCCTGGATCACTTTACCACCCGGCCCGATAACAGCGCCAATGAATTCTTTTTCAATAAACAGTTTGATCATTCTCGGTGCATGCGGCTTCACATCATCACGGGCTTTGTCAATGGTGGCATACATGGCATCCAGTATGTGCATACGGCCTTTATTGGCCTGTGCCAATGCCTGGCGCATTACATCCATGCTTAATCCATCTACTTTTATATCCATCTGGACGCCGCAAATACCATCACGGGTGCCGGTTACTTTAAAGTCCATATCTCCGAGGTGATCTTCATCTCCGAGGATGTCTGTCAATATCGCATATTTTCCATCTTTGCTGATCAGACCCATAGCTACGCCTGATACATGTTTGGCAATCCCTACACCGGCATCCATCAATGCCAGTGAACCGGCACAAACAGTCGCCATGGAAGAAGACCCATTTGATTCCAGGATATCACTAACCACGCGAACCGTATAAGGAAAATCACCACCCGGCATCATTTGTTTCAGGGAACGCATAGCCAGATTACCATGCCCCACTTCTCTCCGGCCCGGGCCCCTCATCATCTTTACTTCGCCTGTTGAAAAAGGAGGAAAATTATAGTGTAAAATGAATTTAGAATAGTCAGAAACAGCAGCGCTTTCGATCAGCAGGGAATCTAAAGGTGTTCCTAAGGTAACCGTGGTAAGGGACTGAGTTTCACCGCGAGTAAACAATGCCGCCCCATGCGGGGACGGCAATACATCTATTTCCATATCCAAAGGACGAACTTCATCCAGCTTGCGGCCATCCAGGCGAACCTTGTCGTTCAGCATCATATCCCTGATCACATCATATTGAAGGTCGCTGTAATAAGTTTTTGAGAGTTTTTTGATATCGTCAGCGAGATCCTCTCCTTCAGCCACTTTATATTCCGTCTTCAGGAATCCTGTTATTTCTTCTCCTAAAGCGTCGAACTTATCTGCGCGTTCATGTTTGGCGAGGCCTGCTTTTGCTATCGCGTATACTTTGTCTTTCGCGAAAGCATTTACTTTTCCCCTCAGTTCTTCGTTATGAACTGCTTTTGCATATTCTCTTTTCCCGGTAACACTTTTCAAACGGCGCAATTCTTCCTGTGCTTTTACCTGTATGCGAATAGCATCATGGGCCAGTTCTATAGCTTTGATAAGGTCTTCTTCCGAACATTCCTGCGCTTCACCTTCCACCATCATGATGTTCTTTTCGGTAGAAGCAATGATAAAATTAATATCCGCTTTTGCCAATTCACTTCTGAGGGGATTTATCACAAACTGGCCTTCGATCCTGGCTACTCTAACTTCAGAGATGATCTCCTGGATAGGAATATCAGAAACCGCTAATGCCGCGGAAGCGGCAAGGCAAGCCAATGAATCCGGCATTACTTCGGCATCACTGGAAATGAGTGTTACCAGCACCTGTACTTCACACAAATAATCATCTGGGAACAGGGGACGAAGCGCGCGGTCAATTAAACGCGAAGTCAGTATCTCGTAATCGTTCAAACGGGCTTCTCTTTTAAAAAAAGAGCCAGGGATACGGCCAGCAGAGGCAAATTTTTCCTGGTAATCTACTGATAAGGGAAAAAAGTTTTGCCCTTCTTTGGGCTCTTTGCTGGCGACTACTGTTGCCAGTATCATGCAATTGCCCTGCGACACGGTAACAGCACCATCGGCCTGGCGGGCAAGACGGCCTGTTTCAATCGTTACTTCACGGCCATCGCCTATATCAAATGTTTTTCGAATCGGTTGTTGTAACATAGAAATGAGAAATTAGAAATGACAAATAAAATATTAGAAAATTATGAGCCCGGCTGCATTACTACTATCATCGTCCCTTGCGGCGCTCCGTTCAGGGTTCTGTCCGTTATCAAGCAAATAAATTCGAAGTATAAAATCCAGGAGATTAAAAACAGTTATTCCCAACATCTGCGGAGAAGTTGGGAATAATCATTTATAATAAATTCGTTCTTTATAATTTGGTAAAGAAACTTCACTATAAAAGACCCCTCCCGACTTCCGGATTGGGGGTTTCTTACTTTCTTAATCCGAGTTTCTCTATCAATTGGCGGTAACCGGTCAGGTTGTGCCTCTGCATGTAATTCAATAAACGTTTACGTTTACCAACTAACTGCATCAGTCCGCGATGGGTGGAGAAATCTTTTTTGTTTTGCTGAAGGTGCTCACTGATCTGGGCGATGCGCTCAGTCAACTGGGCTATCTGACCTTCGATAGAACCGGTATTGGAAGCTTTTCCTCCAAATTCTTTAAAAATAGTTGCGGTTTTTTCTTTTGTTAAAGGCATCTTTGTTTTTTTAATTCATCCGATTGGTATCTGATAATTGTGGCGGCAAAGGTAAGGCAATGAAACCGAATGGCAAAAGCTTTAGTTAGCTAATTTTCAGGGCAAAACACAGGTAACAAGCCTTTTGGCGCCTACATTTGCAAGCATGGAATTATCGCAAGACACTAAAAATATTCTCGGTTTACATCTGCCAACCGACCCTCGTTGGGTAAACCTGGCTGAAAAATCATTGGGTGAAATTCTCACCGATCATGCTTATTGTGAGCAAAAAGCCGCTACCTCCTGCATATCCCTGATCCAGCGGTATAGCGACCGGGAAAAACTGGTAGCCGAACTTGCCCCGGTGGTTACCGAAGAATGGGGTCATTTCCGCCTGGTGCTGGCCGAGTTGCAAAAAAGAGATCTTAAGCTCGGCAAACAGAGAAAAGATGAGTATGTAAATGCCCTGCTTGATTTCCAGGTAAAAGGCGGCAGCCCGGAGGATAATCTTCTCGACAGGTTATTAACCATGGCCATGATCGAGGCCCGCAGTTGTGAAAGGTTTAAACGGCTCAGTGAACGACTGGAGGATGAATACCTCAGGTCATTTTACCGGCGCTTTATGGAAAGCGAGGCGGGACATTATACCCTGTTTATCGAACTCGCCGAAACTTATATTGATAAGGAAAAAGTAAGAAAACGCTGGAAGGAATGGCTGGATCATGAAGCGGAGATTATGGAGCACTTAGTTGTTCGGGGCGACAGAATACATTAAATGTTTATCTGGAATAGTTTGAAGTTTATGGTTCATTAAAGAAGAAAGGTCCTGATCGCCGGAAAACTTCAGCCCGAAAGAACTATAAACCGGGAACAATAAATTATAAACTCCTTACTCCATCCCCTATTGCCGACGCAAACACTCCCGGATCATAGCCGATCTTATTTTGGTAATAAGCGGTTAACTGCCGGGAGAAATCATCAAACTGATCTTTCTTTACCAATGCAATAGCGCAGCCGCCAAAACCAGCGCCGGTCATCCTGGCACCGATACAACCGGGGTATGTTTTACAAAAATCAACAATCGCATCCAGTTCTTTCCCCGACACTTCATATAATTCCTTCAGGGATTCATGAGAAGCATACATCAATTCCCCAAAGCGTTTCAAATTGCCGGCAGACAAAACTTCCCTGGCTTCTTTTACTCTTTCGTTTTCACTGATCACATGCAAGGCTCTTTTTTCCAATACCGGATCATTGATGAGATGCCTGTGGGCCTGGAATGCAGGAATGTCCACGTCGCACAGGTTTTCAACTTTCAATTTCTTTTTCAGGCTTTTCAAAGCTGCACCGCATTCGGTAAAACGTTCATTGTATTTTGATTCTGCCAATGCCCGCTGCTTGTTGCTGTTGATGATGGCCAAACTATAATCCCCGGTTTGAAAAGGCAGGTATTCATATTCCAGCGTATCACAATTGAGTAAAATGGCTTTATCGGCCCTTCCCATGGCTACCGCAAACTGATCCATGATACCGCAGTTCACCCCGATAAATTCGTTTTCTACTCTTTTAGAAAGTAAGGCGATATCGGGATTGGAAATATTCAATTGAAAGATCGTTTGTATGGCAAACGCGGTCAGCACTTCAATGGAAGCGGAGGAAGACAGTCCGGCTCCTACCGGCAGATTACCGTAAAAAAGCATATCCAGCCCTGAAACAATATGATCTTCTTTGAGCAACTGGTCAATTATTCCGAGCGGATAGTTGAACCATTCTTTACCGGTTTTGGAATAGGATGCCTGGAGACGCAGGTCAGCCGTCTCGGGGAAATCAAGGCTTCGGAACCGGAATAGTTTATCGCTATTTCTTGCTACTGCCAGAAATGTTCCCAGTGAAATGGCGCAGGGCATTACTTTACCCCCATTATAGTCTATATGTTCTCCGATCAGGTTGACACGGCCGGGACAAAAGAAAATATGTTCAGGCTTCGCGGCAAATAATTTCAAAAACTCTTTCTGTAATTCAGCTTTCATCAGAGATGTCATAGATTTTGATGCGGAAAAGATAAGTTATCGGAGGTTAAGTACAAAAAGAACTCAGGTTTGAGAAAAATAGGCCAGCTCTTCATCCAGGTTAAGAAAAGGATATTTCTCTTTCAGCATTTTCGTTTTTTCAAAATGGTTCATCAGGAATTGCCGGTGAGCTTGCGTGCCGGGCTGAAACGCTTTATGTTTCCGGGCTATGCTGATCTTTCTTATTTCCTGCATTAGTTGTTGAGACGATTCATCAATACAGGACGCGGAAAATTTTTCCAGTACAAATTCCGTGGCCATATAATTGGGATGAGCAAGGTCAATATCATAAAACCGGTAATCCCTTAGCACGTCGATCACGAGCTCGTAAGCCGGGAAGTAAAATATATTATCAAACCGGCCGGCCAGGTTGTGAACGGCTTCTATCAGCCTTGCTTTACTGCGATTATTTTCCACTACCCCATCCCGGGTATGGCGGACAGGGCTTACTGTAAGAATAATATATATACCGGGATTGAATTTCATTAATTGCCGGTAACAATCTTCCAGTATGGAAATTGTTTCATTGATTTCCAATAAATGTTTATGGAACCATTGGGCGGGAGCGCGATGGCAATTGGCGACCTCCCCAAACCCCTCCGGAGGAGGGGCTTTCGCAGATCCCGCTTCCCTGGTCAGGCGATAGGAAAAAGAAGATCCAAGAGTGATAATGAGCCAGTCGGCACTTTTTAAAAAAGTATGTGCCCGTTGCTGGGACCTATTGATATTTTGAACAGCATCCTTCAAATTCATATTGGAAAACCGGGAATGATGCTGCCAACTGTTCCAGACTTCGTTCAAATAAAACAGTTCCGATTCATCATATTGCTTGTTGTCAATATAAGACAGCAGGCTTTTGCCAACACTCACCGGGTCAAATAATATCCCGTTAGGATTCTGTAAAACGGAGAATTTGGAATCGGCCAGCGCGTTGCCAATATGCTCGGTAAAACATGACCCGGTCAATAAAATCCTATCCAGGTAATTGATGAACCGGGGAAGTTTCTTCAGGTCAATATTCAACATGAAATCCATAGAGTCAAAAGTACGATGTTAGATGTACGAAGTACGATGTACGACACTCCAATAATAGAAATACTCTCCGGCTATCAAACCGGCGTACATCGTACATCTGACATCGTACATGGCTATATAAATATTTTTGAAGCTATTTCAAGGCTTTCCGCCAGTGCTTCTTTGTTTAATTGCGGAGATAAAAGATGTTCTTCAAAGTAGCGGATCATCCATTCCGTATTCATATTTCCCACTAATTCATCGCCCGCCATCGGGCAACCGCCAATTCCTTTGAGCGCGCCGTCAAAACGCGTACAACCTGCGTTTACCGCAGCTTCTAATTTTTCTCTCCAGTTATTGGCGGTGGAATGAAGATGAACTCCTATTTCAGTCCCCGGCAACGATTCAACCAGGTAGCTGGTAATATCGTACACCTGCTCAGGCAAAGCCAGGCCAACCGTATCAGCGAGCGAAATGACCCTGATATCCAATTCTACCATTTTTGTCACCCATTTAAAAACAATTTCTTCTGAATAGGGATCCCCATAGGGGTTCCCAAAACCCATTGAAATATAAATGACCAGTTGTTTCCCGGTCTTTATGCAAAGATTTTGAATCTCTTCAACCCTGTTTAAAGATTCTTCGATTGATGAATTGGTATTTCTCTGCTGAAAAGTTTCGGAAACAGAAAAAGGAAATCCAAGATAAGTTACCTGGTCATAAACACTTGCTTCCTGCGCGCCCCGCTGATTAGCCACTATAGCAAGCAATTTGGTAGCACTAATTCCTAATTCCAAATTCCTTATTACTTCAGGGGTATCCGCCATCTGCGGAATAGCTTTCGGTGAAACAAAACTGCCGAAGTCAATAGTGTCGAACCCTACTTTCAATAATGAGTTAATATATTTAATCTTCATCGCGGTAGGGATAAAATGCGTCCACCCCTGCATGGCATCACGGGGACATTCGATGATTTTGACCTGGGCCTCATTCATAAAAAAAGCCGGATAAAACTTATCGGCTATACAAAGGTAATATTATGACGGGGAGTTATGATAACCTGCCATTGGCGGAAAGACGCTTCCGGTTAAACTGGCAATACCGGGTTTCTTTCCTGTTTTATCTATATTTTCTGGTATACCAATTATGAAAGATAAAAAGATCAGTGAGCAGGCATTTTTTTATACAGGGTTCTGCAGGAAAACATTCAAACCCGGGCATTATTCTCAGACCAGTTTTTCATTCTTAAACACGGGCTCTTATTTTAACATTCGTTGCCGCACCACTTCGTACAAAATCATGCCTGTGGCAACGGATACATTCAGCGATTCAAAATCCCCGGCCATCGGGATCTTGAATCGCTCATCGCATATTTTCATTAATGCCGGGTAGATTCCTTTTTCTTCGCTGCCCATGACGATAGCAACAGGTTCTTTGAAATCACAATCAAATACATTTTTTTCCGCCGTCATTTCACTGGCCAACACTTTGATCCCGTTCAGGTGAAGTTCATCCACTGTTTTCATCAGGCTTTTCACACGGCAGACAGGAATTTTTTCCAGGGCGCCCGCGGAAGTCAGTATGGCATCTTCATTTAACGCCCCTACCCCTTTGTCCGGGATGATAAGGGCATGCACCCCGCAACAAAATGCAGTGCGGGCGATACCGCCGATATTGCGTATATCAGTGATACCATCTAAAACCAGGAAAAGCGGAGCCTCTCCTTTCTCTATGACAAAAGAAATGATGTCCTGCAGATCGTGATACTGAACTTTAGCGATCATGGCTACACAGCCTTCATGGCTTGCTATATTGAATCCATTCAATTTTGCTGCCGGTACATAATTGACGGGTATATTGTGCTGTGAAGCCAGTTTCTTTATCTCATCGATGGAGGGTCCGTGAGCGTTTGTATCCAGGTAAATCCTGTCGAGTTGCTTACCGGAGAGGATCGCTTCTGTTACCGGTTTACGGCCTATGACAAGGGAACTTTTTTTGGGGCGATGCTGCTGCCTGAAATTTTTCACTTTTCAAAGAAACAAAGAATATTTCAGAACTGAGGGAGGAGTAGAATTCCATTTGAAAGGAAAAAAAATCCACCCGGCACTACCAGGTGGATAAATTAAATATAAATGAACCCGTGGAAAGTTTATAAGCCGAATGCCTTTTTTATTTTAGGAACATAGTCTAGTTTTTCCCAGGTAAATAATTCTACTTTTCTTTTTACTGTTTTTCCATCCGGGGTAGCAAATGTTTTTTCCACTATTTCAGGTTTGCGGCCCATATGCCCGTAAGCTGCAGTTTCGCTGTAGATGGGGTTGCGCAATTTCAGTCTTTGTTCGATAAAGTAAGGGCGCATATCAAAAATGCCTTCCACGATACCGGCAATTTGTCCATCCTTCATTTTTACTTTTGCGGTGCCAAAGGTATTTACATTAATACTGGTAGGCTGGGCTACACCAATAGCATAAGAAACCTGTACCAGCACTTCTTCTGCCACGCCGGCCGCAACGAGGTTCTTGGCAATATGTCTCGTAGCATAAGCAGCGCTCCGGTCAACCTTGCTTGGATCTTTGCCACTAAAAGCGCCACCGCCATGCGCGCCTTTGCCACCGTATGTATCAACAATGATCTTGCGGCCGGTAAGACCCGTATCACCATGAGGCCCGCCAATAACAAATTTCCCGGTCGGGTTAATATGGTATTTAATCTTATCGTTAAAAAGCTTTGCGTATTTTTTGTATTTCGATTTAACCCTGGGGATAAGAATATTGATAATATCTTCCCTGATCTTCGCCTGCATTTTAGTTTCTGTATCAAAGTCATCATGCTGGGTAGAAACTACGATCGCATCAATCCTTACGGGCTTGTTATTGTCATCATATTCCAGTGTCACCTGGCTCTTGGCATCGGGACGCAGGTATTTGATTTGCTTATTTTCCCTTCTCATGGCGGCCAGCTCCAATAATAATTTATGGGCCAGGTCAAGTGCCAGCGGCATGTAATCCTCTGTTTCATTGGTGGCATAGCCAAACATCATTCCCTGGTCGCCGGCGCCCTGTTCTTCTTTTTTGGTACGATCAACTCCCTGGTTGATATCTGAGGATTGTTCATGGATAGCAGACAACACACCGCATGAGCTTGCTTCAAACATATATTCGCTTTTCGTATAACCGATCTTGCGAATAACTTCCCGGGCTATCTCTTGTACATCGAGGTACGCTTTTGATTTCACTTCACCTGCCAGTACAACCTGCCCGGTGGTAACTAATGTTTCGCAGGCCACTTTGGATTGGGCATCAAAAGCAAGAAAATTATCAATAAGGGCATCGGATATCTGGTCGGCAACTTTATCCGGGTGTCCTTCAGAAACACTTTCAGAAGTAAAGAGGTAAGGCATAATTGAACTTTAAATTTTGTATTGAGTTAGTATAATAAATTTAATCGGGTGCAAATATAACACCCGATCCAATTATTAATAAAAAAAGCTTATACACTAAAGCCTGGAATATACGATCCGCAGCCGCATTCGCTGAGGCCCGGTACCACCCGCCAATCTTACCCGTCCTTTTGCCAAACCGGGATTAACCGTTACGATCTGGGTTACCGGAGTAGCCCCGGTAACAGGCCTGTACTGCTCAGACACGTAAAACGGTGAAAATATCCGGAAGTTATACGCATGTTCGGTTTTGTTAACTACATGCTGTATATAGCGGGAGATATCAAAATGCCAGGTTTTGATTGCATTTCCTGACCCGTCTAATGCATTGATAGGGGCGACGCCGAAACTAGTTAAACTCAAACCACCCGAGGAGTTAAAACTAAGATCATAAGGGAACAGGAGATATTTTGACAACGACGAATCGTAGGCATCGAGGAATAAATTCGCTGGCGGAGTAAAATTGTTATCACTGATATCATATACTTCTTCCGCGATCAGCTCGGCCCTGTGAACAACGCAGTTATTCATGCCTGCCAGGCCGGGTACTTTGATGGTAGCAAATGAACCGGGTGTATTTTGAATATAAACAAAAGGATCCGGTGTAGTACCTCCCTGGGCTGCCAATAATGGAGTACCGCTGTAATCACGTTGAATATAATTGGCCGCAGCTGAGCCGGCTAGGAGATAAGTATCATAAGGTTTAAAAGAAAAATAAGCCACGGTTGTATCCAGATCGGCCAGCCCCTTGCCATGCGCATATTTGTAGTAAATAGCCAGCTTGGTATTGGCGCCCGTCAGATTAAAGCCCATAATCGCATTACCTGATGTCGATTGCAGGGCAAAGCCCTTGAATTTATCCGTGAATAAAGAGTCACTCGAATAAGCATCGTTGCTGCCCCCGGATGTATCATACCTCAGGAGTTTTGACCCCCAGACCGTATCGAGCGGGATTCGCAATTGAGAAGCCGTTGTATCCTGGAAAGCTTTTACAGAGTCCTTTAAACCTGCAGGAATAAATGTTTTGGAGCCGAGCTGCTGGCCGTAAATGCCACTTGGGCCGAATGGATCCTGCCGGGTAAGAAAACCGGTATCCACTCTTAATTCAGAGGGCATTTCATAGACCTTGACCGTCTGTTGCGCAGTACTGTCACCATAGGTTTCTACATAATTCAACACAAGAACAACAGAGTCAATGTAAATACTATCGCGGGTATTTAAAAAAGTATATTTGAAACTGGGAGGCTTCAGCTCAAAAAACATCCGGGCATCTGTTTTTCCGAAGAAGGGGTCGTTGCTGATCAATCCAAGAAACTGTTCATCCGAATAATGGCCCCGGGTTGAATCCAATAATGTTGGGTCAGGATCGCTCAACGTAAAAAGACCATTGTAAGCTTCTACAGAAAGCGTGGTATCGAAAGTGGTGATATTATCAACAGGGGGAATGAGATCACTTCCTAATTCGGTGGCTTCATTGATCTTTCGGCAGGAGGTAAATAAGATGAAAACGCTGGTAATAAATAATCCAATCGTTAGTGACAGTTGTCTTTTCTTCACAAAAAAAAAGTTACAATGGTTATGATTGTTGTTTCTTCCTTCTCCATTTATGGAAAAGCTAAGGGTGAGGTTACTTGGCTGCAAGGTCGTTATACAGTTGTAAATAGTCTGTTAAATCAGATTCAGGATTATACTGCAAAGTCTTTTTACCTCTCACTTTTGAAAATTCGTCCAACAATTTTTTTTCAACTTTTTCCGCGCCGAATGTAATGGCATCCGCATAGGTAGCGCCGCCACGGAACATAGCTGTATTGTTAGCTTCCTTGAAAGCTTCAAGGTCTTTTTCCTTGAGGGAAGGATGGATCAGGGCTTTATTGAGAAAATCACTGCCAAGTTTTTCTTTAAATGTATTCTGGCCTATCGTGAATACGATCTTGCTGTGGGAAAAAACAGGTTCTTTTTTGTAAACGGTTTTCAGGTAAGCAGGAACAAGCCCTGTCATCCAGCCGCTGCAATGAATAATATCCGGGGGCCATCCGAATTTCTTTACTGTCTCCAGCGCTCCTTTGCAAAAAAATATTGTCCGGAGGCCGTTATCATCAAACCATTTTTCGTTTTCATCATGAAAGATGAATTTTCTTTTAAAAAGGTCTTCATTTTCCAGGAAATAGACCTGCAACCTGGCGCTGGGTAAGGAAGCCACCTTTATCTGCAAAGGCATATCGTCATTGTCGACCGAAACATTAATCCCCGACAGCCGAACCACTTCGTGCAGGCGATGACGACGTTCATTGATATTACCAAAGCGGGGCATAATGCAACGAACCTCGAACCCGTTGTCATTCGCTTTGATAGCCAGTTTATTTACGATCTCCGAAAATTCTGTCAGCTCCAGGTAGGGCGACATTTCATTTGCAATAAATAAAATTCTTTTTTTGGCTGACATGCTGTCCCGTTTAGATTTGTCTTTTAAAAAAGAGGGGCAAAGGTACTGATTTATAACGAATAGCTAAGTTTGTAAGCATCTTGCCGCCAAATACCATCGTTTTTTATGATATTATTCAAAAAAAAATCGGATATCCGGGCCTGCCTGAACGCCATGAAACAAGAAGGCAGGAAAATTGGTTTCGTTCCTACAATGGGAGCCCTGCACCCCGGACATCTGTCTCTTATTGAACGGAGTAGAGAAGATACTTCAATAACAGTTTGTAGCATATTTGTCAATCCAACTCAATTTAATGATCCTTCTGATTTTGAGAAATACCCGGTAACTATAGAAAAAGATATTCTTTTTCTCGAAGCGGCAGGCTGTGATATATTATTTCTTCCGGCGGTGGAAGAAATATATCCCGCCGGTGAAAAGCCGGAAAAGGAGCATTATGACTTTGGTTACTTGGAGACCATCTTTGAAGGTAAATATCGTCCCGGGCATTTCCAGGGTGTATGCCAGGTAATGCATCGCTTATTAGACATAGTCAAGCCCGGTAACTTATACCTCGGGCAGAAGGACTACCAGCAATGTATGGTGATCACCCGGCTGATTGAAATAACAGGACTTCTGCCATTAAACACCATCATTTGTCCTACTTTTCGTGAACCGGATGGCCTTGCTATGAGCAGCCGTAATATGAGATTGAACCAGGAAGAACGCGGGAAGGCCCCGGCTATTTATAAAGCACTAAATTATATAAAGGATAATTTGCATAAAGGTAACCTGCAGGCAATTAAACAAACTGCCTCCGCCAACTTGTCCGCGAACGGCTTCAGGGTTGATTATATCGAAACAGCCGATGCAGCTACTTTGCAGCCTGTTGATGAGTGGGACGGCAAGCAAAAACTGGTTGCATTAGCCGCTGCCTTCCTCAATGAGGTAAGGTTAATTGATAATTTGCTGATATAAGTCCGGAAAGTCCGAAAGTCGGAAAGAAACAGCCAATTGTAATGAATCGGCTTTGGGACTTCCGGTCTTCCCGACTTTCGGACTTCTTAACTTTGTCAACATGAACATAGAAATCTTAAAATCAAAAATACACCGCGCCGTTATTACAGAAGCTGATCTGAATTATGTTGGAAGCATAACTATTGATGAAGAGCTGATGGATGCAGCCAACCTTATTGAAAATGAAAAAGTACAGGTAGTGAATGTGAATAACGGTGAGAGGCTTGAGACTTATGTGATAAAAGGGAAGAAAGGTTCCGGGATCTGTTGTCTGAACGGACCGGCTGCCAGGAAAGGAATGCCGGGAGATATTGTAGTTATCCTTTCTTATGCAGCGATGGATTTTGAAAAGGCAAAATCATTCAAGCCCCGGATCGTCTTTCCTAAAGAAGGCAACAAATTATAATAAGTGTAATCCTGTTGAGCTTTGCGGTTTAAAGACATAGGCTTATTTTCGATAAAATGAACAGGCACGTTCGGACGATACTACAGTACCTCTTTTTTTTCGGACTCGGCTTTTTTTTTGTCTGGCTTTCAGTAAAAGATATCGGGAAGGCTGAGCGAATGCAGATCCGGTTCGCATTACGGCATGCACGGTATTACCTGGCCATTCCTGTTTTCACTATCCTATTTCTTAGTCATTATGTAAGGGCCATGCGCTGGCGGTTGCTGATCAGTTCGCTTGGTTATAAACCCAGCAGGGCCAATACTTTTTTTGCTGTGATGATCGGCTACCTCGTCAACCAGGCCGTGATACGATTAGGCGAGGTATTGAAATGTACGGTACTTGCACGTTATGAAAAAGTGCCTGCCGAAAAATTGGTCGGTACCATCATCCTGGAAAGGCTGGTCGACGCCATTACCCTGCTGATTGTTTTCGCGATCACGATCATCCTGCAGCCGGGGCTTTACCAGCAATTTGTCGACAAAGTACTCAACGATCCCGGAGAAGCGGAAAGTAAAAAGATATCCGGGAATTTTATCCTCCTTGTTATAACCGGGATAGTCGTTTTGCTTATCGCCGGGTGGATGATCATCAAGAAGAAAAATTTCAGGGATCTCTTATCGGGCTTTAAGAAGACCGCCAAAAAAGTGTGGGAAGGAATAAGCGCGGTACAGCATCTTAAGAAGAAAAAATTATTCATCTTGTACACTGTTCTTTTGTGGGGATTATATCTCGTGGCCGGTTATATTGGTTTTTTTGCCCTGCGGGAAACAAGAGGCTATGGCATAAAAGAAGCCTTCACTGTTTTATCGGCCGGCAGTATCGGCATGACGATAACCCCGGGTGGTATCGGCGGGTACGCATATTTCCTGGAAAAGACGATGATGATCCATGGTTTATCAAGGGGTGTTGCTTCAGCTTTTGGATGGTTATTATGGCTGTCGAATACGACAGTAGTTATTATTGGCGGTTTAGTTAGTTTTGCAGCGCTGCCTCTCTATAATAAGAAAAAACTTCAGCAATCCACATTATGAAAGGATGAAAAAAGTTGATTTTATTTCTCAAAAAATATTTTCCTTTCCTGAAGCAAAACAGCGTGTTCTGCAATGGAGGGTGTTAGGGAAAAAGATATCCTTTACCAACGGTGTATTCGACATACTTCACGCGGGGCATATCTTTTCATTATCGCAGGCGGCCAAGGAGGCGGATTACCTGGTGGTGGGACTGAACTCAGATGCATCTGCCAGGCGATTAAAGGGTGAGAGCCGCCCTGTTAACAGCCAGGATTCGAGAGCCGCCGTGCTGGCATCTTTACTGGTAGTGGATGCAGTAGTGCTATTTGAAGAAGATACACCTCTTGAATTGATAAAAGGCCTGATGCCGGATATATTGGTAAAAGGCGGCGATTATACAGTTGACCAGGTTGTCGGCGCGAAGGAAGTAATAGCAAACGGAGGCCGCGTTGTTATCAACCCGGTAATGGAAGGATACTCCACTACAAATCTTATTAACCAGATAAGGAAATGAGTGGTGAATGGTGAAGGGTCAATGGTGAATTGAATATTCTAAAATAGGGAGTTTACTCATCACTCACTATTCACTGCCGACCACTCACCATCAAAACTTAACACCATTCAACATAGTTCTTTATTAATTTTATCACGGCGGCTGATGAATTTTTTATCGTATGATCCATGTAAAGCGTAAGGCAATTGCAAGAGATATAAGCTGGCTTTCATTTAATGCGCGGGTATTGCAGGAAGCAGCTGATCCTGCTGTGCCTCTTAAAGAGCGAATACGGTTTCTGGGAATTTTCTCCAACAACCTCGACGAATTTTTCAGGGTCAGGGTAGCTACCCTCAAACGAATGATCCAGTTTGGCAGCAAGGCCAATATCCACCTCGAAGCCGATCCGCAGAAAATCATTGATGAGATACAGATGATCGTGCTGAACCAGCAGGGAGAATTCAACCGGATCTGGGAAGACCTTTTGAAACAATTAAATGAGCAAAAAATATTTCTCCGGACAGAAAAAGAATTGACACCGCAACAACAGGAATTTGTCCGCAATTATTATGACGAAGAGGTAAGCCCGAATATCATCCCGCTGATGATAGAGAACATACCGGAGTTTCCGAACCTGCGTGACAAATCCATCTACCTCGCCGTGGTCATGTGGAAAAAAGATACTGCACTGAACAGGAAATACGCGCTGATAGAAATACCAAGCCGTGTATTGGGAAGATTTATATTATTGCCCTCTGCAACAGAGGAGCACCACATCATTCTCCTTGAAGATATAATACGATTCAATCTCCCGGGTATTTTTTCCTTTTTTGGATACGACCAGTACAATTCTCATATTTTTAAAGTAACCCGGGATGCGGAAATAGATATAGATAATGACATTTCCACGAACATTATACTGCGAATCGAAAAAGGACTGAGAAACCGCCGCAAAGGCAAACCAGTGCGGTTTGTATATGACCGCGAAATGGATCCGGGCTTGCTGGAATACCTTATAAGAAGGTTACACCTGACAAAAAGAGATAACCTGATCCCGGGTGGCCGGATTCATAATTTCCGGCACTTTATGGATTTTCCTGACCAGGTTTTCAGAGAAAAAAGAACACGTAAGAAACCTTTTGATCATCCCCTGCTTGCCGAGCAACGCATATCCGAGGTAGTGCTCAGGCAAGATGTGATGCTGCATCTGCCCTATCACTCCTTCACTCCTATTATTGACCTGTTGCGTGAAGCTGCTTTTGATCCGGATGTAACGACTATCAAGATCACCTGCTACAGGCTGGCACAACAATCAAGAATTATTAATACTTTGATCAATGCTGCGCGAAATGGTAAACATGTGATCGTCATGCTGGAATTGCGGGCCCGTTTCGAGGAGGAAGCCAACCTTGAATGGAAAGTGCGCCTGGAAGAAGAAGGCGTTAAGGTCCTTGTGGAGATTCCTAATATGAAAGTGCATTGTAAGATATGCATGATCCGGAAAAAAATAAAGGACAAACAAATCCTCTACGGGTTCGTAAGCACCGGCAACCTGAATGAAAGAACGGCAAAAGTGTACGCAGATCATTGCCTCCTTACTGCCAATGCCAGGATCATGGCTGATGTAAGCCGGATATTTAATTTCCTCGAACAGCCAAAAACAGGATTTCATTTTTTAAAGAATTGCGATACCATATTGCCAAGCCCGCACATGGTTCGTAAGGAAATCTATAAGCTGATTGATAATGAAATAAAGCAGGCAGCCAAGAATAAGCCTTCAGGGATGATCTTAAAAATGAATTCACTTTCTGATGAAGAAATGATCATGAAGCTCTATGAGGCTGCCAGGGCCGGTGTGCCGATTAAATTAATTGTGCGGGGTATTTTCTGTATGCTTTCCGAAAATAAGAAATTCAGGAAGCCCGTGAGAGCCGTGAGTATTGTAGACGAATACCTCGAACATGCACGTGTGTGGGTATTTCATAATAAGGGTAAAGAGAAAGTTTATATATCTTCGGCCGATTGGATGCTGAGAAACCTCGAACATCGTGTTGAAGCTACTTGCCCGGTGTGGAATGAAGAGATCATAAAAGAGTTGAAAGATATATTGGATATACAATTACAGGATAATGTAAAAGCGAGGTGGCTGAACAATGAACTGAACAATGAATATGTAAGAACAACCAAGAAGAAAATCCGTTCCCAGGTAGAGACCTATAATTATTTATTCAAAAAAATACCAAGCACCCGTGAGACTGGCAGCCATTGATATCGGAAGCAACGCCGCAAGATTGCTGATAAGTGATGTGATACCGGGCCCCCAGGCGGTTCCTGAATTCATCAAAGTAGCCCTGGTACGGGTTCCTCTCCGTCTTGGCTTCGATGTATTTGATAAGGGAGAAATTTCCCCTATGAAAACGGAGAAGATTATTAAAACGATCAAATCTTACAAATTGCTGCTGGAGATATATGAAGTCAAACATCTAAGGGCCTGTGCCACTTCCGCGATGCGCGATGCCGCCAACGGAGATGCTATTATTAAAAGGGTAAAAGAGGAAACAGGCATCCAGATCAATATAATCAGCGGCCGCGAAGAAGCTTCATTCATCTACGAAAACCACGTCGCAGAAAACATGACCGCGGATGAATCGTATCTCTATATAGATGTGGGTGGCGGCAGCACTGAACTTACTTTTTTTAGCGACGGCAAACTCATTTTTAAAGAATCCTTTGATATCGGAACGATACGGCTGCTGAAGAACCAGGTATCAGAAGCCGACTGGGACCAGATGAAAGAATTCATTAAACTTAAAACGAAGGGCTATCATCATGTAACTGCTATCGGTTCGGGCGGAAATATCAACAAGATATTTTCTATTTCAAAAAGAAAAGATGGCAAGCCGCTTTCGCTGGAATTATTGCGGGAATATTATAAAGAATTCAGTATCCTGTCCATACCCCAGCGAATGAGCCTGTTCAAACTCCGGGAAGACAGAGCCGATGTAATTGTACCTGCACTGCTTATTTATATCAACGTTATGCGCTGGTCCGATACAGAAGAGATATTTGTTCCCAAAATAGGTTTGGCCGATGGTCTCATCCACAATTTGTATGAAGAGGTAAAGTTAAAGGAGGTGGAAGTGTAGAGTTATTGGGAAAAGGGGGAATTGGGAAATTCTTCAAACAGGTTGTTTCCTGATGCGCCGGTTCTCAAACTACTTCGAAAGGATAACCCAATTTCAATCTTGGACAAATTTCCTCCCGATGCAAGAGGGATCCCAATGTCATTCCGGGCAAAGCGAAGAACAAAATCCCAAAATGAGTCACTATGGGAATTTGGGAATTTCGGGGAAAGATCGTTTATAATAGGGAAAAAGACGATTGGTGAGTTTTGGGATTGATCTATTTTAGATCAAATCTTTTTAGGACAGAAAAAGACCTTAAAATCCGCACGAAGAAATTTGCCGTTGATGTTCTGAATTTCGTTGATAAACTTCCCAATAAAAGAAGTGCTAATATTATAGGAAACCAGTTAGGGCGATCGGCTTCATCCGTGGCCGCAAATTACCGGTCTGCTTGCCTGGCCGGGTCACATGCTGAGTTTATTTCAAAGATTGCCGTAGCCGAAGAAGAAGCAGATCAATCGACATTCTGGCTGGATATCATTCCCGGTACAAGGAATAGTTTAGCAGAAACAATTCTACCTTTACTAAATGAAGCAAGGGAGCTAACCGCTATCTTTACTGCTTCAAACAAGACAGCCAAGAAAAATAAGGTCAGTCAGAAAGAGGAAATTTCCCAATTTCCCAATCCCAAAATTTCAAAATGAATACATGGCAGAAAACAAAGACATAAAAGAAATCAAAAAGGTCACTACCAACACCATCCAGAAGATGAAACAGGCAGGAGAAAAGATTTCTATGATCACTGCTTATGATTATTCTTTTGCAAAGATTTTTGATGCGGCCGGTATTGATATTATACTGGTAGGTGATAGTGCCAGTAATGTAATGGCGGGTCATACTACAACCCTGCCTATTACACTGGATCAAATGATCTATCATGCGCAAAGCGTGGTGAGAGCAAGGGAAAGGGCATTGATCGTCGCCGATATCCCGTTTGGTTATTACCAGTCCAACTCCGAGATCGCATTGGCATCTGCCATCCGCATCATGAAAGAGAGCGGCGCGCATACGGTAAAATTAGAAGGTGGTGAAGAAGTCATTGATTCCGTAAAGAAGATCGTCAGTGCAGGGATACCGGTAATGGGGCATCTTGGTTTGACGCCGCAGTCTATCAATAAATTCGGGACCTATGTAGTAAGGGCGACTGAAAAATCAGAAGCTGATAAATTAAAGAAAGACGCCCTGCTGTTGCAGGAGGCCGGCGCCTTTGCGATAGTACTTGAAAAAATTCCCGCGTCCCTTGCCAAGGGAGTAAGTAAAAGCCTGAGCATCCCGACTATTGGCATCGGCGCCGGTAAATATTGTGACGGGCAGGTATTAGTCATGCACGATATGCTGGGACTTAATATAGAATTCAAACCTCGTTTTTTACGGCAATACCTTAATTTGAATGAACAGGTGACTGCCGCCATTCAAAAGTATATTAAAGATGTAAAGTCTGTGGATTTCCCCAATGAAGGTGAGCAGTATTGATCAAAAAAACCTTCCGGGCGTGACGGATCTGGCCGTTTATTTTTTAAGAGAATACTAATAGTATTTTATTAACAAGAAGCAGTGTATAATAACTATTTATACCTCCTACATTTGCATAAAGTATATTTTCACTTTTTTCACGCTGAAGATCCAGGCAGGTTTCGTCAGTTGCTGCCGTCTAATAATTTCTGCATTTAAACCTGGTACAATGAAGCTTTTTCTTTCAATCGCCGGTGTGTTGATTCTCTTATCCTTTAGCAGGTCTCCCCGGTCCTTTTACCTTGTTCCCGGCAGCCATGTTGATACAGGTCATATTATCCATGTCCTTGATGGATTGGTAGCCGAATGGCCCGATGATAAGTTTCAAATTAACAATGATTCAACAATAGAATTTGCAGCAGATAATGATGATAAAAACTTGTATGTGGCCATGTCCGTTCCGGATTTTGATATGCAGATGAAAATAATGCGAAACGGGATGAAACTTTATATTGATACAAAAGGAAAGAAAAAAGAAGGTAAAGGGATTGAATTCCCGGTTAAAGGCGAAGCAGGTAATTTTTCCGGCGGCTTTTCAAATCCTGGTAGTAATAATGGCGCCGGCGACGATCCGCAAAAAAAGAAATTTGATAAAAAATCTGCAAGGAATATCATGTCCCTTGGGCTTACCGCATTAAAACTTTTTGGGTTTGGAGGTGACAAGGAGGATGAACAAGGGCTAACTATGCCCGGCAGTGTGAACATAGCATTTAAATGGGATGCCGGCGACATTATGTGTATTGAATATAATATCCCTTTAAGTCTTTTAGGGGAATCATCTTCTTTGAATCAAAAAGATATAAGTCTTGGCTGGAAGATAAATGCTTTCGAAAGACCCGGAAGGCCTCAGGGCATGGAACAACCGGGCGAAAATGAAGGAGGCCCTGGTGGAGGCGGGTTTTCAAGAGGAATGGGTGGTGGAAGAGGCCAGTATGGAGGTGGTGGTGGCAGAGGATTTAGAGGAGGAGCGAGAGGTGCTGGCTCCAGGACATTCGACCCCGAAGAAATGAAAAAGGAACAAAGCTTCTGGACAAAATATATGATAAGCCTGCAACCGGCTCAAAAAGCTTTTTGACTTCCAGGTGGTATCTTATAAATCTTACAGTACTTAGTTTGTATGTTATCTTTGCGTGCAAATAAATAATTCATGGATTTTTTGAAAGCCCTCCGGCTCGAATCTTCTAACCCTGGCGTAAGTACAGGCCAGGAATGGATTCATTCAAAAGGAGATATTATCCATTCATATTCCCCTGTTGATGGCAAGTTGATTGGGTCAATCACTTCTGCTGATAAAGAAAGTTATGAAACCGTACTAAAAAAAGCTACAGACGCTTTTGTCCAATGGCGCGGGATACCCGCCCCTAAACGCGGTGAAGTAGTAAGACAGGTAGGGGAAGCATTAAGACAAAACAAGGAGCCTCTTGGTAAATTAGTTTCTTATGAAATGGGAAAAAGTTTGCAGGAAGGTTACGGCGAAGTACAGGAAATGATCGATATCTGTGATTTCGCGGTGGGTTTGTCGAGACAATTATATGGATTGTCCATGCATAGCGAAAGACCCGGTCACCGGATGTATGAACAATACCATCCGCTGGGAATTGTCGGGATCATTTCCGCTTTCAATTTTCCTGTTGCTGTATGGAGCTGGAATAGTATGCTGGCATGGGTTTGCGGGGATGTTTGCATCTGGAAGCCTTCTGAAAAGACCCCGCTTTGCGCTATTGCCTGTCAAAATATCATTACTGAAGTATTCAGGAAAAACAATGTTCCGGAAGGAGTTGGCAATCTCGTGATTGGCGGCAGGGATACTGGTGAGTGGATGGCAAATGATACAAGAATACCACTGATCTCTGCGACCGGTTCGACAAGAATGGGTAAAGCGGTAGGTGCCGCTGTAGGCGCGAGATTAGGAAGAGCTTTGCTTGAACTTGGAGGTAACAATGCTATAATCATTTCAAAAGAAGCGGATCTTGATATAGCCATTATAGGATCATTATTTGGCGCTGTAGGAACAGCCGGGCAACGCTGTACTTCCACCCGGAGATTAATTATCCACGAAGATGTTTATGAAACTGTAAAGAAAAGATTGATGGCTGCTTACAAACAACTCAAGATCGGTGACCCTTTGAATGAAGTGCATCATGTAGGCCCATTGATTGATAAAGATGCGGTAAAAATGTACCAGCAGGCTATTGAAAAATGCAAAATGGAAGGCGGCCATTTCATTGCAGAAGGCGGTGTTTTGGAAGGAAAAGGTTATGAAAGCGGTTGCTATGTAAAACCATGTATAGCCGAAGTGAACCCGGGGATGGAAATCGTATGTCATGAAACATTTGCTCCCATCTTGTATTTGCTGCGGTATAAAACTCTTGATGAAGCTATTGGTATCCAGAATGGAGTGCCGCAGGGCTTATCATCTTCGATCATGACATTAAATCTTCGCGAGGCCGAGCAATTTTTATCTTCCGCGGGAAGTGATTGTGGAATTGCTAATGTTAATATCGGCACTTCCGGCGCAGAGATTGGCGGGGCCTTTGGTGGCGAAAAGGAAACCGGGGGTGGCCGCGAGAGCGGCAGCGACGCCTGGAAAATCTATATGCGCAGGCAAACTAATACAATCAATTACACTAAGAGCTTGCCTCTCGCCCAGGGTATTAAGTTTGATCTCTGATTGCAGTTTATACGGTCTTATCGGGGGCATCTACGCCAAATCGTTTTGGGCGCAGAAAAGCTGTATAAAAGTTTCATTTTCTACAAAATATTTATAATTTTTACAGGGAGAACTGATATCCAATAAAAACCAAATTCTATCTCCATGAAACGGATCTGTACTGTTGTAGCTATTACTTTGTGCATAGCTACAGTTTCCCATTCTCAACAATTCCGGATTGGCATGATTGGTGGCATTCATCAATCGAAAGTGCTTGAAGAAAATGACCTTCCGGGATGGGATTCCACAAAGAATGAGTATTCGGCACGAACTGGTATCCATTTCGGCTTCATTGCTAACCTGCCTTTCAAAACCGGGTCGAACCTGTATTTCCAGCCCGGAATAATTTTTTCCAATAAAGGCCGCAAGTTCGCAGCGCGGTATGATACTACGGTAAGTCAAACCCTCTATGTCAATTCATCCGAATTCATCAATTACATTGATATACCGCTCAACCTTGTTTACAAATTCAGGTTGGGCAAAAGCGCAAGCTTTATGGTAGGCGCCGGTCCTTACGTTTCATTCTTCTATACCGGCAGATTAAAGACAGAAACAGTGGCTAAAAATGGCGATTATACGGTTGATGAGAATAAAGATCCTGCGGTAGGCAACGGACCCGGGAAATATGCTATCATGGATTATGGCGCGAATGGTCTTGCCGGCTTCGAATTTGGCCGCGTTTTCTTGACTGCTAACTATAGCCGTGGCCTGAAAGATTTCTTTAAGCCGGATGGCTATACAGGCACATTCAGACACCAGGTAATTGGCATGACAATCGGAGTTTTTATAGACAGGCTTGGCAAACATGAAAAAGCAGTTAAAGACCGGGATGGAGACGGAGTCCCTGATGATGAAGATAAATGTCCGGATGCAGCCGGCCTGGCAAAATTCAAAGGCTGTCCCGATACAGATGGTGATGGTATACAGGATTCAGAAGATAAATGTCCCGGTGAAGCGGGTGTAGCAGCCAATGGAGGTTGCCCTTATGCTGATAAAGACAAAGATGGCATACCGGATAAGGATGATAAATGCCCGGACGTGTTTGGGGTAAAAGAAAATAATGGCTGTCCGCTGGCGGTTGTTGATACGGATAAAGACGGTGTTCCTGACTCGGAAGACAAATGTCCAACTGTTCCGGGGCTCGCGCGGTACAGCGGATGCCCGATACCGGATACAGATGGTGACGGCGTCAATGATGAAATAGATCAATGCCCGAATGTAAAAGGCACGGTGGCAAGAAAAGGATGCCCGGAAGAAGTGAAAAAAGAGATTGTGGAAAAAGTGAATTTCGCTGCCCGTCGCGTACAATTTGCATATGGCAAAGCAAATCTTTTACCTGCATCTCATAAAGTATTGGACCAGGTAGTCAGCATTCTTAAACAAAATCCTTCCCTGGTACTTTCAGTGGAAGGTCATACCAGCAGTGATGCCGCTTTTGGCGCCAATATGAAATTATCACAGCAAAGGGCAGATAATGTGAAAGCTTACCTTGTATCAAAAGGTATTGCCGCATCACGTCTTATCGCGATTGGTTATGGCCCTACAAGGCCAATCAGCAAAGGCACATCTGAGGCTGAAAAAGCGAAAAACCGCCGTGTTGAACTCAAAGTAAGCAACCAATAAATATATATAGCCGTCAAGGCATAATAAACCCCTGCAAAAATGAGCGGGGGTTTTTATTTTTCTAAAATATATGAATGGTAACCAGTATTTTTACGGCTTTCTGCATTTTTGTGTAATAAAACAATAATATCAATGAACATCTTATTAAAACGATGCTTGTTTCTGTCAATAAGCGCCTTGTTTAATCTGGGCCTTTTTGCGCAGAAAAATGAAGTACCCAAAGGATGGCACCTTCTCAATCCGAAAGACAGCGGCAATTATTATGGTATTAGTCTTGCCCGTGCCTATGATTTTATCAAATCCAAAAAAATAAAGAGTACCCCGGTTATTGTTGCGATCATTGATTCCGGTGTTGATACCCTTCATGAAGACCTGAAATCTGTTCTTTGGCATAATCCCGGGGAAATTCCCGGCAATGGTATAGACGATGATAAAAACGGTTATGTAGATGATGTGTATGGCTGGAACTTTCTCGGCGGCAGGGACGGCAAAAACGTGGAACAGGATTCTTATGAAGCCGCCAGGGTCTATCATAAGTTTAAATCGAATTATGAAGGGAAAACATTAACGGGGAAAAATCTCTCCAAAGAAGAATTATATGAATACGAGACATGGAAACGATCTTCAGAAGAGATTGCGGGCGACGATAATAAAACGAGCGGACTTGAAGTAGTTGCACTGAAAAGAGCATTTAAGAACTGCTTAAAGGGTGATAGCATTCTTCGTAAAGCGATGGGGAAAGAGAAATATACAGGTACTGAGCTTGGCGAATTCAGTTCGGATGACCCCACTATTTCCAGGGCAAAGAACGTGATATATGATTTGATGAAAGGCAATGATGCTTTGGAAACCAGTAACCAGGAGTTCCTGGAAGGGTTTGGCGATTATGTTTCCGGTGAAGAAAAGAAAATTGATGCAGCCACTACCCCACCCACAGAATACAGGAACGATGTTGTAAAGGACAATTACAATGATTTTAATGATAAGTTCTACGGCAATAATAATGTAATGGTCAGCAACAAATCGGCCCTGCATGGAACCCATGTTTCCGGGATCATAGCGGCCGCGAGAGACAATGGTGTCGGAATAAACGGTATTGCCGATAACGTTAAGATCATGATGGTACGCGCGGTACCCGACGGTGATGAACACGATAAAGATATAGCTCTTGCCATTCGGTATGCGGTTGATAATGGCGCCAAAGTAATTAATATGAGTTTTGGCAAAAGTTATTCACCGGAGAAGCAATGGGTAGACGACGCGGTCAGGTATGCGGAAACCAAAGGCGTATTATTAGTGCATGCAGCAGGAAATGATGCGAAAGATGTTGATACCACTTTCAACTTTCCATCTCCTGTTTATCTATCGGACAATAAGAGGGCTTCAAACTGGATAACTGTCGGAGCCAGCGGGCCATCGGAGGATATTTCATCAGGTGGACTTACTGCCGGGTTTTCTAACTATGGTAAAAAAGAAGTAGATGTTTTTGCTCCCGGTGTAAAAATATATTCAACTGTTCCGGGCGGCAATACTTACCAGAATTTGCAGGGCACCAGTATGGCATCTCCTGTTGTTGCAGGTTTGGCTGCTTTCATCCTTGAATATTATCCTTCATTGAGCGCGAAACAGGTGAAGATGGTGATTGAAAAAACCGCACAAAAACCATCGGTTAAAGTGAAAGAACCGGGGACAGGCAATGAAGTTGAACTTTCCGATATCAGCAAATCAGGCGGCATCATCAATGCGTATGAAGCAATCAAACTTGCTTCCACCCTGAAAGGTGAAAGGATCGCTCCAAAGCCTCCTGTCAAATCAAAAGTGAAAACCAAAGTAAAAGGATAGCAGCTACCCGTATAATAAAACGTATTCAGCATTAATCTTTGTAAATAAGAAAGCGGCAGAAATACCTGCCGCTTTCTTATTTACGATACAGGTACCCGGTAATTCCGCCTGTCTGCAAAAGCAAGATATATAGCAATACCTGTTGCAAGGATGAACAGCATAGGAACCATTAACTTTCCATTAAAAGACGACCCGTTTTCGCTTCTAAAGGTTCCTTGTGACAGTCAGCTTGCAGAACCAGCCTGTATACAGGTCACAGTCCCGTTCTAATAAGCATTTTTTCCCGTCCCCGTATCGAAATTCCAGCAAGCGCGTTTTCGATACCGGAAGATAGTATTTGTACGGTACCAGTTGCGTAATTCAACTTTCCGTTATATATTTAACGCCTGTTTGCAGCGGTGTCCGGCCGTCTGTTACCCTATAAAAAATAATACATGAAAAAGATACTCGGAATTTCTGCTTTTTATCATGATTCAGCCGCTGCCTTACTCATTGACGGTAACATAGTTGCTGCCGCCCAGGAAGAAAGATTCACCCGCAAAAAACATACTCCTGATTTCCCGGTCCAGGCCGTTAAATATTGCCTTGAGTATTCCGGGTTAACGCTCGATGAACTGGATGCGGTTGTCTTTTATGACAAGCCCTTGTTGAAGTTTGAAAGACTATTGGAGACCTATTATGCTTTTGTGCCAAGAGGCCTTCCCTCCTTTCTTAAATCTATACCGGTATGGGTGAAAGAAAAGATGTTTTTAAAAAAATTGCTTCATGAAGGATTGGCCGAAGTTGGACCCTACGATAAGAAAAAATTAAAACTTTTATTCCCGGAGCATCATATATCCCATGCCGCCAGTGCATTTTATCCCTCGCCTTTCCAGGAAGCAGCCGTTCTCACCATTGATGGCGTCGGGGAATGGGCCACCGCTTCTATTTGTCATGGCAAGGACAATAAGATAACGATGCTGAAGGAAATGCGATTTCCGCATTCCGTTGGACTTCTTTATTCAGCATTTACCTATTATCTCGGTTTCAGGGTCAATTCGGGTGAATACAAATTAATGGGATTAGCCCCTTACGGTAACCCGGATTCGCCACAGACCCATGAGTTTGTTCGTTTGATCAAAGAACATTTGGTGACGATCAGGGATGATGGTTCCATCTGGTTAAACCAGCGTTACTTTAATTATGCGACAGGCCTGCGTATGATCAAAGGGAAAAAATTTGAAAAGCTCTTTGGTATGCCTGTACTGGAAGCCGACGGGAAAGTTGAACAGAAACATTGCAATATGGCCCTGGCCATTCAAATGGTAACAGAAGAAATTGTTCTCAAGATGGCTGCTGAAGCCAAAAGAGTTACCGGTTCTGATTACCTCTGTATGTCAGGAGGCGTTGCCTTGAATTGCGTGGCTAATGGAAAATTATTAAAAGCCGGTCTTTTTAAAGATATATTTATTCAACCTGCGTCCGGCGATGCCGGGGGCGCTCTTGGCGCTGCCCAGGTAGTGCACTATATGTATTTCGAAGAAGAAAGAAAAGCCTCAGGCGAAGCAGTGGCCAAACATGGATTTTATCTCGGGCCCGATTATTCGGAGAAAGAAGTTGTACAGGCTTTCAAAAAACTTAAATCGGTATATCATAACTATGACGAGTTTGCTGACCTGGCCAACGAAGTGGCTGGTCTGCTTGACAAAGGGAATGTAGTCGGATGGTTCCAGGGAAGAATGGAATATGGCCCAAGATCTTTAGGTAACCGCAGCATATTAGGCGACGCAAGAAACGCAGAAATGCAGAAAAAGCTGAACTTAAAAATAAAATACCGCGAAGGGTTCAGGCCTTTTGCTCCTTCAGTATTGGCAGAGGATACAAAATGCTTTTTTAACCTTTCCACCGTTTCTCCTTACATGCTGCTGATCGCAGATGTAAGAGAGGAAAGAAGGAAAAAACTGCCTGCCAACTATCATGATCTTGACCTGTGGGAAAGACTTTATTTTGAAAGAAGCGATGTTCAGTCAATTACCCACCTGGATTTTTCAGCCAGGGTTCAAACTGTACATAAAGAAACGAATCCCCGTTACTGGCAACTAATCAATTCGTTTAAACAAAAGACCGGTTATGGGATTGTGGTAAATACCAGCTTTAATGTCCGCGGTGAACCCATGGTTTGTACGCCGGAAGATGCTTATAAATGTTTTATGCGGACGGAAATGGACTATCTCGTAGTGAATAATTTCTTATTGAAGAAAACAGAACAGCCTGATTGGGAAAACAGGGAAAAATGGATGGAAAAATTCAAGCTGGATTAAAAAGACTGCATGAAAAAGCTGAAGAAAATACTAAAGAATTTCTTTTTTGTAACGATTCCTGTGTTACTTGTCATTTTCATTCTTTTGGAAATTATTTCCAGGATCTTTTTTCCCGGGAAAGAAGCGCCAAAAAGTATTTACGATGAGGAGACGCATATTGTAAAATATAACCGTGATTATGGAACCCGCGGGTTATGGACAGCCGGAAAATTTGCACAGCAAAGAGCCCGGTGGCGCATCAATAATGAAGGCTGGAACAGCCCGATTGATTTCTTTACTGAAAAGAAACCGGGCGTAAAGCGTATCGCAGTCATCGGTGACTCCTATATCGAGGCCTGGCAGGTGGATGCTGAAAAAGCTTACCCGAATTTATTAGGCGATTCCTTAGGAGCTAATTATGAAGTCTACCGCTTTGGCGTTTCGGGCGCGCCTCTTTCACAATACCTGCACATGTCAAGGTATGTAGAAAAAAAATATTCTCCTGATATATACGTTTTCAACCTAGTGCATAATGATTTTCACGAATCCATTAACGGGTTAATGTATATCCCCTATTACCTGACCATTAAAATAAACCCCGACAGCAGTTTTACCGAAGTGCAGCCGGTTTCGCCTGAGCGCGCTTATAATAAAGTGCCCGGTGGCCGGATATTAAGAATGTCTTCATTTTTCAGGTATGTTTATTACAACCTGAACTGGATGGAAAAATTCAAATCAAAGAAAACATCTGCCAAAGAAGTTGAGATGAATGTAGCGGTTAAAGATGTTTTAGACAGGAAAGATTCATTGGTTGCCGTAACACGCTATCTCATTAAAACAATTAAGTCAGAACTGGGAAACAAGGAGATTATCTTTATCATGGATGCCCCGCGGCAGAATATCTATAAGGGAGACCTTGCCACCGCCCGTATTTCCTGGCTGAATAATATGGCCGGTGAAGTATGTAAGGAAAATGGTCTGCCTTTTATTGACCTGACCCCTTATATGCAGGAAGATTATGCAAAAAACGGGAAGAAATTTGAAACAGAGTACGACGGCCACTGGAGTGAATATGGCCACCAGTTCGTCGCGCATGTCTTATATAATTATTTTAAGAACACTAAACACTAAAAACACAAATAATATGACATTTTTAAAAGACCTGTGGCTCTTTCTGAAAGAGCGAAAGAAATTCTGGTTGCTGCCGATCATTATCATATTGATCGTCCTTGGTGTACTGATCGTATTCGGAGGAGGCAGCGCATTAGCCCCATTTATTTATACATTATTTTAAAAACGGAGGAAACTCGTGAAAACAGATACTTCAAAATCAACCATCCTCGTGATTTGTATGGGGTTCCTGGTTCTGTCACTTAAATGGAAATGGGCGCTCTATGCTTCTCTTGGGATCGGTGTCCTCTCCATCTCTTCCACGATGATCAGTCAGAAAATTGAATGGGGATGGAACAAACTGGCGGAAATACTGGGATATATTGTCCCAAGTATACTGCTAAGCATTGTATTTTTTGTTTTCCTGTTTCCTATTTCTTTGCTGGCCAGGCTTTCCAGGAAAGACAACCTGATGTTGTCAAAAAAATACAAGTCGTATTTTCTTGATACGGACAAAAGGGTGATGGATAAGAAATCTTTTGAAAAGACCTGGTAATAAGAGGAGCAGGCTTGCGGACAGGTTGGATCGTTAATGATGACCCCCTGTGCACAGAATTAATAAAGAACTGTATAACCATATCGGCTTCGGGAATTACCGGAGCCCTTTTTATTATTTATCTGGCAGGTATAAGGATGGGCATTTTTTGTACAGCACTATCTTTTATCCCTGTCATTTAAAAGAGAATAAACAGCCCTGCCCAAGAATTTCCCGTTGAAAAAAACACTTTCCCTGAAATGCCCCTCCAGCACAAACCCGTTTTTTTCTAAAAGTTTTATGGAAGATATATTATCGGGATGAAGGTCGGCCTCTATGGAATGAAGCTTCATATTTTCAAAACCATATTCCACGATCTTTGGGATAGCTTCCCTCATGATTCCCTTTCTCCAGACACCCGGGTGAAGTTCATAGCCAATTTCGGCACGATAGTGTTCCGGTTGAATGTTCCAGAGACAAATCGTCCCAACCAGCTTGTTTTCGTTTTTGTGTGTAATAGCCCAGTATATCCATTCTCCATTGGCGACCCCCTTGTTTATTTTATTGATAAATGCACGGGCTTCATAAATTGTTTTGTAGGGATCCCTCGTCAGGAATTGATTTACCCGCTCATTGGAGCGCAGCCCTAATATTTCATTTTCATCTTCGGGCACCAGTTGCCTGAATTGTAACCGTTCAGTAGTCAAGCGGGGAAATGGTATAAAGTTAACCCTGAGCATCTGTTCTTTAAATATCGCCTGTTTTAGGATATAGACAAAAATCCTGCTTAATTTTCCGATTTTATCTCATAAAAAATCCGATCTTTCTCTCCTGAATTCCCAACCTGGGTTATTTCAAAAGTCCAGAAAAAATAAGCGGTTGAGATAGCCACATTAAATTATACACTGTCTATGCGTCCCGATTTATCCCGAGTACCATCATTTTATCACAATTATATCAGCTATGTACCGCAAGATGATCTTTTGGAAGCATTTCGCGTACAAAGCCCTGTGTTCATTAAGTTCCTCGGGGAGATTCCACCCGGCAAACGGGATTATGGCTATTCCGAAGGAAAATGGACCATCACAGAAGTAGTACAGCATGTCATTGATGCGGAAAGAATATTTGCCTACCGGGCCTTGCGCTTTGCCAGGAAAGATACTACTCCCCTTCCGGGCTTCGATGAAAATACTTTTGCCGATAATGCGAAAGCCGGCAAAAGGGACTGGGATAATATGGTCGAAGAATTCAAAGTTGTCCGGAAGTCCTCAGAATACCTTTTCGCGTCCTTTGATGATGATCAGCTTGATGCCACCGGCACTGCCAATAATAATCCTGTTTATGTATTGGGAATAGGCTACCTGCTTATAGGTCATGCTATGCATCATTTGAAAATGATAAAGGAACGGTATCTCTGAAAAGAAGAAAGGTTAACAAGATAAAAGAATACAATTCCTTTCAACTTATTAACCTTTTAATAAAATTAAATCAGCTTACTAAAATGCTTTTTTGGGATCTTCTGCTGGCTTGGCTTTTACCAGGTTCTGCTGGCTGATAATATCATTCACTACTTTCACAGCCTGGTCAAGATAAATATCTTTGCGAAGCCCTTTGATCCACTGGTTGAAACGCTCCTGCTTATTAGGGTCATTGGCCCAGCGATTCTCTTCATTCGTCAATGCAGAAACATTCATCTCTGTTTTCAATTTTGTCAGGGATTCGATCTGCGCAACCGTAGTGTGGATCGCAGCCTGCTCTTTACGATATTTATCCAACTGCAATGAATATTGTTTATCGTTTTGTTTGGAAAGCCAATCTGTATTCTCTTTTATCAGTTTAAAAGCAGGATCGTTCTCCACGCGCTGGTTGCTCATTTGCTCGATCGTCTTCAAATCATATCCTGCATTCCAGTTTGTATAAGGCGACTTACTGATCTCATCCCAGGGTAATGCATCGGGGTCATCCTTCTCTCTTGCTTTCAGGTATTCATACTGATCAGGTAAAACGATATCGGAAGCAACACCTTTTAATTGCGTGGAACCTCCGTTGATACGATAAAATTTCTGCAATGTCAGTTTTACTGTACCAAGATCTTCCGTATTCGACAATGAGAAGCCCTGGTCAAGGCCGATGTTGCGCTGTACAGTTCCTTTTCCATACGTTGAAGTGCTGCCAATGATCACGCCCCTGCCATAGTCCTGGATAGCTGCGGCAAATATTTCTGATGCGGAGGCGCTGAACTCATTTACCATGACGGCCAAAGGGCCGGAATACAGAACGGATTTATCTTTATCCTTGAGGATACTTGGCTTGTTGTCACGGTCTTTTACCTGGACGATCGGGCCATCTTCAATAAATAAACCGGCCATTTGAACGACATCATACAAAGAGCCCCCGCCATTATTGCGAAGATCTATGACGATGCCATCAACTTTTTCATTTTTAAGTTTTGTCACTTCTTTGGCAACATCGATATAGCTCCTGTTACCATTGGGATTATCAAAATCCGCATAGAATTCAGGCAGGAATATATAGCCGATTTTAGAATTGTCATTTTTAACGACTGCACTGCGGGCAAAGGTTTCATCCTGTACAATCTGGTCGCGGATAAGAGGAATCACTTTAATGGTGCCGTCAATTTTTTTGACCGTAAGTCTTACTTCCGTTCCTTTTTTTCCACGAATCAGTTTTACGGCATCTGTTACAACAAAACCGGTCAGGTCAACAGGCTCTTCGCTGCCTTGGGCCACTTTTTGTATGATATCCCCGGTTTGTAATTCCCCCGATTTAAAGGCGGGGCTTCCGGTCAAAATACTTGAAACTTTGATATTGCCATCATCATATTGCAAGGATGCCCCGATACCAAAGAAGCGGCCACTCATCTCTTCATCAAAATACCTTTTGTCAACCGGGGGAAAGAATTCACTATGCGGGTCCATCGTGGTCGTGATGGCATTTACAAAGACGTTGAATTTGTCATCATCATTGAATTTAAAACGATACCGGTCAAACATCCTGTCTACTACCTTTTTTGTTTTGGCGCGCGCCTCTTGTTCCAGCTCTTCATCAGATTTAGCGACAAAGCCATCTTTACCTTTATTTTTTTCTCTTGTATCCAGGAGGTCCGCATAACGCTCAAGGGTCATGTACTTTAATTTCTTTCTCCAGCGTTCCCTGATCTCAGCGGCATTGGTCACATATTTCAGTTTGTCCCCATCAAGTATTACTTCTTCATCGACACTGAAATCAAACGGCTTTTCGAGTATCTGATTACAAACAGCGGAAGCTTCTTCCATGCGGCTGGTAAATGTTTTACCTGCTGCCAGGAAAAATTCGACAGAAGACCCTTTTATTTCATCATCGATCTTGGTTTCGTATTTTTTCTGCAGCATATCCATATCACTCTGTAGAAACATGTTCTTTTCAGGGTCGAGCTCATTAATATATTTCTTGAATATCTTTTTGGAAAAAGCATCATTAATATCCTGCGGGCTATAATGTGCCTGTGTCAGCATTTCGCCGACAAGCTTTAGTATCTGGTCATACTTGGAAGGGGGAGTCTTTGAGCCCGTTCCCATCGTCTGGAATGCCAGGAAAAAGCCTGCTACAAGCGTCAAAATCACAAGGGGGAGTCGTTTCATATTCAATAGGTATTTTAGTACATTTTGCATATCCAAAAATAACGCAAAAACGATTGATTTCGTGTATTTACAGGCATTTAACAACTGATTTTGACGGCTTTTTGATAAGCGGCAGCGCTAAATCACATTCCTTGAAAAACCATCCAAACCGGGTACTGGTCTTTCCTGACAGGGTAGTGTATCAGTTTGCCGGGAAATCAGTAAGACGGGAAGAAAAACGACTTGTAAATCAGAACTTCCCGACCTCCCGTCTCACCGGCTATTTTCAAACTGGGACACTGCTTGTCACAGAGTTTATTTTTCTGCAATACCCATTTTATTTAATTTTGCACCCTTCGATCTGTATATGGTGGCTATAGCTCAGTTGGTTAGAGCATCAGATTGTGGTTCTGAGGGTCGTGGGTTCGAGCCCCATTAGCCACCCGCCAACCCCGCTCTCGTCTCCGGCGAGGCGGGGTTTGTTTTTATTCTTAATTTTTATCATGAACTATTGGTTTTTATTTATCCCTGTCATTTCGGCGATTATTGGCTGGGCCGGCAGTTGGGTGGCAGGTAAGATTTTGCTTTTCAAGGTCATTCCAAAACACAGGCAAGGCATTGCTGAAAAGATCGGCGCTATCGTAAGCGCTGAATTCCCTTTCAGCAGTATTGAAGAAAAGATCATGGACCCGGCGACCATAAAAAAAATAATGCCATTGGTTGAAGAGCATATTGATGATTTCTTGCGCAATAAACTGAAGGAAAAAATGCCCGTTATCAGCATGTTCATCGGCGATAAAACAATCAATTCGCTTAAGGAAGTTTTCTTAAAAGAAATAGAAAACATTTTTCCACAGGTGTTGAAACGATTCGCAGGCGACCTGCAAAGCAAATTGAATATCGGTGAGCTGGTGACAGAAAAAGTAAAAGGCATTCCCGCCCCTCAGTTGGAGAATTTGTTTGGCCCGGTTTTAAAATACTTTCGTTTTACCGGCGCCGCAACTGGCTTTGTCATAGGTTTAATCAATATGATCTTTTTTTATATTTTGAGATAATATGCCGTGGATATTACAAAAAGAGGCTCATTTTACCTTTTATCAAATTGTCATGGGCAGGTCAGCAAGTTAATCCACCTTTGCACGTCCAATGACAAACAAAAAACCCGCATGAGACATTTTATAGTTGCTTTTGTACTGGTCCTGATCTCTACCATCGCTTTTTCCCAGCCTTTCGGAGGCAACAGAGGAGGCGGCCCCCAGATGAACGGCAGGTTTTACGGAAAAATCGTCGATTCAATTACTGAAAAGCCGATTGATGCCGCTTCTGTTCAATTGGTACAGAATAAATATGACTCGGTTTCCAAAAAAAGAAAAGATGTGGTCATAAATGGTATGCTGACAGCGGCCAATGGCGATTTCAGCCTGGAAAATGTCCCGCTCATGGGGCAATATAAGCTGGTAATAACTGCGATTGGATTTAAGGGATATCAAAAAACAGTGGCATTAATTGATATGAAAGCCATCCAATCCATGCGTGCCAATGCCGGCAACCAGGATATGAGCAGCTTACTGGGAAACCTGGATAAGGATCTTGGCAACATCAAATTACTGATCGATGAAAAACTACTCGGTAATGTAACCGTCAATTCCTCCAGGCCCCTTGTACAATTGGCTATTGACCGCAAAATCTATAATGTTGAAAAAGATATAAGCGTGGCAGGCGGAACAGCAGTGGATGTAATGAAAAATGTTCCCTCTGTTTCTGTGGACATTGACGGGAATGTAACCCTGCGCAACAATACACCACAGATATATGTAGATGGCAGACCCACTACCCTTACTTTGGATCAAATACCCGCGGACCAGATACAGAGCGTTGAAATAATTACCAACCCCTCCGCAAAGTTTGATGCTTCCGGCGGTACAGCAGGTATCCTCAACATTGTTTTGAAAAAGAACAGGAGGGCCGGCTACAGCGGTAATGTAAGAGCAGGAGTGGATAAACGCGGCAAGCTAAACGTCGGCGGAGATATCAATATCAAACAGGGGAAAATAAATTTCTTCGCCAATGCGAATTTCGGACAGCGAAAATCTATTTCTAACGGGACAACTTATCGTTCCACTTTCTATAAGGCGCCTTTTACCAATCTTGTCCAAAATGATAATAATATCAATACCGGCTACTTTGCTTTTGGAAGAGCGGGCATCGATTTCCTGGTCGACAACCGTAATACAATTACCGTTTCAGGCCTTGCAGTAAAAGGCAGGTTTAAGCCATCCACGTTAAGTGATATTTATGTGGATACAGTTTTTTCAGGCGGCGGCAACAGTACTTCTTATACGAATCGTTTATCAAATACTACCGGGGAATTCAGAAACCTCGGAACCACCCTGAGTTATTTACACAATTTCCCTAAAAACGGCCACCAGTTATCCGCAGATGTCAATTACAATAAAAGCCATAACAACAACTCCAATGTGATCAACAACGATATTTACAATATTGCCGGCGGCCCGAAGACTTCAGCTTATAACCAGCAACAAACCGGTGGCGGCAATAATGGGCAGCTCACTATACAAACAGATTATTCCAACCCGATATCTCAAAATTCAAAAATAGAAGCAGGTGTAAGAATGTCGCAAAGAGATGTAGACAGCAGAAGTGATTTTGGAGTGATAAATCCCAATGGCACTGTAACCATCCTTCCGCCTCTTTCTTCCAATTACAGTTACACAGACAGGGTATTTGCGGGCTATGGTACATTTACCAATAAAATAAAAGAGAATTTTGGCTACCAGATCGGCCTCAGGCTGGAAAGTTCCGACTATAAAGGAACTGTGCATACCAGTGTGAAGGACCCTTCCGGCTTTGCAGATACGGCCAGCAGTTACCACAATAATTACCCGGTCAGTCTCTTTCCGAGCATATTCTTGTCCCAAAAATTAAAACATGACCAGGAATTGCAATTGAATTACAGCCGCAGGATCAACCGGCCCAATTTCTTCCAGTTGTTTCCCTTTACCGATTATTCCGATTCACTGAACCTGAGCAGGGGTAACCCGAATCTCAAACCTGAATTTACCAATTCATTCGAATTGTCGTACCAGAAAAACTTTCCGAAAAGCAACAGCTTGCTGGTATCGGTTTACTATAAACACACGACAGACCTGATAACCCGGTACCAGTCGCAGGAAAAGAACCCGGTAACAGATTCTCTTGTTTTTGTCAATACTTATATCAACGCCAATTCAAGTTTTGTCGGCGGATTGGAGATCATTTCAAAAAATAAGATAACCAAATGGTGGGACATTACGACCAATCTTAACCTTTATACTTCGAAGATCAATACAGATGATCCGGCTATTACTACGGTAGGACAATTGCATAGCTGGTTTGGAAAGATTAATAACAGCTTCAAATTACCTTCAAACTTTACCCTGCAACTGTCCGGTGATTATAATTCGAAAACCGTGCTGTCGCCGGGAGGCAGTGCAAGCAGCGGTGGCGGTATGGGCGGAGGCCGCGGAGGCTTTGGACCCAATGTCAGTGGTAGCGCACAGGGCTATTCAAAACCGACTTATGGTGTAGACGCTGCCCTGAAATATGATTTTCTTAAAAATAAAACGGCTTCTCTCACCCTCAGTGTAAGCGATATTTTCCGGACGAGAGTCAGCGATGTCTATACGGAGTCATTCAGTTTTACACAGGAAGCAATACGTACACGTGACCCTCAATTCTTCCGGTTGAATTTCGCTTATCGTTTCGGGAAATTTGATGTATCACTCTTCAAACGCAAGAATCAAAAGGCAGACCAGGAGAGCATGCAAAACGGTATGCAGGGAGCACAATAGTGGAGGTGATCTAAGAAGAACGAAAGTCAGAAAGTCGGAAAGACTAGTTTGCAGGATGTAAAGTCATTGCAATACAAAAACTCTTATTCCAGATTTCCTGACTTTCAGTCTTCAGGTTTTCAGGCTTCTGACCTCAGACCTTCGGCCTCAATCTTTATGCTTTATATTTGGGACTATTATCCCCGAATGAGTTCAAAACTGAAGTTTGCAATAATTGGCTGCGGTAAGATTGCCCCCCGTCATGCTGTTGAAATGATAAAACACGGACAATTAGCCGCAGTCTGTGATATACTAAAAAAGAACGCGGACGATTTGTCCCGGCTGTACAACGCAAGGGCCTATTATTCGGTTGACGACCTTCTCCGGGAAGAAGATGCCATTGATATCGTTGCCGTCTGCTCCCCTAACGGCTTACATGCCGCACATTCAATAAAAGTGTTGCAAGCCGGCTATAATGTTCTTTGTGAAAAACCCTTGTGTATCACCTCTGCCGACGGCCTGGCCATGATTGATATGGCTAAAAAAAGCCGCAAAAAATTATTTGTTGTAAAATCAACAAGGTATAACCCTGCGCTGGTTGCTTTAAAGAAAAGCATTGAAGAGAAGGCGCTTGGCAATATCTATAGCTTCCAGGTAAATTGTTTCTGGAGCCGTCCTCCCGCCTATTATGCCAACTCGTGGAAAGGCAGCAAGTCGCTCGATGGAGGCACGCTTTACACCCAGTTCAGTCACTATATTGACGCGCTTATCTGGTTGCTTGGCGATACCCGGTCTTTTTCTGGTATCAGAAAGAACTTTGCCCATAAGGGCATTATCGAATTTGAAGATAGCGGAGTGGTAGCTATTGAAATGGAAAGTGGGGTCATTGGGGGAATAAACTGGTCTGTAAACAGTTTTCAGAAAAATATGGAAGTGTCGCTGAGTATTCTTGCGGAAAAAGGAAGTATACAAATTGGCGGGGAATATATGAACCAGGTCAGGTACCAGCAACTGGAAGGATTTCAGCCGGATATTGCCGACGCAACCGGCAATGCCAATGACTATGGTTTTTATAAAGGTTCCATGAGTAATCATGATAAAATATATGATAACCTGGTTAAGGCATTGAATGACGACAACTACCCTTTTGCCAATGCCGCTGATGGCCTTAAGACTGTTGAGACGATCGAAAGAATTTATAATTCTGTTTCTTTGTCTTAAATACAGGGAAAGTTTAAAGTTGAAGGTTTTTACAGCAAAAAGTGTTTTCGTGTTTTGGCGGAGAATACATTTTTAGAATGACTTTAAACTTTCAGCGTTTAATATTAAAATGAAACGAATTTTCTTTACAGTCACCAATGATCTCACCTACGACCAGCGAATGCAGCGTATCTGCACATCCCTGGCTGAAAACGGATATAGTATAACATTGGTTGGAAGAAAATTGCCCTCCTCTCTCCCGCTTAAAGACGAAAAATTCCATCAGAAGAGAATTGTTTGTTTTTTTACCAGGGGAAAACTGTTTTACACTGAATATAATACCCGGCTTTTCTTTTTTTTATTGTTCCAAAAAATGGATGCTATTTGTGCCATTGACCTTGATACTATCCTCCCTTGCTTCTATATATCAAAATGGAAACGGGTTCCCCGCGTTTATGATGCGCATGAACTATTTACCGGTTTAAAAGAAGTGGCTACCAGGCCACGAATAAAAAAGTTCTGGACAAGAGTCGAAAAGAAAACAGTACCCCGGTTCAGGCTCGGCTATACCGTAAGCGAAAGTATCGCGGAAGAGTTTAGTCGCCGTTACGGGGTAAACTATTCGGTAATAAGGAATATGACGCGCCTTAGGGAACTGAATGAAACAGTACCAAAAGAAAAATTTCTCATCTACCAGGGGGCTGTTAACGAAGCAAGGGCATTCGAACACCTGGTTCCTGCCCTGAAATCAATAAATGCCCGGCTGGTAATTTGTGGTGATGGAAATTTTATGCCCCAATTGAAAGAGCTGATTAAAGAGAATAAAGTTGAGGACAAAGTTGAATTAAAGGGAATGCTTTCCCCTGATGAATTATGGGCAATAGCCCAAAAAGCAACCATCGGAATGGGCGTAGCCGAAAACACCGGGATAAACCAGTATCTTGCCCTTCCTAATAAATTTTTTGATTATATCCATGCAGGATTACCGCAAATTGCCATGAATTTCCCTGAATACCAGAAGATCAACCGGCAATTTGAAGTGGCTATTTTGCTCGACGATACTAATCCTGAGAGAATTGCAGAAGCTGTAAACAATTTACTCCTTAATACTGTTCTATACCAGAGATTGAGGCAAAATTGTCTGCAGGCCCGGCTTATACTGAATTGGCAGCAGGAAGAAAAAAGGCTGCTGGACTTTTATCAATCTGTTTTCAATCAGTGAAAAGATTTTTACATATCGTATGCCTGGACGTGCCCTGGCCGGCTGATTATGGCGGCGCTATCGACATGATGAACCGGATCATGATGCTGAAGAATCTGGGAATTGGCATTCACCTGCATTATTTCAGTTATAATGAACGCGGGACCCCGAATGAACTGAATCAATATTGCGAAACGATCCACGTATACAACAGGGAAACAGGTCACAAAGGCTTCTCTTTTCATTTGCCCTATATCATTTCTTCCCGTAATAATGAAAACCTTATTGCCAACCTGCAAAAGGATGACCATCCCATATTACTGGAAGGTATCCATTGTACCGGCATTCTTTCCTGCCTGGATACCGGCAATAGAAAGATTGTTGTCAGGATGCACAATGAAGAAAGCGTTTATTATAAAGAACTGGCAAGGTCAGCAAAAGGGTTCTTTAAAAAATTATACTTCTATAATGAAAGCAGGTTATTGAAAAAGTATAATCATCATTTGCCGGATCAATGCACGTATGCCTGTGTTTCAGAAAATGACATACAAGTTTTAAAAGATGATTACGATCTTCCCAAGGCAGAATTTCTTCCTACTTTTCCTGCCTGGCAAAAAGTTAGCGGGGAAGAAGGAATCGGCAATCTTTGCCTTTATCATGGCAATCTTTCCGTTCCCGAAAACGAAGAGGCTGCCTTATGGTTGGTTTGTAAAGTATTTACAAAAGTCAGGGTTCCCTTCGTGATAGCAGGCAAAAAACCTTCGAAACGCCTGCAAAAAGTCGCTCATCTTTGCCAGCATACCTGCCTGGTCGCCGATCCATCGGAAACAGAAATGAATGACTTGATCCGGAAAGCTCATATCAATGTACTCCCCTGTTTCAACAAAAACATTACCGGTATTCGCCTGAAACTATTGCACGCATTGTACCAGGGAAGACATTGCGTGGTCAATGATCCGATGGTAGTAGGAACAGGCCTTGAATCCGCTTGTCATATCGGGAGTAATGCCAATGCCTTTGCTTCTATTATTACCCAGCTATATCACCAGCCATTTACCGGGGAAGAAATAAAATTGAGAAAACAGTTGCTTTATTCCGTTTATGATAATGAAAAAAATACTAAGCAGCTTATTCAATGGTTATGGTAGCATTGTCGGATACCCGGCCTCTTTCTGTTCTTATCATCCTGGCAGGAAATTTCTGAACGACAATGTAATCGTGGGTAGCCATTACTACCGCGGCGTTAAAATCCCTGGCAATATTAAACAGCAGGTTCATGATCTCGTCGGATGTTTCCGGATCAAGATTGCCGGTAGGTTCATCGGCTAAGATCAACTTGGGGGAATTCAACAGGGCCCTTGCGATATCCACACGTTGTTGTTCGCCACCGCTCAGTTCAAAAGGCATTTTAAAACCCTTGGCCTTCAGCCCGACTTTATCCAATACATCCATGATCTTGGCGTCCATCATCTTTTCATCTGTCCAGCCGGTTGCTTTCAACACAAACTTGAGGTTGTTATTGACATCCCGGTCAGTCAATAATTGAAAATCCTGGAATACTACCCCGAGAGTGCGGCGCAGGTAGGGTACTTTTTTCCAGTCTAGTCCCCGGAGATTATAAGTAGCTACCACCCCCTCCCCTTCTTTTAAAGGCAATTCCCCATAAAGGGTTTTCAAAAGACTCGATTTGCCCGTCCCCGTTTTACCGACCAGGTAAACAAATTCTCCTTTGTTGACCGTCAGGTTTACATCCTGCAGGATCAGGTTATTTCCCTGGTAAATATTAGCGTGCCGTAATTCAATAATGGGTTCTGCCATTCTTCCTGGTTTGCTGCAAAATAACGTAAACTAAGGCATCTAAAGAGCAAAAATTTTCGCATAACTAAAAATTTAGTTGTATAACTAAAAAATTAGTTATACGTTTGAGTCTTCAAATCTAAAAATGAAACAACTTACAAAAGCGGAAGAACAGGTAATGCAGGCATTGTGGAAGCTGGAAAAAGCATTTTTGCGTGAAATAGTAGAAGCGATGCCCAACCCAAAGCCACACCAGAATACTGTGGCTACATTATTAAAGATTTTGATTGAAAAGGAATTTGTCCATGTAACCGCCATCAGCCGTCATCATCAATACTACGCCCTTGTTACGAAAGATGAATATTCAAAACGAAGCATGAAACAATTGATGAAAGGATATTTTGACGGCTCATTCAGCAATGTGGTTTCTTTCATGGTAAAAGAGAATAATATCTCCGTAGAAGAACTCGAGAACCTGCTGCTGCAGATCAAAAAACAACAAAACCAGAAAAAATGAAACCTATTTTGTATTACTTTTTCCAGGTTGCTGTTGCTTCAGGCATACTGTATAGTTATTATTACCTGGCACTGAGAAATAAGAAATTTCACCAATACAACAGGTTTTATATCCTGTCCGCCGTAATCATCAGTATATTGATCCCCTTTCTGAATATACCCGTTTATTTTACTGAATCTGAAACCCGCTCCTCGGTAGTATTACAGACCTTGCAACATATAACTCTTTCAACCCCGGAAAACGAAATTCCTGTAATGGGCGCTCAGCCAGTGGCCAGTGCTTTCTCTTTCGACTGGAATATTGTTTGGTATGTCATTTATACGCTGGTAGCGCTTTTATTCCTGCTGCGGATTTTATTCTCACTTAAAAAAATAAAGACTACCATTCAAGACAACCCGGTGGAAGAATTAAATGGTATTCACTTTGTAAATACCACAGAACCGGGAACTCCTTATTCTTTTTTCCGTTGGTTATTCTGGAACAAAAAGATCGAACTGCGTTCTGAAAAAGGAGAACAGATCTTCCGGCACGAGGTTTTTCATATTCAGGAAAAACATAGCCTGGACATTCTTTTTTTAGAATTAGTGACCATTTTTTTCTGGGTCAACCCCTTTTTCCATCTGATGAAAAAGGAACTAAAGGCCATTCACGAATTCCTGGCAGACAGGTTTGCCGCGCATGAAACCAAAAAATGGGAATATGCTGAATTACTGCTGATGCAGGCGCTGAATACACAACAACCGCTAGTCAATCCTTTTTTCCATAACCAGATAAAAAGACGTATAGCCATGATCACCAATCCCCAAAAAACAAGTTACAAATACTTGCGGAAATTGCTGGTGCTGCCGGTTGCCGCTATTGTTGTTTCACTATTTGCCTTTAAATATAAAAGTGGTAATCAACCGGTTCTTGCTTTATCCATTGTGCCCGTCACGGTTGTAATAGACGCAGGACATGGCGGCAATGATCCCGGTGTCCAAAGCCCTGATCAAAAATATTCTGAGGCACAGTTAACATTACAGATCGCTAAAACGATTCAGCAACTGTCGAAAGACTATAATGTAAACGTTGTAATGACCCGGGAAAACGAAAATTTCCCGGGGAATGCGGCTACAAAATATGAAGGCCTCAGAAAAAGAGTGGAGATCAGTGAAAAGATAAAGCCTGCCGCATTTATCAGTATTCACATCAATGGAGACGCTGGCGGTTCATCCGCGAACAGTGGTTTTGAAGCCTATATAGCCGGAAGGAAAGAAGACCCGGATTCAAGGAAGCTTGCATCGTTGATCCTGCAAAATGTTTCTTCCATCTACCCAACCAATAATAAACCGATGCAACGTCATGAACCAGGTATTTATGTTCTTGATGATAATAACTGTCCTTCCGTGATTTTGGAGTGCGGTTATATCACCAATGCCAGTGACCTTGACTTTATGGTGAATCATGAAAACCAGGAAAAAATCGCAAGAAGTATTTTAACTGCCGTAATAAACTACAAGAAACAATTGCCTGGAGAAGACATCAATACCAGGGATACTATTCCTCGTCAGGCTATAGAATTGAAACAAATAAAAGAGAATAGTTTTCCTGGCCAGGATTCACTCGCAAGGCCACTGGTTGTGATTGATGGAGTTGTTGCCGGAAACCTGCAGGTTTCTGAACTGGATGTGAAAATACCCGCTGACGAAATTGAATCGATCAATATTTTAAAAGGCAATACTGCTATTGCCCGGTATGGCGATAAAGGGAAGTATGGTGTTATTGAAATCATGACTAAAAACAGGAAGCCTTCCCCAATAAAGGAATTAAAGCTGGAAGAAGTAAAACCATCCAATGATGATAATATAGTTTTTGAAAAGATGGAAATAGAGCCTGCTTTTCGCGGTGGCGAAACGGAATGGAAAAAGTATCTCGCTGTAAATTTCAAAGGCGATGTACCGGTGACACATAATGCGCCGGCCGGCACCTATACTGTCTATATACAGTTCATCGTGCACAAAGACGGATCTATCAGCGATATCAGGCCACTTACGAATCATGGATTTGGAATGGAAGAAGAAGCTATCCGGGTAATCAGCAAGGGACCGAAATGGTTGCCGGGGATGCAGAATGGCAAAGCAGTAAATGCTTATAAAAAACAACCCATAACTTTTAAAGTAGGAGAAGTGAATGAGGGAAAATCGGGAGCATCCGGAAAAACTCTCCCGGAAATTGTGATGGTTGCGTATATGTCGCCCGAAACAAAAAATCAGCAACCATCGCCGGCTAATATTCCAAATTTGCCTGTGACAACCGGGGGTTCTGAAGAATGGAGAAAATTCTTTGAACGAAACCTCGATCCCAACACTCCTGTCCGTGAAGGATGGACTACAGGAACGTACCAGGTTTTGATACGGTTTACAGAAAATGAAGATGGTACTATTTCAGAGGTGTCTGCTCTTAATTATCAAAATTCAAAGACGGCAGAACAGTGTATCAACCTTATAAGGCATATCCCAAAAATGCTGCAGGACGAAAAAAATGCCGGGAATAAAAAAGCCCAATTCATACAACCAGTGATATTTTTCATCGAAAAAGATCCTAATTTTCCCTCAGTATAACTTTAACCGAGAAGAAAATTCAATAGTCAGAAAATTGAAACAGCAGTGCCAGTGAAAAACAGGATTTTTCTTAGCATGCGTGTCAAAGAAATTTTGCCCCTTTGTCAGTTCTTTCGAGATAGCTTCATCAACTTTTCTCCAAGCTTTGTTCGGGAATCCATCGGGTCTTCTGAGGGAGCATCCGGATTCCCGAACAAGAGGCGAACGAGCCCTAAATAAAATTTGAAAATCAATGACTTGTCAGTGGGCTGCGACTGCCCCTTTTATCTGGCTTATCTGTTAATCTGGCATAACTTTAAACGGAAGATCAATACCGGCTATTCAAATATCAATAAACCAGGTCACATGATCTGGCTTTAATTACCAATTCTTTTTTTCCCGCTTCTTCCACCCTACCAATAATCTGCGCTTCCACAGCAAAGCTTTTGGCTATGCTGATAATTTTATCCGCATCTTTTTCAGTCGTATAAATTTCCAAACGGGTTCCCATATTAAAAACTTGGTACATCTCGCGGTCATCGGCTTTGCTGGCTTGCTGTATAAGTTGAAAAATGACTGGCGGTTGGGGGAGATTATCTTTTACGACCCGTGTATTTTCCGGGATATATTTCAGGCATTTGGTCTGGCCGCCCCCGCTACAGTGTATCAACCCATGAATGGCTTCGAAATGATTTTCCAGGAATTCCTTCATTACCGGCGCAAAGGTCCTGGTTGGGCTTAATAACAACTTTCCAATCTCCGATTTCTGAGTTCCGGATTCAATTTCATCCGTCATCCTGTGCGGGCCGATATAAACAACATGTTCATCCAGGGAAGTATCATAGGATTCATGGAATCTTGCGCCATACGTTTTATGAAGCAGATCATGGCGGGCGCTTGTCAGGCCATTACTGGCAATTCCGCTATTATATTCTTTTTCATAATTGGATTGTCCATATCCTGCTAAGCCGACAATAACATCTCCCGGTTTTATCTTTTCATTGGTCACCAGTTTTGACCGGGGCCATCTTGCCGTCATGGTTCCATTCACAGCGATGGTCCTTACCAGGTCCCCTACATCCGCTGTCTCGCCTCCCATATAGGTTATAGTAACGCCGGATTTTTTCAGCATATCAAAAAACTCCTGGCTGCCGGTAATGATGGCTTCAAGCACTTCAGCCGGTATAACGTTTTTATTACGGTCAATGGTAGAGGAAAAGAGAAGTTTATCATAAATGCCCACACAAAGCAGGTCATCAAGATTCATCACGATAGCGTCCTGTGCAATGCCCTTCCAAACCGATATATCGCCTGTTTCTTTCCAATATAAATAAGCCAGGATACTTTTGGTGCCGGCCCCGTCCGCGTGCATTACATTCACCCAATCCTCATCGCCGCATAATACATCTTTATAGATTTTGCAAAAGGCTTTGGGGTAAATGCCCTTATCGAGGCTCCTCGTGGCTTCATGAATTTCTTCTTTCTGGGCTGAAACACCCCGTTTGGAATAAAGTGACATTTTGAAATTTTATTCCCGAAAATTCGGGATGAACAATTTTGGAACGGGGCAAAACTAACCAATCTGGCGTAAAGACCCCTAATGTAGACTAAGGACTAATCAATATCTTCGCACTCTTTTATGCAAGTACATCGTGATATAGAAAAACTACCCGCATTCCGTAACGCTGTAGTCACTATCGGTACCTTTGATGGCGTTCATATGGGTCATCGCCACGTGATTGAAAGCCTGAGGGAAGAAGCTAAAGCAATAAACGGGGAAACGGTGATCATCACTTTTCATCCCCATCCCAGGAAAGTGGTCTCCTCAGCCATTCTCGGTATCCGGCTGATCAATACGCTGGACGAAAAAACTGAATTGCTTGAACAACTGGGAATTGACCACCTGGTAGTAGTACCGTTTACAGAAGCTTTTGCCAACCAGCATGCCGTTGATTATATCAGGGATTTTCTTGTCAATAAATTCAAACCTCATACGATCATCATTGGTTATGATCACCGGTTTGGCCGTGACAGGCAGGGTGATTATCGCCTGCTTGAGAAACTGGCTGAGAAATACAAGTATGTATTAAAAGAAATACCGAAGCATTTGCTCGATAATATTTCTATCAGTTCTACCAATATCCGGGAAGCTCTTCTTCATAATGACATAGCGACCGCTGATAAATTGCTTGGCTATGAATTCTTTTTTGAGGGAGAAGTGGTGGATGGCGATAAACTGGGCAGGAAGCTTGGATATCCTACTGCCAACCTGAAAATAACCGATGAAGAAAAGCTGATCCCCGCCAATGGCATTTATGCTGTATATGTGGAGATCAGGGAAAAAGAGCCGGAAGATAAAGGACAGAACAATGGAAGTAAGCCCCGTGCTAAAGCATCTTCTCACTCATCCATGACCACTCTCCGCTCACGTCTCAAAGGCATGATGAGCATTGGGTTCCGGCCAACTGTTGATGTCAAAAAAAGAGTAATTGAAGTAAATATTTTCGATTTTGATAAGGACATCTATGGGCAGAAAGTAAGAGTATATGTAAAAAAATACCTCCGCGAAGAAGTGAAGTTTAATTCCCTCGAAGACCTGGTAAAACAAATTGATAAGGACAAGATCGAAAGCCTGAAAGTATTGTAGGCCACAAGTCGTAGAGACAGCAAGCCCGGGAGACGAGAGTCAAAGTTGAAATTTTACGAATTATCAGGTACAAAGGGCTCCTGCGGAGAAAAAATCTTACCGTTTTTCCGGCTTCCGGTCTTCCTGACTTATTTTTAATTCTTAATAGTCGATACTGAATTCAAGGCTTGGTGCGTCATCAAAAAAATCCTCCACACTATTTGTAATCATTACCTTTTTTTTATCATCAGACAACTTAAGATTTTTTCCTTCTGCTTTTTTGGCCGGCCTGGGCAGGTTAATGATGATGGTGCTGTTGCCGAGACCCATTCCTGCCATTTCCTTTAAGGCCTTCATTCCTTCATCGTTGCCCACAGTTGCATATTTTTCTTTGTTAAGTTTTTTTTGAATCATGCCTTTTGCATAAGTAGTAGTATAATAGTCATCCACCGAACTCTGGGGTATGTCATCCGCTCCCGGCATCATTCCGGAATCGGTACCCTCTTTGGCGGATTCAGCTAGTTGTTTTTTGAGAGCCTGTTGCACCAGCTTTGAAGATAATTGCTCAAGCCTGCTTATCTCACCCGGGTCTGAAAAAGGAAATTGTAGTTTAACAATAAACTTCTCAGCCGGTATATTCATTTGAAAATTAAGCTTACCTTTTTTAACGAGTGCCCTCTCTTCCGCGGTAATATCTTTAAGACTGTCCGCCGCTTTATCCAGCATGATGGTTGTGTCAATTGCCTTGTCCCCCGCTTTCTCCAGTTCCTTTCCTTGCCCGGACATTTTGGCCATACCGATCAAACCGCTCAAATCAGTCGTCGTCTGCATTGTTCCGCTGTTGTTCTCATTGAGGGAGATTTCATGTGTCGTTTCACACCCGGTTATCATCACTGCGGTTCCGGCGAAAATCAGGGCCAAAAATTTCTTCATATATTCCTATTTAGAAAAAGATGGATGTTATTATTGAAAAGTTGCACTAAACCCCGGTAGGGTATGCAAAGAAACGGTTTTTAAACAATATTTAAGTCCATCCAATCATTTTGATTACCATTTCCTTTAAGAGTGAGGCATCTTCGGTCCCGGTATTATTTACTCCAATGCTTTTCAGGTTGTAAGTATGCAATAATAAAAGCGCGTTTTCAACTTCTTTATAATTGTAAACTTTCGCTGCCTGCAGGTAGTCTTTGCTGAAAAAAGGATTTACTCCTATGGCAATGGCTATGCCTTTTTCATCCGTCGTGTTGGCGCCAAAGACCATAAAAACTTTGCTAAAGAAACTATAAAGGGATGGAAGAATTAGTTGCACAGGTGCTGCTTTGGGGTTAGCTTCAAAATATTGAATAATCCGGATGGCTTTAGAAAGATCCTTCTTTGCCAGCGCTGATTGCAATTCAAAAACATTAAACTCTTTGCTCACTCCCACAAATTCTTCAATGTCTTCTTCTGTAATATTTTTTCGTTTCCCCAGGTTCACAGAGATCTTCTCTATCTCATTTTCGATTCTTGTCAGGTCGTTACCGATATGATCCACTAAAAGCGCCAAACCCTTTGGAGAAACCGATAAGCCTTTGGATTGAACCAATTCCTGCGTCCACTCAGGCAACTGGTTATCATATAATTTTTTGGTGGTGACGAGGGCGCCTCTTTCTTTCAGCAATTTTGCAAATTTTGTACGGCCATCTACTTTTTTGTTCTTGTAGGAGACTACAAAAACGGTAGAGTTAAGAGGGTTTTCGATATAGGCCTCGAGTTTTTCAATATCTCTCATTTGCTGGCCTTCCTTGAGTAATACTACCTGTCTTTCCGCAAACATCGGGTAACGGCGGCAGGCATTTATGACATCCGCCCAGGCAGCGTCGCGGCCATAGAATATACTCAGGTTAAAAGATGCCTCATTGTCACTCAGAATATGGCGTTCGGCATAATTGACCACTTTATCGATAAAATACTCCTCTTCACCCTCCAGCCAATAAACTGGCTTAAAGGCTTTCTTCTTCCACTCGGTTATGATCTTTTCTGCGGACATAAACCGCTAAGATACAGGCTTTACCGATGCGGATAATGAACAAAAAATTAACGATATCTGCGCAACGATAGCTTTCTGGCACGGTTTTCGGAATTTGTTGGCAAATATGGGTCAGATTTAAACTTGTTTTATGGCCGTTACTAACCTTAAAACCAGCTAAAAATCCATCCAAAAGAAATCTAACAATTCAAATACTTAAAACCGATTTTTATGGCAAACACCAATTATCCATCCGCCGCTCCACAAAATCCTCCTCCCCAAAAAAGCCGTGCAGGTAAAAACCTATTAATAGGCTTACTCGCCGCAGGTTTGCTTGGAACCTGGGGGTATCTTCTGTGGAACAAGAATAAAGTAAGCGATCAATTGCAACAGGCAAGTACTGAAAAAGCCAATATGGAGACAGAAAGAAACTCTGTCAAAGAAATGTATGACCAGGCTGTATATCGTTTGGATTCTATCACCGGCGCTAATAATAACCTGCAGGGTGAGAAAACAGCCTTACAAAAAGATATCGATTCCAAGAAAGCAGAGATTCGCAAGATCCTGAGTGATAAAAACGCTACCCAGGCACAACTGGCGAAAGCAAAAACGATGATCGCTGAGTTAAATGACAAAATTGGCGCCCTGGAAGCTGAAGTTACACGTCTTACCGGCGAAAACCAGGAATTAACAGCCAATAATACCCAGCTTACTTCAGAGAAGACCGTATTAGAACAAAATTTGCAGACAAGCAAAACAGAAAAAGATGAACTGGCCCAGACTGTTGACGTAGGTTCTACTTTCAGCGCCTCTAATATCCAGATCACTCCTGTAAACGAAAGAAAGAACGGTAAAGAAAAAGTAACCACTACAGCAAAAAAAGTGGACAAATTAGTAGTGTCTTTCGATGTTGAGAACAGGATTGCCAAATCAGGACCGGCTGATATGTACATCATGGTAACAGCTCCTGATGGTAAAGTGATCTCTGATGCTGCAAATGGCGGCGGTTCATTGACAACACGTACAGATGGTGATAAGAGCTATACTGCTAAAGTGCCTATTCAATATACACAAGGCACACGCCAGGCAGTTCAGTTCCCGATTCATCAAAGTGATTTCCAAAAAGGTGATTACAAAATTGAAATTTATCATAACGGGTTTAAAATTGGTGAAGGCACCAAAACCCTGAAAAAAGGTGGTTTATTCGGTTAAAAGCAGTTGCAACTCCTGCAACAGCCGTCTTACAGAAATGTAAGGCGGCTTTTTTATTAACTATTTTAGATAACCCCTGTATAGGTCTTGAAAAACAAGTATATGAATATTTACTATCGCAGCCCCCCTTTTGCTTTTCGTGCCTGCTGATTTATTATCTTGCAACCCGGCAACTTTCGCCCTGCAGCATTTATTTTAAAAGCGATTATTCGTAAAACACATGAAGGATATGCGATCCCTCCTCCTGGTGCTTTTTTCTTTCGGCCTGGTGGCTACATGGGTGTACCATTTCTATGATAAAGCGCATTATAGCGATAAAACAGCCGGAGTGACTTTAAAGAACCCGGCCGCAATTCAACATGAAGTTCTCAGGGATTCATTGCAAAAAGCTTATTCGAAAATTGATACCCTTGATTTCAAACTCGATTCGGCCAGTACGCTCGCAAATACAAAAAATGATATTTCTGATTCACTGGAAGCAGAACTGGTTCTCAAAGTAAATGAGATCAACAGGCTGAAAGCAGAGATCAGCAGCATTTTAAAAAACCCAAATTCGACAAATTCCGAACTCTCACAGGCCCGCCAAAAAATAAGTGAGATGGAAGATATTATAAAGGGGTTAAGGAATGAAAAAAGCAACCTGGAGGCCGATAAGCAATTGCTTAATGCCCGGCTGGATCAATTAAGCGGTGAGGTTACTGATCTCCAGCAGAATATCCGTCGCCTGGATAACGAAAATAAAAGCCTGGCAGAAAAAATAAAGTCAGCCTCTGTTTTTACAGCTTCGGCTTTACATTTTACTACCATGGATGTGAAAGAGACAAAAGAGCAGGAAACAACCCAGGCCAAAAAAGCAAACAGGTTTATCGCATCGTTCATTCTGCAGAATAATTTTAACGAATACCTGAACGCCGAAATAATCATTGTGATCATTGAGCCGGGCGGCCGTATTCTCCAGAGCTCTGTATGGGATTCGGGAACATTTGATACAAAAACGGAAGGAAAGAAGAATTTTACCCGTAAAATAAAGTTCGACTATATAAAAGGCGAGCAAAAGGCATTGATCTTTTCATTGGATGTTGATGATGCATTAAAAAAAGGAACTTATTCCCTTCAGATATGGCATGATGGGCAAAAGATCGGAGAAACTACCAGGACATTATACTGAGAGCCTATCAAAACACCAGCTCTCTATAAAAAATAAAAGGCCTCTTTTCGGGCCTTTTATTTTTTATCTGTGTTTTATTTAATCTCAGAAAATCTTATAAGTTATAGCCATAGCTGATATAATATACACCCCCTACATAAGGGCTTCCAAAACCTGTACGATAATAATTGTTTCCGAGGTTAGTACCGCCAACACGCCAGGTACTCTTTGATTTTGGCTGCTGGTAGGTGATCTGGCCATCTACCCAGGCAAAATAAGGAAGTGTACCGCTTACAAAAGTTCCTTCATAATAGTTGTTGTCCTGCCATTTTACCACAACATTGAAACCGATATGGTGGCAAACATTTTCATTCCGGAGACCTAAGTTCCACCTGTATAGCGGAGCGTTGAAAAAAGAAACAAAACCCGGGGAAAGGTTATTAAGCTTATCGGAAAATACATTCCCATAAATAGTAAATCCTTTGCCAAACAAGTATTCAGCGCCCACGCCCCAACCGATAGCATTCACGGATTCCGTGGAATTTTGCTTATAAGAAACATTGGTAGTGGTAAATGGTGAAAATAAGTCCTGCGCATTACCGGATTTGGACTGGCCTACGCCGATCGTAGCAAGGAAATTCTGGTAATGGCTATAGTACAAATAAGCATCTACCAGTAATTTCTTTTTTATGATGCCTTTATAACCGACTTCATAAGAATTAACTGTTTCAGGTTTTACCTGGTTGTAAACTGCCGGTACCAATAAACTTGTATTGGCCGGGTTGCCACCGGCACGGTAAGCCAATATACTTTCTGGTGTATAGCCGGGAAGTGTGGAATTGAGCTTATAGTAAGACTGGAATTCAGGCAAGCAGCCAATAAGCGTGCCTGCACCGGTAACAAGACTTATATACTGATCCTGGTTGGTGGGGAAACGATAAGCAGTTTGATAAGAGAGCCGGAAGTTATTGTCCTTAGCGACTTTAATCACAGCTGTAAACCGAGGGGTGAACCTGCCTTCAAAATTGGTTTGCTTATCATAACGTCCGGCTGCTGTCAGCGTAAGAATATCCCTGAACAGTTTTTTTCTTAACTGTACATAAGCCCCTTTTTCATCAATCTTAATATTTCCGAGAGTGTCGGCAAAAATCGTTCCCTGGGAATTCATCACCCATTCTTTCCACTGAACCCCGGTAATAATTTCTATCTTATCACTAAACTCAAGAACATCTGAAAGATTCAATTGTCCTTCACCTGCCCACAAATCTGTTTTGTCAAGAAACCGTGCCCCGCCTTTAGCAATAGGAGTACCTTTTATAGCGTTAGCCGCTGCATCAAAACCAGATGTTCCTGGCAGTAAACGGCCTACATCCGCAGCTGCACGTGCCATTGATTGAATAGTTATATCACTTACGGGTGTGCCTGCCGAACTGGTTAAGCGGCGGGTATCTGAAAAAGTTCCGATATACTGGGAGAACCAGGTAGCACTCGGTTTCCATGATTCGTTGATAAAAGCTCCCAGCGCAGATGCATTATACGAATCCCCGGCATTTTCCTGTGTGGTATATCCGCGAAGAAGCCATGTTTTTCCTTTAAACTCCAGTTTATGCTGCGCTATCTTAAGATTGCGGAGGGAATAACGGTCTGCACCGGTATATACTGTTGTTCCTGTTCCTACATAGGTATTGAATGATGCTTCGATGTTTGGATTAATCTTGTAATGCAGTCCGCCATTAAATTTAAAGTTGAGCGTATTGTAATCCACTAAATACTTTTCTTCATATCCTGTTCTTGAAACAGTATAATTCTGGAAGTACCCGTTTTTTGAACCATTATAAAAAGGGAACATATTGTCTATGTTCGGTTTTATAGCAGGAGAATTCAGTGCTGCCAGTAAGGCCGCACCGAAGGGAGCAAAAGTATAGAACCCATCCCGTTGTGCATTAGTCGGAAAAACAGGGTTACCAATGGCTCCATAATAAGTATTTAACAGGGAAACGACATCAATCGCGCCTCCTGATCCTGCTAATACACCTGCTCTTGTTTGAGCTGTTACGAGATCAGCAAAGCTTTTCATATTGGCTGCCGTTTCATCGCCATAAATATTTACACCATTGAAACCGGGGTCATTACCCCGATTGCCACCCACTACACTGCTTAAGATACCTATCTGCTGTTTATCGCGATAATCATCAGCCTGCCAGTCACTGCCTTTAACTAAAGAAGCTGCAAGTTTAATAGCCCATTTATCGGAGAAAGCATGTGCCCAGCGAAAGTCCCAGTTATAATAGGGAGCCGCTTTACCATGCTTGCCATCCGCATGCATGATACCTTGTTTGATATTAAAGCTCAATCCCTGGTATTTGAATGGGTTCTTGCTATTGATAAGTAAAGTGCCATTTAAACCACCTGAACCATATAATGCGGATGAAGCTCCTGCCAGCAATTCAACATTGTCTATATCCAGGTCGCTTGGCCCGATAACACTTCCCACTGAAAAATTAAGCCCGGGAGCCTGGTTATCCATTCCATCCACTAATTGATTCAGCTTTGTATTACCGCTGCTGATAAATCCACGGGTAGTAACGGTGCGAAACGTTAAGCTGGCGGTATGCATATCCACCCCTTTCAGGTTGGTGATGGCTTCATAATAACTTGGGGCGGCAAGTGTCTTCAGATTTACACCGCTCATTCTTTCTACCGTCACCGGTGATTCAAGTATGCGGGTGGGTGCGCGGTTGGCAGCTATAACTACTTCCTGTCCAAGAGTACTGACAGGTTTAAAACTGACATCAATCTTAGCCGAAGCATCGTTGACTGTCACTTCATAATTTTCAAACCCTACAGAACTGAATACGAGCACTACAGGAAGCTTACTTACTTTTATACTAAAATCGCCATTGGAATTAGTATAGGTTCCTACATTGGTCCCTTTTACAACAACAGAAACCGCAGGAACCGGATCTTTGGAAGAGCTATTGCGAACATTACCGGATAGTGTAATTGTCGTTTGTGCAAAGACAGCAATCGAAAACAGGCTGGCTACAACGGAGGCTGCCAAAAAGCGATAGCTTTTTCTCATAATAAGCAATTTTGGTTTGGAATTTGACGGAAAAATAAGCATTGTAAAGTTTATCTAAAAATTTAATTTTTAGGCACAAAGGATAAATTGTTGAAATCTCCGGGCAGGCTACTTTGGGCAAATTTCCAGCCCTTCTTACTTTCGATTTATGGCAGAATTTCAATTCCCGGGGCAGACCGGATTTTACCGTGGTAAGGTGCGTGACGTGTATACGATCAACCGGAAATGGTTAGTGATGATCGCTTCGGACCGGATCTCAGCATTTGATGTCATATTGCCAAGGACTATACCCTGCAAAGGGCAGGTCTTAAACCAGATCGCCGCCTACATGCTGAAAGCAACGGCAGATATTTGCCCTAACTGGCTCGTGGATGTGCCCGCGCCCAATGTATCCATCGGGAAGAAATGTGATCCATTCAAAATTGAAATGGTAGTTCGCGGAAATTTGACAGGCCATGCCTGGAGAACATATAGTTCCGGAAAAAAAGAATTATGTGGCGTAGTAATGCCTGGTAGTATGAAAGAAAATGATTATTTCCCAGCCCCGCTCATTACTCCGTCTACCAAAGCAGAAGAAGGACATGACGAGGATATATCGGCGAAAGAGATAATCGAAAAAGGCCTGGCTACAAAAAAAGAATGGGATATTTTATGTGATTATGCCCTGAAGTTATTTGCAAAAGGTAAAGAATTAGCTGCGAAGAGAGGCCTTATCCTTGTCGATACAAAATATGAGTTTGGAAAGATCGGCGATGATATTTACCTCATGGATGAGATACATACCCCCGACTCCTCAAGGTATTTTTATGCGGATGGTTTTGAAGAAAGACAGGCTAAAGGTGAAAAGCAAAAACAACTCAGCAAGGAGTTTGTAAGGGAATGGCTGATCGCCAATAATTTCATGGGTAAGGAGGGACAGACTGTTCCTGCTATGAGTGATGAATGGGTAAATACTATCTCAAAAAGGTATATTGAATTATATGAAAAAGTGATCGGTGAAAAATTTATACCCCAGTATTTTTCGCCGGAAGAAACATATAAAAAAATTACGGCATCGTTAGGGCTAAGAGATTAAAAGAGAAAAAGAGCATAACAGTATTTCAAACCGTTCGTTATTGAAAAAGAGAAGAAAGAGAAATACAATTCTCTTTCTTCTCTTTTTTTACCCTCTTAGTTTTTTATCCTGAAACTATTGCTGCTGCTTGATTTGCCTCCCAACGGACAATAATAGTCAAGCGCCTGCTGCGCTCCGTCAAAACTGAGCCCGTAATCGGTAACCGTTCCTGTAAAAATTATCCCGGTTGAGCTGTTATAGATATCACGTGTTCCCCCATAACCGAAATCGCCATATACGATACTTCCTTCAAAAGGTTTATAACCGCCGTAGGCACGAAGAACAGTATAGCTATTATATGTTTGCACAACATAATAGTTACAGTAACTGTCGCTGTACACTACTTCGCCTTTTTGTTTGGAGAGCCAGTAGTCTTCATTATAACCGGCATCCCGGCGATAACAGCCCGTAAGAAACAGGGAGAAAAGGATTATCAAAGAAGAAATAGTAAAAATCTTTTTCATACTAATTGATTTAAGTTGATCAAAATGGTTTTCCTGATATAACGATAAGACTATGCCGGGAACCGGATCGTTTGACAAACACTTGTTAAAGTCTGCCGGGTTCTGAAACATCTTATTGATCCGGCTATAAAATTCTTTAGGCCGGTTTACCCGCTTATTGTGTAATTTGTCGGTATGAAAAAAATAATTGTATCCTTTATTGCCTTTCTTTTTTTGCATACATCGTGGAGCCAGGAAAGCTATCTTATTACCGGGACCTACACCGGTGGGAAAAGTGAAGGGGTTTATGTTTATAAATTCAACAGTAATAACGGCTCTTATAAAGAGATAAGCCATGTTAAAACTTCCAACCCGTCTTTTGTAGCTATCTCGCCGGATCAGAAATTCGTATACGCTGTCCACGAAGATGCTGCAGGTAAAGGGAAAGGCGGCGAGATATCGGCTTTCTCCTTTCATAAGGAATCAGGAACGCTTCGATATATCAACGAGCAGCCTACAGAAGGCGATCATCCCTGTTATGTCGAAGTTGATAAAACCGGCAAATGGGTAATTGCAGCCAATTATACCAGCGGAAGTTTATCGGTACTTCCTGTGAAAGAAGAAGGCGGTCTTGGTGAACCGGTAACCACTATCAGGCATGAAGGGTCATCCGTTAACAAGGAAAGACAAAGCGGGCCTCATGTGCATTGTACTTTGCTGTCGGCTGATAATCGCTATTTATTTGTACCGGATCTTGGTATTGACAAAGTAATGATCTATGAATTCGATGCGGAAACAGGCAAGCTCACTCCTGCCGCGCAACCTTTTGCCAAATCTATAGATGGCTCGGGCCCAAGGCATTTTACTTTTCATCCGAACAATAAATACGCGTACCTGGTAGAAGAGTTAAGCGGTACCGTTGAGACTTTTCAATATAAAAACGGGTCGCTAAAAAATATCCAGCGGATCAGCACTATGCCGGCAGGCGATACCAGTTTTGCAGGAAGCGCCGATATTCATGTCTCGCCGGATGGTAAATTTTTATACGCTTCCAATCGTTCCTTATCCAATACAATTGCCATTTTTAAGATTGATCCCAACGACGGCAGGCTGGCTCTTATTGGCCACCAATCCACGCTTGGCAAAACACCCAGGAATTTCAATTTTGATCCTTCGGGTAATTTTTTGCTGGTAGCCAACCAGGATAGCGACCAGGTGGTGATTTTTAAAAGAGATAAAGAAACCGGTTTGCTGGCTGATACCGGGAAGAGAATCGATGTCGGAAAACCTGTTTGTCTTAAATGGGTACTTATTTATTGATCGGCTAATTTATTTCCCCGGAGCATGGGCCTGAGTCTTTGTCTTGACTTATTAAAAATATTTCTTCCTTTATCAATGCCGGCTCTTACTTTCTTTTGCTCTTCTTCAGGCAGGTGAATCACTTCAAGGCATTGTTTACTGCAGCACCCCTCATATTTCGCAGCACATTCTTCGCATTGTATGAATAAAAGGTGGCAGCCGCTGTTCTTACAATTGGTATGGGTATCGGCCGGTTTGCCACACTGATGGCACTTTGCGATGATATCTTCCGTCACCCTCTCCCCCAGTCTTTCGTCAAAGACAAAGTTTTTACCAATGAATTTATTGTCAAGCCCTTTTTCCTTTACCTGCCGTGCATAATTGATGATCCCCCCTTCGAGATGAAAAACATTCCTGAAACCATTATGCAGCATATAAGCGGACGCTTTTTCGCAACGGATACCACCGGTGCAATACATAATGATATTCTTATCTTTTTGATCTTTCAACCTATCAAGGGCCATTGGCAACTGCTGCCTGAATGTATCACTGGGTACCTCCAGCGCCCGCTCAAAATGCCCTACTTCATATTCGTAGTGGTTGCGCATATCCACAATGACCGTATCAGGGTCATTCATCAGCTTATTCATTTCTTCGGCATTCACATATTTCCCTTTTTTTACCATGCTGAAAGCCGGGTCTTCAATACCATCGGCAACAATTTTATCCCGGACCTTTATTTTCAGGACCCAGAATGATTTTCCATCATCATCTACAGCGATATTCAGGCGGATACCATTCAATGGCCCGATCGAATACAAATAGCCCCTTAACAGGTCATAATTAGTTTTCGGTACGCTTACCTGCGCATTGATCCCTTCATGAGCCACATAGATGCGGCCAAACACTTTTAGTTCATTCAAGGCCTTATACAGGCTATCCCTGAACTTTAGAGGCTCATCAATGGGAAAATAATGATAAAAGGAAATGGTAGTCCGGGGTTCTGTTTCCTGGTACAGACGTTCTTTCAGCTCCTTTTGGGAGATACGATTGTGTAATAATGCCATAGTGAAATTTTAGGGACACATGCCTGGTGAACAAAATTTCTTAACGGCGCAAAGATACGATAGAAGTTCGATGTTGGAGGTTAGGAGCAGTTTGAAAAGAAGGAAATTTCCTTCTTGAAGCGGCTGGCCCTCAACCTCCAACATCGAACTTCCAACATCCAACTTCTTTTAGTCAGCAGTAAAACTCATCTTACCGCCAAGAAGGCCGCCAAAGCCTACCCGGACACCAAATTGATTACCGGTGCCCGGCTGGTAAGCATTGACAAAATCAACCCGGAAAAGTTTGAAGATGTTTTCAATACCGGCAAAAACCTCGGCATAGTAATTATTGCCGTTTATGTAAAAAGTATTCGAGCCAACTACGAGATTCCATTTTAATTTATTCAATAGAGGAATTTTATTTGTCAGCAACCCATTAAAGTGATGCTCAGCGTGAGCCAGCACATAGAATCGTTCATCATTGCTGTACCGGTAATAGGGGGCCAACTGGAAACTATTCAGGTATTTAATGTTGTAAAAAGTTTGGTTACCGTTGAAATGCTGGAGATCCGGAATCTCCACATCTTTATTATTCAAGAATCCCCCGATACTTATCCTGTACCTGAATTCGCCCCCGATCCTGAAATTCATATTATCAAACAAGGATAGTTTCCATTTGTCAAAGTCCACATCACTGCCCAGTATTTTTTGAATGCCTTTATTATATTCGAGTTCAAATGTCGGCGCCTTTGAGCCGACAGGTATCTTGCCCCAGGGAAATTGAATATAATGCTGACCCGGCTGCCATGTCAGGGCGAAACCCGCCACCAGCGCCTGGTGCCTGTTAAAAGGGATATTCGATAATTCGTAGGGATGATTGGGCGAAAAAACCCTGCTGCTATCCTTTTTAAAAAATGAAAAATCAGTGCTGTTCTCAACAGGAATACGATCCTCATACACAGCATGGAGATTAAGCCTCAGCCCGTTTTCAAAGCGGTTATTATATTCTATCCCGCCAAACCAATTCTCATATAATTTCATATAATTCTTCCTGGCAAGCAACGTGTACACTTCATTGGTTAATGGATTGATGGGGTTGTCCTGGTTGAATTGAGATATACGTTTTCCTCCCGACAATTTCAGGTAGCGGTTACGGTAATTTTCTCTTCGCGGCTTAATAAGGAAGCTGCCATAGGAGTTAAAATGAGAATTGCTGAAACCATACCGCGCATTCCAATCCAAAATATAATTATACTTCCCCTTTCTTTGGGAGAGACTAAAAGTTTGTTCGGCGTTTACAGAAACTCCTTCTACCGTGTTATATTCAAGCTGTGGCAACAGGGGTTTAAGATGATAGCCAATGGTTGTTTTTTTATTATAAAAATTATGGCTGGCGCCCGACCATAGTATATTTTTAAATGTAACAGGCTTCTGGTTTTTCCTCAACGAATCAAGGTTGCGGCGTGTAAGAAATGAGTCCCTGGTTACTTTGGCGATACTATCCTTAAACACAAAATCCCGTTTTTCATCCTGCTCAAGGGCAACAGGCCGTACTTTATTCCAGTAGCTGGTATCTTTCCGGTTAAACGCTGAATCATATTTCATGATTACCCGGTCAAAAGTTTTTTTGGTAAACCCGGGATTCAGATCATAATCGGAATAAACGTTTACAAAATTGCCGGCAAAATCAAACCCAAGTTTTTTGACTGATACATACATTACCTGGTTCTTTGTTTTCCAGGTGCCCGGAGCAATCGCTGAATGAATCTGGCTGATCCGCAGGGTATCTATCAACTCCAGCGAATAATCAGACGTGGTAAGCAGGTCAAGACTATAAATCCTCCAGTCGTCTTCGGTTATTTGTATCGTGCCGCTGAATAAAGGTTCATTTTTCCGTCTTGGCGTCACTTTGATCGTATTCACCATCTTATTGTCTTCAATAAAACTTCCTTCGTAATGATATTTATAATAGTTCAGCGCCCCATCAGCGATAGGCGAAATAAATCCACGGGGGTTCAGGTTATTATCAAATACAGAAACATTGTTTTGGTAAAAATTAATGAAGAAAGGGAAACTAAGTCCATAGCCTCCTCCGCTCTGCCGGGAGGAGATGACCTGGTATTTTATTTTATCCGGTTTTTGAAAAAATACTTTGGTAACCGACTCGGAAAGAAACAATATCCCTTTGCCCATGGAATCAAGGCCATCATTTTTTTCTCTTTCGACTTTTTTACCAAATACTTTTACAGGCAAACCCTTTGACCGTAATAAGCCTTTGATATATACATCCACGGCAAAAGAATCGACCTGGTTATTATAAAAGGAACGCTTTTTAATCGCCTGCCGGATGATCTCATAAGCAGGGTCTTCTCCCTTTTTTACAATTACTTCCTGCAGGGTCAATTGCTGGATAGAAAGAACAAAATTGATGACCTGGTCATCTTCCGTCACGATGATTGTTTTTTCCTCTTTTTTATAGCCAACATACTGGCCAATAAGAGTGTACTGGCCGGGACTGAGGGTGATCGAATAATGACCGGAGCTATTGGCATTTGTCCCCTTCGTAGTGCCTTTGATACTGATAGAAGCGTAAGGCAGCGGCGTTCCTTTATCATCTGTTACAATTCCGGAAATCTTTCCCGCAAAAGCACCAGTGTTGAATAGAAATAAGGATAAGCAGAGTAATGATCGGAGCATACAAGAGGAATAGGAACGAAAATACTCTTACAGATGTTACAAAAAAGAAAAAATCTATTTGCTGCTTCTCAAATAGCTGCCGCTCATTGCTCCAAAGCCGGCAACCAGGCCGCCCACGATACCAGTGACAATGATCAATAAACTTGGATGACCGCCCAGAGGTAATAGTTCTGCTATTTTCCGGGATAAAATACTATTGTTTTTTATATCTATCCACCAGGCAAGACCCGCCCATAACAGGAAGACGCCGGTAAATCCTGAAAGAAATGCTTTGCCCGCTTTTTGATGTACCAGGATAGCGATCAAAAAAGCGGCGATGGCAACGATCCACCAGCCGGCCCATAACCCGCCAACAAAGGCAAGTAATCCCGTAAGTATAATCGCTGTGAAAAATTTCATGTTATATTATTTGATGATGCGTTTATTATTTTTTGCCTGTTGCCTTATTGCCTGTTGTTTATTGTATTAAACTTCATCATCCATCTTACCCGCTTATTTCCCGCCTCCGAACTCTTCATCATCCACAATTTATAATACTCTCCTTTGACCCAGCTATCCACAAAATTGTCATAATACTTGCTTCCGGGATTACCGTTTTGTCCTGCAGGATAAACGCCATAAGCCTCGGTAGTAGCAGAAAGTTGAACGATCATCCGCCAGCTTGGACCATGGCTTTGCTCCATCGCGTTAATGACAAGGCCAGTGCCTCCCATATTTAATTGGGTCCTGGCCAGCGGGAGCAACTGTGATTTACTTTTATCTGTCAGGTGGTATATACCCGGTTCTTTGAATTTTGCCCATTCCAACCTTCCCTCCTTTTCTTTTTTTGCCAATTCAACGGAGGCCCTGTTAAGCGCATCGGTTACATCATCATAAAGCGTTTCAACTTTTGGGGTAGTAATATTATCAATATACTTTAAGGAGGTGGAATCTTTTAGCAGCAATTCGAGGGTAGTTTGATCTTCCGGTAATGGCGAAACAGGATTAGTTTGAGCTATCTCATCTTTCCATATCACTATTTCGAGACTATCCCACCAGCATTGATAAATGGTTTGTCCTTTTGAAGCGGGGCCGGCGTTAAGATCCCAGCTTTTGATCATATCCAGGTACTTCTTTGCATCAGAGATCAATTCGCTTTCTTTAACATATTTCAATAAGACGGGCATTGCATCTTCGGCGATTGTATTAAAATAATTATTCTGCAGTTTCATCATGTCTGCTGTTGTTATCCCATTCATACCCGACAAGAAATGCTCGATGGCAATGGCCCTTGGCGTTATGTAACTACCGGGAATAAAATAAGGATAGGCAGAATCGGCGGGGCGTTGGTTGGCGCTTTCCAAAAAACCTCTTTCCGGGTTCTTTACATGAGGATTTTCTGACTGGGGAATAAATCCCTGCCAGTTATAGCTCGTATCCTCACCCGGCATAGTATAAAGCCCCTGCCCTTTCCACCTTGCCGGGAACTTTCCTTGTTGCCATATGGCGATATCCCCGGTTTTCGACGCAAAGACAAAATTTTGCGCGGGGCAGCTAAAAGTTTTCAGGGCCTCTGCATAATCATCATAATTCGCGGCGCGGTTTAATTTATAAAAAGTCATTCCTTCATTACTTGGGTCGTGAGCGACCCATCTTACGGCTAATGATTTCTTTTGAGAAAAATTGTTGGGGAAACTTGCATCATACATGACAGGGCCGTAAACAGTATAGGCAACCGTATCATAAACGGTGGCACTGTCTTTTACTTTTATTTCTTCACGCCTCAATTGCGTTGGTTCCCATTTCCCGTTGTACCAATATTCTTTTTTGGAAGCATCTTTGAATTTTATTTCATAATAATCCTTTACATCCCTTTGCGCATTGGTAACTCCCCAGGCTATATTATCATTAAAACCGATAATGATGAAAGGGCTTCCCGGCAATGAAACGCCATAGACATTGCCGGTGGGTGTTGACAATTGCATTTCAAACCAGATCGAAGGCAATGACAACTCAAGATGAGGGTCATTGCAAAGAATGGGCGCGCCGCTTTGTGTTTTACTGCCTGCGACTACCCAGTTATTGCTGCCGTTATCTTTATCAGGCTTCGAAATTTCAGTTTCAGCCATTAAACCTTTTTTTCCAAAATACAATGAATCGGCAGAAGAAGGCTTTACCGGAATGATGGCGGGATGCTCAAAGACAGTTCCTTTGGGAACAATGGGTAATAAAGAATCAGGTATCTGCGGATAAATCGCGTTGAATTCCTCCTGGGTAAAAATATTTTTTGTGTTGGTATAGGCAAGATCATTCTCCGTTCCTGAGCTTAGTATCTTCGCCATCATTTTAAGCAATAAGGCTGTACGAAGATTGCTCCATTCTTCCGGTTTAAAGTCTAATAGTTTGTATTCAAGCGGCAGTTCGCTTTCTTTTAATGAATGTATGTAGGCATTCACGCCTTTTGTGTAAGCAGAAAACAATGCCTTTGAAGCGGGATCCTTTTCCATTTCTTTTTCGGCGCTTTCTGCGGCGAAGCGCATCCCAAGTCTTCGCTGTTCCCTGTCATAATTGATCGCTTTGGGCCCGGCTATCTCGCTGGCCCTGCCTTCTGCCGCTTTCGTCTGAATATCCATCTGGAACAAGCGGAACTTTGCATGAATATATCCCTGCAAAAAATAAAGATCTTCATCATTGTCGGCAAAAACATGTGGCACCAGTCTTTCGTCAAAATACACATTGCCGTTGCCTTTCAGTTCCGGGAATTTCAAGTCGGCTGAATAATCGTAATCATCCGGCTCTGCATTTTGCCAGAATCCATGTTGCGGGCTCAGGAACTTTCCCATGGGCGGCACTTTGCCCCATTTTTTATTAAGGACGATGACAAGCCCTGTAGTAACTACTGCAGAGATAACAAAAGGAATGATCCTCATAAACAAAGTATATCCGGGAAAGGTAAAAAAAGAACAGGGAACTAAGGGGAAATTTTCAATATTTTATCCAATCACTACTCTCTTCATGGTATTACTTCGAACAAAAAGAATTGATTCTTTTGTCTTTTATCAAAATTATCATCCGACACCAACACCAGGCTTTGATGGCCATTGGGTAATACAGGCCCGAATGTAGCTCCTTCGATATTGTCAATATAACGGCCAAGACTGTTCATATCGAGCAGCAATTTTTTGGTGACCGGTCTTTTCGTGCTCAGCGATTCCAGTGAAGCTATTGAAGAAATATCCTGGGCATATTTCGCGTCGGCGATATAAAGGCGCACATCCGTCTCTATCCTGCCGGTAGAATAAGCCCTTTCAATGACAAGGAATTTATCATTACCGATATACATAATATCCGATACGCCATTTATCTTAAAAGCGCCGGGCGGATTGGCCGGGTAAGGAATGGGATCAACCTGGTAAGCGAATTGAGCGACTTGTTTTTTTGATCTCCTGTCAAATTTCAAAATCCTTATCCAGGCAGTGGAATCACCCAACCCGGCTCTTGGCCCATCTTCGTAAATAGGCTCTTCCACACTTACATAAACATAGCGATAGTTTTCATCAAAAGTCACTCCTTCAAAAACACTATTATGTCTTGGGCCTTTTTCTTCTGCCTGTATATGCATATTGGCAGGCAGGGCAAAGCTATCTTTATAATGTCCGCTCCTGTCCATGATAACAATGGCCGGATCTTCCAACTCAGGTTGCTGACCGGGCCGGACGATACGTTGTCCTTCGCTGCTCCATATCAATTCATCTCTTTTCGGGTCATACCGGATGGCTTCTACATCTGCTGAATGTGTCCGGTCTTTTGTGATATCCGCAAAGGGCTGCCCCTGCGGATTCAGTAATGGATTGACATCAATGAACTCCACCGTGTCTATCCCTTTTTCACTGATCAATATCCTGGCTGTATAATATCTTGTCGGTCCTTTGGAAGAAGGGTCATCGCTGTTCATGTAATAAAGATCTCTTTTTGTATCATGGTCAATACCGGATAAGCCCCCGATAATGGTATTTTTGAAAGATACATTAGAAGGGAATACATATTCATTAATCAAACGAATTTCCCGGATACTGCTTGCGGCCGTTTTTCCTGTTGATTGATGCGAAGAATAACAGGCTGTTAATACTACAGCGATAATAACCGGTAATAAACATTTCATGAGAGATATTTGAACAAATCTACGTAACGGATCGGATCATCAATAATAATTACCTTTCATTAACTTTATTCCATGCTCCATGAAAAGCAAGTCAAATCAATTTTAAATAAGCACAAAAAAAGGGACAGCTGGTTCCTGGATGATTATTCTGTGAATCCCTATGAAGGCTGCAGTTGCAACTGTCTCTATTGCTATGTCCGGGGCAGTAAATATGGGGAGAATATGGACGATGGATTGGCGGTAAAAACAAATGCCCTTGAAGTATTGGAAAAACAATTGGCGTCAAGGGCTAAAAAAAATCAATATGGATTTGTCGCTGTCGGATCGGCAACAGATGCCTATATTCATCATGAAGAAAAATACAGGCTCACGGAAGGGATGCTGAAATTATTATTGAAATACCGGTTTCCTGTTTTTATCAGTACCAAATGCGCTTTAATAACAAGAGATATTGAATTGCTTAAAGAGATTGACAGGAACGCCATCCTTCCTGCTGACCTGGAAGACAAATTGAAGAAAGGCCTTATTCTTTCCGTTTCTGTTTCTACTTTAGATGAAAAGGTCAGCCATATCCTGGAACCGGGAGCCGCTTCTCCCCTGCAACGTTTAGCCCTTTTAAAACAATTAAAACAGGAAGGATTCTTGGCAGGAATAAATGCTATTCCTGTTCTTCCCTTCATCTCTGACACTGAAGAGGAGCTGGAAAAAATAATCGCAGCGGCAAAAGAATACCAGGCTGATTATGTTCTTACAGGCGGACTGACATTGTTTGGAAGCGGAACAGCCGACAGCAGGACTTTATTCTATAAATTCCTGGAAAGATATGATGCTTCGCTATTGCCAAAGTATCAGCAATTGTATGGCGAAAATTTTTATCCTCCTTTTTATTACCAGGATACATTGAAAGAAAGAGCGAAGAGACTCTGCAGGAAACATTCTGTCAGAAACAGTATTTTAGCATAGCCATGTCGCAGCAGCTTAAAGAAATACAAAAAATACTGGCTGCCAAAGCCGATAAAAATAATACTGAATTCTTTAAGAAAATGGTACCGGGCAAACAGAAAATATATGGGGTAAAGACGCCGGAACTGAATTTGCTGGCACAGCGATATAAATCCTTTTCGTTTGACCTGGCCCGGGAGCTATGGGATTCCGGTGCATTGGAAGAAAAAATAATTGCGATAAAGATCATAGAGAAAACCGGCAAGAATGATCCTGCGCAATTACTGGCGATGCATAAGCAATTGGCAGAGAAAATTGATAACTGGGCGGTTTGTGACGGACTAGGTATGCAATTTCTCAGGGGCATTGTAAAAACACATCCGGAAGATATCTTTGCGCTGGCTGAGCAATATAATCGTTCCGGCGATCCCTGGCAAAGAAGGTTATCGCTGGTCATGGTGGAATGGTACACCCGGTTGAAGGAGTTTCACCCCCCAATAAAACGATTGGTGAAGAATCTCAAAAATGATGAAGAGTATTATGTGAAGAAGGCGATTGTGTGGATCAACAGGAATTTTGATAAGGGGAAATAATGATTGTAACTTCCTGGTTACCGGTAATGTTTTTATCAGCTAAATTAATTTATTGTATTATGCAACTACAGGCGATTACGCCCATGCTCTGGGTAGATGATGTGAGAGCGACGATTGATTATTATGTATCTGTGCTTGGGTTCAATGAAGCGAATTATATGGAAGACCCGGGCTGGGGGGTGGTGGAAAAACATAAGGTAGAGATCATGCTGGCCAAACCTAATGAGCATGTTCCGTATAATGGACCTCATTTTACCGGGTCATTGTACCTGCGAACTGATGACGCGGATGCCTGGTGGAATTTTTTAAAAGACAGAGCTACTATTGTCTACCCCATTGAGAACTTTTCCTATGGCATGAGAGAATTTGCCATCAAAGATTGCAACGGGTATATTTTACAATATGGGCAGGATATAGAGAAATAGCCTATTCTTTTACGATCTCATCGGCCATTTTTTTCATGAAAGCGGCATATTCCTTTCCATAAGTATCTTCTGCCGGGAATTCGTCGCTCAGCCTTCGTATAACGACTGACAAATAATGATGGGCCTCCCTGGCCTGTTGTTTATTAAAAAAAAGTTTTGCAAAAAAACTTTCCTCATCAAAAGGCGCCATGCCCATAGCATGCTGGTAAAACTTAACCGGGAGAATAATCCGGGCAGGAATAAAAAAACTGGCTTCCCGGGTAACCAGGTAACAGTAGTCTGAATAATAGTGCAGCATATTGCCCAGGCGGGTCTTCATTTGCTTTTCTGATTCCGGCTGGTTGGGTCGTCTTCTCCATTCATTATTCTTTTCACCGAACAATCCTGATGCGGTACTCCCTGTTATCTTCTTCAGTTTCCAAACCAGTTCGATCTTCTCTTCTTCCGCTTCCACAAACCCTGTCAGTTGCAATGTTCCATCCTTATAACCGGTATACCGGGCACTGAAATTATCAAATTCCTTTCCTCCGTTTTCAACGAATACAATGCTATCGGGGCTCATGCCCCATTTACCTTTTTTTTCAACGCTGTCTATTTGACGGAAAACCCCATTTTCAGAAAGAATGATCAGTTTTAACCCGGTAAGGCCAACAATAGAATCCTGTATCCTGCCGTATATTATTTCCTGCTGATTGTCTTTAAGCTGCTGATCGGGATAAAGAATAATCCAATTACCGGCAAGCATCTTATGCAGTTTCTCTTCTTCAGTAAGAGATTGACAGGAGACAACAAGCAGCAAGGCGATCAGGAGAAGGTTGCGCATATGCAAATATAAAAAAGCCCGTTGCATCGCAACAGGCTTTCATGATCTTCCGGGATACGGGTTGTTTTATGTCTATGGTAAGGTAATCAAACGATGACTATTTCCATTGTTCCAGGTCAGTAAAGCCTGGTTATCGCAATCGCCATTGTTTGGCGCGCCGTAATCAAGGAATAAGACACGGTCATTGATCTTTATTTTCAAAATGCCGTCGCTTATCCAGTCGCAGGCCACTTTTTTGACTAATGGCGTTTCAGTATCCAGCGTAATAACAAGATTATTGTTATTAAATGTGGTCTTTGACCTGCCTTCGATATTGTACACATCATCCTGGTTATCTGCTGTGGCCATACCATCTACCTGTGTCTTTGTTTTTGTTGCTTCATATTGGTAACCTCTTCCGCTTGGCAGGGTGAATTTGCCACCTGTTACCTGTACGGAATATTTCACTGCGCCGTTAGCACTCAGGTTGCTGATCGTTTTGGTGCCTTCCACATGAGCGCGGTTCAGGTAAAAATTTTGCAGGGTTATAGTAAGAACTGATCCCGGGCGGCGGATCGGGCCGGTAAAATTCAGGATGATCGTTCCTTTGCGGTGCTTGCCATCTGCGCACCAGCAACCGTCACCGGGGAAATCAATCGTAACCGTCTTGGGATAAGTGCTGTCATTGGGTGTAACTGTGATCACAGCGCAATCGCCAAGTCTCAGGCGAAGATGAACGAAAGGAAAAAGACGGCCATTGGGCGCGCTGACAGCGCCTTCTTCATCGGCTGCCTGCATACTAATGTCCTCTACATCATCAAAACTGCCTTCTGCCTGTGAGCTTTCATCGGAATAAGTAGCCGCATCTGCTTCGGTTACCGCCGGCTGACTGGAATTTGCTGAAGAACTGCTTTCTTTTTTACAGGAAAATAAAGCTGTCGCAACGATAAAAAGAACAGCTAAGATTATCCGTTTAATTGATAAAAATTTCATGACTATACTTTTAGGGTGTGTGGAAAATATTAACGCTAATTTGGAACGCAGAGGAGAAGGAAAGTTTAATGCTTCAGCAAAAAAATCTATTTTCAGGGCAGATGAAGGTAATAATCGGGTATATCAGGAAGTATTTTTACGAAACGGATAAACGGGTCCTTGTATTTGTAACATTCCTTACTGGTTTATTGATTTTCCTTAACTACCATTTGGGCCTCGATGCCCGTATAAGCCGTCAAAACAGTTTTACCGGCAGCTTTTTCAGCCGGGCCGGTATATTTCTCACAGCCTTCACCCTGCCTTATCTCACCTGTCGCCTGTTTACAGGGAGGCCCTTTTTTTCCACTACTTCTTTTGTCATCTTTTTGTTAATGGCTCCTTTGATTTTTTCATTTAAAGTGTCCCTCAATCCATTTCTTCACTTTTCTGACAACCCCGATTTAAATACTTTCTGGAATCATATTCTCTATTGGCCTGTTTTATTGGTTATTACCGCAACAATCCTTTTTGTTGTTTGGAAAATAACTGGTACCGATCAGCCTTTTTACGGTATCAAAACAAGAGGCATGAACTGGAAGCCTTATGCCTTCATGCTTTTGATAATGTTGCCACTCGTAGCAGCCGCATCTACGCAGCCAGATTTCCAGGCCATGTACCCGAAATTAAAATTGGTAACGAATGATATCAGGATTGATCATCTTAATTGGTGGCATAAATTGCTTTTTGAGCTTTCTTACGGAAGCGACTTTATTACGATTGAATTATTCTTCCGTGGTTTTTTAATACTGGCTTTTATCAAATGGGCAGGTAAGGATGCGATATTGCCGATGGCTTGCTTCTATTGTACTATTCATTTTGGAAAACCATTGGGGGAATGTATCAGTTCCTATTTCGGCGGAATGATATTGGGCATTATAGTTTATAATACCCGTTCTATCCTTGGCGGGTTGATGGTTCATCTGGGTATTGCGTGGATGATGGAGATAGGGGGATATTTACAACCCCTGTCCCCCTAAAGGGGCGACTTAGACCGGATAGTCATTACTTAGTTGAAAAATTTTGTAAAGAGAAACTAACCGGGATAGCCAGGTTATTACTGCAAAGTATTTGAAAAACCTCTTTAGGGGTGGGGGTAAAAAAACTACAAGCCTGTAAGCCGGATCCTGTCATGGGTTATCATTTATCTGTCCTCAACATTACTGTTGGGATCAATCTGCCTACCCTGTACCTCGAACGAGCCGTTCTCAAACAGTACTATACGTGGCATTTCAGCATGCAAGGTTTACCCGCGAATGATGTTACCATCATAGGCCGTAGGCTCTTACCCTACGTTTTCAACCTCACCTCTCCCTCTCCTGCCGGAGAGAGAGAGGCAGTTATTTTCTGTGGCACTATCTGTTCTTGCTTGTCTAAGGCAAGACCCGGCTCTTCACCGGTGCATTGCTCTGTGCTGTCCGGACTTTCCTGCCCATCCGTCTAAAGGATGAACCGATAACCCGGCTTGTAGCGGATGCAAAGATAATTTTATTTTGTGAGCTGGCTTAGTTGGGTTCATTACTTATATCCTATAAGCTGATTTATATCGCTCTGCAACAACCAGGTAGTGAAGACGAATTGTTTGTAAATAAACAGGCAGTTTACCCGGAATGGGTCCGGAGCATTGTAATTTTACAAGCAGTTGCAACATGATGAAAGCCCTGTTTTTTTCAATATTCCTGCTATTCACCGCTATTCTGTTTGGGCAGGCGCCGGTTTACAATAATCATGCGATTATTGTAACAGATTTGAATGATGATCGCCGGGAGGATACTATTTTCCTGAATTCCTCACTTGACGACCAATCATCTTTCAATAAAATAACGGTTTCCCTGGCGGGATATCAACGAAAAACATTTTTCGCGAAATCAGCCTGGGCTGTTGTTGATTCCGGTTTTCTTGCAACAAATAAAAATTCAATAAAAACAACCAAACTCTTTTTATTAAAAGAAAAAAAACGATCGGTGATACTCCTTTTCGGGGTTCTGGATGAAGGAGGAAGAGATGAATTTTCAATTATCACTATCGGGGACAATAATGTTCAGATGATTTTTGACGACGGGAATACTATTGATGTAGAAATCCCGATTACACTTGGCGATATTAATAATGACGGGAAGATTGATTTTGTTTTCGGGCAATACGGCGAGGTATATGAACAAGTTGACAGTTTAAATGCTGAAATCGGAACTTATCACCCTTATTTCGTTTATACCCTGGATAAAGAATGCAGGCTTAATAAAGCGCTGATGAAAAAATACAACGAGGATCATTACGTTTTTGCAGGATTTGACTACAGTGATAAAATCAGGGTCTTATATCCACGTAACGGAGGCAAACCAAAAATCGTCAAATGAAATATACTGCCACAAATATTAGTCTGTTACAGGGCTCGCTTCGGGGTATATCCTGGCCGAAATAATTCCTGTCAAAGACGCCTGTAACAAGTAAAATCGGAAATGTTAATGATTTGAAAACCGGATTCAGGTTTTGATAGTACGTTGACCGGACATCCTATATTTACCCGCTAACCATTATTTTGGAACTCCCTATTCTTTCAAAAAAACAGCAGCACTATGACCGATATCACTGAAACCATCCAGGAACCTATTGAAGAAGCCGGTAAAAGCAAGATCAATTCAAAAGTCGCTCTTTTCGTAGCCATCACCGCGACATTTATGGCGCTTTGCAATGTGAAAGACGGCAATATAGTCCAGGCCATGTCGCAGGCGCAGGCGCATAATATCGACGCCTGGTCTTATTTCCAGGCCAAGAGCACCAAGCAGGCGATTGCTGAAAACGCACTTGAAGTAGTCAAGATCCAGAACCCGCCCAACAGTGCGGAAATCATTAAAAAATACGAGGACGAGATCAGCCGGTATGAAAAAGAAAAAACAGAAATAAAGGCGCAGGCGGAAGGTTTCGCGAAAGAATATGATGATACGAATTTATTCGATGACCAGTTTGATATGACTGAAGCCTTGTTGACTATTTCCATTGCTATGTTCGGCATTACTTCCCTTACGCAGAAGAAATGGCTTCTTTATTTTGCAAGCGCTGTAAGTATAGTAGGGTTCATTTTAGGCGTAACCGCTTTTATGAAGATCAGTCTTCATTCAGATTTTGTTTCAAAGTTATTGGGTTGATTGCAATAAGCCGGGTAGCACAAAGAATACTAAGCAGCCACAACGCACACAAAGAAATTAATTATCTGAGCTCAACGCTTCGTGATCGTTGTACACTTTATACTACAAAAAGCTCTTGCTTTTCGGATATTTTTCTGTCTCTTTCGTTTCAGGCGATTCTAATATTGAAAGAAAATCTCCGTCGCCCCGTATCCAAACCTTGAATCATACTGGTTCACAAAAGATTTTACTTCTTTTTTCAGGCGGAGCCTGTCGTGTATTTCGTCCCTTAACCTTCCTTCTCCTACTCCATGAATGACGATCAGGGATGGTTGAATATGTGCCAATGCCAGCTCATAATATTTTTCAAATGTCTTTAACTGTATACCCAGGATTTCATAGTTATCGAGATGCTGCCAGTCATCCGTCAGTTTTTCAATGTGCAGGTCTACAACACTGCGGGCAGGCTCGAGGTGCTGGCGGGCTTTTTTTGCATCATAGACCCTGTATCCTTTAGCTGCCAGCGGCCCCATATCCGGGATATCTTCTACCAGTTTATCAGGATATTTTTCAAACAGCTTATACGAAAACGTTGCTTCGTTTTTTTTCTTTATTTCTTCGATACGGGAAAAAAGCTGTTTGGCTTTTAGTTTAAGCGAGGCTTCATAAAAGTCAGCTTTATTTTTGCCAGGGGCGGGCAAAGAGAATTCAAATTCAAAGACAGGATTATCGTTCAGGTCGGCAAAGGCGATATCATGCAGGTAAAAATCTTCAAAGGGATTGATCGCATTCTTTAGTTCAAACTCAGGTTTACCAAGAAAAGTCAATTTATAAATGAAGTTATAACCCGTCTCTGTCCTGTTTACCAAATGAAGCTTTAATTCTTCCACCACTTCATCCCCAAATTCGTCTGTTTGAAATACCGGCAAGAAAGTAAGCCACATACCATCGGCGACTTTGGCGGTGCCTGGCGGCTTTTCTTTTCTTATATCATCAATATATTTTTTTTCTTTTTTGGGGGCAAAGAGCTTCTTTTCAGAAAACCGTTTGAAATAGGGAAAATCGAGCTGGTCGATATAGGCCGGAAATTTTACTCCTTTTACATCTACCATTACCATCTTCTCGTTCATAATATCAATGATCTCACCTTCTTCATTGGAATGAAGAAGCAGAACCTTATCCCCAACCTGGAATTTCATACCACAAAGATAAGCATGACGGCTTAGAACCTTGTCATGCTCTCCTGCCTGGCGGCTTCAATAACGGCCAGCTTACTTTTTTTATACCCGTATAAAAAATAAATAATAAGGCCGATGAGCAACCAACTCAGGAACCAGGCCCAGTTGCTTTTCGTCATCCCTGTCAGCAGGTACATGCAGGTAATAAGGCCCATCAAAGGAATAAGAGAATACTTTTTGATAAATGCGAGTATAGCCAATAGTACGGCGCTCAGCCAAAAAATGACCAGGGATATATTGGGCGTGGCGGCATCCATAAAACTTATTTTTCCTTTCACATAATCATCATTTCCGCTAAAATCAAAATTGAAGAGTTCCGAAAAATAATTCCTGGACAATGATTGTGCTGTCACCATGGCGCCGGCTACAATAAGAGGGAAAAAAAATTGCCCGCTTATATAGGGAATATGAAATCGTCCCTGCTCTTTTTCCCTTCTTGGTATCAGCAACACCCCGCCGCAGACCAAAACAAATGCAAATAAAGTAGCAATGCTGGTAAAATCGAGCACAAATGTCTTATCGGTAAACAAAATCGGAACCCCCACTACTAAGCCTGTTATAATAGTAGCGAAGGAAGGTGTTTTATATTTGGAATGGATTTTTTGAAAAACAGGAGGCAGCAATCCATCGCGGCTCATACTCATCCATATTCGTGGCTGTCCCATCTGGAAGACCAATAATACACTGGTCATCGCAATGACAGCAGCAATGGCAACAAAAAACTGCATCCAGCCAACATTGAGATTTTCTTTTTCGAAAATAAAAGCCAATGGATCACCAATGCCATCAAAGTTGCGATAATTGACGGCGCCCGTTAACACAAGGGTCAGCAATATATAGATAATGGTACAGACCACTAATGAAAGGATCATACCTTTCGGCAGGTCTCTTTGAGGATTCTTGCTTTCTTCCGCCAATACACTCACCGCATCAAATCCTATATAAGCAAAGAATACACCGCTAACCGCCGCCATCACTCCGCCAAACCCATTTGGCATAAAGGATTTCACTCCTGTATCATTGGCAGGCGTCCAATTGAAAGTAAGCCCGTGTGAAAAAACCAAATAACCACCTACCAAAATGATCAATGCCACCACTGCCAGTTTTAATAACACCATTACATTACTGAAATTCCGGCTTTCCCTTACACCCCGGTAAACCAAATACGTGATCAGGAGATTGATGACGATAGCCGGCAGGTCAAGAATTATTCTCAGTCCCCCGATAACCGGCGCCTTGCTCCAGGCGGCCAGCTCATCTGCATTGGTACTACCCCCTTCCACAGCATGTTTGGCTTCCATATAACTTGTGCTGAGGTATTCCGGAATATGAAGGTTGACCTTATCCAGGAAAGACGTAAAATAATCACTCCAGCTATAGGCCACATAAATATTGCCGATCGAATATTCCATGATCAGGGCCCAGCCGATGATCCAGGCGAATAGTTCACCGAATGAGGCATAGGCATACGTATAAGCGCTTCCTGCTACAGGGATACGGCTGGCAAATTCTGAATAGCAAAAAGCAGTAAAAGCGCAGGCAATAGCGGTAATCACAAACAATATCACTACTCCCGGGCCGCCATGAAAAACGGCTCCGCCAAGACTGCTGAAACTTCCAGCTCCCAGGATAGCCGCAATACCAAAAAAAGTAAGATCACGTAAAGTCAATACACGCTTTAACCCTCCTCCTCCATGCGGGTCGTCGCTTCCCTGCGAAAGAATAGATTCAATCTTTTTTGTGCGGAATAATGAGTTTGCCATCAGTCAGCTGGTTTATTGTTCAAAATAGGGAAAAAAGGGCTAAGAGCAAAAGGAGAAAAAGAGAGTAGCGACTCTTTTTTCTCTTTTGTCACCTTAGCTAATGGTCCCGTTTGACCAGGAATTCTGCCAGCTCTTTCAGTGGCGCCTTTCTTTTAGACAATACAGCAATATCTTCGAGGTGCTGGAAAGCTTCATCCAAAAATTTATTTTTTAATTGTAAAGCCCATTCATCGGATTTACAATTTGAGAATATCTCTACTACCTTTTTTATTTTGTCCGGCGGGTTTTCCTGCATTAGTTTTTTCAACTCATTTTTTTGTATGCCGGTCGCCGTTTCAAATGCGTGAATAAGAAGAAATGTTTTTTTATTAGCCAGTATGTCGCCCCCCACCTGTTTGCCAAATTTACCGGGGTCGCCAAAAGCATCTAAATAATCATCCTGTACCTGGAAAGCCAACCCCAGTTTGCGGCCAAACTCATAGATCAGGTCCTGGTTTCTCTGGCCGGCTCCGCCAAGTATGGCGCCCATTTTCAGACTGGCTGCGAGTAACACCGATGTTTTGAGTTCGATCATCTTCAGGTATTCTTGAAAAGAAACTGATTCACGGCCTTCAAAATCCAGGTCATATTGCTGCCCCTCGCATACTTCCTTGGCGGTGGTATTAAAAAGGTTTTGCACCTGCCGGATAACCGTGAGGCTGACATTATTTATCAGTTCGTAAGCCGCGATGAGCATCACATCTCCTGCCAGTATCGCCGTATTAGTACCGTACTTCTTATGTATGGTTTCTTGCCCTCTTCGCAAAGGAGCATTGTCCATTATATCATCATGGATAAGAGTGAAATTGTGAAATAATTCGATCGCCGTTGCCATTTCCCAGGCATCCTGTTTTATCTCATCGAATAGTTCATTTCCCATCAGGCACAAAACAGGACGGATACGCTTACCGCCATTCTTTAAAAAATATTCATTAGGCCCATATAAACTGGCAGGTTCAGCAGGGAAATGCTTTTGACTGAAATAAACAGAAAACTGTTGTGATAACTCCGCGAATGATAGCATGAGATTCTATTTAACCACAAAAACGCAAAGATTGCGCAAAGATTTATAAGTTATTTATTATTCTTTTTATTCTTTATCAGAACAACAGTAAAGCTGGCAACTTCATACCCGGCTGTAAAGTTCATTTCTTTTTTTTAGGCCTTTGCTTGTCCGCTGTTGTGCCATCTTCGATTTTGATATTCCCGGGTTCTCCCTCTACTACCCATTCATAATCCAATTGCCGTTTGGTAAGGTTGGCCGCTACTACTTTGATCCAAACTTTATCGCCCATCCTGAATTTTTTACCACTTCGTTGTCCCACCAGGCAATAATCAGACTCTACGTGGCGGAATTCATCATACTCCAATAAACTATTGATGCTTACAAGACCTTCGCATTTATGTTCCACTGTTTCCACCCAAAAACCAAAACTCGCCACACCGCTGATCACGCCCTCGAATTCATCGCCCAGGAAGTTTTTCATGTATTGCACCTGTTTGTATTTGTTGGCAGCTCTTTCGGCTTCCATCGCCGCCCTTTCTCTTTCGCTGCAATGCTTGCATTTGTCCTCTAATTTTTTATCAGGGACGATATGATTATCCAGGGCTTCCTGCAATATGCGATGCGCCATCACATCCGGGTAGCGGCGGATAGGAGAAGTAAAATGACAATAGTGTTCAAAGCCCAACCCATAATGGCCCACATTCTCGATAGTATATTTCGCCTTGGCCATCGTTCGTATGCCCAATTGTTCCAGTACATGCTGCTCAGGTTTGCCATGTACATCTTTCAGCAGTTGATTAAAAGATGCAGCGATTGCGTCCGGTGATGAAGCATCAAACTTATGCCCGAATTTTTTAGCAAAGGCAATAAACGGCAGCAACTTCTCTTCGTCCGGGTCATCATGTACCCGGTACGGGAAAGGAACAGGTTTGGTCTTTAGTTTGATCTTCGAAATATTTTCAGCGACATACCTGTTGGCCAGCAACATCAATTCCTCTATTAACTGGTGAGATTCTTTACTTTCTTTGATCAGGATGCCTATAGGATCGCCTTTTTCATCTAATTTAAAACGAACTTCCTGCGATGAAAAATTGATAGCTCCCTTTGTGAATCTTTTCTTACGCATCCGTTGCGCCATATCATTCAGCAACAGAATTTCGTCCTTGTATATACCTTCTTTGCTTTCAATGATACTTTGCACATCTTCGTAAGTAAAGCGGTGATCGGAATGGATAACCGTTCTTCCCAGCCAGTATTGTTTCACTTCGCCTTTAGCGGTCATTTGGAATATAACAGAAAAGGTAAGTTTATCTTCATTCGGGCGTAAGGAGCATAAAACATTAGAGATATGCTCAGGCAGCATCGGGTTTACCCTGTCAGGCAAATAAACGGAAGTTGCTTTCTGGTAAGCGGCTTTATCCAACGGAGTTTCAGGTTCAATATAATGACTGACATCAGCTATATGGATGCCGATCTCATAGTGATCATTTTTTAATGCCCGGAAAGAGATCGCATCATCAAAATCTTTGGCATCTGCCGGATCAATCGTAAATGTGAGAATCTCGCGGACATCTTTTCTTTTCTTTATCTCCGACCCGGGAATCGTATCGGGCAATCTTGCCGCTACTTCCAGGGCATCATCCGGGAACTCAAGCGGGAACCCATTTTCCAGCAGTATCTCTTTCATCGCGGCATCATTACTATTTTCTGCATCTAATACGCTTACGACTTCTCCAACGGGCCGCTTGCTGCCGGTTTCCCATTTTACCAGGCGGGCCACTACCCTGTCCCTGTCCTTTGCATTGTTGATGGAAGTAAGGGGAATATAAAGATCAGGCATGGGCTTGTCCATCTCCGGAATAAAGAAGGCAAAGTCTTTGCTTAGCTCAATGTGCCCGATGAATTCCACACGCTTTCGCTGAAGCACTTCCACCACTTCTCCCTGTATGCGCCTTCCGCTGCCTGCATTCTTTATGCGAACCAAAACCGTATCGCCATGTAATGCCGTATTGAAATCACCGGGACGGATCAGTATATCCACTTTATGATCGGGTACGATTACAAACCCCATACCCGAACGGGTCACATCAAGATTCCCTTTAAGAGTTTTTCCGGCACTTGTATTGTTCCTTTGTTTGACTTTTTTTGCGTTCTTTCTTCCCATAGATTTAATTTATTCTGTTTTCCTGAAGTTCCGGATGAAATTAATAACAAGCTCATTGAATTTTTCTTCTTCTCCAAATAAAAAATCATGCCGTACGGGTATGACATATAAAGGGAGACCGGTCAAAGCCATGTCAAATTTCACCAGCCTCACCGCATCCTTTTCCGTAGTAAGAATGATCTTATCCGGCGATTCTATTTGCCCGAATTTTTTCCTGATTTCCGTAAGATCATCAATAGTGAATATATGATGATCCGGGTATTGCAGCATGTAATAGGTTTTACTGTTTTCTTCCAGCATCACCTTCAGCGGTTTCGGGTTAGCAATACCTGTGACCAGCAATACTTCTGTCCTGTCATTCAGTCTATATGTTTCTTTTGTTTTAATATGATAAGCTTCCCCATATTGAATAGCCGTAAAAAAAACATGCTGCCCCGCCTTCGGGTTTATTTCTTTAATTATTTTTTTTCTTCCGCTTCTGGTAAGACCGGGGTTACATTTGGTGACAATAATTATTTCCGCCCTTTCATACGATGATTTGAGATCGCGCAGGTCCCCGGTAGGTAAATAAAAATCACGGGTAAAAAGATTATTACATTCGGTCAGCAGGATATTCAACCCTGCTTTGATGGCCCGGTGCTGAAACGCATCATCGAGTATCACCGCTTCCAGGCCCGGGCAATCATCCAATAACCTGGGAATTGCTTCCAGCCTTTCTTCTCCTACCGCAACCGGCACGCCCGGAAATTTTATATGAAATTGCATGGGCTCATCACCGATCTCCAATGCAGTAGTCTTTTCATGAGCAAGCGCATAACCTATTGTCTTGCGTTTATATCCGCGGCTGAGTGTAGCGATCTTAAAATCATCCTTTAATAATCTTATAAGATATTCCACCATCGGTGACTTGCCGGTTCCCCCAACCGATAAATTCCCGACACAAATCAGCGGAAACCCAAATGAGGAGGACCTCAGGATTTTGTTGTCATATAACCAGTTTCGGATTCCAATAGCCAGCCAGTACAGCAAAGCAAAGGGCAATAGTAAAATGCGAAACGATTTCAGGAAAAAACTAGAAAACATAAACGTTTTGCGGCGTAATACAAAGGTCCAAAGGTACGTCAAATTCATGGCGGTCATCAATCAAATCAATGGGATCAAAATAACAGAACCCCGCTTTGAGACAATCATCCCTGCACCCGGCAAGATACTTATCATAGAAACCTTTGCCATACCCTATACGATAACCATCCCTGTCAAATGCCAATAATGGAACAAACACCATATCTATTCCGGCAGCAGGAACAGGTTCACCTTCTTCCGGTTCATAGATATCCAGTTTTCTTTTTTCAAAAGGAGTATCAATTCCGGTAGCAACAGCCTGCAGGGTCAATGTCTTAAAATCGGAAACGGGGTAACAGATTTTGATTTCCGGGTTCCTGAATTTCAGAAATTCAGTGAACAGATGAGTATTCGGTTCATTATTTTCTTCAATGGGCCAGTAAGACAGTAAATATTCAAGAAAAGGAAGTTCTACCGACTGAAACGCTATCAGCATCAGGTCATCCGATTTTGATCTTTCCGCTTCCGAAAGTTTCATTCGTCTTTCCCTGTATATTTTCCTTGCTTCTTTTTTTTGCATATACTTCTTTGTAACCTTTATGGTTTGTTATGTTCTTCGTGTTCCGGGCCCGGTATCACAAAGAAAACACGAAGCGCACCATGTTAATCATTAACAAAAATTGTAAAAACAGTGGTCCCATAATTCCTTTCGGTTTTATAGAAAGGAAAAGTCTTATAACTATTTCTTGGTGTATGTTCCAATATAAACCATCCTTTGGGGGACAACAATTGTTTTTCAAAAACCTGGCGGGGCAGATCATCAATATTAGTCAATGCATAAGGAGGGCCGGCAAATACCAGGTCAAACTTCTCTGTACATTGCCGGATGAATTTAAAAACATCCATCTTTATGACGTGCAGGTTTTCTATCCGCAATTCTTTTGATGTTTTCTTAATAAACTCGTACATGGCAGGATCCTTTTCAACAATAGTGAGATCCTTTGCTCCCCTTGATGCCAGTTCGTAACTGATGCTGCCGGTGCCGCCAAACAGGTCCAATGTCTTTAATGAGGTAATATCGAGATTATGCCCGAGAATATTAAATAATCCCTCTTTTGCGATATCCGTAGTTGGCCTTGTATAAGGCATTTTCGACGGCGGGTTGAATTTCCTTCCGCCATGTTCGCCTCCTATGATGCGCATCGGGCAAGATCATTAAGGGAAGTGAAAAAATGAGCCGGGTAGCCATTTTCTCCGGCAGCCGGCAGCTTCCAGGTAGGCTCCCTGAAATGGGCGTTTAAAAAATAAAGATACAGTTCTCTGAAAAGTTGTGATTCTTTTTCAATTAATCCTGATATGGATAATTGCACTTCTTCTCTCGATAGCGAGAATTGGTTGCATGTTTTCAATAAACAATAAAGTATATCTTCCGGCGTAGTATAAGAAAGCGTCTGCGCGATTAACAGCTTATCCTGTTTTATGACGATGAAAGAGAACTCATCCGTATCGAAATCAATCAGCATATGGTCCGGCGAACCGGCCGGCATCATTCTTACTCCCAAAGTATAGTGATGACGATATTTACAGGCCGGGAATTTCCTGTTCACCCATTCCTGTACACCGGCGGGTACCGCATATACATTATGCAATTGCCATTCATTGATCACTTCTGAAATGACCGACGACTGTATTATCCTGCCATAGAGTGTATTTAAAAGCAATTTTTCACCACCGGCAGTATGATATTGCAGGGGAACCAATATGCTCCCCGGGTGATCATAACTCACCTGCACTTCATAAAATGAACTGTGCAATTCTTCGTGCCGTGAAAATATAACTGATAAAAGATCGCTGTTTATTTCCCCGCCAGCATAATAGGTTAGTGAATACAATTCAGCGCCTGTTTTATCCGTAATGGCAAAACTGTAATGCCGGTCTCCTATTCGCATGGACAAAACTTTAGGAACGGTTTCGTCGGTATTTACCGGGAAAATATGAAAAAGTTGTTTCAAGGCTTATTGATTGCGTGCAATATTAGGAAAAAATGCCGGTACAGGCAGAGATCATCTGGAAGCATAGAACAGGGATAAAATGGATTTTCCGGACTTTTTCCCGTTTGGATAAAAAGACTCGTCTTTAAGGAAAAAGAAACCCCCCGTTTATCCATTCAATCCCTGCCATCCGTATTCTTCTTCATAGATTTGCACCCATTTTTTAAATATGGAAGCTGCAACAGTACATCAAAATTTACAGGTAGAAATCAGCAGCCGGCAGATCATTAAGATCGCTTTGCCGATCAGCCTTGCCATATTGGTGCCGCAGGTAAACTGGATCACCAACAATATTTTTCTAGGCCATTACAGCCAGCATGCACTGGCTGTTGCCAGTGTTACAGGGGTATATTATCTCATTTTCGCCATGATCGGGTATGGATTGAATAACGGTCTGCAAACCCTTATTGCCCGTCGTGCCGGTGAGAACCGGCCGGAAGAAATAGGGAAAATTTTCGGGCAGGGTGTTTTTATTTCATTGATCATTGCGGCTATTGGTATTTTGCTTACATGGTTTGTCGCGCCCCTTATTTTAAACCGGGTAATTCATGAACCCGGAATATCTAAGGATGCTATCATCTTCCTGCGGATACGGATCTGGGGTCTTCCCTTTTTATACATTTACCAGATGCGAAATGCGTTATTGGTAGGCACCAATAATAGCCGTTACCTGGTCAGCGGCACATTAGCCGAAACAATCGCCAATATTCTCTTCGACTATCTTTTCATTTTTGGCCATTTTGGTTTTCCGAAACTGGGTCTCAATGGCGCGGCGGTAGCTTCCATCATAGCGGAATTCACCGGTATGTTTGTGATCTTTGCAGTCATTCATTATAAAGGGATCACCAAACGTTTTGCGCTATTCAGTCATTTCACATGGCAAAATACCAATGCTAAACTCATCTTATCCATTTCATTGCCACTGATCTTTCAAGTAGCTATCAGCCTTATCAGCTGGGAATTCTTTTATATCCTTATCGAGCACCACGGCCAGACAGCGCTGGCTGTTTCCAATGTCATGAGAAATATATTCGGATTGGAAGGCTGTATTACCTGGGCATTGGCCGCTACTACTTCTTCTATGGTCAGCAATATCATTGGACAGGGCAAAGGCCATATGGTCAGGGAATTAATCTGGCGCGTCATTAAGATCAGCACGGGGCTTTCGTTAATTATGGCTATACTCATCAATCTTTTTCCTGCCATACTTCTTTCGGCTTATGGCCAGGACCAGGCATTTATAGCGGCCGCTATTCCCGTTGTAAGGGTCGTTACCACCGCTATGGTGCTCATGTCATTTGCTACTATCCTCGTCAATGCCATTACCGGCACCGGCAATAGCCGCGTCACTTTTCTTATTGAGCTTATCACTATTATTCTTTATTGTATCTATGTATGGGTAGTGGTGGAAAAACTTTTCCTTTCTATTACTTATGGCTGGATGAGCGAGTGGCTGTATTGGTCGAGCATGTTTTTCTTTGCATGGTTGTACATGAGAAGCGGGAAGTGGAAGAATAAGGTAATTTAGCGTCCTTATTATGATGCTTTAAGGGTTAAATGAGTATCTCTTAAAAACATAGCTCCTCAATTAAATAATCATGAAACAACAAATAGTACATATTGCACTTGTAGTGGAAGACTACGACGATGCTATAAAGTTTTATACCGAAAAGCTAAATTTTACCCTTTTGGAAGATACTGTTTTAAGCGCTACCAAAAGATGGGTTTTGGTAGCGCCAAAGGGTTCCGACGGATGCTGTTTATTACTGGCAAAGGGAGTTGGCGACGAGCAAAAAAGCAGGATCGGCAATCAAACGGGAGGACGTGTCTTTCTTTTTCTAAAAACCGATGATTTTTGGAGGGATTACAAGGATATGCAGGGCAAGGGTATACAATTTACCAGGGAGCCGAAGAAAGAAGAATACGGGACTGTGGCGGTTTTTGCCGACTTATACGGTAATCTTTGGGATTTGATAGAATTTACAAATGGAAAATAAAGTGTAAAACTTAGTATTTAGCCGGACAAATAGCCTCAGTTGAAAAGGGGTGCCGGGGTCTTAGTGCAGCGGTATCATTGCCCTTTCCTGTCGTGAAGCAAGCAGGAATCTTTCCCCTGTTTCCTCCTGCGCAGTCCGTCCCTGCTTTTTGGCCGCTTTAGCTACTACTGTCTGCCTTTCCACTTGCGAAATACGGCTCCCCCTTTGAATTTACCCGTTATGCTATTATGGTTGGCATGTGGCTATCTACCAATATGTCAAAGATCGGAGCTGTCGCTGCCGGGGAGAGGGTTTCCGGGTTCGCTCTTCCCGGTAGTCCTGAGCGAAAACTCCTTCGGCAGTGACGGAACAAATGTAATACCCATCCCGGGCCGTTTGCCCGAAAATGGGACGGGGTCCTCCAAAAGTTGGGACGGAATACCTCTATTCCCGGGACGAACGTCCATTTCACCTCGAATTCTCCTCTTTGCCTCCTCGATGCTACCTCGATGGGTCCTCTTTGCCTCCTCGAAATTCGAGGAGAAACGGGGTGGAATCAGGGTAGCATCGAGGAGGCAAAGAGGCAGCAATGAGGATGTATCAGGTCATTCCGGGTCAATCAATTTCGATCATTTCCCGGTGGCTAATCTCCAAGCCTCGCGTCCGCA
>JAUZOA010000130.1 GCA_030706685.1 Bacteroidota bacterium
ATAAGATATACTCTCATAGCCAGATAAAGCTAAGGCAGATTTTCTGAAAATAAAAGAGCCGGGGAAAACAATGGTAGTGTACCCATTTGCCGGAAGCCAGGAAGGGGATAAGAAAAAATATCTTATAATCAAATCTTACCGTCTCCCCGGCCATGAGTAAATTGAGATACCATTAATTTCCGGGTAGTGTCTGGTTTTGATCTTCTTTACCACATAGTTTGAAAAAATATTTCACGCGACGAAACGGAGCAGTGTTCGCTGCGAACGCTGCGAGAAACCAAATTGGTACACTACCAATTTCCGGTTTAATTTTTCCCTTAACGTTTTTTTTGTAAATTGAAAGATGGAACCAATGGCAGGAAAGTTTATACCGCGTTTCCGAATATCCTTCTTCTTTTTACGAGACTTTCACGAGACTTTTGCCTGATTCTTGCCTGATTTTTCCCTGACCCTGACCTGACCCTGTCCTGATTCTGTCCTGACCCTAATGAGACCCTCCTGTATAGTTTCTCTATCCCTTTCATATCCCTGCTATATCGATACTATATGGCAGAGAGTAGCTTTAGCACATCCTGGCAGGATAGCAAAAGGCAGATAAAGCCCCGTAAAGCACCCGGAAGGAGACAGAAGATAAGAGAAAAGATAAATGGCGATTCACCTGGTTTATATATACTTCCCATGGAATACTTTGCCGAAAAGCTTTTTCCGGTCACTGAATCATTTTCCTGATTATTTTTCCGAGCATCATCAGCCCATAATCGGCGTCATCATCCCAGGGTTTGCCAAAGCTGATACGAATACAATTTCCATGGTTGCACCCGGCAGAAAATATTTTCCCCGGAACAATTGAGATATTATGCTTCATCGCTTCATTCCTTAATTTGAAATCATTCACTTTTTTATTCAACTGTACCCATAGTACAAATCCCCCGTGAGGTCTTGAAACTTTTGTGTCTTCGGGGAAATAATCTATAATCGCCTGCAAATAACGAAGACACTGGGTATATAAAGCCTTGCGTATATTCTTCAAATGATATTCGTAGCGGCCGTTCTGCAGGAAATGCGCCATCGCGGCCTGTGTCAGGGTAGGAGAACTGATATTTTGAATTCTTTTTACCTGCTTTACCTGCTCAAGGAATTTACCCGGTATCGTCCAACCGATACGGTAACCCGGCGTCAATGATTTGGAGACAGATGAACAATGCATGACTAATCCTTTGCTGTCATAATATTTACAGGTGCGGGGGCGATTTTTACCAAAATATAATTCGCCATAGATATCATCTTCGATCAGGGGGATATTATGTTTTGTAATGATATCCACCAGTTTCTTTTTATTCTCATCCGGCATACAGCCGCCAAGCGGATTGTTGAAATTGGGTATGGCTACTACAGCTTTAATCGGGAATTTTTTAATGGCTTCTTCGAGGCAATCCAATTCAAGCCCATCAATAAAGCAGGAGGATATTTCCACTACTTTCAATCCCATACTTTCAATGGCCTGGAATATGCCGAAATAGTTGGGCGATTCTACCGCTACGGTATCCCCCGGGCGGGTAACGGCTCTCAGGCACAAGGTAATGGCTTCCAAACATCCGCCGGTGATAATCACTTCATCCGGTTTGATCTTACCACCCCAGTTAAAAGATAACCGGGCAATCTGCTTTCTTAATTCCAAATTGCCCTGCACGAGTTCATAGTTTATGCAGGAATCTTTGCTGTTGCGCAATACATGCATTACTGATTTATTCAACTTGGCCACAGGCAACAAGGCAGCGTCAGGAACGGCCAATGCAAAATTGATCACTTTATCTTTATGCGTGGCGATATCCGAATAAATAGAAGAGATAATTTCCTTTACGCTTACATCATGCGATACAGGTTCATACTGTATCATTTTCGGCAGCGCAGGAAAGCGTTTCTGGTTAAAACGGACATAATAGCCCGATTTCGGCCTCGATTCAATGAGCCCTTTTCCTTCGAGATGATAATAAGCCTGGAAGGCAGTTCCCATGCTGATGCCATACTCGGTGCTGAGTAAGCGGACAGAAGGAAGTTTGTCACCGATCTTCAATATATCATCGGTAATCATTTTTTCAAGACCGCTGGCCACCTGCATATACAGGTGGTCTTCTTCGGTAAAACTGTTTTTGCGCATAAATAAATAATTGAAGTATGAAGCCGGAAGCCAGAAATCTGAACGCCTGTCATTGGCAGAGCCTGCTTTCTGACTTCGGACACCTGGCTTTGGGTTTAATCTGATCTAGTCAAAAATACAGAAACTGAATCTGTTTTTTATAATTTTTTCGTAACAATTTTGTGCAGTGATTTTGATAAAGTGATGAGCGGTATAAAATCGCAAGAAACGGGTTGTTATACAAGCTTTCCTTTTCCAACTTCACCAATCAATCTAATGGAACGGAAAATCAATGATGAACATGAAAAAAGATTTGCATAAGGCGTATTTCGCATTGGGGATAGTAAGTTTTTTCTGGGGAACTACGTACATAGCTTCCAGGGTAGGCGCACAGCATATGCCGGGATTATTTGTTTCAGGCATCCGGCAATTTTTATCAGGATCGATATTGGTAAGTTTCTTTTTGCTACGGGGCCGCCAGTTGCCCAACTGGGATGTGTTGAAAAGAATTTCCGTGCAGAGTATATTTTTATTATGCATTGCAAATGGGCTGCTTACCTGGTCAGTTGAATATATCAGCGGAGGCCTGGCGGCTATTATTGCAGCCCTGGTTCCTTTATTCATTGCATTGTTTACAGTATGGTTATCAAAATGCGCAAAGATCACGCGGTGGATGCTGATCGGGCTGGTTATTGGTTTTGCAGGAGTGCTCACGATCTTTTATGATTACCTGGGACAGTTGCAGCACCGCTCATTCCTGCTGGGAGTGATATTGGCGATTTTATCAACATTATCCTGGTCATTCGGCACCGTGTATACATCTAAACAAAAACCACCCGTTGATATTTTGTTCAATGTCGGATTACAGATGCTGATCGCGGGTATTGTAGTGCTTACCGTTTGTGCGATTACAGGAAAGTATGTGAACCCCGCTGATATAGGACAGAGCTCATGGCTGGCCTTGTCTTACCTGGTTGTGTTTGGTTCATTGGTAGCGTATTCAGCCTATGTATTTGTGATTGGGAAATTGCCGCCAACACAGGTTTCCATATACGCGTACATCAACCCGATAGTAGCTGTTGTATTAGGCTGGTTATTATTATCTGAAAAGATGAATGTGAATATGATTATTGGCACGATCATCACGTTGACCGGGGTGTACGTTGTAAACCGGGAATTTAAAAAAGTAAAAAGATGAACGGAATTAAAATCATTGATTACAGGCCGGAGCACCAGCCTTATTTTGAAAAGTTTAACCGGGCATGGATAGAAGAATTGTTTGAAATGGAACCGGTGGATGAATGGGTATTGACCCATCCCGGTAAAGCTATCCTGGAAACAGGAGGGGCTATTATCATGGCAGAATACAATGGACAGGTAGCCGGTACAGTTGCCCTCCGCAAGGTAGATGAGTACACTTATGAGTTTACCAAAATGGCTGTGGACAGTAATTTCAGGAGAAGGGGGATCGCGGAGGCCATCAGTTATGCCAGCTTCCGGAAAGCAAAAGAGCTGGGAGCCAGGAAGGTCATTCTTTATTCGAATACATTAAATGCCGGCGCGGTAAAGTTGTATGAAAAAATCGGTTTCCGGCATGTTGAAGTGGAGAACGATGTCTATAAAAGAGCGAACGTAAAAATGATAATTGATGTGGATGTTGCTATGGAAAGAGCAAACGAATATGATCAACTAATTCAATTATAATTTATGAGTATCACAATCATGCAGGCTGATGTTTCCCAGGCGGCAACTATCGCCACTATCGGTAAAAAATCTTTTCGGAGGACCTTTGAGCATTTGTTTAAAAGCAAGGAGGAGTTGTTTGAATACCTCGAACACACGTATAACCCTGTCAAATTAGCGAGAAGCATCCGTGAAGAGAACAATGTGTACCTCCTTGCCCTGGTGGATGGGGTACCCGCGGGATTTGCCAAAGTAAAAAAGATATCGCTCAATGAACATATCGAATCTCTCGGTCAAACCGAACTGCAAAAGCTCTATGTTTTGCATGAATATCACGGGCGCGGTATCGGCACAGCTTTACTGAAAGAAGTGCAAAATGTCGTCAAAGATATTTATCCCGATTATATCTGGCTCGATACGCATATCAGTAATGATAATGCCATCCGGTTTTATGAAAGGAACGGGTTTAAAAAAATGGGTAAATATTTTTTCACCATCGGTACACAAACCTTCGAATATCATGTTATGGGATTGCCGGTGGCCGTGGAAGTGGCTAATGCCTGTTAATGGTAAGACTTGCAACTTATTTCAACAATAGAAACGGCAATGAGATATACCAAACTCAGAGGGATCAATTACTATTTCCGGGATTTGCATGCAGAAAAACAAGAGGTTGTTCTTTTCGTACATGGACATCCGTTTGACCATTCCATGTGGCGATACCAGGTTGATGCTTTGCAAAATTTCAGGGTGATACTTCCTGACCTGAGAGGTTATGGCAAAACAGACTATGACTTTGAGAAAATCCATATCGAAGAACAGGCTTTGGATATAGCTTTTTTACTGGATCACCTGGATATCGGGAAAGTTCACCTGGTTGGCTTATCTATGGGCGGACAAATTATTGTTGAGTTTGCCAGGCTTTTTCCTCATCGTACCCGCTCATTGATCATTTGCGACAGTGACCCGTCCGGCGAGACTGAGAATTCATTTAAAAGCCGGCTTGAGCTGATTGAAAGAATTTGTAACGCGGGTATGACGGAATATACCCGGCAGGATATTCACAAGTACCTGCATCCTGCGACCGTGGAAGATAAAGGGGAAGCCTATCATCATCTTTTTACCATGATGACGAACACCCGGGTAAAAGGTGCGGTGGCTTCCCACAGGGGCCGGGCGGAACGGCGGAATAATTTTTCCTATCTCGGGCGATTAAATATCCCCGTGCTTGTCATTGCCGGGGATAAAGATTTTTTTACACCTGCAGAAGAAATGAGGCAAATAGCCGGTGAAATAAAGGATGCAGAGTTTGTCGTAATTGAAAAGGCGGGTCATCTGCCCAATATGGAACAACCGGCGGTATTTAACCAGGCCATGTCAGTTTTTTTGGAGCGCGTATGTAATTCGTGATCACCAATGTTCAACGGGCTCTGCTATGGCAGCTATTAAAAAAAAGTAATGGAGAATGAAACCCGGAAAAGCAATAACAGGGATCAGGATGGCGGTTCGGGAAGATGCAGCCGATATTGCGGCATTGTTGTACGAATCATTCATAGAACATAAATCGCAGTATACGGAAAAAGCTTTTGCCGCGACAACTCCCGGCCAGGAAGAAATAGAAGACCGCATTGATAAAAAAATCGTTTGGGTTGCTGTATGCGACAATATCAATACGGGTACTGTATCTATATGGCCCCGTAAGGAAATATTACATATCCGGAGTATGGCGGTCAGGCCGTCTGCGAGAGGGAAGGGTATTGCGACGGCTTTGATGACGCATATTCATGAATTGGCTTTGGAGCAGGATTATGCCTTTTTAACATTGAATACAACTGCTTTTCTTTCCGAAGCTATCAGGTTGTATGAGCGTTTTGGTTTTGAGCGGTTCGGGTTCGATGACCTGCATGGTATAACGCTTATCAAAATGATAAAGTCACTGGAACCAATAACAAAAAATAAAATTGAAAAAAATGATTACGCCAAACGAGATGACTACAGATATCCAGGTCAGGAAAACCGCCCGTTCAAAAATTCACCAGGTGAATTTCGACAAACTTGAATTCGGGAAGTATATAGCGGATCACATGCTTTTATGTGATTATGCAAATGGAGAATGGCAGCAACCGCAGATCGTGCCCTTTGCTAACCTCTCTTTAAGCCCGTCTACACTGGCGCTGCATTATGGCCAGACCGTGTTTGAAGGCATGAAAGCCTTTCGCATGGATGACGGTTGTATCAATGTATTCCGGGTTGATAAACATTATGAACGTTTTGCCAGGTCACTGGATAGAATGTGCATGGCAATACCGCCCAAAGAAATTTTTACGGAAGGTTTATTCAAATTGATTGAAACAGATAAAGCATGGGTGCCAAAACAGGCTGGCGCTTCCTTATATATACGCCCTTTCATTTATGCGAGCGAAGCAAAGTTTGGGGTGAAAGTTTCTGAACAATACCGGTTCGTCATTTTCACAGGGCCCGTGCCGGATCTATTTGCAAGCCCGATCAAAGTAAAAGTAGAAACCGATTATATAAGAGCTGCAAAGGGAGGCACCGGGTTTGCCAAGTGCGGGGGTAATTACGGGGGAGCATTTTATCCCACTCAATTAGCCAAACAGCAGGGCTATGACCAGGTATTATGGACAACCGGGCAGGAGAATCCACATATTGAAGAATCAGGAATGATGAACGTGATGTTTGTTATAAATGACAGGTTAGTGACACCGCCATTATCAGATTCCATCCTTGACGGTGTAACCAGGGATTCATTATTGGTATTGGCCAACGATCTCGGGTACAGTACAGAAGAAAGACCGGTATCAGTAGCAGAACTGGAAAAAGCTTTCAGGGATAAAACAATTACTGAAGCATTTGGGGCCGGCACGGCGGCTGTTGTTGCACCGATCGGTACTATTCATATCAACAATATTGATTATCATTTACCAGGATATAGCCACGAAAATCTTCTCAACAAAATGAAGCTGAAATTAGAAAGGATCAGGACAGGAAGGGATAATGATGTACATGGATGGAATTGTATCACAGGCTGAGGGCTTCTAAGAGCTAATGACTAATAACCATTAGCTCTTGGCTTTTAGCCATCAGCAGGGCTATCTTATCAGTAAAGTAGTTCCTTTCTTAAAAACTTTTTCCTTTGTATCACGGTGTACATAACTCAGCACCCAGGCATAAACACCAGTGGGTTGCAATATTCCATTGATCCTGCCATCCCATTTTCTTGTCCAGTCTCTTGTTTCAAATACCAATTGCCCAAACCGGTTATACACGCTGAATAAAAGATTGTCTGCTTTTATTGCATTGTTTGGCTGCAGGTAATCATTCAATCCATCTCCATTAGGCGTAAAAGCGGTTGGCACGGCGATAGTACAATTACTTAAGACCTCCACTGTCCTGGTGACACTGTCTTTGCAATTCATTGTATTATTGGATCCCACCAGTTTAATGGTATAAAAAAAATCTTTTCCAAGGACCGGGTAATGAAATAGTGAAGGAGTTTGAAGACCGCTTGTAAGGCCATTCCCGAAATTCCAGACCCACTGGTCAACTGTACCCGTACTGTTATTGATAAATCTTACCGGGTCTTCAGGGCAAATGATAGCAGGCACGTCGAATGCGACGACTACCCGGTTATCTAATGTTATAGTTTGCCGGGCTGTATCCGTGCAGCTTCCATTGGAAACGATCAATTGCGCGTCATGCTGTCCGCTGGCCGGGTAAATCTTTACCTGGTCCGGAGAATTGGCGGATAAAGTATTATCAAAATTCCAGTTCCAGGCAATTATGCCATTACTATTAATTGGTGAAAAGTAAATAGTGTCCTCTTTACAGGATGCATGTATGCGATAATTGAATAAGGCCGATACCGGTGCTTTTAACGTAAATGGCAGAGTACCGGCCGGTACGGGAATCCCGCATTCATCAAGAAGCGTATTGCCATCAGAACCGGCTACAAGAGAGATTTGATAATTGCCCGCTGTTGTAATGGGTGAAGATAAAACCAGGTCAATAAAAAAAGTGGATGCTGTTTGTGCATTACAGCCGGTGATCACATGAGTGATTGAAACAGGTTGAGCCCCAGTAATACTAAAATCACTGGCATCCGCTGCAATAGAGCTGCATTGCAGAGCTTTTTCAAAAACCAGGTGCAGCGATGCCGGTGAGCAACCCGGATCAGTAAGACTATCCATTGTTGCGGGCTGCAGTGATGGAAAAATAACGGGTACATTGTCCCCGGAAGGAATAAATCGGTTGCACCTGTCCCGGATAGTATTTCCATCAGTCCCGTCGCGGATACTGAGTGTATAATTGCCCGGCGTCACTGAATTGCTGAGCGTGAGTGTCACCTGGTTGGATTCATCATCCATACAATAAGCTGCTGTTGCCGATAAAATAGTGGCGCCGGAGCTCAGAAGAAACTCGCTTCCATCAGGAGAAACAGTTGAACAAAACATCTTTTTGTTCAGCAGGACATTTATCTGGGTGCTGTTGCAACTCATCTTTGCATTGAATATCCTGGGTTCTAAAGGATCGGTGACACTGGCTGAACCACCGGTAAGAACAATCTGAAATCCTGATTCCGTATCATTCCGGTGACTCACCATTAATAAATATTCATGTCCCTGGATGATGTCCGGCATTTTACTGAATAATTCCTGGGTTGCCCCGGCACAAACCGCCAGGTTACTGCCATTACTGGAAGCACCGGTCTCTCCCGGATCACTGCACCAGTTGCACGCCAGGAACAGCGACGGGTAGGTGAAAACATCATCATCATTTCGCCCTGATATATCAAATAGCTGCCAGTCATAATTGTCTGCCGGGTCATTGGGTGTGATAACAAAACCAAGTGTACCGGAACTGAAACAATCCATACGAAACCAGGTGGGATTTGTATTCTGGTAGGGAACGGTAGCGGGACAGGGAACAGGGATATTGGTTTGACCGCAAAGAGGAACCGTGTTCAGAACATACGATTCAGCGCCGCATAAAAGAATGGCGCTCGAAGGTGTCTGCCCTGTACTTGTACAGGTTTGCGCGGGCAAAATTCTTGCAAATAAAAGTACTACGATAAATGTAATGCCTTGTTTTTTCATAGCAGCAAAATGGCCTGGCAGAAACGAAAAAAGCAGTATAAGGATATCCCTTGAGGCCATAAATTACAAAACTCCCGGCATTAACAGGTAATAAAAATGGCTCGGGGATTTCCGTACATTCGTAAACATAAAAGATATGTATGAAAACAGCCATCGTTACCGGCGCTTCCGGCAATCTAGGGCAGGCCGTAGTTAAAAAATTTTTGGCAGGTGATTATTATGTAGTAGGAACGGTTATTCCTAATGACCCGGTTGCGATAGATATAAAAGATAAAAACTTTGAAACGACTGTTGTTGACCTGATGAACGAAGAAGGATCGCAGCAGTTTGTTGATACGGTTGCCGGTAAAAACGGTGGCATCGGCGCTGCCATATTAACGGTAGGCGGTTTTGCTATGGGGAAAATAGCAGATACCAGAACAGTTGATATTGTCAAACAATATAAACTCAATTTTGAAACAGCCTATAATGTAGCAAGACCTGTGTTTAACCAGATGATGAAGCAGGGTAGCGGAAGGATTTTTTTAATTGGTTCGCGGCCCGGATCGGATATGCACAATAGTAAAGGGATGGTGGCTTATGGAATGGCCAAATCACTTATCTTTCGCCTTGCTGAACTGATGAATGATGAAGCAAAGGGTCACGATGTAGTTACCACGGTTATTGTTCCCTCTACAATTGATACGCCGCAAAACCGTAAGAGCATGCCGGATGC
>JAUZOA010000131.1 GCA_030706685.1 Bacteroidota bacterium
AGGTGATGGAATCGCCGATGGCCGTCCAGGTAATTGTGCGGGGAGTAAAAGCGGTCAGCTGGCAAACCAGCACAAGAGCGATTAGTCTGATTTTCACACCCGGTTGAATTTGTTTATTTAGGTTTTAACTAAAATAGGTGTTACCGGCTGCAATAACAAGAATAAAATATGTATATAGATCTGAAAACTTTTAATACGGTTAGTTAAAAATTTAGGAAGGACTATCAATTCGTGTGAAAAAAGCTTCTACTCATTCCGAACGCAGACTATTTACCGGATTGGCGATGGAAGACTTGAAAGCCTGGTAACTAACTGTAATAAATGAAATCGTCAACGTTGCTATAGCGGCTATGGCCACAATCCACCAAACCATCCGGATACGATAGGCAAAACCCTGCAGCCACCGGTTCATAAAATACCAGGCGATAGGGGATGCGATGACGAGCAAATCCTCCTGTAATATTTATATAAGATATTGAGATTCAATTCTCAAATGAAATTGAATGGTTAGTCGACAACTTTTGCAGTAACTTAATATGTCTTTTACTTAAACAGTTTGCCATGAACGAAATAAAAAAAGAAGACATCAAACAAGAGGTGTTTGACCTATATGACGATTACGCCCACAATCGCATTGAAAGGCGCGAGTTCATGCAAAAGTTATCCGCATATGCCGTAGGGGGTGTTACTGTAGCATCGCTTTCAAGCTTTCTGATGCCCGCCTATTCAAGTGCGATCCAGGTAATGCCGGATGATCCCCGTTTAAAATCAGAATATGTTTATTATGAATCCCCTAAAGGCGGCGGAAAGATCAAGGCATTATTGTCCATGCCCATAGATGCAAAACAGAAACTGGGAGGCATCGTGGTAGTGCACGAAAACAGGGGGCTGAATCCCTATATTGAAGATGTGGCAAGGAGAGCTGCCCTGGCAGGGTTCATTACACTGGCTCCCGATGCACTAACCCCTTTGGGCGGTTATCCCGGAAATGATGACCAGGGCCGGGAAATGCAGAGTAAACTCGATAGAAATAAAATATTGGAAGATTTTATTGCTGCATACGATTACTTAAAAGGACTTAAAGATTGTAATGGAAAAGTCGGCGTTGTTGGTTTTTGTTTTGGCGGGTGGGTAGCCAATATGATGGCCGTCCGCATTTCAGATTTATCGGCTGCTGTTCCATTTTACGGGGGCCAGCCCGCAAGTGAAGACGTTCCAAAAATTAAGGCTCCGCTGCTCTTGCATTATGCAGGTCTTGATACCCGGGTGAATGAAGGATGGCCGGCATATGAGCTGGCATTAAAGGAGCAAAAGAAGGATTATACCGTTTACATGTATCCCGGCGTAAACCATGGCTTTCATAATGACACGACGCCTCGATACGATAAACCTGCAGCAGAACTTGCCTGGACGCGTACCATTGATTTTTTCAATGAAAAATTGAAGTAAAGATCCGCAGGGCTCAGGGTCAGACATCTCTGTTTTATGACGCCGTCCATCCGCCGTCAATCATCAGCGTAGTGCCGGTGATTAATGCCGCTGCCGGCGAGGCGAGAAATAAAACGGCATTGGCGACGTCTTTGGGATCACCGATTCTGCCCAAAGCAATTTTAGAAATCACCATTTTTTTTGTTTCCTCGTTGGCGAGGTATTCTTCTGTGCCCGGGGTGTAAATAAAGGTGGGCGCTACGGCATTGACGTTGATATTATGTTTAGCCCATTCCACGGCAAAACACTTGGTCAGATGGGATATCCCCGCTTTGGTCATGCAATAAACGGATTCTGTAGGAAGCGCGATGAATCCCGCCTGTGAACTGATATTGATGATTCGTCCGAATTGTTGTTTGATCATCCAGCGCCCCACATGCTGGCTCGTGAAAAAAGTTCCTTTAAGATTTACATCCAGCGTATAATCAAAATCGGCTTCGGTAACATTTTCAATATAATTCTCAGGAGCGATGCCGGCATTGTTTATTAATATGTCGATTCTTCCAAAATATTCGGCAGCTTTCATTACAGCGGCTTTGATTTCATCCATCCTGCTGACATCCATTTGGAGCGGCAGGACTCTTCTGCCCAGCACTTCGATTTCCTTCACCAATCCGCTGTCTGCCTTTACATTTTTTAGTCCCAGTGCGATATCTGCTCCCGCCTCCGCAAGTGCAAGGGCACAGGCCCTTCCGATTCCACGGGCTGCACCGGTTACCAATGCAACTTTTCCCGGAACCTTTACTTCATCTGAATTTTGGCTAGCCATAATTGAAAACCTTTCCCTAAAGATATCAACAAGAGTAACTTCGACAATTGGATCGTTCAAAGATTATTTGCGTTCCGGCTTGTGCCTATTGAATTCCACGGGGCAGATGATTCCTAATATTAAACATCCTGTTGATAATTTCATATTTTTGAACCTTCTTACTAATCATTCAAAGATCATAAACTGATTTTCATGAAAGCCAGATTATTATTTCTGCCTGCAGTCGTATGTTTAATAAACATATCCACCTCATATTGCCAACAAACCATTTCGGGATTCGAAGCGCCGGAAAGTGTGATCAGATCAGGTGATAAATTATTCGTATCCAATATCGGAGGGGAAAAGCCCAACCCCACAGCGCTAGATAGTAACGGCTTTATTTCGGAACTTTCAGTGGATGGTAAAATTATCAGTCAGAAATTCCAGAAAGGGGTCCTGAACGGCCCTAAGGGCCTGGCCATTGTAAAAGACGTCATATACGTGGCGGACATCAACCGCGTGGTCGGCTTCAATATCCGTTCCGGTGAACAGTCATTTGAGCTGGGCATTAAGGCCATTTTGCTGAATGATTTATGCAAAGTCGATGATAAACACATCGCGGTTTCCGAAACCATGAGCGGCCGTGTTCTCCTGATCGACCTAACGGATAAGTCAATACGCTTTCTGGGAACTGTGGAGGGCGCAAATGGTTTGACCTACGATGGAAAAAAAGGGATGCTCTATGCCAACGGTATGGGCGTCAATATGAGCGGCGGCAAAATCTATAGTAAGGAACTCAGGAGTCAGGACACGGTTTTCACTGAGCTGCCCAATAGTCCGACGGGTATTTTTGACGGGCTGGAAATATATGATAACAACCACCTGCTCGCCTCTGACTGGGTAAGCTTTACGAGTAAAAAAGGCAGACTGATTGTGTATGATCTCGACAAACATACGACGACGAGTTATGACGTCGATGCAGGCCCGGCGGATATAACCTACGACAGATCATCCAACACCGTTTATATTCCCCAGATGATGAAAAACAGCCTGCTCATTCAAAATATGAAGAGCCTGCAGCCACGGTAAGATTTATTTAAAAGGGATTGATCAGTCTGTCAGGCTCTGCAGGAAATACAGTAATAATATTAAATCGGGTTATTGAGAATTACCTGGCGGAGTTTATTATCATTGGTGAAAGAAAAATGAGAAAAATTCCCGTAAGACATATCGCTCAAAGTGAGAAGGAACCGGCTTCTTCTGAAAAGTTTAACATCCGGGACGTTAGTGTATTGCTTAACGGAGAAGACTTATTTCAGGATCTGCACAGGCATAATTTCTATTTTATTCTAGCCTTGCAAAAGGGGATAGGAACTCATGAAATAGACTTTAAAAGCCACCCTGTCTTAGATAATTCTGTTTTTTTCCTGCGGCCGGGTCAGGTACACCAGCTTATGCTGAAAGCGGGTTGCACCGGGTACTTGGTGGAATTTAATGCTGAATTTTATCAGCCGGTTACCAAGCTCTCTATTCAGCGTTTTCGAAGGGCAGGCAGTAAAAACTTCTGTAAAATAGATATCGACAGATTTAAAAAAATATATTCCATTCTGACATATATTTTCCAGGAATACAATGAGAAAAAAGAAGGTTATCAGGATGTTATAAATGCGAATCTGGATATTTTCTTTATCGAACTGGTGAGACAGAGCCAGAATCCCAAAACCATTTCAAACAATATCAGTTCTTATAAACAGGAAAGGCTCGAAGAATTTTTAGAACTTGTGGAAAAACACATTACCAGCCATAAGCAGGTATCCCAATACACCGATTTGATGAATCTTTCGCCCTATCAACTTAACGAAATTACTAAAGCAACATTAGGAAAAACATCTTCAGAACTTATAAATGAATACATTATTCTGGAGGCTAAAAGATATCTGATGGCTACACCCAATCAAATTAAGGATATTGCTGATCACCTGGGTTATGAAGATGTTTCCTATTTTATCAGATTTTTCAGGAAGCATACCGGCTATTCGCCTGAGGCGTTTAGACACAACTTCAGATAAATCCAATATAACTGAATTTTTGTCCTATCCTGCTGTTTTCTGCTATAGGTACTTTTGCAAGCAAATAAAATAATTGTTTAAAAAAGTAATTAGCATGAAAGCGAAGGCAAGCTTAATCGCATCACTAAAAATATGGGTTGTCATTTATCCATCGATCACCTTGTTTCTCTATCTGTTTGGTGAACGAATATCAGTTCTGAAATTGTATCAGAGAACATTTATACTCACTATTGTATTGGTTCCATGGATAGTGTTTGTTGGTTTGCCTTTAATAGATTCAATCCTCCGTACAACCAGGTCAAAAACCGGCAGGACTAAACAATAATCCTATGTCAGGCAATAATCCTTTTGATGTAATAATAATTGGAGGGAGTTACTCAGGTCTTGCAGCCGGCATGGCTCTTGGCAGAGCCTCCAGAAAAGTTTTAATCATTGATAGCGGTGTGCCATGTAACAGGCAGACACCGTATTCGCACAATTTTCTGACACAGGATGGAGTCCCCCCAGGAGAAATCGCTTTATTGGCAAAGCAGCAGGTCGGAAATTATGATACGGTAAAGTTTTTCGATGGCCTGGCAACCAGGGGGATCAGAACGGAAACTGGTTTTGAAATTCATGTGGCGTCAGGTGAAATGTTTAGCGCTAAGAAACTGGTTTTTGCAACTGGTATCAGGGATATTATGCCGGATATTTCCGGATATTCTGAATGTTGGGGCATTTCCGTTCTTCACTGCCCTTATTGTCACGGATACGAAATAAGAAATGAGAAAACAGGCATTTTGGGGAATGGGGAATTTGGCTTTGAGTTCTCCGCCCTGATATCAAATTGGACAAATGACCTTACCCTGTTTACCAACGGGAAATCCACTTTGACATATGAACAAACGGGTAAGCTTGAAAGCAATAATATAAAAATAGTGGAAACAGAAATTGAGAAATTGGAACATGACGGCGGATATCTTGAACGCATCCTTTTTAAAGGCGGTACAAAATTGCCCGTCAGGGCCCTCTATGCCCGTAGTGGTTTTCATCAAAACTGTACCATCCCGGAAGCCCTGGGATGTGAACTCAATGAAGAAGGTTACATCGGGGTGGATCATCTGCAAAGGACCAGTATCCGGGGAGTTTTTGCTTGTGGTGACAATACAAATCGTATACGTACTGTTGCAAACTCGGTGGCAACGGGTACAACAGCCGGAATGATGTTAAATAAGGAAATTATTTTGGAGGAATTTAAATAGAATTCTTTTTCCGGTGTGAGTTGACCGAAAATATTTCATGATAGAATTTAAACGCCCTCTTTAAGGCAGTAAATAAAGTATAATAACATAAAAATTCACAAATAATGAGAATTATCATAGTAGGTGCAACGGGAACTATTGGAAAACATGTGGCTAGCTCTTTAGAAAAAAATCACGAAATAATTCGGGTTGGCTCCAGGAGTGGCGATATTCAGGCAGATATTACTTCACTTGAGTCCATAGAAAATTTATTCAGGCAGGTCAGTTCATTTGATGCACTCATATGTACGGCAGGCGACGCCTACTTTGGCCCCTGGAAGACGATGACTGACAGGGAGTTCAGAAGAGGTATAGATAGCAAACTAATGGGCCAGGTCAATTTGGTACTCACTGGGCAAAACTATATCAACCCCAAAGGGTCATTTACTTTAACTTCCGGCGTATTGACGCAGGACCCGGTTTTGAGCGGTGCTAATCCGTCAGCCGCAAATGGGGCGATTGAAGCCTTCGTACGTGCAGCGGCAATTGAACTGGGAAATGGTGTTCGCATTAATGCCGTAAGTCCCACGGTAGTGGAAGATGCGCCGGAGTATTTTTCTTATTTCCCTGGCCATATTCCGGTAACCATGAAACAGGTTACATACGGATATCAAAAAAGTGTGCTCGGTGCGGGTACAGGACAGGTAATTAAAGTAAATTGATTTTTATTCAGGAAAGTCGGCAGCCTAAAAATGATCTGCAGACATGAATCTGTTCAGGGGTGAGAGGAAAAAAAATAAAAAATTAATATGTAATGGGAATAAAAACATTTATAGTTGATTCATTTACCAGGGAAATGTTTAAGGGAAATCCGGCCGGAGTTTGCTTACTGGAAAAGGACTTAAAGGTTAATTCAATGTTATCCATAGCCCGGGAATTAGGGCTGTCCGAGACTGCATATATAAGAAAAATGGATGGAGACAATACATTTTCTATCAGATATTTTTCTCCAAAAATGGAAATTCCTTTGTGTGGTCATGCAACGCTTGCAGCTGCAAAAATCATATTTAATCATTCAGATATTAATGAAATCCATTTTATTAATATTGAGCATCTGGACTTAATTGTAAAACGACAGCATGAAGAGATTACTATGGAATTTCCTGTTTATAACACGGTACCGGCTACTGTTCCGTTAACCATGCTGGAAGCCCTGGGATTAAAGACGGTAATAAATACAGCTTTTAGCCAGAAGAATAAAATTATTTTATTGGAAATTAGTGATCCGCATATATTGGCAGGTTTAACTCCGGACTTTAATGCCCTGTTAAACTCATACTCAGATATTAATGGGGTGCTGGTTACTGCGCCTTCACCCGATAAAGACTATGATTATCATTACCGCTATTTTTGGCCCTGGGCAGGAACCAATGAAGATCCTGTTACCGGCGGAGTACAGACATTTTTGGCAAAATATTGGTCCGGGAAACTCAATAAAAAACTAATGAAGGCCTTCCAGTCGTCCGCCAGAACGGGATATATGACTGTAGAGTTACAAGATAATAAAGTACTGATCAGCAGTCGCGCTGTAATAATATTTGAAGGTGTTTTACAGGTACCTGATTGTTAAATTTAATAGATAGTTATGTTGATTGAATCTTTAAAAATATTGTTCAGAAGAGATCTTCAAAAGTTAAAAACTGAAATCGGTTTGTATCGAAGCGAAGAAGCCATGTGGCTTGTAGATAAACGCATTGCCAATTCAGGCGGAAATCTTTGTTTACATATCATCGGTAATTTGAATGCCTACATTGGAGTCGGTCTTGCAGGAACAAACTATACCAGGAATCGGGATTTTGAGTTTTCTCTGAAGGGCATTCCAAAAGCTGAGTTATCAGGCAAAATTGAAGAGACAAAACACATTGTAGAAGACGGACTAAATAAACTGACGGCAGAACAACTAAATAGTGATTTTCCAATTGTGATTTGGGAAAAACCAACAGGAATGGTATACACTCTTGTTCATCTCATTGCCCACTTAAATTATCATTTGGGGCAAATCAATTATCACAGGCGATTATTTGATGATTAATAAAAAGGATGAAAAACAGAAGGAGCTGTTATTTATTAAATGGCGTGTATTTGAATTTCTGACCTCCAACGGACGCTTCGTACATTAGACCTCCCTTTTGTTGTGTGAAAATTAAAATGCCCCCGGTATATTTTGCATTACCGGAAGCGCCCGCTTTGGCAGCTACCGCGGAGACCTGCGCTGAGAATTCGACCTTGTTTTGTTTGAAACGATCAAGGGTTTTCTTATCCTGGAAAAATACAACTTCCCTGTAAGCCTGGCCACCGAATTGGAAACCGATGGTGACCTGTGTCATCTGGGCTTTGCCGACAACAGAATCTTTTTCGAATACAGTTCCTCCGCCTGAAGCTCCACCTACACCAACAGCACCTTTCCCAACACTGGGAAATACAACATATCCATAAGCTCCGCTGAATAGGTTTTTCATTAATGCGTCCGTATGAATAAAATCCGCGATGGCATCCCTGCTGTCTTCTACCAGTCGCCTGTCTTTTTTATCTAATTGGCCGGATGATCTGCCCCAAATGAATACAAATACCAGTACCAGAGAAAAATATTTACAAAACAAATAAGTCGGTTGCTTTTTCATATTGCATTATTTTGAATTAATTATATTTCATAGACAAGAGATGAATTCATATGTCCAAGTTAACAAGACAATGCCCTCTTAAAAAATGACTCCAGTCATGGCTTTCAATGATTTATGTCCCTATTATGAATACCAAACGGGGAAGGTCTGGTTTAATTTGTTTGTCCGTTGTCATCGTATTGACTAACGGGCGTCATTAGTGGCCGGGTAATATGTTCTTAATTTAGGCACAATAATGGGGCAATAAATAAGATGCTTCCCCAAACTGGTTATAATAAACAATGAATCATTTACATTTAAAAGTAATGATATGCATATTGAAATCAATGATAACACCTCACTACGCGAGATAAAAGAAGTGTTTTCCAATTTTTATCCTTACCTGAAGATCGAATTTTACAAGTATCCGCATAAAAAATATGAAGCTTCTGACGAATCAGACCGGATTAATCCGGACACAACGCTGGGCGATATCAAACGAACACATTATTCAGGGGTTTTGGAAATCCAGCCATTATACAAGGTTGCCGACGTGGAAAGAGAATTTCAGGAACGTTTTGGCCTTTCTGTGCAGGTATTTCGTAAAAACAATGATGAATGGGAACAAACCACCGGAATGGATATTTTAAGCTTAAAGGATATAAATGAAATCGGGCGGAATTCATCGGATGAAACGATCATTTCAGAGTATGAAGAGGGTTTCGATAATATCGGGGAGAATCCGGATAAACTATTATAAACGGATCTTTTGAGTGTTTCTCCGAATTGGATTCTAATCCCCCTTTCTTGCTGGTTTACAACCAAATGACGAAAATCAGGCGGATGCCTGATCATTATTACTTTTTTTATTCTTTTGTATGGGTTTACTTTGAAAAGCAAATAATACCGGGGTGGATTTTCTTGTTAATGAAAGAAATCCCGGGTATTTTTTTATGCTATGGGTGCGGATATCCTGGAATCAATATTTTTTATACCATTTAAAAATAGATTTATGAAAAAAAACTACAGATTTTCATTTCTGCAGGGTTTCAACGCGATCGCGGCCGCTTCACTGATCACCTTGTTGAG
>JAUZOA010000132.1 GCA_030706685.1 Bacteroidota bacterium
AATGTGTATTGTGAAAAGCCGATGGTGCATGATATTACGGAAGGGGCGGCAGTGATCGCTGCCCAGAAAGAAACCGGGAAGGTCTTCCAGGTAGGCAGCCAGGGTGTTTCCTCTCTCGGAAATGAAAAAGCAAAGCAATTATTGAAAGACGGGGCAATTGGTGAACTGAATTATGCAGAGGGATTCTGGGCACGTCATTCTCCGATAGGAGCGTGGCAGTATCCGATTCCTGCAGATGCGTCACCATCAACAGTCGACTGGGATACCTATCTGAGCAACACGAAAAAGCGTCCATTTGATGCCAAGCGTTTTTTCCGCTGGAGAAATTATACTGATTATGGTACAGGTATGGCCGGAGATCTGTTTGTGCATTTATTTTCCAGCCTGCATTTTATCACCAATTCAATCGGGCCGACAAAAATATATTCAGCAGGGGGACTGCGCTATTGGAAGGACGGACGGGAAGTACCTGATGTATTGTTAGGTACATTCGATTATCCGCAAACCGCAGCACACCCTGCCTTTAATCTTTCGCTGCGCTGCAATTTTGTGGATGGAACGAGTGGCACCACCTATCTGAAGCTTGTTGGCAGTGAAGGATCTATGGATATCACCTGGGACAGTGTGACACTAAAGAGAAACAAGACCATGGAATCGGATGATCCTTTCTACATAGAGCAAATGAGAAAAGCAGGTACTCCGGTCACTTCACGCAAAAGGATACTGCCTCCCGAAGAATATACTTTCGCGGCAGAAAAGGGTTATCTCGGTGGCCCATACGACCACTTTAATAATTTCTTCAATGCCATTAAGAGCGGAGGCAATGTTACTGAAGATGCGACTTTCGCATTCAGGGCTGCAGCGCCTGCTTTATTGTGCAACGACAGCTATAACAAAGACATGGCCATGCTTTGGGATCCTGAAAAAATGCAATTAAGAATGAAATAATTGTGATGGTCCCTGGGGAATTGATCGCAAATAGCAATAATTATTCCCGCATCGCCATGTACTGCATGAATAACGCCATTAGCAGGCCGGCTTCTTTCAATGGTTTGGCAATACGGTACACGCTTATAGAACCGTTGAAATGTATTGCCGGCAATGGTGCAGACCTCACACAGATTCTTTTAACGGCGTGGAAGAATTGAACCTTTCAAGGGACAAAAATGATATACTTAACGCAATTAATTTATATTAATGAAGGACAGGAAGGGGTATTTCACCAATTTGAAGACATAGCTATACCAGCCATTTCAAAATATAACGGGCGACTTTTAATCAGGGTCCGGCCTGATATCCATTCATTTATTGAAAATCATATTGACAGGCCTTATGAAATCCATTTAATTGAATTTGACACAGAGCAGGACTTTGAAAACTTCAAGCAGGACGAAGAACGCAAAAAATTCCTTCATTTAAAAGACCAGTCAGTAAAAACATCCTTACTGATAAAAGGAACGAAACTATAACAGATGGCTATAAAGGTATCCCCCTGCGGCAGCCTCATCAACCCATAAGGTCATATCAGATAAGTTGTGATTACAGGATGTTTACCAACCCTGCATAGAGGCTGGCAGATACAAACTGAGCATCGGCGGCTAAAAATCCGATATAGGTGTGCACCGCTAGTTTAGGGCCATTTGAATGAAGTTAAAGAAAATCCCTTTTGATAAACCGGATCGAATCGACAGATTGTCCCGATCGACTGGCCGTCCGGAACATTGGTCATGCTTATTGATGATCCGAATCATTGCCTGTTATTTTGTATGGATTTTACTTTGTATTAGAGATATAATGTAACTGACATCCATTCAAAAACAGATACAAGAAACCATGGAGACTTTAAAATTAACCATTCAAATCCTTGCTGTAGTTTCAGCATGTCTGGCTGCACTAATGAGCGCCACATTTTTTATTCGTTTGCATTGGCCGGCACCGGTTTTATGGTTTTTAAAATTGTATGTCGCTGCATTATCACCGTTGTTTGCATTTATTGGCCTATTTGGCGCTATTGTGGGGCTGGCAACAGGTTCCCTCTTCATCGGTTTGATTGGCAGTTATGATGTTTTGATCTTTTGTATGTATGTATACCGGGTTTCCCGGCCACCGGATGCTCCGGGCAGTTTTGAGCAGGCATTCGGATTGCGTTGGGAAGAGCGTATCAGTGCCGAACAAAAAAATCACTTTCTTCCAAAACGGTGGGTATTGAGGTTACCGGCTGTTCCGAATCCACGATTGGAACAAAACATTTCATTTGCGACCATTCCGGGAACCGACAGAAAACTATTGTGTGATATATGGCAACCCCCCTTAAATGTTAATCCTTCGGGATTGGCATTTATCTATCTGCATGGAAGTGCTTTTTACTTTCTGGACAAAGATTTTGCTACCCGCCCTTTTTTTACTCATCTGGCTGCGCAGGGTCATGTGATTATGGACGTGGCTTACCGGCTCGCTCCGGAAACCGACCTGATGGGCATGGTAAATGATACAAAGCGTGCAATCGTTTGGATGAAAGAGAATGCTGTCAATTTTGGAGTAAATCCAAACCGGATTGTTGTAGGTGGCGGTTCGGCTGGTGCACATCTTGCCCTAATGGCAGCCTACACCGCGAACAATCCACAGTTTGCACCAAAGGAACTTGAAGGAAAGGACATCAGTTCTTGTGCAGTGATTTCCCTATATGGCACAAGCGATTTAGCTGCAATTTACTATCATACCAATCAACATCTGACCACCCGTTCTACTCCTGACAGACCCAAAAAAGCTGTTCCTACTAAAATGCCCGGATGGATCGTAAAAAAAATGGGGAGTGAATATTATCGCCTGGGCATGAATAAGGGATTTGAAAATGTGGGGACCCTGGCTCCCCTTTTGGGCGGGCACCCGGATGAGTGTCCTGAAACCTACGCGCTGTTTTCACCTGTCACACATGTTCATTCGGACTGTCCGCCAACCCTGCTGGTACATGGCGAACATGACATTATGGCCCCGGTAAAATCTACCCATTTTTTGCATTCGCGTTTAATAGAGAAAAAAGTTCCAACGGTAGCGCATTTTTTACCGCAGACAGATCATGCTTTTGACCTTATACTGCCCAAAATATCTCCAACAGCACATGCCGCAATTTATGATGTGGAACGCTTCCTGGCATTACAGGTAAAGCAGGAAAATCAACTTTTCAAACAAAAAACAAAACCGGCATTGGCCAGACCTGCCTAAGGTTCTTTTTGTGGAAAATGCCCGCAAATGACCAAAGTCATCCTTCCGCATAACTGTCGTCATTCTCTAGGTGCGCCTGGCTGGATAATATTACATAGGAATACTTTATTAATCTAAAGGGAAAGGAGGTAACTATGTCACCAATGATCGATACCGAAGACGGAATCAAAAACTATACTTTGCCCGGAGGTGAAAATAGTGAAACCCATACTGCCGGTAGTGAAAAGAATCAGAACAACTTACGCAATCTCAGCCGGGAGGCAACTGAATTATTGATGCGTTTAAATGAATTGGCAAAGGGGTATCCTTTTAATATCATTTACAAGGCAAGAATAAATGACCCCCGCTGAATTTACCTGCGTGTCAGGATAGTTACTCATCCGTCATGGATTACCGGCAAACCCGCCGGAAGAGGTCTGCAGAATTCTGCAGATTTTTTTTCTACTTATATCTTCAAAATACCCCCGTTTTATTTGTAAATTCATTACAGCCGCAGGCTGGAGCGATTCCCCGTTGACTACCCGATAAACACATTATATGTTAAAAAACTCCGGTCAGTTCATGCTTTTACTTGTTTGGGCGATGGTATACCCCTCTTGTCATTCAACTCCCGCAAAAAAAGCGATTCATTATGAAGTATTGAAGGCGGCCCCGGTCAATGATAGTTTGTCTGCTCACCGGGCGAATTACAAAGATGATTTTAAGCAGTGGAAGGCGGTTTATGAACAGTGCATGCACGATACCCTTTTTCCTAATGCAATTTACCTCGGGCTGCAAAATAATATCGGTATCGGAAGTATCAGCAATCAAACGGTTCAGAATGTAAACAGGGAAATAACCGTATTAGACACTTCTGGGAAAAGCGATATTTTCAACATACTCGCCGTGATTAACTCGGCCAATTGCTTTTCTAAGATCAACCTGAATAATAACTTACAGGATAGTTTTTACAACGAGTTAATCCGGAATCTGAAGAATGCCGGGGATTATTCCTATTTATCCGGTCTGGTGGACACAAGTCGCATTACTTTTAACATCGGCACCCTGATCGATTATACTTTAAGAAAAGACAGTCTGGTGAGCTTATTGCAGCGGACGACAGATTCTTCCCTGCTGTACTTCAGGCAAATATTAACCACACCAGGAAATGTCTTGCTGGTTCGCGCGGGTATGATTTTCGGTTTTGACGCGCAATTTCGTTTAAAAAAGAAACTTTCGCCGGAGGAAGCGGTCAAACTCAAAGGTGAAGTGTTTTTTAAACTGGGCGATCATGGCGAGAAAGGCAGCATCCAAATGCTGCCTGATCAGAACGTTAAAGTTGTTATTAGTAGGAATTATACGGTATTCGGAGAATTTTATTCATTTAGGTAGGATAAATTGATGGAGTATCGAAGACCTACCGGAAACGACCTGGATTAATCTTTGTTGAAATAATGAAGAATTAACAGGCCCGGGTCAATAATAAGTTGTATCTTCTGTTAGTGCTTATAGCCTCAACCTTGTTTTGAGTACAAAATCAAATTACACCCAAATAGGAACTGTAATATTGTTTCTCCCTCAACTTTAAGTCTGATAAGTTTTTCATGTCTAAATCTTATCAGTTATGTTATTAGAAGATATATACGCTGAAATCAATACCCTGCAATTACAAATTGCAGAGCTTGAGAAAGATTTTGATATTGCTTTACAGGATTATTCCCGGTTGGGATATGCCAGACAAATATATCATAACATAAAAGCCATAGAGGGAAGAGTGTACCAGTTAAGAATTTTGCTCGATCAGAAATAGTCGTTTCGTTAATCTTCCCATATCTCATTTCTTCATCTTTCCCATTTTCAATTGACCAGTCAGCGGTTTTGACATGTTTCAGCCCCTGTAGCGATTCCACGAATACTTTGGGTCCTGTCAGTTAGTTGCGAATACCCGATGTTTACCAGGCCTTCACAGCGGCCGGCAGATTGTATGCGCCTTCAAAAAAATAATAGGTGGCAATAAATTTTTTCACATATTCCCTTGTTTCCCCGGGCAGATATTTTTGGAGCTTCCAGAAATCCTTAGTTCCGGACTGCCTGATAGCCGAATTAACTGCGCCATCACCGGCATTATATGCTGCGAACACTAGAAACCAGTCTCCGAATTCTTCATGCAGCCCTTTCAGGTGCCTTGCTGCTGCCCTGGTACTTTTGTAATAGTTTTTTCGCTCATCGTAACGGGAATTGATTTTCAGACCGAGGATACGGGCAGTTTCAGGCATTAACTGCCACGGGCCAACTGCACCCACTTCGGAAACTGCTTTTGTCCTTAATTCAGATTCAACAACAGCGAGATATTTTAGCTGCACCGGAAGACCATAATGCCTGAACACACCATCCATCATCACAAAAGGGGAACTGCTTCTCCGTTTTATGTCGTAAAGATTTTTTCTGTTCTGTTGAATATAGGTTCTTACATACTGTTTTACATGTTTGTTCAACGGAGCTCTGTCCTTCACTTCAACATAAGTTCCTCCGTCAACGACAGATACTGCCATGAAAAGGAAGACACAGGTAGCAGAAATGTTTTTTAAAGAAACTAAATTCGGCATGGCTTTGAATTGTAATGATTTTACAGCATCCATAGGCCATATATAACCAATCACCTGCCGCTTTATAACTAATTTAAAATCAATAATATAAATGAAATTAAGACGGCTCGTTTTTCCAGAAAATGGAAAAAAAACCACTTGTTTGGACAGGCTGAAATACCGCTAGAAAGATGTCCCCGGAGATCTTAACGGGGTTATAATTGACCAGGTTTTTTTACAAACTGCAACTGCTACCTTTGCGGGTTTAGAAACAAAATAGTGATTGAGTATTTCGCATGTGCTCAAAAAAAAACCAAGGGAAAAAAATGAAATAATATGCGGAAAATCATGCCACCCATCGTTATAAAAAAGGAGTCCATTGATTTTTTGAAAACACTTTCAAAAAACAATAACCGTGACTGGTTCAATAATCATAAAGAAAAATACATCGAAGCAAACAACAATATCATTGCTTTTGCTGATGCGTTATTGCTTGAAATGAACATGCATGATAAAATTGAGACTTCTTCCGGGAAAGCAAGCTTGGTCAGGATTTATAAAGATGTACGTTTTTCCAAAGACAAAACGCCTTACAACACCCATTGGAGCGGCGTTTTCAAAAGAGCTACGGAAAAACTGCGCGGGGGATACTACTTTAATATTAAACCCGGAAGTTCAATTTTGGTCGGTGGCTTTTGGGGTCCGGAACCACAGGATATGAAAAGAATCAGGCAGGACATCGAGTTAAATTATAAAGACTGGGAAAAATTACTTGCCGGCAAATCAATTGTAAAAAATTTTGGAAAAATGACCGGGGAACAAATAATCTCAGCTCCCCGGGGCTATACCAAGGATCATCCGGCTATTGATTTGCTTCGTTATAAGCAATTTCTCCTTAAGCATGAGTTTACGGAAAAGGAAGTCTGCAGTCCCGACTTTTTATATAAAGCAAACGACACATTTAAAAAAATGCGTCCCTTTTTAAATTATATGAGTGAGGTGCTTACGACAGATGCAAATGGTGTATCTGTTATCGATTGAAAAATCCGGGTAAGGATTCCTCTGGTCTGTTTCATTTCACCGGCTGAGAAATCTTTAATGATTCAGTAAGAGATGTAAATTCATAATTGTAAGATCATTACTGAATTTTTAGATCGCGCTATTCAAACCACTGGTAAATTTCCTGGAGCTGTAAGCTGCCTTTATCTGATGTATTCAGGTCCCTTGCGATTTTTCCCTCCTGCAGTTGGATCAGGCGGTTTCCATATTGTGTTGCGTCTTTTAGATTGTGGGTAATCAACACCGTGGTGATATTAAGATCTTTATTCAGTTTATTGGCGAGATTCATAACAACCAGTGCCGACCTGGGATCAAGTGCCGCGGTCGGTTCATCCAGTAACAAAATATCGGTATTATCCATCACACACATCAGCAGGGTCAGGGCCTGCCTTTGGCCGCCCGACAAATTGCCCATGGGCTGACTGATTTTATTTTCAAGCCCCATGCCCAAACCGGAAATCATTTCCCGAACCTTTTTCTTAAAGGCGTCATTAATGCCGATGGTCAGTTTTTTTCCCTGCGTGCGTAAGGAGGCCAGCCTGAAATTATCGAGTATCGTCAGTTCAGGCGCTGTACCGTTATTGGGGTTTTGAAAAACACGGGCAACCCACCTGCTACGTTTATATTCTGGTAAGGGAGTAACATCCTCTCCATTAATTTCAATCCTGCCGGTACTGGGCATCTGGGCGCCCTCAATAATATTCAGCAGAGTTGTTTTACCGCTTCCGTTTGCGCCTACGATCACTACGAATTCCCCCCTGGTAATCTGCAATGAAATATCCTTTAGTGCAATGACCTCGGTGACTTTCCCGGGATTAAAAATTTTACTGATTTGCTGAAGCGAAATCATCGGGGCTCAGATTTTATTATTGTTTGAGAAACTACCTTTCAATTGCTGGCTTACCCTGGGGAGGGCCACAATGAGCAGGACAAAAATAGCAGTAACCCCTTTGAGGAAATTGGGATCAATTCCCATGGCCAGCGTAAATGCCAGTACCAGCTGAAACAAAAGACTTCCGGCCAACACCAGCAGGATCTGCAGTCCTATATGGGTGATGTTCAGCCATATCCTCAGCGCATCGGCAATCAGCACAGATCCCAATCCGGTAATTACAATGCCGATGCCCATATTGATATCGGCAAAATTCTGGTATTGGGCAACCAGGAACCCGCTCAGTGAGGTGAGTGCATTCGCAATCGCAAGACCAATAATTTTTATCATATCATTATTGATGCCCATGGATTTGGTCATGACGGGATTATTGCCCGTAGCACGCATGGCGATACCAAAATCAGTCAACAATAAATAACGGAGTAAAAAAATCAACAGGATAATAATGATCAGTGCAACAAACAGCTGATTATACAGTTCTGTTTTAAAAACGGAAATGGTGTTGAACAGCGTCTGCAAATTGATCAGGGGAACATTCGACCTTCCGAGAATAGTCAGGTTGACTGAATACAAACCCGTCATCACCAGAATTCCCGCAAGCAGTGCATCTATCCTGAGCTTGGTATGTATCAGACCCGTACAGATACCTGCAACTGCACCGGCCAGCATGCATACCGGTAGTGCAGCCAGGGCGGTCCAGTGGTTGGTCAGCAAAACGGCAGTAACTACAGCACCCAGTGTATAACTACCATCCGTCGTGATATCCGGGATGTTAAACACTTTCATCGTAATGTAAATGCCCAGGGCCATGGGGCCAAGGCAGAAGGAAAGCTGGAGTGCCGTTAAATAAAACTGGCTCATGGAACAGGTTGGGAATCTGAAGGTATGCTTAAACCGAATTTTTTTGCAGCCGACGGATTAAAAACTTTTTTTCTGACTTTTACCATTTCCCATTGAAGACCGGCTGTACTTTTCGTTTTCAGGTAAACTGCGGCCTGCACGCCCGCCTGGTATCCCCATTGATATATATCTGCACCATAAGCAGCTAAAGCACCTCTTTCTACCAAACCTGCTTCACTTGTAAAAACGGGGATTTTCTTTTCGTTGCATGATTTTATGATGGTTTCAAAAGATTCGAATACGATATTGTCCGGATTGGCAAAAAATACATCAATATTTTTCGATAGGAGAGATGCGGTAACGAGTTGCACATCGGCCGTGGAATTGACCGGCTGAAAGATCAGGTTGATATTATTGGCGTCTGCCAGTTTCCGGATTCTTTCCATGGATTCCACAGACTGCGGTTCTGATTGGTTAAAAATCATGCCTACAGTTAACCGGCCTGACTTTGGCTTAACCACTTTGGGAATCAGTAAAAAGGAAGTATCTATATAATCCAGTGTTTCACCAACACCAAATAAATTCCCGGGCGGCTG
>JAUZOA010000133.1 GCA_030706685.1 Bacteroidota bacterium
AATAAAGATTTTCTTACCGGTTATTTTACCCAACTCCTTTCTGTCCGCATCCGGAACAATTTTCCGCTCCCAACTGTTGTTCCTTAGATACCATCCGGTAAGACTCCTTTCCGTTTTTCTGAAATGTTCTTCAGTCATTCATATATTGAAAAGAGTTTTATTGAGGCCATTTTTCTACTTTATTATTAACCGGTTTTATCGTTCGCAGATATCTGTAAATACTTTTGATGTCGGCATCCGTCATCTCTGCAAGTATTGACCAGGGCATTTCGGTATTATATTTTCCGGGATTATAGTTATACGCTTTCTCATTCCTGTAATTTTTAAATTTAGCTAGAAAAGTCTCTTCTGCCCATGTTCCAATACCGGTGGCTGAGTCAGGTGTCAGGTTAGCTGAATTTACTTTAAAGTTATACTCGGGATGATTAAAATAAACCCCGCCGCCGAGAAGGCTGTCATTATTGAAGACACCTAATTTTATATTAAATAGTGTATGACAGCCGTTACAACTCCCAAGTTTAACAAGGTATGTACCCCTTGCAATATCGTCACCAAGTGGCGGATGAATATTCTTTTTGCCAATATTATTAACGTAAAGGCTTTGATATAACGCGGCTAATGTACCAGGTAGAAAACCTTCCAGATTTCTTTTCGGTACACTGTCAGGTATTGGCTTAAGCGTACGCAGATAAGCAACGATGCTTGTTACATCTTCTTTGGACATGTACCTATAATCTCTATAGGGCATTGTCGGAAAGAGTGTGTCGCCAGTCTTTGTTATACCAGTAGTAATGGCACGTACTACTTCTTCATCTGTCCAGTTTCCTAAAACTGTGGGTGTGATATTTGCCGCATATACACCCTTGCCTTCAGGCTGACCGCCTTTTCCTTCAGTACCTGGAATTACAGGCCCGGAAAATTTTGTGAAATCCCGCTGTCCATGGCAATGCATACAATTACACACCGTATTTACGAGGTAATCTCCGCGATTTATTTTGGCAGATAAAGATTCATCTGCATCGTTACTGCAAGAATCAGTAAACAGCGCTGTTATGATTAAAAAAACAAGAGTTGCGGAAGTAAAATGCTTTAATCTTTTGTTGTACAAGATAATATTGAAATTTTAAAATGCAGGGCTGTTAAAAGTTTCTGCCAATGGCCAGGCATTGCTGCAGGTGGGATTTTTTATAACATCCGGCCCGGAACCGCTGCCTAATTGAGCATGTGAAGTTGAAATTAACAATAAAAAACCAGATTGAAATCCGTCTGCCCGAACTAAAGTACAGAGATGCAAACGGCCGAAGTTTCAATGTCCAGCCCCATGAGTATTTATTAATTATTTTGTTTTGTCTTCTACAAATGTTGATAAAATTAATGCCCGCCTATTTTATCACTTTTAATTTTCGCAAACATTTTTTTACTTCCTTTTCAGCCTCTTTCGTTTTTTCTCCTTGATAACAAAATATACGCCGTCTCTTTCTACCCTGTGATTTCCCTTTACTACCTGTTGTACCATCTGATTATTCACCAGGGACTTTTCTTTATGTGGTTACTAATTATATAATAAAATAATAGCAAAAATAGGTATCATCGAAATCGCTGATTGAAGTCATTCTTTATTACTGTAACATACATTAATATTTGCAAAATATTAATAATACAATATTAATAACACGCAATACTGTGTTTTATGTATTATTCTTTTGACGAATGATACAGAAAAATGATTTTGGGAGAGACATCTTCATCTTTAAATTCTTTCTACTTAAAAATAATTTGGTTATGAAAAAAGGCTTTTTCTTAATCACCGCAGTTTTTTTATTAAGTGTTTTGGGTAAGGCACAATTCGGAACAGGAAATGGTAATAATGATTTAGGTACCAATAACAATTTTATCGGTAGTAATGAATTGGAGAATCATTTTTTTAAAATAAGTAATACTGCCGGTTTCGATCAATTCTATCAACATGACACGACCCGCGAACTTATGGCATTGGTAAAAAGTGCAAGTAAGTTGGTGAGTGATAAAGGAGAAGCAGCATTTACTGATTTCCGTGTTCCCGGCAGCCGTTGGCGGCAGGGTGAGACTTACATCTTTGTCCTGGATCCCCAGGGAAATATGCTGGTACACCCTGACCCCGAACTGGAAGGGAAGAATCAACTGGATCTGAAAGATATCAATGGAAAACCTATCATCCGCGGATTGATTGGAGCAGTAACAATACTCCCTGACAAAACGGAAGGATGGTATCATTATGAATGGCCCGTTCCCGGCGGACTTCTTCCCCGTTGGAAGAGCAGCTATGTACGAATAGTAAATGCACCATCAGCAAAAATCTATATTGTTGGCAGTGGTATGTACAATGATCACATGGAAAGAGAATTTGTTGTAGATGCAGTGAAGGAAGCCGTAGGACAAATTGAGAAGAATGATAGAGAAGCTTTCCATCTTTTTCATGATCGTACAGGCCCCTTCATGGCAAAGGATGCATATATTTTTGTTATCGATCCCGATGGTGTTGATCTTGTAAACCCGGGATTTCCCAGTCTCGAAGGACGCAATATCCTGGACGTAAAAGATACCCGTGGTAAGCAACCGGTAAGAGAGATGCTTAAAGTTGTACAAACAAGTGGTTCAGGATGGGTTGATTATATGTGGCCCAAGCCGGGAGAAAGTATCTCCACGCAGAAATCCACTTATGTGAGTAAAGCAAAAAGAGGAGAAAGTTGGGTCTTGGTTGGTTGTGGAGTTTACCTTGCTGACGCTCCGAAAGCAATTGCTACCACTAAAAAAATGACGGCTCCTGAACTGATAAAGCTTGTTCGTGATGCAGCAACTGTATTCGAAAAGCAAGGAGAAAAAGCATTCCCTGAATTTCGTAAAAAAGGATCCAAATGGTTTCGTGACGATACATACTTTTTTGTTTGGGCACTTGATGGGGTAAGGATCTTTAATGCTGCAAACCCGGCTGGTGAAGGTGCTAATATGAGCGACATTAAAGATGTACTTGGCAGACAATGGGGCCAGATGCTGCTCGAGGCCGGGGCCACTTCAAAAGGCGAAGGATGGTTCCACTACATGTATCCTGAACCAGGTGATATTTTCCCAACATGGAAGTCCAGTTTTGTAAAACGGGTGACTTTCCCTTCAGGCAGGCAGTACGACATTGGCTGTGGTATCTACAACATGGATATGGATAAAACATTTATCGAAGATGTTGTAAATCGCGCAGCCGGCCTGGTAGAGAAAAATGGGAAAGAAGCTTTTGCCCAGTTACGGGACAAGACGGGTCCATTCATTTTTATGGATACCTATGTCTTTGTTGACAACCCGGACGGGGTTGAATTAGTAAATCCTGCTCAGCCCAGTCTCGAGGGCAAGAATCTCCACAACGAGAAAGACGTATATGGAAAATTCGCGTTCCGCGATTACATTGATGCTGCTGTAAAAAATGGAAGGGCATGGGTTGACTATTACTGGTACAGGCCCGGAGAAAATACACCCGCACATAAATACACATTTGTCAGGAAAGTGAAGTCTGGCCCGGATACTTACATAGTTGGAGCAGGACTCTATATGGAGGACAAAGTCGAAAAGAAAGCACAACACAAAAAGTAAATTCAAAAAGATGAATTGGACTGAGTCAATTAATTAAAACCAAAGATTTGATTACCCTGTGAAGCAGATCAACGATCAGGATATTTTTTTTACTAAAAGACTAAAGCACGATCACACAAATTGTGCTTAGACAATTCAAAAGGAGGTTAATTTTATGAAAAAGCAAAATCAGGATTCCCCGGTGCTGGAATACGCACCCATCGCAGCAGGAACTGCGAAATTAAATATTGAATCCGTACCCGGTTACCAGTATAAGGAGACCCGCGAACTTGTTCAACTCGTGAAGGAAGCAGCAGATCTGATCCATGTTAAAGGTGAAGCAGCGTTTACCGATTTTCGTTCTCCGGGAAGTCGTTGGCAGCAAGGCGAGGCATACATCTTTGTATTGGATCCAAATGGTAATATGTTGGTTCACCCTGATCCTGCACTGGAGGGTAATAACCAACTTGACCTGAAAGACATTAATGGGAAACCCATTATCCGCGGACTACTTAGTGCTGCCACTTCTTTTCCTGATAAACCCGAAGGCTGGTATCACTACCAATGGCCGGTTCCGGGTGCACTTCTTCCGCGTTGGAAAAGCAGTTTTGTACAATTGGTTAAATCACCCCTGGACAAAAGTTTCATAGTTGGCAGTGGTATGTACAACGACCGGATGGAAAGGGAATTTGTTGTTGATGCCGTGAAGGATGCTGTTGGGCAAATTGAGAAAACTGGTGAAGCGGCTTTTCAGCTTTTCCGTGATCCGACAGGCTCATTCATTGCAAAGGATGCATATATTTTTGTCATTGACATGAATGGTGTTGAACATGTCAACCCCGCTTTTCCAAATCTTGAAGGACGAAACATCCTGGATGTAAAGGACACACATGGAAAGAAGCTGATCCGTGAGATGCTCAGCGTTGTTCAAACCAGTGGTTCAGGTTGGGTAGATTATATGTGGCCCAAACCGGGAGAGAGTATCTCGACTCAGAAATCAGCTTTTGTAAGTAAAGCCAGGATCGGGAAAAACTGGATGCTTGTTGGATGCGGGGTTTACCTGGCGGATGCTCCGGAGGAAATTTCAGCAGTAAAAAAAATGACCGCTAACGAACTGATGATGCTTGTACGCGAAGCTGCTGCTGTATTTGAAAAGAATGGAGAAAAAGCTTACCCGGAGTTTAAAACGAAAGGAACCAAATGGTACCATGAGGATACTTATTTCTTTGTCTGGACGATGGATGGGATCAGGGCATTTCATGGACCAGAACCTGAAAAAGAAGGGGCAGATTTAAGTGATAGCAAGGATATTCTTGGCCGGCCCATTGGAAAGATGATTATAGATACGGGTAAAAGTCAATCCGGTGAAGGATGGATCCACTACATGTATCCTGTACCCGGGGATATTTTCCCGAGATGGAAGTCCAGCTTTGTGAAGAGGGTAACCTTCCCTTCCGGAAAACAACTTATCATAGGATGCGGCATATATAATATGGAGTTGGATAAACCATTCATTGAGGATGTAGTAAATCGTGCTGCTTCTGCAATCAGAGAACGTGGGAAAGACGCTTTTGGCCAGCTACGTGACAAGAAAGGTCCTTTTGTTTTTATGGACACTTATGTGTTTGTCGTCAATGAGGAAGGTGTTGAATTTGTGAATGCTGCCCAGCCAAGCCTCGAAGGTAAAAATCTAATAGACCTGAAAGATCTGCGGGGAATGTCGGTAGTACGCGATGAGATCGATGCAGCTATGAAGAAAGGAAGTGCATGGCTCGAGTACTATTGGTTCAAGCCCGGAGATAATACACCTGCACTTAAACAAACTTATGTGCAGAAGGTGCAATTCAATGGACAGACCTATATCATAGGATCAGGATTGTACATAAAAGACACAAAGAGGAATGAAATTCAGAAGATCCTGTGGCGGGCACTCAAAGAAGAAAAATTAAGCGACAAACTATCCCGAAAGGCTGTGTATGGAAAGAATGGGACAATCGTTCAATTTGTTGTCAGGAAAGAAGGTGGGGCCGTAAGACATAACCATGTCAATGAAGAGTATCTGTTGATGATTTCCGGTGAGTTGAAATTCACCTTTGATGACAGAGAAGTAGTGGTCAGCGATGGCGAAAGTCTTATTATTCCTCCGAATGTTCCGCATTCGATCATGGCAATGAAGGACAGCGAGTTCATAGAATTCTTTTCTCCCGCACGGGAAGACTGGCTGAAAGGAGAAGACAAGTATCTCCGTAAATAGAAAATGCAGAAGAAAAAGAAAAATTCAAAACGGCTGAGTTTAGGCTTGGTCGTTTTGTTTTAACCGCCTGCATCGGCCAGATACCTGTCAATATTTTCCTGAGTAATTAACACCACACCGGTATCAATAAAAGGAGGTATCTGAACACCCAGTGATGCCTGCCAAAGCATCAGGATTGACATGGATCCCTGCATTTTAGGAATGCTTGCAGACGAGAATTCAATCACACCTTCTTTAATGTAATTGAGGATGGGCCTTATTCCATCCATGGCAACTATTTTTATCTCACCCGTCTTCCCCGCTGCTTTGACAGCCTTTGCTATGCCAATCGGACCTGATGCATCGCAACATAAGTAACCGCTTAGATCAGGATTGGATGAGATAACAGCAGTCGCCTGTTGGAAGGCCGTCTCAATATCATCATTGTCAATACCTCCGTCAACAATGGTTATATTGGGATTCTTTTTTAATATACTCAGCTCCGCTTCATATCTTTCTTTGTGGTTTGGTGCCGTTGGATACCCCTGCATAACAGCCACCTTTCCGGTACAATTAATTAACTCGAGGAATCGTTCAACCGCTATTATCCCCTGACGGGCAAAGTTGGTACCGATGCAGGTAATGCTTTTGTCCGGCGATGGCGAATCAAAGAGAACCAGCGGGATACCATCATTTTTTATACTGTTAATCACCCCCATATTATCTAATGCGTCCACAGGATCTAATGCGATGCCGTCCGGGCGGCTAACACGGGCTTTTTCCAGAATCGATTTCTGCTCTTCAGTGTCGGCAAAGGCTGGAGGCATATAGTCAACCACAATGCTTACGCCAAGTTCACGGCTCAGGATTTCCGCCTGGGTCCGAGCGCCCTGATTTACCTCCTCAAACCATGGATGCGCGACTTTTGGAATGATTACGAATCGAATTGTTTTTTTCATACAGAAGTATATTTTAAATTATTTCCTGTCAGGCCCTGATTTTGTAAATACTTTTCGTGCTCTCTGCAATTAGTCCAATCCTTTCTCGCAGAGATATTTCGAAAGGAGGTCTGCAATTTGAAGGTTGTTCAAGTCTGAAAACGGAAAATGTGTATTGCCACGGATGCCTATTTCCGGCAGGTGCACCATTGTTACATCACCACCATGACGGTTCACGGCTGCACTCCATAACCCCGCCATAGCAAAACGCACCCGCCAGAAATCCTGACCCGGATTAGATGTTGGTTCTTCCGGAATGTTGTCGCCATAGTACATTACGATCGGAATTTTAGTGAGCTGCATAAACTGCGGCAAAGGCACAGCGGCTGCCTCCAGTGTGCCACCAGAACTCTGCATGGGTGGAGGCACTTCTCCTTCCGGAAATAAGAATCCGCTGCCTGGTTCATAAGCCACAATAGCTTTTACATTATGATTTTTAATCGCAGTCAGCCAGCCCATTCCACCGGAATGAGAGTGCGTAACCAGAATTGCCGGACCAATTTTATTGAACAATTCAGAAATAGCATCCGACATAATTTTTACATCAACAGGCCCGGTACTGGGTGTCATTGATCGAAAATATTGATCTAGTGCAGCTGCATCACGGGAGAACTGTACGCCTACAAAATAGTTGGGCCATATTCCGACACGAAAAGTATCAAACCATTCTTGTTCATCAACTGTGGGTATAATAGTTGTCGCTACGGTACTTCGCCCTGCATTGCCACGTCTGGGCTGGTCAATAAGATAAACTCCAAAACGGCGACGCAGGAAGATATTTTGAAAACCCTCACGTCCATCCGGGGTGGTTTCCCAGGTCTTTGAAAATTGTCCTATACCATGCCACATAACCAACGGAAACTTCCGGGCTTTCTCAGGGATTTGATAGAATACATAGGCGTGATCGCCATGAAATGTTTGTCCGGCCGGTGTCGGATTTAGAGGGTCAAAGGTACCGGGATTGACAATCACTGTTCCGCCAACAGTAAAACTTCCCTGTTCCTGTATTCTTAATGGCTCAGTATTCATTCGATCTGTGTGCTGAGGCATTTTCTTAATTTTTTTACAAAATCAAAACTATTAGCTGAGTTTTCGGTATACCGTTTTATAGGCATCTTATAATTAATGTCCAGCCCCGAACTCAAGCCGGATCTTGGGTTTATTTGAATACCATTCCGTACTTTTTTGCAATTAACCTGGTTTCCTCCTGAGTCTTTGCCTTAAATGTTGTTCCTTTTATTGTTCCGATTTGTCTAAAAAAGTCTTCAAACCCCGCCGGAGAAAAGCTAAATGTAAAAACCAATAACTCCGCGCCGGTATTTTTCAATCCATGCCATACTCCTCTTGGCACAAATGCAGTAGCCCCTTCATGAATCGCAAATTCACGGTCATCCAAAACAAAACTACCGTTGCCTTTGTGGAAGAAGAATATCTCATCATTGTTAAGATGTTTATGTATTGGGATTCCTCCCCCCAATGGAATCTCTTCTGTACAAATTGAAACAGAATCGACGCCATCAACCTTCTTTGAAACCTTGATTGTTATAGGAGTATTTTCCCTAACGAAATATGTTTCTCCTTCTTCTGCATTTTTTACGATACCCTTTTTATTTGAGTTATTTGCAAGATTGAACTTTGGGAAAGACACTAATATTGAACTCAGAATTGCTGCGGAAGTGGCTTTAAAAAAGGACCTTCTATTTTTCATTGTATGTTGATTTTGTAGTTTCCGCTAACAGATAAGTATTGCTGAAGTTGTTAACACACCCAAAACCTTTTTCCTTTCAAGTCAGTTACAGCAGGGCCGGTTATCCGCCGGACGGACTGACACCGTATAGCGAACAAGCTTAATAAAAGAGCTAAATTCAAAGATAGCAATAATGTCTAATGGAAGCACGTCAGTCCTCCCTGCAGCGAATCTGTGTTGGGCGCCCGTTTTATTGTTCGGCGTGAAGTCCGACTTTATTTCCTTCGGTGTCAACAATTATGGCAATAAACCCTGCCGGAATTTGCTTTTTGGGAACGATAATTTTCCCGCCTGCCTGTTCCACTTTATCAAGAGTGGTTTGAATATCCGGACTTGCGTTGATGTAAACCACTGTACCATTGCCTGACGGCTTGTTTGAAGCTGATTTTGATAATACGCCTGTTACCCGGCCTGACGTAGCTTGAATCACTTCAGGGTTAAAAGGAAAGAAAACAGCTTC
>JAUZOA010000134.1 GCA_030706685.1 Bacteroidota bacterium
CAACTTCTAATACTTGTCAATTAACTTCGCAGCATGCGTCCCATCGTCATTAGCTTTGGTTTGCTGATCCTTTGCCTGCTGATCTTATTCCGGATCAGTGAAGTCAATTTCTTTAAGGGCAATGGGCGGCTGGAAGTGATCGTCGCTTTCACGGCCCCGGTCTTTTTTTTTACGGGCCTTTATTTTAATTACCAGTCTCAAAAAAGAATATGACAAGTTTGTTCATATCCTTGATCCGAAGGCAATAAATTGAGCTCTGGGAACCTAATGATATTGAATATGACAAAATAGTAATAAGCCGTACCAAATAACCAGGCCACCCAAAAAGCAATACACTCATTACACTCATCTAAAAAAATAATTATGACACCCCTCAGCACATTAAAACCCATTCTTGGTGATATATCCGCGTTTACCATCAACTCGCCCGATCTTGAAGCTTCATTATCTTTTTATCAAAAATTAGGCTTCAGGGAAGTGATGCGGTCTGATTTTCCCTTTCCTTTTATCCAGGTAACGGATGATGCTATTCTTATCATGCTGCGAAAAGCAAATGAGCCTTATATATCCCTGACCTATTATGTAAAAGACGCCGGTACGATTGCCGCTGAGTTGGAAAAAAAGGGAATCCGGTTTGTATCGAAGCCAAAGGCCAATGATTTTGTTCAACGCTATCTTTTTCAAAGTCCTGATGGAATGAATATAAGTATCGTTGGTGTGCCGGATGGTTTTAGCAAGCCCATGGGCAAGACTATGCTTACGATGGACCAGGCCGATTACTTCAAACCTGAGACCTATACCAATAAAACCGCCGGTATGTTTGGTGAGTTCGCTCAGCCCGTTGCTGATCTCGAAAAATCAATTGAATTCTGGCAGAAGATCGGGTTTACAGCCATATCCAAATTTGCCTCACCTCATCCCTGGGCTATTCTTTCAGATGGGTTGAGCATTGTTGGCTTGCACCAGGCCAAACATTTTGACTCTCCCACCATTACTTTCTTTGCATCGGATATGAAGACAAAGATCGACGCGATTAAACAACCAGGGTTAGCGTGTAAAGAAATGGGATCGGGAAATGTGGTATTGACTACGCCTGAGCAACAGAAAATTTTTCTTTTTAAAATGGGAATGTGACTTTTACTATAATGATACCACAATTTTGATTCCAAAATAAATAGTTGTTATGCAATAACTTAAATAAATAATAGCCTGGCAGGTATAGGGCTTTTACGTGCGCAGCGTGACCTTTAAATATTTACATTTGTTAAGCACTGCTTCGAACCAAAACAGCACATGAACAAGCTTTACCTGCTCACCACGGGATTACTATTTTTATGTAATAACGTCTTCACACAACCTGTTGATGATCTTTTCCGGCAACAAAATAATCTTTCAAGGGATTACCACGCAGTAGCGGGTAAGTATGGAGCACTGCAACTAAATACGCAAAAGTTTACTTTGCTGCGACAGCAATCACCTGCTTTCCTGCAGTTGCAGCTTCCTTTTGAAAATGGGGTATTGAATTTGCAATTGAAGAAAGTGAATATCACTTCAGATAATTTCTCAGTCATAGAAGTGTTGCCGGGCGGTGGCCGTCGCATGCTGGATTATTCCGGTGCTTCTTTTTACCAGGGAAAAGTTGAAGGCATGTCTTCTTCTTTCGCTACTATCAGTATAGTGAATGACCAGGTGGCCGGCATTATCGCGGATGACAAAAGCAATATCATCTTAGGAGCTATTGAAGACCATGGAAGGGCTACTAACGAATATACTTTGTACCGGGAATCGGATTTGCGTGTCAACAACCCGCTCAATTGCTTTACCAGCGATATAGCCGCGGATGGATCCGGCATGACTAATCCATCTTCTTCCCGCTTAGATGCGGTAGGTGAACCCGTGGATATTTATTTTGAATGTGATTACAGGCTCTACCAGGATAAAGGAAGCAATACGATCAATGTTATCAATTATGTATTGAGTTTCTTTAATAATACTTCATTGCTTTATGCCAATGAAAATGTTAAAATACAGGTATCGCAGATATTAGTGTGGACGACACAGGATCCTGAAGCGGCCGCCGGGCTTAATACTTCCAGCGATGTGCTTACTTCTTTTTCCGGCAGGATGTTATCAGCTACGTATACCGGCGATTATGCTCATTTTCTTTCTACACGGTCGCTTGGAGGCGGCGTTGCATGGCTGCTGACCAATCCCTGTTCTGCAAGCAAATACAATAAATGCGCGGTCAGCGCTATTTATCCCACTTACAGCAATTTTCCAACTTATTCATGGACAGTTGAAGTGGTGACACATGAGCTCGGGCATAATCTCGGCTCGCATCACACTCACTGGTGCGGGTGGCCGGGCGGAGCCATTGATAATTGCGGACCTATTGCCGGTTATCCTAATGAAAATGGACCATCCGGTTCTTGCCCTTTAGGGCCTTCGCCTACAAACGGCGGAACGATTATGAGTTATTGTCATCTTGTAAGCGCCGGTATTAATTTCAATAATGGATTCGGCCCATTGCCCGGCCAGGCTATCCGGAATGTCGTTACTGCAGCCACCTGTTTCGGTAATTGTCGCATGACGATTGATATTACCAAGCAAGATGCTTCCTGCGGACAAAATAATGGCTCAGCTACGGTAACAGCTACCAATGGTACAGGAGCATTAACTTATACGTGGAGTAACGGGCAAACGGGCGCCAGTTTATCCAATGTTGTACCCGGTACCTATCATGTCACCGTAAATGACGCAGGAGGTTGCCGGGTAATGGGTGTAGTAGTAATTGGTAATACCGGAACCACATTGACATTTACACTCACCCCTGGAGGAAGTGCCGGATTTTGCCCGGGAGGAAACGTGATACTTACTGCTACCGATAACCCGGCTTATACCTATGTCTGGAAGAAAGATGGCAATATCATTGCCGGGGCAATATCGAACAGTTATGTGGCCACTATCGCGGGTACTTATTCAGTAACTGTTAGTTCCGGGGCATGTTCGGGTACACAATCGGTAGTGGTATCCGTTACACCACCCCCTCCCGCAACTATTACAACCGGGGGGCCTACTACTTTCTGCGAAGGAAACAGCGTAGTGCTTAATGGAAATGCGGGAGCTTCTTATACTTACCAATGGTATAAAAATGCGACAGCCATAAGCGGAGCCACCAATGCCAGCTATACCGCTACTGTAAGCGGAAATTATTCGGTCAAAGTATCGGCAGGCTCAACCTGTGAAGCCGTTTCCTCTCCTGTATCGGTTACGGTAAATACCGCACCTTCTGCCAATATCACTGCCGGCGGCGCTACCAGTTTTTGCACGGGCGGTAATGTACTGCTTACTTCCAGTAGCGGCGCAGGATATACTTATCAATGGAACAGGAACGGCAGCCCATTAACCGGCGCCACGCAATCTGCCTATACGGCTACTACCAGCGGAAACTATACTGTAACGACAACACTGGGCGCCTGCTCCAGCACCTCCACAAATATTAATGTTATTGCTTTTCCCGCTCCCGCTATTACTGTGACCCCCGCCCTGGCCACTATTCAGAAATTCCAAACTCAGTTACTTACCGGAAGCGGGGCCATATCATATAACTGGAATGTGCAGCCTTCATTTTCAGGTTCCGGTTCAGGTAACAACAGTGCCATTTTCAAACCGCTGACAACTACAACTTACACGATCGAAGGATTGGATATTAATGGCTGTAAAGGAACGGCCCATGCCACCATTATTGTAATTGGCTGTGGTGATGTTACCAATATTACTGCTACAGCTTATAGTCCTTCGAGAGTGATGGTTCACTGGACTAATCCTCCCGGAGCTATATCAGATACATTACAATATCGAAAAGCCGGGGCTGCCGCATGGAGCAGGGTATATGTTTCCGGTGAACAATACGAAATGAACGGGCTGGAACCTAACAGCAATTATGAATACAATGTCGTCCCGGTTTGTAATACAACATCTGTATATCTTCCTTCTGCCACGAACATCTTTAAAACGCCTTCATTGAATGGCAAGGATTATATCCGGCTGTATCCCAACCCGGTTACTGCGGTTTCCAGGCTGGAGATAATCAGTGCCGGCAGCTTCAGCCTGCAGGTATCTCTTTTTGATAATACGGGTAAAAGAGTAATGCTGGTAAGCCCTGTAGAAAATTTCCCGGCAGGACAGGTCATCAAACAAATAAACCCGGGCCTATTACCTAATGGCATTTATCATATCGCTGTAACGATTAACGGGAAAACACAAAACGTGAAAATGATTGTGATACATTAATCATATTTTCCTGCAGATAATAGAAACTCCGCTTATTAACCAGGCGGAGTTTTTATTTGTCGAAGCCAGATGGCCCGGTACAATTTTTAACAACAATCAATTACCACGAAAAGGGGGAACACTATAGTGGAGTTATACTGAAGTTATACTGGAATTATACTGGAGTTATACTGGATATGCTCCGGGGATGCTCCGGGTCATCTTCGGGTCATCTCCCTATATATCCCGGGGGTAAGGCGGGGACGAGAGGGACATGAGACGAAGGATGGAGTGGAAATGATAAGAATAGCAAGTATTAACTCCAAAGCTATTTAACGGCGATCATGCTTATTTCAACGTTTACAAATCTTGGCAGGGCCGCCACCTGCACCGTCTCCCTGGCTGGTGGATTAGCTTCAAAATATTTTCCATAAACCTCATTGATCGTCGAAAATTGGTTCATGTCGGTAATAAAAATGGTCGTTTTGACCACATGATTAAAGTTCATACCCGCTGCCTTTAATATAGCTTCGAGATTTTTCATCACCTGCCCTGTTTCTTCGCGGATATCTTTTTTCTTTAATTCCCCGCTTTTAGGATCGATACATACCTGCCCGGAGATATAGAGTGTATCACCCGATAATACTGCCTGGCTATAAGGGCCGATTGGCCCTGGCGCATCCGCCGTAGTAATAATTGTTTTATTCATGATTTGATTTTAAAAATCCGGACAGCGAATATAGCTTTATGCACTTTCTTTGCAAAAAATACTGTATGAAGATTGTCTGGATAGGCAATAAGGATCAAATGAATGAGTTGCTGGCACAAGGACTGGATGAACGGGCGGAATTGACAGAGCTGAAAGATCCTGCTTTCCCGGGCAGCATCGAGGGTATTGATGCATGCATTGACCTGCTTTTTGATGATACAGGCATACGAATAAAAAAATTACAGCAATTACAGGCGCCTGTTACGATCATCCATTCAGTGATAACTCCCTTGAATGAGTTAACCTCCGGCTTTATCCGCATTAATGGCTGGAATACTTTCTTAAAAAGGCCTGCTGTCGAAGCAGCCTGCAAGGATGATCGCTTAAAAGAAAAAGCGGAAAAGGTCTTTTCATTTTTGAATAAAAAAGTTGACTGGGTTCCCGATATTGCCGGTTTTATTACTCCAAGAGTAGTTGCCTCTATTATTAATGAAGCCTTTTTTGCCCTTGAAGAACAGGTAAGCACAAAAGAAGAGATCGATACAGCCATGAAACTTGGAACCAATTATCCTTTTGGTCCCTTTGAATGGAGTGAAAAGATCGGTTTAAGAAATATTGTCAACCTGCTTAGCCATCTGTCTAAAGAACAAAAACGATATGAACCTTCCGCATTATTGATCAAAGAAGCATCCCGCTAATGGCCATTCTCTTAAATATTGACACAGCCCTTGAAGCAGCATCGGTATGTTTATCCGATGATACCGAAGTGATGGTCATGGCTAAAAATGAAAATCAAAAAGATCATGCGGCCTGGCTTCACCAGGCTATCCGGGAATTGATAAAGAAAGTTGAATTGGATATCCAGTCACTTGAAGCTGTAGCGGTCAGTATCGGGCCCGGTTCCTACACGGGATTGAGGATTGGCCTGTCTGCCGCAAAGGGCCTGTGTTATGCGCTGAATATTCCGTTAATTACTATTGGCACCCTGGAAATGATGGCCCTTGCGACAAGCCGGGAAAACGCTGATTTGTTTTGCCCGCTTATTGATGCCCGGCGAATGGAAGTTTTTATGGCTGTATATGACAGGCGAATGACACAAATAATTCCACCGGCTTCGATGATTGTGGATAAAAACAGTTTTGCGGATCTTCTTTCATCCAACAAGACCCTCTTTTCCGGAAGCGGAAGCAAAAAATTACAATCAGTTCTCTTTCATGCCAATGCAGTGTTTAGCCCGAAAACAGCTACGGTGGCCGATATGCTTCCACTGACGAATAAATTTTTCCTTGAAAAAAAATTTGCCGACCTTGCCTATACTGAACCCCTTTATATAAAGGGATTTTTTTCTCCACCACGTTGATATTTCAATATATAGCCGTACTACATTAACGAATTTTAATTTCCTAAAAAGGATATATAGGTTATTTTTGCATTTTAACCATTTACCGGTAACAACTATGAATAACTATTTGCTTACATTAAACACTTTACCTGAAAGCGGAGGAACCTTAGCCGTTGATCTTTTGAATATAAAGAAAGCATCGCTTATATTAAGGGCGATCAATCATAAGTTAAGGCAGCAAATCCTTAAATTGATTGACGACCAGGGAAAGATCACTGTGACAGAAATATATGTAAAATTGAGGCTGGAACAATCTGTTGCTTCACAACACCTTGCCATTCTCAGGAAGGCAGGCTTTGTAAGAACAGAAAGGGATGGCAAATTCATTTACTATGCTGTCAATCCTTCCAGGCTTGAAGATCTGAACAAATTCGTGGAATCTTTGTTGAACTAAGTCGTTCAAAATCATTAATCATACGATCTGCTTCCGGCAGGTCGTTTTTATTTTATAAATAGGCTATTTTTGAATTTAAAACAGGTTTATGTTCATTAAGCAATTGTATACGGGCTGCCTGAGTGAAGCCGCCTATTACATTGAAAGCAAGGGAGAAGCAGCAGTGATTGACCCCTTGAGGGATATCGATGTTTACCTTGAACTGGCCAACGAAAGAAAGGCGACGATCAAATATATTTTCGAGACCCATTTTCATGCAGATTTTGTCAGCGGCCACCTGGACCTGGGCAGGGCCACTAATGCGCCTATAGTATATGGTCCCGGCACAGAAACAAAATTTCCTGTTCATATTGCCAAAGACGGTGAACTATTCAGGATCGGCGGGCTCACCATTGAAGTAATGCATACTCCCGGTCATACGCTGGAATCCAGTTGTTATTTACTGAAAGATGAGAACGGGAAAGATCATTGTGTATTTACCGGCGATACACTATTTGCCGGTGAAGTAGGCCGGCCCGACCTGGCACAAAAAGCAGGCGAATTAACGACGAATGATCTTGCCGGCATGATGTATGACAGCCTGCATAAAAAAATATTCCCGTTGGCAGATGATGTGATTGTTTATCCCGCGCATGGCCCGGGCAGTTCCTGCGGGAAAAATATGGGGCCCAATACCCATAGCACTATCGGTGAAGAGAAAGAATATAACTATGCCCTGAAAGCGGCAAGCAAGGAAGAATTTATCAGGGATGTTACCGATGGCATACCACCGCCACCGCAATATTTCCCTATCAACGCAAAGATCAACAAGGAAGGATATGACAGCATAGATGAAGTGGTGGTCAAGGGAATGAAAGCGATCCCGGTTAATGAGTTTAAGGAAATGATAAAGGATGATGGTATTATTATCCTCGATACCCGCCCTTCTGTTGAATTTACACCGGGCTTTGTTCCCGGCTCTGTCAGCATCGGGCTTGACGGGCGTTTTGCGGAATGGGCCGGCAGTTTATTGCCCTTTGATGCTCCTATACTATTAGTAACAGACCCGGGGAAAGAAAAGGAAAGTATTATACGCCTGGCAAGGGTGGGCATGGATAAGGTACAGGGCTATCTCGAAGGCGGCTACGAAGCCTGGAAAAGCGCCGGTGAAAAAACAGATATGATTATTGATATAGAGGCTGATGAGCTGATGATGGATATACCTTTCGATCCTAACCTGGTTGTATTGGATGTACGCCGGCCCGCTGAATATGCGGAAGGTCATTTGAAAGACGCGGTGAATATTCCCCTGAATGATATGTCCGATCCGGGTAGCATGGCGAATATTGAAGACAATCAAAATGTCTATGTGCATTGCGCCGGCGGCTACCGTAGCGTAATCGCTTCTTCTTTATTGAAACGACAAGGCATACATAATATCCGTAATGTGGTGGGCGGCTGGAGGAAGATAATGGAAATGGAGAAGGTGGAGATTGTGAAGGAGAAGAGTGTGTTGAATTAAGCAGAAATAAATTTATAAATGACGGGATGGTTATTGCATAGTAACTATCCCGTTTTTTATGGCATATAATACAAGCCCTACCCTGCTTTTGATATTCAGTTTTTCAAAGAGCTCATCCCGGTAGCCATCAATGGTACGGGGGCTAAGATGCATTTGCTCGGCGATTTCTTTATAGGTTAGTTCTGTTGCTGCCAGTTTGAGAAACATGATCTCCTTTTCATTCAGCCCAAGTGTATTTTTAATGTCATTGTCTTCATCATCCATTGTATTAATAGTATGGATTAATTTGCCCGTTACCATTTCTGAATAATGAAAGCCTTTGGTAAGCACTGCTTCGATGGCTGCTTTCAGATCAGAGGGTTCCGCATCCTTCAGGATATATCCTCGTGCGCCGTTCTTCAACATACGGATGATGGCATTTTCATCGTCATACATACTCAGTGCCAGTACTTTTATAGCTGGTTTATTTCTTTTGAGCCATAGCGCCGTTTCGTAACCGTCTTTCTTAGGCATATTTATGTCGAGGAGAACAATATCAGGCTCAGGGTTAGTTTTTAGTTTTTCCAAAAACTCTTCGCCATTATCTGCCTGGAATAAAACGGTATACCCCTGTTTACTTACCAGCTCAGCAAGACCTTTTCTCAGTAATACATGATCATCGGCGAGTGCGATAGTCGGGTTC
>JAUZOA010000135.1 GCA_030706685.1 Bacteroidota bacterium
GCCTTACCCGGTGCAGCTTGGTTGAAGATAATCCGGCCGTCCAACGTTTTGGCAAAGACGAATAAATTGTTTTGCCGACCTGCGGATGCCAGCGGCATATTGGTGACGACAGCTCCCGGCATCTCTTGCCAGCCAACGAAAGCCCCGCCGGGTGCCGCTTGATTGAACATAATCCTGCCGTTCAATGTCTTGGTGAATACAAACAACGTATCGTGCTGCATCCCCGCAGCCAGAGCTACGTCAGTTAACTGTCCCCCGGGCACTTCTTGCCAGCCAACAAAGGCCTTGCCCGGTGCAGCTTGATTGAAGATAATCCGGCCGTCCAACATCCTGGAGAAAACGAACAGGTTGTTTTCCCGACCGGCAGATGACAGAGACATATTCGTGAAAGCGAGCGGGAATGGATTGTTTGGAGTGCATTTGTTATTCAGGCCGGGGAAATGGATATCCAGGAGGCGTTTGAATTGTGAAAATCCGCTGATGTCCCCATGGGTTAAGTAATGGTATTTAAGCTCAAGAGTATCACCTACGCTCTGACAAATTTCATTCATTGAAAAACCCAGTTGATCCCGGAGATAGAAGATGAACAGGATAGCACATCCAATGCTGTAGCTGTCGTCCATCCCGTTAACCCAGCCACCTGTCTTTAAATCACCTCCGTTGAAATTGACCGAAACCCAATCTTTTCGAAATTCTGTGTCTGCCTTCGCACTAGTCGGATCCGTAGTTGGATCGAATGCCAACCAGGCATTCACCTCGTCTGAACCAGGCAATGGATGGAGCATATCGGCAACAGCACGACATAGTCCTTCTCCCTGGCTATTGGTTGGTGTCCAATTCATCTTGTATCCCTCCAGGATGTGGTTCATCTCGTGAGCAAAGGTTGAGCGAATTGAGTCGGTTCCCCCGATGAGAGTGCTTATATTGATCCAAATATTGCTTTGGGAGTACCCAGATGTTGACCCCGCGCCACTTGCTTGGTTTCCAAATGTGATTGTTGCCTTGTTATTAGACCCTAAGACTTTATTTACCATGACCCCATACCATCCACACAAAGTGGCATAGTCGGTTTCGAAGCTATTCAGAAACACCGAGGTTACAAGATTACTTAGATTCTGTTGCTCAGTTACCGAGTATTTAGTATCGTCGATCTGCACAACAAAATTGGATGACTGTCCTAGTGTTTTCATAATGACCTCCCAATTTTTTTGTTTGATAACTTTTCACAAACAAAAATAAATGCGTTATATATGACAAACTATGATTGGCATCATCAATTGCAACAATATTCATCATGGCGAAAGTTTTGCCGCCATGGGTGTGTCACACGAACCAAACCATTTTGGATAAGTTCAAAAAAAACGAAAACAAAATTTTTTATCCCGCTGGCATCATTCCAAGAGTTTATAGCTTTGGAATGATGGATAAGGACATGTTTGCTTATAGAAGGAAATCTTATATGGAGATCGGAAAGATATTCTTCCGGACTGCCACTATCAATCAATGGCAAAAGCTATTGTGGCCGGACAGGTACAAAGATGTGATCTTGATTACTTGAGCAGGGGTGGAAAAATTGATGCATTTGGATTTGTGATTATGCCGAATCATCTTCACCTGGTATGGAGAACAAAGAAGCGTAATGGCAAAGAGACAGCGCAGGGGTCTTTTCTGAAGTATACCGCCCATGAATTCAGAAAAATGTTATATAAAGAGGATAGGAGGAAATTGGTGTCTTTTGAAGTAAATGACATAAACAAAAAGCATGAATTTTGGCAAAGAGATCCATTGGCCATACCGTTATACACAAGAAAGACAGCCTACCAGAAACTTGAGTATATACATCGCAACCCGATGGCCGGGCATTGGCAACTGGTGAAAGATCCTTGTGATTATAAATATTCATCAGCGGGATATTATGAATTAAATGAAAAGAATTTTTCTTTTCTGAAAGATTTGAGGGAAGAGTTTTAAAGAAGTTGGTTCGTGCGACAGGAACCGAGGCACAATTTCAGTCGTCCGGTGTATTTCCATCTTCAAGACCCGATTTGATAAGTTTACTTATTTCTGCTTCTTTGAACTTCTCCGAATTATTGTCTTCTACCGTTTTAGCTGTCCAATACCTGACAGTTGAGCTTCTATGTTTGAGTAACAATTTTATTATTTCAACACTTTTGTCATCATCCCTGTTATTTAATGCTCTAACCAATTCAGCAAGTATGTGCTTGTCCGTTATCTTTTGTAACGCCGTTTGTAAGTCGGGTAAAATTTCGTTAGAACTTATCAAAGGCTGTTCAAAAACAAAGAATATATACTTAGAGGGAAGTTTTCTGGTGTACAAAAGACTAAGCCAATATTTAAGATTATCGATGCTTTTAGAATTAAAGAAGCAATTTAAAAGCTCACTTGAGACCGTATCTTGTTTATTTACTAATTCAAATAAAAAATCTTTGTCCGTTTTTGTCGGGCTGTTTGCCAAAGCTTGAAGCGAAATCGAACGAGTTTCGCTATGATCTAAGAGCGGCTTAAATGTTTTGAGTAGATTTCCAATTTGTAATTCTTTCACAGAGTAAATTGCATAGCCTTTAATGTTTATATCCCAGGTTTGAACAGCCTGTTTTAATATTTTTTCGGTTTTGGGATTTAAAGAAGTATACGCAAGAGTCTGAGCAGCCAGAATTTTTGATTTGACATCTTTGCTATTTATGCGATTGTAAGCTGTTTGTTGTAATGAATCTTTGTTAAGTTGAATAAACATCGGAAGCATATGAGCATCGCCAAAATCTTCATTCTTTACCAGAAAATCGAATAACTCCGTAGTGTGATTGGTTCTTAAGTAAAGCAAAGCCATCCCCGCCCAGATTAAATTGCCTCTATTTGTTTCAGTTTTAATTTTGTCTAGCAAAATTGATTCCTTGGTAGTATCATAAGAAGATGCTATAACCAGATAGGCAAGTATTCTGTGATTTTGGTTTTTTGAATTCAAGAGGCCATTTATATTGTTTGTGTAAAGGTTTTCGTTTTTAAAGTCGTATAGAGGAAAGACTGAAAGTTCCTGCTCCTTAAGTCCTGCAGTTAATCTTGTTACGTCACTATGAGGCGTCAACAATTCTGTATAGTCAGAAAACATTTTGTCTAGTTGCTTTTCTGTGAAGTGTTTATCTAATGCCTTTGTGAAGTCAACCTTAAAATTATTTTCAATCATAGTCTTCTGCCCAAAGGAAACCCCTGTCAAGAATAAAGCGATAAGGAATAATGTATGTTTTGTCATTGCTCTTTGCGTAGGTTCTTGTCAAAATTAGTACAGGCAACACCCGGGTCTTTTTGTTGTGCTGATTTTGGGTGTTTCTTCTGCCTGGAACCGGTGCTGAGTAAAGTTACATTTTCTAAATTACGGGAATCTCAAATCTGAAAATTGGATAGTTATTATATAAGAAGAGGGTCATTTAATGATGGTAATCTTGGTTCGTAGACACACAAGGCGTTGGGACATCTCAAATTATATTTTTGGACCTTTGTTATTTTTGCTTATTCGCTAGGGAGCGACTGTTGCCGATTAATTAAGAATTAAAAAGACCGAGAACTGTTAGCATGAATACTGCGTTAGAAATAAAGGTGATTGAAAAGTTTTTTACCAAAGCTAAACATAACCGGTATGCCGGTTTTATCTCGTCAACTAAGAATCGTTTCAAGTTTATCCGGGAACTGTCCCATTTAAAGGACTTGCGGTGGGAATTGTTTAGCGGGATCAATTCCTTCGATCTTTCCGGTGTGGGGAGTAGGAGTATTTATGTGATTTCCGAGGATCCGGGTTATGATGGCAAGACCATCACGCGGGATCAAATCGTGCTACTGACTGATTCGGGATATGCATTCATCCTAGTATTCGGAGAAGCAGAGCAGGTGTATTACGAGGGAGAGCCACCGGGAAACAGATATATCAGTGAGGTGACTTGAATTCTCCGTGTCTCCATGAACCAAGACGCAAATACAAACAAAAAATCCCGCAACTTTCGTTACAGGGAATTCTTCTTAATAACAAAGCCTGCCGTCGCTAAAGCTATGGCAGGCGAAGTAGCCCAAACAAGAGATACTTCGAACCACTATTTGGAAGATTTAGTAAAAATCAGCGAATTATAAAAGGCGCGAACAGCTCAAAGGAGAAACAGAAAGAGAAAGAGTGCGCGCACTCCGCTCTCTTTCTCTTTCTGTCTAAGTAGACCTAATGAGAATCAAACAGGAAAAGTATAGTAAAAAATAGACTGCATCCCACCATTAATGCATTAGTGCGAAAGCACGGGAGAAGTATCTCACTTCACCAATTTTCATAGAAAAAATAAAGGCATACCCGCGCTGTTAACTATCGCTTAGACTTTGCCCTATTTCAGTCTCTCCGCAACAACACAACAACTCCTGCCCTCAATTCTATCATACGCAACGGGGAGGTAAAGACCTGGGCTACCGTATGTTCATGTATCTGCTGCGTACTGGCATTGATAAACTGTACATTCAGGGGTTGAGCCTTGGGGTCGTTCATGGTCTGCTCGTCTATGAGATGCTTGGTATTAATATAACTGATCGAGCCGCCATGGATCATATTGGCGCTGATATCTATTAGCACATTGCGGGTAAACTTGCGTTTGGCAAAAAAGCTGGTATTCACCTGCAGGCCGGCTCCCGCGCTCCAGTAAAACGTATTATCGCTCAGGATATTCTTATGCTGAAGGGCGGTGCAGCCGCCCGGATCATTCGGGTCCTCAATTCGTATTGTACTGAAAAAATTATACAAGCCGCCTTTTAGCCCGATATAAGGGATAACGAATTTTTTATTGTCAACCAGGTCAAGCCTCGCCTGCAGATCGGCATTAAATACATTGCTATTGTAATTGACAGGTACAATGGAAGACGTATTGTTTTCAAATTGGAAGGTCTGGTCAACCCTTTTGCTTGCATACAAGCCGATCCCTGTTTCGGCTCCTACCGATAATTGCTTCCACTGACCCGGCAGTTGATATACTATCCCTGCTTGCAGGCTATGGGCCGGTGGTATGTTTTTATGCATGTCCTTTTGGGGAATTCCAAGACTATAACCCCCAATGAATTTCCATTGCTGGCTGAAGGCGGAGAAAGTAAAAACAGTAAGGAAAACAAGAGTAGAAAGAAGTTTCATAAATAGTAGTTTTTGGGTTAACAGGTTCAGAAAGTTACAGCTATCCGGTGCGGAGATGAAATAAATGCTGTTAAAATGAGTCAAAAATTTACAAAGGGCTGTATCAAAAGGTCATAAATACCTTTTGATACAGCCCCTTGTAACTATCAAAAAAGAAATTATTCAATCAGAATCCTTTCTTCTCTACCGGCTTGCCATCTGTATCCAATTCTATGATTTCATAGCCAAGTTTCTGCAGGCCGGGTAAAATTTTGGCTTTATCTCCAACTACCAGTATGTTCATCTTACCTGAATTCACCCATTTCTTAGCCAAAGCGTCAATTTCAGATTTGGTGATGCCTGCTACTATTTTACTTTGCTGATCCACGTAGTCGGCAGACAGGTTATTGTCAAGGATATTGCCAATGAAACCGGCTTTTTGGAAACCTGTTTCATATCTTAACGCGTCCCGCTGGCCAATAGCGCTTTTCATAAAAGCCAGTTCTTCTTCCGTGATACCATTCTCGGCATAATTCTTTAGTTCCTTCATAATTTCTATCATAGCGCTGTCGGTAGCATTGGCCCTGATACCGGAACTGAACACGAAGTCGCCTGTATACTTGCTGCCGGAGAAACCGCTGCGCGCGCCATAGGTCCAGCCTTTATCTTCACGCAGGTTCATGTTTAAACGGCTGTTGAATGCGCCACCCAGTGCATAGTTCATCAAACCAGCCTTGTAATATTCACCGGTAGCATCATATTTTAAACCGGTAATATAGCCGACACGGAATTCTGTTTGCGCGGCCTTGGGAACATCCACTAAATAGATCTTTGTTTTTTCTATGGCCGGGGCAGCGGCTATCGAGGGTATAGTGACCTTTTTATCCGGCAGGTTATTGAGGAAAGAAAGTTTGGGAAGGATCTCATCTTCCTTGATATCTCCTACCACGATAACCTGGGTTCCCTGCGAGGTCATATAATTGTCGTAGTAGTATTGCATATCAGCCAATGTAAAAGTCTTTACAGTTTCTTCATTGCCATCGCCTGAAATGCCGAGAATATGATTGGGCCCGTAATTCAGCTTGGCAAATACGGCATCCGCTACGGAAGCCGGTTGTGTTTTGGCCACTTTAAAGCTTTCGAGGTTTTGCTTCATGATACGGTCAAAAGCCGATTGCGTGAATTTGGGATTGAATATTCTTTCCTGCAAAAGGGTCAGTGTCGCATCCAGGTTTTTCTTTTCCGATTGAACCTGGAAGGATATATTGTCATTATCGCTTGATACATTGATGGTACTGCCCAGTTTTTGCAGTTCACGGCTCATTTCTTCGGCTGTATATTTTTTAGTGTCATCATTCATCATATCAGTAAAGACGGAAGCAAGACCTGCTTTGGAGAGATTATTGGCATTCAGTAAATGGCCGCCGGGAATTTTAATAGTCAAAGTAACCGTCGGCAATTCTGTATTTTCTGTGCCAATAATCTTTATACCGCTGGTCCAGTCTTTTTTCCAAAATGCCGGCACTTTCACTACCGGGTTGGGTCCATTGGGAGGCATCTTGCTGCGGTCAAAATCGTCTTTGGCTTTTGTATATACCAATCCTTCGTAGCCGTAATTGGGAGCTGTATAATTGGTTTCATCCACTTTATAGTTATTATCCCCGACGATCATTTTGTCCTGGCTCTTTGGCAACACACTTATCGTTACGCAATGTTTGAATTTAACATACTTGTTGTATACCCTCATTACATCTTCCTTGGTAACCGCCTGGTACATTTTTAACAACTTCCCGATCATATTCGGATTGCCTTTGGCAAGAGTTTGAAAAGCGGCTAATTGCGATACTTTTCCTGCTACGCTTTGCAAACCATTTATCAGTTGCGCTTCATAAGCGCCTTTGAATTTGGCGATATCATCGTCTGTCACGCCCCTTGCTTCAAAACTATCCAATGCATTGTTCAGCAGGTAATACATGTTGGCTAATGATTTGCCGGGATAAGGAATCACCTGGAAAGCAAAAACACCGGACAACTCAAACAATTGACTGAAACAGCCTGCCTGTAATGCCAGTTGTTTTTTTGTCAATTGCTGGTAAAGAATAGAATTATTTCCCTGGCCAAGTATCTGCGCGAGGCAGGCCAAGGCCGGTTGATCAGCATCATAATTGGGAACAGTAGGATAGGCCCTTACCATCAAAGGTAAACGGGCATAATTGTCAGTATAAGAAACAAAACGATGTTTGGTCAATACGGGTATCATCGGGGCCATGTCCTTTACTTCAGGACCTCTTGGTATAGAGCCGAAATATTTTTCAACCATTTTCACTACATCGCTGGTATTTACATCGCCGCCTACCGTCACCGTGGCATTATTAGGCCCGTACCAACGGAGGAAGAAATTTTTAAGGTCATTGACATTCACGCGGTTCAGGTCTTCCACATACCCGATAGTAAGCCAGGAATAGGGGTGTCCATAAGGATACATATTTTTTGAAATCTCTTCAAACACTAACCCATAAGGACGGTTATCATAGTTCTGCCCTCTTTCGTTTTTTACCGTTTCTCTTTGCACTTCAAATTTCTTCTGCGTCACTGCATCGAGTAAAAAACCCATCCGGTCGGCTTCGAGCCACAACATTTTTTCCAATTGATTGGAAGGAGCGGTTTCAAAATAATTGGTGCGGTCGGTATTGGTACTTCCATTGAGTGTACCGCCTGCCGCGGTTACAATTTTGAAATGCTGATCGTCTCCTACATGGTCGCTGCCCTGGAACATCATGTGCTCGTAGAAATGAGCAAAACCTGATTTACCAATTTCTTCTCTTGCGGAACCAACATGGTAAGTGACATCCACATGGGCTACAGGGTCGCTATGATCTTCATGCACAATCAGTGTAAGACCATTGGGTAATACATATTTTTCGTAAGGGATGACGAGCTCGTCGCCCTGTTTAACGACTTTTTCTACCAGTTTCGCGGTATTGGCTGCACCCGGCTGAGCCTTTGCGATAATGGCCAGCAATAGTACAAATAGATTAAGCAGTAATAGTTTTTGTTTCATATTAGTGGTTTTTTTGAAGGCTGGGCAAAATAAGGAAATCCGGGCTTTCCACCACGCCACTCGTCAAATAGCATAAGCCAGTAAAGACGGAAAGTCCGGAAGTCAGAAAGAATCATCCCTCTATCAGGGAACGTCTTTCTGACTTCCGGACTTTCTGACTTTCGGTCTTTTAGTCTATTAAAAGGCTTTTCTCTCTACCGGTTTTCCTTCGGTGTCAAGTTCAACGATTGTATAGCCTAATCTCTTCAAACCCGGAAGGATTTTGTCCTTATCGCCTACCAGCAGCATGTTCAATTTATTGGCGTCTACATATTTTTTTGCCAGCGCATCAATATCTTTTTTGGTCATGCTCTTAAGAATTTTTTGCTGTATTTCGGTATAATTCGC
>JAUZOA010000136.1 GCA_030706685.1 Bacteroidota bacterium
ATTCCCCATTGCCCGGTTTGAGAGTTAAAAATATATGTCCATTTATCTTTGCCTGGGATTACAAACAGACTATACTTGCCCGCCGCTAATTTTTTTCCATTAATGGTTATATCCTTGTCCGTGGTGAAAATAGTAGCTTCATCAGCGCCACCCCGCCACGCTTTGTCATAAGGAACCAGGTCGCCCCATATCGTGCGTCCTTTTACGGCCGGACTTCCAAACGTAACACGAAGATTGGCGCCATTGATTTTAGCGGTAACCGTATCATGCGGACTTTGCCTTTGCGCATTTCCCTCAAAGGCAAAAATAAAACAGGCCAAAACCAGAGAAAGTCTGAAAAGATACATTTTCGTTTTCATGATCAAATGAGTTTAAAAATAGATTGAATAAATGATGAGCGTATTTAACCAACAGACTGCAAAATAACTGCCAGAAGTGTAAATGTAGTCATGCTTCATTAATAATGTAATATTTTACTGATTTTTGCATATCGATTACCAAATAGAATGAATCCTGACAACACAGAAGCTTCACCCGAGCCATTATTGGCTTACTTCGATCGTCTTATTCCTTTAGACAAAGAAGAGAAAGAACTGGTCAGGGCTAAATTTCATCCCCGTCTTTTTCGAAAGAGGCAATATGTATTACAGGAAGGAGATTTGTGTACGCAATTCTATTTTGTTGTAAGGGGTTGTCTGCGGTTGTATAAAATCGATGAGAAAGGCAATACCCATATACTTCAATTTGCTGCTGAAAATTATTGGATTAATGACCTGGGAAGTTTTCACGGTCTAAAGCCGTCCTCATTAAATATAGATGCACTGGAAGATACCGTTGTACTGCAGATCAGCCGGGATGACCTGATATCTCTTTATATCCAGGCCCCTAAGTTTGACCGCATCTTTCGCGTGCTTTTGGAAAATAGCTTTATTCGTTTGCAGGAGCGGCTTCTGCAAAACATCAGTTCTACTGCCGAAGACCGTTATCAGTCATTTTTAGAAGTCTACCCACACCTGATTAATCGTCTTTCTCAAGTTCAGATAGCAGCATATTTAGGCATTACACCAGAATTTTTGAGCCGTTTGCGGAACAGAAAAACGAAAGCGACGAAAGCGATCAAGCCACCAAAACCTTAAACCGGATCAAGACTATTTCTTAAACAAGGTCATTGGAGAACTCCTCTTCAATGACTGAGATTTGCACTTACAAATCAATCACTCAAACAAAAGAAATAGTTTTATGACACAGAAATCTAAAGTAGCAGTTATCGGCCTTGGAAATATCGGAACTGCAGTTGCCACAAACCTGGTAAAAGCCAATCGTCCGGTTATTGTCGCCGACAGAAAGATGGAAAAGGCAAAAAAACTTGCCCGGGAACTGGGAAACTTAGCACAGCCATCGGAAATTCCTGACGCTATTAAAGAAGCAGATATTATTGTATTTGCCGTCTGGTTTGATGCGATCAAAGAGCTGTTCAATACATATGCAACAGAGTTGCAGGGAAAAATTATTGTTGACCCGTCGAATCCGATCGCCCCGGACGATAAAGGTGGTTTTAAAAAGATTATCGGCGAAAATCAATCCGCAGGTGAAATCCTTTCTTCACTGCTTCCCAAAAATGCCAGGCTGGCAAAAGCCCTGGGAACACTGGGAGTTGCTTCACTTGCCGGAGCTGCATTTCAGGAACCTGCACATGTTTTATTCTACGCTACTGATGATATAGACATCAATCCTTCCATTGAAGAATTAATCCGCGACAATGGATTCGAACCTTTACGTGTAGGCCGTATTGACCAATCCATCCGCATCGAAGTATTCGGTGACCTGCATGAATTTGGTGCACTGGGTAAAACCGTGACGGTATCTGAGGCAAAGGCGAAATTGAAATCATGTCCGATTTACGAAAAGGCAGGATAAACAACCTGTCTGCCATTTAATTTACAGCGCAGATTTAAAAATTAGTTTCAGAACAGAAAACAGTTTTTAAATTAATTTATACAGATGAAAAATATTCTCATCGGGACGAGTGAAAAAAATCGAAATGCGTGAAGCTGTAAAAGGCTTCAAAAATCATCTTTCCGTCATATAAATTTCTCAATACCATGGAGAAGAAATATTGATATCAAATCTTCCGGCTGGATCCAAAATTTCGTTATATGGCAAGGAGGATTATCAAATTTCCCTTACACTCTTGCAACTAAGGCTTTTTGGGCATTCAGTCAGGTGTTGCCAATTTCCCATGTCTGTTTGCCCTGTCGTTATTGAGTCAGGGGTTGTGGATATGTGTAGGTATAGGTTACTATTGTACTATCCGTTAGATTAAAAGAATTAATACAATTGGGTTTGAATAATGCAATTAAATCACTGAAACCAAAGGTTATAAAACCTGTTTGGATAGGATATGTGTTTAATATATACCCCTGGGTGCTGGATATTTCGTCGTTGACATCAAAATTCACGGGGATGGTTACCTGAGCATTTGGATCCAACTTGTTTTTAATCCGCTGTACAATGCTATCCGGTAATATAGCCAGGGTACTATCTACTGCATTATCTGATACATTAACTATCGTTGTTCTGTTTACATTAATGGCACTGTCATTCCTGGTATTCAACATATTGGTAAGGGTAATTGTGCCACTAACCTTTCGGTGAATGTCCAGCGTCCATGATTTGAGTGTAGTTCCATAAACACCGAATGGAGGAAAAACAGCGCTAAAGCTGGCATCCGATGAACCCACATAAGTATATGTGTATACCAACGTAGCCAGATTATTTTTTTTATAGGGATTTGTTTTGTCTACCGCTGTGTTTGCCGTAAAGTCTGTTGATTTGGAACAGCCTGTGACCAGGACCAAAAAGGCCAATAATGCATGTTTCATAATTTTGAAGGTTTGGGTTAAGAATGGTGCCACTGTCTTTAGGGGTACTGTCGTCGCGAATTGCAGAATATTTAATAAATATATTGGCTAAACCACTGACCGGCAAAGAAATTCACATCAACTGATCCTGATTCAAGCAGGCCGCCAAACGGATAATCTGCAAAACCAATATTCGCATTCATTGCCCAAAAGTATGGCATGATCCCATCCTCATATCTAACGACGGTTTGCCAGGGGGATGATTCTTATCATCCTTCTAAAGAGCCCCAAAGCTAAAATCCACAGCATTAAGACAAATAGCGCCAACAACTTATTACCATCGTTTTGGAGGTCGCCGATATGATGCCAGTTTATTGTCATCTCAATGGAAATTATCACCATTGGAACTTCCTGAAGCCACAGTCCCGTCATTTAACAACTTTCCGGGAAAACCACAATTGTGGTGGATAAGTCATGACCAGTCAGATTTATACAACGGGGTATTGTGGCTTCCGACGGGTCAGGAAATATCTGTCAAACCACCTAATGAATTTTAAAAGGTTTTCCCATGTTCATTAAAATATTAAGAAAAGAAAAATATTTTAGTTCTTCAAGTTGTACTGACGCTGCGACAATACAAAAGATATAACACTATGATATTGATATTCGGGAACGGATAAATATGATTTACTGCACCTAATACCATAAATTAGTGTGTTACAGGCAATGTTAAACGATACCACAAGATGACAAACACATTCAAAGTAACAATACATATGGTTTCAAGCCTTGACGGCTTTATTGCCAAAAAGGACAACAGCGTTTCGTGGTTTGAGACATCTGACAACTACGAGAAAGGAGTTGCCGAACAAGATGCAGAGCAATTTCTTAAAACTATAGACTGCTATGTAATGGGTTCCCGGACATATGAACACGCTTTAGAACTTTCAAAATCTTATGGGTGGGTTTACGGAGACGTGCCGACTATCGTATTAAGCCGCAGAAAACTCCGTATTGATAGACAGAATATTGAAACTTACTCGGGAGACCTAAACAAACTTGTGAATGAACGACTAAAACCAAACTATAAGAATGTCTGGCTTGTAGGCGGTGCAAAGCTTACAAAAGATTTCATCCGTTTAAACTTAGCCAATGAAATAAGGCAGTCAATTCTCCCGATTATGTTGGGCGACGGAACACCGTTTTTTGATCAAATAGGACAAGAACATGCATTACACCTAAAAAATGTGACAGCCTACAAAAGCGGAATGGTGGAACTATGTTACGAAATAAAAAAATAATAGAATGTTCTAACAGGCGGAAAGAAACACTGCCTGTAACATGGGATTTTCTGCTATGCTGGCTCAAAGAATATAAACTCATCGACATAGCGCTATCATCTGTAGTCCAATTATCTTAAAAGCAGTTTCAAAATCAGTAATGCTAAAATCAAATGAAATCCCTGAAGAATATCCCCGGTTACAGTCTATTGATTTGGTAAGGGGGCTGGTGATGATTATTATGGCCTTGGATCACGTCCGGGAATTTTTCAGCTATACCGCTTATCGTCCAACTGATGTGACGCAGGCATCCGTACCCTTGTTCTTCACGCGTTGGGTTACTCATCTCTGTGCTCCAACATTTGTTTTTCTTTCCGGCACCAGCATTTTTCTCTACCTCAGGAAAATTGGCAGTCGTAAAAAAACAAGCGTGTTTCTTCTGACCCGCGGGCTTTGGTTAATAGCTGTGGAAATATTGTTAATCAGTTTTATACTTACACAGGGATATCAATTAACGTTACTTGAAGTAATTTGGACGATTGGCTGCTCAATGATTCTGCTCGCCGGCCTGGTTTGGCTTCCCCGGTGGATTCAGATAACCCTTTCGCTTGCAATGATCCTGGGGCATAATGCACTTCCATCTATTGGAAAATTATCAGCTGATAATATGTTACCTGCCTTGCTGCATAATTCACCCTTTCTCATACGTAATCCACCGGTTCTTGTCGCTTATACAATTGTTCCCTGGGTTGGTGTAATGCTTTTGGGCTATGTAATAGGACCCTGGTTTACCTATACACGACAAAGGAGAGATTATCTGTTATTAAGGGCCGGGGTATCTGTGCTTATACTTTTTATTATATTGAGATCTTTAAATATTTACGGGGACCCGTCTCCGTGGAGTACCCAGGTACGGGGTGGCATTTACACATTGCTTTCATTTTTTAACGTATCAAAATCTCCACCATCATTACTATTTCTTTGCGTAACACTTGGTATAGCATGCCTGTTACTTGTGTTGGCAGACAGGATTTCAACGGGTATCAAACAAGTTTTTATTACCTATGGCCGAGTTCCCTTTTTCTTTTTCATCCTGCATCTCGCGGTAGTCAGTTTTTCATCCTTCATCTGGACGTATATCTCGTTCGGCAAGGGTGTCAATCTTTCTTTTATATCTGCTAAGGATTGGCCAACCGGATATCAACCAAGTTTATGGCGAACTTATTTCGTCTGGTTGCTGTTGATTGTCATTCTCTATTTACCTTGTCAATGGTATGGAAAATACAAAACTACCAGCAAGGCCTGGTGGGTAACTTACGTATAAGATGATTACGTGAGAATGAGCACTTGTAATTCCATGAGGTTTTTGTTCGGGATAACGTTCATAAAGGAATTCTGGAAAGGTTTGAAACTCTTTTAAACAGCTATTTCCAATCAGATCAGCCGCAGAATATGGGTTTGCCTACTGTAGCTTATTGTGCCAGAGAATTGCATTTATCATCCAGCTATTTTGGGGACCTTATAAAAAAAGAAACTGGAAAAACAGCACAGGAGTATATACAATCGAAGGTGATTGATCTGGCAAAAGAAAGGATTTTGATAATGATAAATCGGTTAGTCAAATTGCGTATGATTTAGGATTTAAATATCCGCAGCATTTTACACGTCTGTTCAAGCAAAGGGTTGGGCGTACGCCTATTGAATATAGAAGATTGAATTAGCACACATGAGTGAGATTTAACTCCCCAAATTGGCAGCCCATAGCTATCTAATGCCACTTTTATTCATTGTTCTGATCCCACCCGTATTTCCAGCCGCGAATGCATTCTGCATAAAAATCGCCGGGATTCCGCTACGGCGCAAATTCTTATTTATCTTTATAACTGACCTACAAAATATTTAAAACGACAGCGCATATGAAAAAAGCTATTAAAATATTGGTGATAACAGGTGATGCCGGTGAAAGTTTCGAGATTCTTTTTGCCACGCACCGCTTACGGGAGGCCGGATATACTCCCGTGATAGCAGCTCCGGCCGTTAGAAGGTTAAATCTTGTAATACACGATTTTGAACCGGGATGGGACACATACGTTGAACGGAAGGGATACCTGGTTGAATCAGAAATTTCATTCGCTGATGTCAATGTACAAGATTATGAAGCTGTGCTGATACCGGGTGGACGGGCACCGGAATACCTGCGAAATGATCCTGCAGTCATCAGCATAGTGAAAAAGTTTTCGGCAGCGAATAAATATATTTTCGCCATTTGTCATGGCGTTCAGATCCTGGTCACTGCGGGGCTCGTCGATCATAAAAAAATCGCCTGTTATGAACATGTAAAATTTGAAGTTGAAGCATGCGGGGGAATTTATGTGACACCTCAGGAGGCTGTCATGGATGGCAGAATGGTTACGGGAAAAACCTGGCAATCACATCCTGAATTTTACAGGTTAGTTTTTAGCTGCCTGAAAACCAATGATGAAAAGACGGAGGATGCGGCGGAATTACTGAAAATGTCATGAATGTCTACAAACACTATAACCAGGAACAGTTAAATGACCAATATAACACGCGGCTGCATGTACCAGACTATGCGAATTATTTCGATCGCTGGGAGAGAATCAGCAGGCTTACAACAGAGCTTAATACCTATCTGAAAGACATCCCTTACGGTGATCATCCGGAAGAGCGCCTGGATATTTTTCCTTCAAAAATTCCTCATTCCAAAACACTGGTCTTTATACATGGCGGATACTGGCACCTGTTCGACAAGGCTATGTTTCATTTTCTTGCTGGGCATTTCCTGAAGTATAACGTAACAACTGTTTTATTAAATTACCCCCTTGCCCCGCAGTCTTCCATGGATGAAATAGTAGCATCATGCCGTAAGGCCATTCGATGGCTGCATGACAACATGATGCGCTTCAACGGAGATCCATCGGGACTCTTCCTGCTGGGGCATAGTGCAGGCGGCCATCTTGCTTCTATGCTGCTGGTTGAAGCGGAGGCGAAATTTGTAAAGGCCGCAATCTCGCTTAGTGGTTTATTTCGCCTGGAGCCTGTGATGCTTTCCTATCTGAATAATTCGATTGGTATGGATCGCGAAAATGCCATAAGAAACAGTCCTGTTTTTTTAAAACCGGCAAATGATTGTCCCCTGCTACTGGTTACAGGAACAGATGAAACAGATGAGTTCAAAGCTCAAAGTGAAGCGCTCTACAAATCCTGGAAAAGCAAAAACGGCAACATAGAATATTTAAAAGTTCCGCAAAAAAACCATTATTCCATTCTCGATGCCGTTGTTGACAAAGATTCGATCCTCCAGGCCGCAATGATTCGCCTGATGCTTATTGGTCCCGAAATGGCTAGCGAAAAGCAGTAATAAAGCCCTCCGGACAACTTACATGAAATAATTCGGAAGTGCCCGGATGATGATCATGTTCACCGGCATCCATACCGGCCCGCGCCAGTTGGAATTTCCGCCGAACATATTGCTATCGCTGAGATAGGGACCCCATTTTGTCCATGGAATATTTTTTCCCTGGATTCTTCTAATCTTATTTTTCAGTGTGCATGGCGACCTCCTTTTATGCAGTAACTCTTTACTATCAACCGACAAAAAAATGAGTGCTTGGTTAAAACATCAGATCTTTGTGACGACAGTAGCAAGAACACATAACAGAAGTATTGCTGCTTCAATACACCTTCAATATTTATATACTTATTAATAAAAATGTTTATGCAAACAAAAAGCACTCTCTTTTTATCAGTTATCCTGATTCTAATTTATTCTACCGGTTGCGCCAATAACCCAACAACTTTTTCTGCTAACACTGATACCACTGGTTTACCTCAGGTTGAAACCAAAGCGCCGAATAGTGATTACAAACCGGCATTCGCCGGACAAACAAGAATTGCCGGCGCTAAAACCACCACCCCGTACCAGGTTGAGAAAATAGCAAAGAAGCTCGGACCACCTTTTGCCATTGTAGCCATGCCCGACGGAAGGTTAATGGTAACCATAAAATCAGGCTACATGGAAATTCATGATTCAAACGGGAAGATGGTCAAAAAAATAACAGGTTTACCGGATGTGTTATTTGCAGGGCAGGGTGGTTTGCTTGACGTGGCGTTTGACCCAAATTTTGACAGGAACAAAATGATGTATTGGAGTTATTCTGAAAAGTATCAACAGGGTAGTTTAACAACTGTTGCCAAGGGAAAATTAAAC
>JAUZOA010000137.1 GCA_030706685.1 Bacteroidota bacterium
ATTTCACGCAACGATCGCAGTGGGGCAACGCTCGCTGCGTCGCCTTACCGCTGCGAACGCTGCGAGAAACCAAACTGATATACTATCCAAAGTATCAGTAATCTAGCGGTTTGAAAATATATTTCACGCAACGATCGCAGTGGGGCAACGCTCGCTGCGTCGCCTTACCGCTGCGAACGCTGCGAGAAACCAAACTGATATACTATCCAAAGTATCAGTAATCTAGCGGTTTGAAAATATATTTCACGCAACGATCAGTGGGGCAACGCTCGCTGCGTCGCCTTACCGCCGCGAACGCTGCGAGAAACCAAACTTGCATATTATCCAAAGTATCAGTTTGAAAATATATTTCACGCGGCAATCGCAGCGAGAAACCAAACTGCTCACTATCCAAAATAAATAACTGAAATATCTCTCATTATCCGTCTCCGTTAACATTCCATACCCTAATCAGAAACATACGACCCCCCCGCCTGACAATCAATCAGTTTACCTTTAACCAGTTGCCGGATAGATTACCATTTCTGCTTCTTATCCGAAATAAATGATTGCTATGCTAAGGCTATTTGTCTTTATCGGACTATTTTTCTCCCTTTGGTCAGGTACCCATAACCTGCCTTCCGGAAAAGCGTATATAAGAACGGAAGATGGCGTCATACTTTACCCGGATGAAGACTTATCGGGAAATACCCGCGCACTTAAAATACAGGTAGTTGCAGATAATATTATACGGGTGATTGCCTGCCCGGGAAAAGAAATTACCGGAACCAAAAGCCTGATCACTACCTATAGCGCCGGATCGATACCGCAATGGGACCTCATACCGCTTGACTCTCAAAAAATTACAATAAAAACAAAACTGTTGACGGTCCATGCCGATCTGGGCACGGGTACTCTTTCATTTTTTGATTCCAAAGGAAATCCCATCCTCCGTGAGAAAAAAATGGGAAGAACGATTGAACCGGCAGTTTATGAAGGAAAAAGATCTTATAAAATCACGCAAACCTTTGAGACTACCGCGGATGACGCGTATTACGGGCTTGGGCAACACCAGGATGGGTTGCTGAATTATAAAGGATACCAGGTAAGCCTTTTCCAGAACAATACCGAAGTAGCCGTTCCTTTCCTGGTCTCCCGAAAAAATTATGGCATCCTGTGGGATAATTATTCACTGACCAAAGCCGGTGATACCCGCGATTATAAACCGCTTTCAGCATTAAAGCTTTTTTCGAAAGACGGCCGGCCGGGATGGCTCACCGCTTCTTATTCCAATGATAAAAATAAACCAGGTGAAATTTTCCTGGAGCGGCCTGAGTCGGAAATAAAATATGAATACATCAATGACTCAAAATTGAACCTGCCGGCTGATTTCAAACCCCAGAATGGCGTGGTAACCTGGGAAGGCTCCATTGCTTCCGATTTGAATGGCGAACATAAGTTGCGTTTCACCTATGGGGGTTACATCAAGGTCTGGTTGAATGGTAAGCTGGTGCTGGATCGCTGGCGTCAATCCTGGAATCCCTGTTCGGCGATTCTCAATTTCAATTTCGAGCAGGCTAAAAAATATCCCGTCAAAATAGAATGGATCCCTAATGGCAGCGAATCCTATGCTTCCTTAAAATGGATGGAGCCGGCCGATGCGAAAACGGAAAATACTTTTGGTTTTTGTTCCGAAGCCGGGAAGCAACTGGATTATTATTTTATCTATGGAAATAATATAGATGAAGTGATTGGCGGCTACCGGAGCATTACCGGCAAAGCGGCTATTGTTCCGAAATGGGCGCTGGGTCTCTGGCAAAGCCGGGAACGGTACAAAACACAGGATGAGATTTTAAATACTGTTGCTGAATTCAGGAAAAGAAAGATCCCGCTCGATAATATTGTACTGGACTGGAGTTATTGGAAAGAAGATCAATGGGGCAGCCAGGAGTTTGAAGCTTCCCGTTTTCCAAATCCCGACAGCATGATCAGGGTATTGCACGAAAAGTATAATACCCATTTCATGATCTCTGTATGGCCAAAGTTTTACGAGGGCATTGAAAGCTATAACCAGTTTGATAAGAAAGGCTGGTTATATAAAAGAAATATTGCTGACCGCCAGAAAGACTGGATCGGCCGTGGTTATGTTTCTACTTTTTATGATGCTTTCAATGAAGAGGCCCGGAAGGGTTTTTGGAATTTGATTAATGAAAAACTATATAAAAAAGGGATAGATGCCTGGTGGATGGATGCCAGTGAACCGGATATCTTATCCAATGTAAGCCCGCAAAAAAGAAAGGAACAGATGTACCCCGTAGCCGCAGGCATCACGGCCGAATACCTGAATGCCTATCCATTGGAAAATGTAAAAGGTATGTATGAAGGTCAGCGTTCTGCTAACCCGGATCAAAGGGTGTTTATTCTTACCCGTTCCGCTTTTGCCGGCTTGCAACGCTATGGCGCTGCTACCTGGAGTGGCGATATTGCTTCGCGCTGGCATGATATGAAGCTGCAGATACCGGCGGGCATTAATTTTTCCATGTCGGGTATTCCTTACTGGACGATGGATATCGGGGGCTTCGCTGTTGAACAGCGGTTTGAAAGACCCGATAGCGCAGCCCTGGATGAATGGAGAGAATTAATGACACGCTGGTACCAGTTCGGTTCATTTGTGCCTTTGTTCCGGGTGCATGGCCAGTTCCCCTTCCGGGAGATCTTTAATACAGCGCCCGAAAATCATATTGCTTACCAAAGCATGTTGTATTATGACCGGCTCCGTTACAGGCTGATGCCTTATATCTATTCATTGGCCGGCGATGCCTATCATACTAATTATACGATCATGCGCGGCCTGGTCATGGATTTCCCGGCCGATAAAACAGTTGCCGGTATTAATGACCAGTATATGTTCGGCCCTTCCCTGCTCATTAACCCGGTTTATAATTACCAACAACGCAACAGGGATGTTTATTTACCTGCGGGGCAAGGATGGTATGACCTGTATTCAGGAAAATATTTTAAAGGCGGTACCACGATAAATGCGGATGCTCCTTATGACAGGATGCCTGTATTGGTGAAGGAAGGATCCATACTTCCATTCGGCCCCGCGCTTCAATATACAGGAGAAAAAAAAGCGGATACGATCACTCTCTGTGTCTATGGTGGAAAGGATGCCGGTTTCAGCCTATATGAAGACGAAGAAACCAATTATAATTATGAAAAGGGCTTGTTTGCCACTATCCAGTTTAATTATACAGAAAAGAATAAGACGCTTGAGATTCAGAAACGGGAAGGAGAATTTCCCGGCATGCCCGGAAAAAGATTTTTCAGGATCGTATATATAAACAGCAATAAGCCCATCCCATTGAAGCCGGAAAAAAATGAAGGGCAGATGGTAAAGTATAATGGTAGCAGGCTGGTCATATCGTTACAATGATCAGGGAAAATGTTATGGACAGGGCTAAGGTTGTATGACAGGTATATGGATATAAAAGGAAGCATGAGCTCACTATAGAAATAAAATTTTAAACCAATAATTGCTATATGAAAAGAAAAAGAATGACGTGGAAGGTAATATTCTGCTTAGGGATATTTATTTCCGCCCTACTGCTGGGTAACGCGTTGCATGCACAGGAATCGACATTAAAAGTCAGCGGCAGAGTAGTGAACGCCGCTACCAACGAGCCGGTCGTTAATGCTACCGTTACCGTCAAAGGAACCAAGAGTTCCACCATCACTGATGCGAATGGCAACTTCACCATCAATGCCGCGAAGGGGAGCACGCTGGTCATTACCTCGGTCGGGCATGTCCTGAAAGAAATAAAGGTCACGGGGTCATCGGCGATCGATGTTCGTCTCGAAGAAGAATACCGGAAAATGGACGAAGTAGTCGTTGTCGGTTATGGACAAATGAAAAAAACCGATCTCAGCAGTTCCCAGGTTTCTGTGAGTGCTGCTGATATTCAAAAAACGGTAAATACTTCATTGGACCAGGCATTGCAGGGCAGGGCTGCCAATGTGTATGTTACCCAGAGCAGCTCACAGCCGGGTGCGGCGTCTTCGGTTATTATCCGGGGTTTTAATTCTATGACTCAGAGCAGTCAGCCTTTGTATGTAATCGATGGCGTTCAGTTCAAGCCAAGTGAAGTATCGGATGATCCGTATAATCATCCCAGTGGTTTTTCCAATCTTCTTTCCAATCTTAACCCGGAAGATATAGAGACCATTAATATCCTGGAAGGTCCTGCAGCTACTGCGATTTTCGGGGCAACGGGTGCTAATGGTGTGGTGATGATCACTACCAAAAAAGGTAAAGAAGGACAAACGAAAGTATCGTTAAGCACTTTATTTACTCTCCAGGACAAACCCAAACATATTCCTGTCATGAATTTGCCGCAATATGCAACTTTCAGGAATCAATTGGCGGCAGCGGGCGGAACTGCTTCAGAGGTTGATTTTTCTGATCCTTCTGTCCTGGGGCCCGGTACTGATTGGCAGGATGCCTTATACCGGAGAACACTATTACAAAAGCATGGTATATCATTAAGCGGCGGAACAGACAAATCGCATTTTTACCTGTCCGGTGAATATTTTAACCAGGAAGGAATAGCGCCGGGTTCGGGATTTACCCGTTATTCAACACGCCTGAATCTTGACAACCAGGCCCGCAACTGGTTGAAGATTGGTATAAATATGAGTGCAAGTCAGACCCAGGAAAAAGTAAATACAACCAATGCAGGTATCATTCAACTGGCCTTGCAGCAAAACCCGGGTGTACCTGTCAAAAACCCTGATGGAAGCTGGGGCGGACCTGCTACCACGCAATTCCAGTACACCAACCCGATCATGATCGCCAATATTTATAACGACTATAATAAATCTTCAGCGCTCATTGGAAATGCCTATGCCAATATCAACCTGGTAAAAGGGCTGGTATGGTACAATGAGGTCAATACAAGTTTACAATATTATAATTATTACTCTTTTCATCCCGGCTATACGGCAGGTGGTTATATCGTTCCCCAGTCGTCTGCCAGTTCATCCCGTTCAGCCAGTAATAATTATTGGTGGGGTATAAATACCCGTTTGCAATATGACACCCGGATAGGCAGGCACGCGATCACCGCTATGGCGGGTCACGAGGCACAATTGTACCAGGGTGAATCATTAAATGCCGGCAGGATCAACTTCCTGACCAATATCAACCAGGAATTGTCCGGCGGTGATGCCAGCAGCATTTCAAACGTCAGCAATGGAAGTGGAAAATACAATGGCGCGCAGGAGTCCTATTTCGGAAGGGTAAACTATATCTATAATGAGAAGTATATTTTACTGGGAACACTCAGGGCCGATGGTTCATCTTCTTTTGGTGAAAAGAAGCGCTGGGGTTATTTCCCGGCAGCCGCACTTGCCTGGCGTATATCCAAAGAAGGTTTCATGCAAAATATACATGCCATCAATGACCTGAAATTAAGAGTGGAATACGGGTGGTCAGGCAATAAGGGTTTGACCGGCGCGGGAATCTATTCCGTTCTTCAATCCGTACCAACCGGCTGGGGTTCCGGCTTTTTATTGTCCAACTTCAATAATCCCTTCCTCCAGTGGGAAACGGATAAGACAACCAATATAGGTTTCGACCTGCACATGTTTAATAACAGGCTGGAAGTAATTGCCGATGCCTATATTAAGAATATTTCCAAACTGCTTGCTCTAATACCCGGACCCTTTACGTATGGTGGCGATATAGCTTATTCTCCCGGTTACCTTCAATGGGCAAGTTCCAACTCCGCTGAAATGAGAAACAAAGGTATCGGCGTAACGATTAATTCAGTAAATATTGATAATAAGATACTGACCTGGAAAACGGGATTCAATATTTCTGTGGACAGGAATAAAATAACCCAATTACCTAATCCCATTAATCCTTTATGGGCCGGCACAGGCATCCAGTTTTTAACCCAGGAAGGCAGTACAGCCAGCATGATAATGGGTTATATTCCGGAAGGATTGTTTAAAGATTATAATGACATAAAAAATCATGCGGTCCAAACCTCGAATGGCGTTTTAACGATAAGCCCTACACAGGGAACATGGATAGGAGATATTAAATTCAAGGACCTGAATAATGATGGAATCATCAATGAAAAGGACCGTACGCAAATTGGAAACCCCTGGCCCAAATTTACTTTCGGGTTCAATAACTCCTTTTCCTATAAAGAGTTTGACCTGAATGTATTTATTATCGGCTCAATAGGCAATGATATATTTAATTACCCGCGCTATCAAAGTGAAATTCCGGGCAACTCGGGTGTTTTCGGGAATTACCTGGAATCGGTAAGTCATTTTGCAGTCCCCAGTAGTTACAATATCGCCGATTCATTGACGACTACTTTAACTAATCCCGGGTTCAGGATACCCCGCATTGCCCCGGGCGATCCGAATGGTAATAACAGGGTAAGCAGTTGGTTTATCGAAGACGGGTCTTTTGTCAGGATAAAGAACGTCACGCTGAGTTATCATGTGCCGAACAAGTGGATAGCACGGACTGCTATTAAAGGATTAAAAGCTTCGGTAAATGTCCAGAACCTGGCGACTTTCACGAAATATAAAGGCTATGATCCTGAAGTAGGAATGGTCAGAGATGGCAATACCCTGATAGCAGGTCTTGATTCAGGGCGTTATCCTTCCGTGAGATTTTATTCATTCAGTTTAATCGCTGATTTTTAACCGAAAACTATTAAACTATTTAAATATGAAAAAGAAAATGAAATATGCCTTCTTACTTGCAGTTGTGGTTGTTTTCATGCAAAGCTGCAAAAAAAACTTCCTGGATCGTCCGCCTATTGACGCGATTACGTCAGGGAATTTTTATAAAACTGATGACCAGGTACTGGCCGGTACAGGCCCTCTCTATAATATAGTATGGTTTGACTATAACGACAAAGCGTTTATGGCATTTGGCGAGGCCCGCGGAGGCAACCTGAATTCCAATGACCGTACCGCTTATATCCATCATGCAGCGTCTGCTACGGATGTAAGCACGTTGTTGCCGGGTTACAAATCCTTCTATAAAATAATCGCGCAGAGTAACCTTACCATGCAGAATATAAAAGCCAATGCCGGAACTGGTGTCAGCGACGCCATTCGTAAGATGGGTCTTGGTGAATGTCATTTTATGCGGGCCATGGCTTATTATTATTTAGTGAATAACTGGGGCGCTGTTCCTATTGTTTATGACAATATCGCCCAACTCGGTCAGCCGCCTGTTCGTAATAATATTGCTGATGTATGGAAGTTCATCATCATGGATCTCCGGTATGCGGCCGATAATTTACCTCCGGTACCGCAGGCGCAGGGACGTCTGACCAAATGGTCCGCGGAAGGAATGCTGGCCAGGATGTACCTGACAAGGGCTGGCTTGAACAGCAGCAATGGAGGCACGCGTAATCAAAGCGACCTGGACAGTGCAAAATATTTCGCCGGTGATGTGATACATAGCAGCGGTCTTAGCTTATATGCCAACTATGGCGATCTTTTCAAAAGTGTAAATAACAACAGCTCCAATAACAACCCGGAAAGTCTCTTTGCATTACAATGGATGCCATTCAATAGCCCGTGGGGAGTTAATAACTCCTTCCAGGCTTATGTGGCTTTTGAATCCAATATCACCAAAACGGGGGATGGATGGGGCGCCGCGCAGGGAGTTTCAGCAGATGTTGTGAAATATTTTATGGCTCACCCGGAAGATTCAATACGGAGAAAAGCAACCTGCATGTTCAATGCCGATTATTATCCCGAACTGGAGCAATCAACCGGCGGCGTGCATTATACAGTGACATCTATTTCTAATATTAAGAAATACGTAGTAGGCTCACCGGATGATAACGGCGGCAAAGGCGCTTTTATGGCGGCGTATATTAACACTTACGTTTTACGCCTCGCTGAAGTGTACCTGATCTATGCTGAATCTATCCTCGGCAATGCAGCTTCTACTACGGATGCACAGGCCTTGCAATATTTCAATGCAGTAAGAACAAGAGCCGGTGTGCCCACAAAGTCCTCCATTACGTTTATGGATATTTTCCAGGAAAAAAGAGTGGAAACAATTATGGAAGGCAATGCCTGGAATGAGATTGTACGCTGGTATTATTTTAACCCGGCAGCGGCCATCGCTTATACTGCTGCCCAGGACAAAGGGAATTATACCATCAACTATATTGCAG
>JAUZOA010000138.1 GCA_030706685.1 Bacteroidota bacterium
ACCGGCAGGCAATGCATCACTTTGGCATTATTGCTTTGCTGCAACTTTTCATTAGTCAGCATCCATCCCGGGTCATTACAGTATATCTTGCCGTAATCAGTATAAGTGCTCCAGTTTTTTACATAGACAAAATCGGCATTTCTCAGCGCTTCATCCTGGTTATGAGTGATCGTGGCTCCCCGGGTAAACTCTTTACTCAATTCATAATCTTCCGGGTGAGTAATCACAAAATCAGACTTGCCCCAGGCATTGATCCATTGGGAAAAGCTATTGGCTACACACTGGGGTAATGGTTTTACATGAGGAGCCCAGGTCAGCACTATTTTCGGTTTACCCCTGACCCCTGAAGAGGGGGTGTTAAGACTTTCTTTTATGGTGATGATATCTGTCAGGGACTGCAAAGGGTGAAGTGTCGCACTTTCCAGGCTAACTACAGGTATGCCTGCATATTTGATGAATTGTTTTATATATAATTCACTATAATCATCTTCACGGTTTTTCAGCGAAGGAAAAGTCCGGATAGCCAAAATATCAAAATAATTTCCCATTACGGGAGCAGCATCTTTTACATGCTCCACAGTGCTGCCGCTCATAATGGCTTCTTCTTCGAACTCCAGCGCCCAACCCTCGCTGCTTACATTAAAAACGATGGAGTCCATTCCAAGATTTTGTGCAGCTACCTGGATACTCAGCCGGGTCCGCATGCTTGGATTCAGGAAAATACAACCAATGCGTTTATTGGCGCCCAGTGCTTTATCTTTTAAAGGACCGGCTTTATAAGCCAATGCCTTCTGCACCAAGGAATCAATATCGGATACATCATTAACGGAAACGAAATTTTTCAATATCGAAGATTTGAGTATTTATTTACCGGCATCAATGCCGCTATTATCGACTATTGTATCACTACCTTCAACGTTCGGTAATTCTATTGAGCATAGCGGACGAGCTTGTTCCGCTTACACCTTTTCCGTTGTCAGCACCCCGATCTCTTCTTTTATAGAATCAATAAATTGTTCAGCATCTCTTTTCTTCAATGCCAGCGAGGGCAATATCCGGATCACATTAGGCTTTGACTCGCCGGTAAAGATCTTCTGGTTCCATAATAAGTTCTTCTTAAGATCCTTCAACTCTTCCGGTACATCGAAGCCGATCATCAAACCACGCCCTCTTATGTTTTTCAATTCCTGTATTTCTTCCAGTTGATCTTTCAGGTATTTACCTACCATGACAGCATTGCCCATTAATTTTTCTTCTTCTATTATTTCCAGTACAGCGAGGGCAGCAGCACAGGCAAGATGATTACCCCCGAAAGTCGTGCCCAGCATAAAATGTTTGGGCTTGATATGCGGTGCAATGATGATCCCCGCGACCGGGAACCCGTTTCCCATTCCTTTGGCCAGTGTATAAATATCGGCGTTGACACCGGCAAAATCATGGCTAAAAAACTTTCCGGTCCTGCCATAACCGCATTGCACGCTGTCTGCTATATACACAGCGCCATATTTATCGCAAAGAGAACGGATCTTACGCAAAAAAGAATCCTCCGCTACATGGATTCCGCCAACACCCTGGATACCTTCAATAATGACACTTGAAATTTGTTTTCCCCTTTTTTCAAAACATTCCTCCAGCGCATCTTCATCGTTAAAAGGAAGAAAGATCACATGGTCCGATTCATTGACAGGGGCGACATAATTTTTATTGTCTGTGACAGCAACCGCCAAAGAAGTTCTTCCATGAAAAGATTTGCTGAAAGCAACCACTTTGCTCCTTCCATTATGAAAAGAAGCAAGCTTGAGCGCATTTTCATTGGCTTCGGCGCCGGAATTGCAAAGGAAAAGCTGGTAATCTTCTTTACCGGATATTTTTCCAAGCTTGTCGGATAATTGCTGCTGCAACGGAATCCTGACCGAATTGGAATAAAAGGCAATCTTCTCTAATTGCTCCTCGATTCGTTTGACCCAGTGCGGATGGGTATGACCGATACTGATCACGGCATGGCCGCCATAAAGATCAAGATACTGCTCTCCATTATTGTCCCATACATAAGAGCCTTTGGCTTTTACAATGGTGATGTCATTCAGCGGGTAAACGTCAAATAGTTTCATTTATTTAATTTTCAGTTTTTGTAAAGGTGATTTATAAATCAAAAATGGCGAAACTTCTTTTATCCATCCCTCTTCTTCCCCTTCCAGGCGCAGTTTTACTTCTTTCCAGCGTGTTTTATTTTCTGTATAATCAAGCAATAATTGATCCCCGATCAGCAATTCAATGGCTTTTTTGTCATTAAAGGCTTCATAGCTGCCCTGTCTCCATTCAAAAGCAGGTGATCTTTTTTTTATATACTTTATTAATTGCAATGAATGAGACAGGGAATGGTATTTTTCTTTCCTGTGTACCAGCAAATGAATGCCCCTGCAAATTTCCCCGGCGAATTTGTGGAAGACCGGGATGAAAAGCAAAGGACGTATATAACAGTTTCTATTATATACAGGGTGACGGGAATTATTCCAGTCATCAGTAAACACCCAGTTCAAAAAAGGAGCACCAATCGTTTCAAACGGAAGCGTTGTTCCGCGTCCTTCACTGATATTCGTTCCTTCCCACAAACATTGTCCGCTGTAGACGGCACAGGTGCTTAGGGTGGGAATATTCGGCGAAGGGGGGATAAAGACGAATTCCTTCTTATTGACGGCATCTACTATAAGTTGCCATTTCCCCTGCAACCTGTTCTTGAAATAGACACAAAGCTCGCCGATCGTGAGACCATGACGGTGAGGCAATCCTTCCAACCCGATGAACGAAGCATAACCCTCTTTGATCCTTGTTCCTTCCACCTGCCTTCCCGCGGGATTCGGCTTGTCAAAAACAATAACAGTGATATTCAACCCCAGGTCTGTTATTTTTTTTAGCAGCAACCATGCCGTACTGGTATAAGTATAATAGCGGCAGCCGGTATCCTGTATGTCAATGATAAGTGTATCCAGTTCTCTTAGCTGAGAAGCGGATGCAGTCAATGAATGGCTAACCGAATTATAAAGCGATATCCATTCAATATTGCCGGTTAAATTTTTATAAGCTGAAGTATCATCTACTTTTACCTGGTCCTGCCATTCACCAAAGAGCCCGTGTTCGGGTATAAAAACTTTTTTTAGTTTTCCCGTATCTGCCAACGACTGGAAACTGTATTTGCCTGTGCGTTTATGCCAGCCCGATTGATTGCACAGTAAGCCGATCGCTTCCTTTTTCTTTATTAATTTATATAAAGGAACTTTTTTCATTCTTTAAAAACCGGTTGGTTTAAGCTGTAGCCCGGTTGTTTCATTCAGCCCGAATAAGAGATTCATATTCTGAACGGCCTGGCCGCTGGCGCCTTTCAACAGGTTGTCAATAGCGGAATGAACAACGAGTTTGCTTCCGGCCTTCTCTAATTGTATCACTGCTTTATTGGTATTGACCACCTGTTTTAAGAAAATAGAATCTTTGCTTACATGGGTGAAAGGATGACCTTTATAAAAATCAACGTACAGTTGATTCAATTCAGCCAGTCCCCATTCACAATGAACAGTAGAACTTACAAAGATCCCTCTTGTAAAATCACCCCGCCAGGGAACAAAACTGAGTTCGATCTTCCCCTTTGGTTGCTGTTGCAGAAGGCATTCTCCAATTTCGCCAAGATGCTGGTGCGTTAAAGTCTTATAAGCTTGTATATTATTGGCTCTCCAGCTAAAATGAGATGTTTGGGACAAACTTTGCCCCGCGCCGGTAGAACCAGTAATGCCGGTTGTATACACTTCGTTCAGTAAGCCTGCTTTTGCCAATGGCAATAATCCCAATTGAATGGCGGTTGCGAAGCAGCCGGGATTGGCAATATTATTTGCTGATTTGATTTTATCCCTGTTTATCTCAGGCAAGCCATAAATAAAATCCCTGGTTACCGGCGTCGCCTTTGACAAGCCCCCGGAGGCCGATGGTTTCAGGTTACCGGTGACCGGTAATGGGTAACTGGCATCCTTCTTCAGCCTGAAGTCATTAGCCAGGTCGATGATCTTTATTTTATCAGCAATCTTATTTTCTGAAAGAAACTTTTTGGACTCTCCATGACCTAAACAAAGAAACAATACATCAATATTACCGGATAATTTATCAGAAAATTCCAGGTCCGTATCGCCGAGCAGGTCCTGGTGAACAAAATAAACCGGTTTGCCCGCATTGCTGCGGCTATGAACGAAAGAAACAGTTACGCCGGGGTGATGAATAAGCAAACGTACCAGTTCACCGCCTGTATAACCTGCTCCTCCGACAATGCCTGCTTTAATAGCCCCCTTCAAATCTCCGGCGGAGGAAGAGGCTTTTGGCGCATACAATTTATTTTGAAAAATCTTCATCATGCATGAGGTTCTTACACCCCTCCCTTGGAGGAGCTGGGAGAGGCTTCATTTTTTATCTGGTGGTAGATCATTGTCTGGTTGCCGAATATTTTACTGAACCCTCTTACATCTTCCCCGGTCCAGCCATTATTCATTTCGCCATATTTTCCAAACTTACTGCTCATCAGGTCAAAGGGTGATTCAATACCTGTTACCTGGAAACGGTAAGGATATAATTCTACAAATACATTTCCCGTTACGTTTCGCTGTGATGTTTCCAAAAAGGATTCGATATCCCGCATCACGGGATCGAGTATCTGTCCTTCATGCAACCAGTTGCCATAAAACTGGGATAGCTGGTCTTTCCATGTCTGTTGCCATTTGGTCAATACATGTTTTTCGAGGGCATGATGGGCTTTTAATATTACCATGGGCGCTGCTGCTTCAAAACCCACGCGGCCTTTAATGCCAATGATAGTATCGCCAACATGAATGTCACGGCCTATGCCATAAGGCCCGGCGATGGATTGCAGGTATTGAATAGCATCGGTAGGGTGATGAAAAGGCCGGTCATTTACTTTTTTTAGTTCGCCTTTTTCAAAATGCAGTTTTACTTCTTCGTTTCCGTGCTTCGTTACTTGTGTGGGCCATGCTTCTTCGGGCAGCATGCCTTTGGAGGAAAGGGTTTCTCTTCCTCCTACGCTTGTTCCCCAGAGGCCTTTATTGATAGAATATTGCGCTTTTTCAAAATTCATTTCTACTCCTTTTATCTTCAGGTATTCAATCTCCTGCTCCCGGCTCAGCCGCAGGTCACGGATAGGAGTAATGATTTGTACACCGGGGATCATAATATTAAAGATCATGTCAAATCTCACCTGGTCATTACCGGCGCCTGTACTGCCATGCGCTACCGCCTGTGCATTTAATTCAAGTACATGATCGGCAATATGCAGCGCCTGGCTCAATCTTTCAGCGCTTACGCTCAGCGGGTAGGTATTGTTCTTTAATACATTGCCATAAATAAGGAATTTGACAATGCTGTCATAGTAGCTTTTTACAGCATTTACGGTTTTGTGCGACCGTACTCCGAGCTGATGCGCATGCGCATCAATATGCTTTAGTTCTTCCTCTGTAAAACCACCGGTATTCACTGTGATGCTGTGTACTTCATAACCCAGGTCTTCGGTAAGGTATTTAACACAATAAGAAGTATCTAATCCGCCGCTGAAACCTAAAACAACTTTTGTCATTTTATTTACCAGGTCTTATAAATGAAAAAAATGATGGAATAATGATTTGGATTTGCTGTCGCTGTTTTTATCTTTTTTCATGAACGGGCGGAGCAATTTCCATTGTTTAAGGCGGAGTAGTCGTTCAAAACCTTTTACATTTTCTTTAAAATATTCCTTGGTTTCCTCAGGTTCATAATGATCTTTCGGGTCATAAAGCATAGCTGTACACATGCAGTTCTTCCGGTCTTTGCTCATCAGTATATCGTAATTCACACAGCTTTTGCAACCTGCCCAGAAGGCTTCATCCTGGGTCAGTTCGGAATAAGTAACCGGCTCGTATCCAAGATCGGAGTTGATCTTCATTACCGCCAGGCCGGTGGTCAGGCCGAAAATCTTTGCTTCAGGATATTTTTCCCTGGAGAGGTTGAATATTTTTATTTTGATGGATTTGGCTACGCCGCTTTTCCGGTAATCGGGAGCAACGATAAGGCCGGAATTGGCCACATACCCGCCATGACTCCATGTTTCGATATAACAAAATCCCACCCATTTGCCATTGGGTGTAAGGGCTATGACAGCTTTGCCTTCATCTATCTTTTGTTCGATGTATTCAGGCGAACGTTTAGCGATACCGGTTCCTCTTGCCTTAGCCGATGATTCCATTTCATCAGTGATGATCTTTGAATAAACCTTATCATCCGGCGTTGCTACCCTGATAATGATTTGTTGATTGTCCACGTTGTAAAATTATATTGAATTTTGGGACGACCAGTCCTATTGACGATTTGCGGAGATTTTTCACTGACAGGGACCATGGTCAGGGGTTCGTCCTGTCAGCATGCAGGGCGGCGTCGTGGGCGTGGAGAAAAAGTGAACACATCAAACCCCACCGCGTACACACCACTGGTAATGGGTGCATGAAAGGCGAATTGCTTTGTATGTGTCAGAATATTATGCACGCTTGTAAGTTACTGATAAAATTGGGTACAAATGTATAATAATAATTGATTTGCGATAGCAAATATTTTTTTGAACTAACAACCGTTTAGAAAACGCCGGGATCGAAAGGTTTAGCCAAATAGCAAGGAGGAAAGGTTAAAAATGTATTTAGCTGGCTTCACCCCGTATTTTTACTGAGCTAATAGCAAAAAAATAACGGGACGCTTGTGAATATTAACATTCTCTTTTTTCCATTCAGCTATTGTTCGGGTCTTTATCCACTCGGAGGGGCCCGTCAGATCAGCGGCCATACAAAGCCTGGTAGAAGGCTTACAGGTTTTAACCAATGTTTCAAAAAGCTGGTTATTCCGGTAAGGCGTTTCAATAAATAACTGGGTGCAGTTCTTTTTCTGCGATTCGGCTTCCAGTTCTTTTATTGTTCTTACTCTTTCGTGGTTATCAATGGGCAGATACCCTGCAAATTGAAATCGTTGCCCGTTCATACCACTTGCCATCAGGGCAAGGGTAACAGAGTTGGGACCCACCAAAGGTTTTATCTCCACATTCATTTCATGGGCAGCTGCCACCAGTAATTGTCCCGGGTCTGCTATACCCGGGCATCCGGCTTCACTGATAATACCTGCATTCTTTCCCTGCAGCAGTTTCTCCCTGAAGATACCGATGACTTCTTCTTCCGCTTTATGAATAGTGAACCATTCATAGTTGTCAATAATGATTTCCTGCTCCCCGGGCAAGCGGGCTTTCCATAATTGTTTCAGGTAGCGCCGGGCTGTTCGCTCATTTTCAGTAAAAAAAACCTGGCAGTCTTTTACGGCATTGAGCAGGTAAGAGGGAATAGCTTCCGTACCCTTTTCATCCAGTAAAGAAGGAATCAAATACACTGTTCCTTTTTTATTCATAAGGCTACGGGTTTTTTACTTTATGTACGCTTAAAGTAGCCGCAATGATAGCATAAGCCGGGGCGAAAATGATAAGGGCATGCATAAGGCAAAACAGGATACCATTGCCAATAGCCAGTCCCTTGTGACGACTGATGAACTGAAGGCTTTGCTGACGGGTAAAACTGTTCCGCGCAAAACTATAATCGAGCATGGAAACGCCAAAATAGTAACACTCCATCAGTAAAGCGATAATCGGAGTAATCCAGCCAATCAACGGTACTAAGGACAACACCGCGAGCCCAAAAAGATATAGAACCTGCTGAAGACAATTACGCATAGCAATACGGATGCTTCTTGCACAGTCTTTTTTTAATTCAGACCAGTTGAAAGAATGCTCCTTATTTTCCATCATAGCTTCTGTTTTTTCACTCAGGTAAGCAAATACCGGCGAGCCAATGATCAGGATCAGGTATTTAAAAAGTGAAAAATAGAATAACACAAGGATAAGCCGCAGCATTACACCCATCATGACAAAAAAGAAGCTCAGCCATTCGCTCCTGTTTTTCTGGAGCCAGGGCTCAATCCGCATTTTATTACTGATCCAGGATACTGCGTCATCCGCGGATGTCCAGAAAAAATACATGCCGATAATGAAAAGGATCGTATAAAAAATGCCCGGCGCCAGGATCCATTTCAGTAGCTTATGTCGTTGAATAAAATGATGG
>JAUZOA010000139.1 GCA_030706685.1 Bacteroidota bacterium
AAATTAAAAGAGGCTAAAGATTTTAAAATTCTCGGTAAAAACTATCCCCGTCCGGACGTGCCCTTAAAAGTTTCGGGCAGGGCGGTATATGGTATTGATGTGGAAGTGCCCGGGATGGTATATGCTTCCGTAGAACACAACCCGGTGTTTGGAGCCAAAATAATCAGCTATGACGATGGCGATGCTATGAAAGTAAAAGGAGTGCTGAAAACGTTTAAAATCCAACGCAGCCTCGGGAGGAACAGGTACGATGGCATCGCTGTGGTTGCTGATAATTTTTGGGCGGCACACCAGGGGCGCCTGGCTTTAAAAATTAAATGGGACTACCTGGGCCTGGATAAATTCAATTCAAAAGATTATGAACAGAGTCTCAGGGATTTGAAAAATAAGGAAGGTGCAGTGGTTCATAATGATGGGGACTTTGAAAAATCCTATGCAGATGCGGCGGTTAAACTGGAGGCATTTTACGAAACACCCATTGTATCTCATTCACCAATGGAGCCGATGAATTGCATCGCTCAATGGACCGGTACAGATACTGTGGAAATATGGGCTTCTTCCCAGGGGCCTGATTTATTGAAAAACGAATTGTCCCGCACATTGGGCATTCCGCAAGATCATATCAAAGTGAATATTCTTTTCAGCGGGGGCGGTTTTGGGAGGAGGCTTTATAATGATTATGCAACAGAAGCAGCCAATATATCAAAACTAGTGGGCAAGCCCGTTAAATTAATCTGGACAAGAGAAGACGATACACAACTTGGGCCATTCAGGCCATTGACTTTTTCGTCACTGAAAGCCGGGCTTTCCGCAGATGGCAAACCTGTTGCCTTCCAGCACAAAGTGATTTCTCCGTCTATCGATGCAACGATGGAGGAAAAGAGAAATGAAACCGGCGAGAGTTCTGACATGACAGAGGGAATCAGCACACAGAAATATGAGTTGCCGAATATGAAGAACGAATATGTTTTTTCAGAATTCCCCATCCCGCTGGCCGCCTGGCGTTCGGTAACCAGTTCAACGGTTGCTTTTGCCCAGGAATGTTTTATTGACGAAATGGCGATTAAAGCCGGTAAGGATCCGATGTCCTTCAGGATTAACACCCTGCTTACCAAAGATTCTGACACAAAAAAATTACTGAAAAAGCTGAAAGAAGTTTCCCATTGGGATAAACCCTTACCCAAGGGATGGGGTCGCGGCGTGGCTCAGTATGAATTTTTTGCCGGATTATCCGGTTATGTCGTAGAAGTCAGCCGTAGGGGCGATGGTGTAAAAATCGAAAAAGTGTATGCCGTAATAGACCTCGGCACCGTGGTGAATCCGGGTACGGTCGCCCTGCAGATGGAGGGCGGTGTAACGATGGCATTATCCGCTGCAACGAAGAATGGTATTACATTTAAAAACGGACAAACCGAACAGACAAATTTTCACAATAACCCTATTGTACGCATTAATGAAATGCCTGAGGTGGAAGTGCATATTATTGCCGATGGCGGGCCAACTATTAAAGGAGTAGGTGAACCGGGTATACCGCCCTTTGCACCCGCTTTGGCCAATGCTATTTTTGCTGCAACAGGTAAAAGAATCCGGCGTATGCCCTTCGATTTGAATAAGGTGTAGGATAACCGGGCAAATCGCGGATAGTTGTGAAATCTATCATCTGTGGCTATGACAGATGTCATATGATAGGAGATTTTTTCTGATTTACCTTCAGCAGGTGGAACCAGGCATTAAAAAATGAGCATTAGGTCAATTTAATAAATCATCACTAATATGAAGCGCTATTTTTATTTCGTAATTGCTTCTATTATCAGCATAGTTGCAGTGCAATGTGCCACGGATACAAAAAAAGAGACTGGCACGGACACGCAAAAAGCTACAAGTGCAGCTGCGTCTGATACATCCGTTAAAAAAGCTAAGACCGATACTGTTATGGTATTTATAGGTATGAATTCGAAGGGAATCGGCAGGTTTAAAAATGTTCAGGTGGCACATCCGCTTGATCAGGCGATGGCGGCTGATGGGTACAAGATTTTCCAAACAAAATGTATTGCCTGTCATAAATTAAGTTCTGAAATGCTTGTAGGGCCAGGCTGGGCGGGAGTCACCATCAGAAGAACCCCGGAATGGATAATGAACTGGATCACCAATACCAAAGTCATGCTGGATAAGGATCTTGCGGCGCAAACAGACCTTGTAGTCTGTTTGATCAGAATGCCAAAACAGGAGCTTAACGACGCGCAGGCAAGAGATGTTTTGGAATTTATGCGTAAAAATGATGGTGAAAAATAATCAGTTTAATACAGCATCATTTAGTGTCATCGCCAAATCATATTGTTCTACACGCAGTGTGCCGGGGATGAGACCGTATTTTGCGGGAATGCGCCTGGCCAGTTCAGAAGTCCAAAAAGCGGCTCTTGCACTTTTGGATTCAAACAAATAGATTTCGTTTATTACTCCTTTGTGTTCCTCTGTGGCAATATATTTTTGGATAAGGCCGGGGACATTTCTAAAAGTTTCAAGATCTGCCTGGAAAGCGTTCGCTAATATACCGGGGCTAAATGTTGAAGTGAATTTTACTGATAATACCGCTTCTACATTCTTCATGTTATGCTTATTTGATTTTGAATTTGGCGCAAATGTAGATGCAGGCAGGATTAAAACAGTAGCCTAAAAAGTTTTTTTAATCGACTAAAAAGCCAAAGATTTCAGACTAACCGATTTTGAATATTTTTGACGGTATTGGAATGGAGTGAGATTGTATTTTTCTTTGAAAGCCCTGATAAAATGCGAGGTATCTTCAAATCCGCATTCAAAGGAAATCTGATTAATATTTGAATCCGAGGTAATCACTTTGTGACGGGCGTGATCCAGTTTCCTGTTTTTAAGCCAGGCCGCTGGAGTAGTTGCATAATATTGTTTGAAAGATTTTTTAAAACCTGACAAGCTCATATGGCATAACTGGGCATAATCTTCAAGGTTCAGGTTATAGGCGAAATTTTCTTCCATAACCCTGTTCATATGGTATTCCTGATTTTGGCAAAGGGAGATAAAATAATCCGTTAATCCATGATGTTTTTTATTCGAAAACAGGCTTAAAAGCAATTCTTCGAATTTAAGTTTTTGAAGCTGTTCATTCGGTTTCTCGGACAACGACAGGTAAGATTGGATTGAGCGACAATAACTGTCCAGCAGTTCATCCCGCTCAATACGTAAAATGGCATCCTGGCCGAACAGATTAATTTGCCCGTCGTCAGTCAATATTTTATTTCTTTTAATAAATTCCTTGATGAAGTCATCGGGAATGAAAATAAAAATGGCACAAAATTCGTCATCGAAAAACTGGTGAGTCAGGTTTGCACCTTTTTTTACAAAGAGTATATCCCCTTCACGTACTTCATAGGAATGATAAATGGTCTTCCATATTTTCCTGCCTGCCTGTATAAATGCGAAGTAGTTATTATTTGACCAGATTCCGAATCTGGTTTTATCTTTCATACAGGTATATTCAACAAATAGCAGTTCACTGACTTCCATTTTGTTGCAAAGGTTGTCTTCCTTTAATGCTTTGTAGAGATTTATCATTTCTTAAACCGCAAATATGAATTAATTGAAGTCGCATGAATTGGTACTGCTTGCCATACCTGCTCATGTGTTGGTGCAATTTTGTTAGTCAGTGGCAAATAAACGGATGCGAAACTAAAGATTATTCAGGACATACTGGTAAACCATTAGAAGACCAAAGCTGCTCCGGGCTGGTGTTTCGTGCAATTGATAGTTTCCTGATTTAGAAGATATTCACCTTTGGTAGATTTAAACAGGTCTTTAATACCCAGTAAATCGCCGTTGGGAAATTTTAAGGCAGGATGAAGTACCCTAAAACAATATGAAGCATGTTGAAGCAACATAGTGCAAACTAAAATATTTTCAAACTTTCTGCTGTTTGATGAACAAGGCGGGATAATCGCAGACTGATACCAGTAAGGTCACGAAGGCCCCCTGCCGAAACAATTTTTTATTAAAAAACCGGACTTTTTTGAGGCCTGGATGCTTAGAGGATGCTTAGAGGACACTTAGAGGATACTTAGAGGATACTTAGAGGATACTTAGAGGATACAGGTCCGAAAAATCATCAGGTTCGGCCTGGGCCCTTCATTGCTTTATATTTGAGTGTATTTCGAAATGGGAGATGTTAAAATGAAACCGGGAACTCATTTTAATTCATTTTGAAGGACCTGCGATTAAACAATTCGTAAATTTTAAAAGAAATTTGTATTGGATCTGAAATTGATTTTTTGAATTTCCCTAATTGTAAATAGTATGAATGTTCAGGAATATACCGTAAGAAATGCGAAGCATGGTGAGTTTGATGAAATCGGGAAATTAATGGTGGCAGTTTATTCACAACTGGAGGGATTTCCAAAGGAATCTGAACAACCCGGTTATTATAAAATGCTGGCTAATATCGGGGATTTAGCGATTAGACCGGAAACAGAACTCCTGGTGGCTGTTTCTAATCGCGGCAAAATAGCGGGTGCCGTCGTTTATTTCAGCGATATGCAATATTACGGTTCCGGGGGAACAGCAACCAAAGAATTAAATGCATCAGGTTTCAGATTATTGGCAGTAGATCCGTTGACCAGGGGACATGGAATTGGTAAACTGCTGGCACTTGAATGCATCCGGAAAGCCAGGGGGAAAAAACTCTCCCAGGTGATCATTCATACTACAATGGCTATGCAGGTTGCCTGGAAGATGTATGAAAACCTGGGATTCAAGCGGTCAGAAGATTTGGATTTTATGCAGGGCAACCTCCCGGTTTTCGGATTCAGGTTATTACTTTAGCCTGATTCCGGCACAGAGTAACCCTAAACCTGCCTTGAAAAATATAAGGTATAAATCAGATTTTATATCCGGTTGCTTAATGGTTATCCTGAACCCTGTTCACTTTAGTCATTAACATTTCACTTGCCTATTTTATTCTTAACAAACCTGCATTTACTGCAACCACGATTGTGCTTACCGTCATTAGTACAGCACCGATCGCAGGACTGAGCAATATGCCCTGATTGTATAAAATACCGGCAGCAAGGGGTAGGGCCACTATATTGTAACCAGTTGCCCAGGCCAGATTTTGGATCATTTTTCGATAGGTTGCTTTGCCGAATAATATTAAACCCACAATATCTTTCGGATTGCTATTTACCAATATGATTCCTGCAGTTTCTGCTGCGATATCACTGCCGGTACCGACAGCGATACCCACATTAGCCTGTGCCAAAGCGGGTGCATCATTTACGCCGTCACCTGTCATAGCCACAAACTCCCCTTTATCCTGTAATTCCCTGATTTTTTCCAGTTTTTGGTGAGGCAGCACTTCAGCGATAAAATCAGACATTCCTAATGAATCACTTACAGTTTTAGCTGTATGCCGGTTATCACCGGTAAGCAAAATGGATTTGATTTGGTTTTGACTTAATGTCTTAATCGCTTCCGCGGATTCCGGTCTTATCTGATCGGATAAAGCAATAAATCCGGCCAGTGAACTGTCCGATATAATAAAAACAACCGTTTCAGATCCGCTGGCGGCGAAAGTTTCAGGAATCTTGATATTATTTTCCTGCAGATAACCCGGGCTGACGATAAGTATTCTTTTGCCTTCCACCATCGCTTCCACTCCTTTGCCGGTTATCGCTTTAAAATTTTCGGCTTCCGGGATTTGGATAGCTAAGTCTTTTGCCTTTTGAAGAATACCCGTTGCAATCGGATGTTCTGATTTTTGTTCCAGCGCCGATGCCAACCGGATAAGCTCGTTTTCTTTCATATCTTTTTGAAGCGACACAATCCTGGACACTTCGAATTTTCCAATGGTTAATGTTCCGGTTTTATCAAAGACGACGGTGGTGATTTTTCTGGAATTTTCGAACGCAGTTCTGTTTTTGATCAGTAATCCGTGTTTTGCTGACAATGCTGTAGATTTTGCCACAACTAAAGGGACTGCGAGACCCAATGCATGAGGACAACAAATGACGACCACGGTAACCATTCTTTCAATTGAAAAAGCAAGCGTTTGTCCGGAGAAATACCAATATAAAAATGTAAAAATGCCCGCCATAATTGCGATGACGGTCAGCCATTTTGCAGCTTTATCTGCCAGCAGCTGGGTTTTGGATTTAGATTTTTGTGCTTCATCCACTAATTTCACCACTTTTGACAGGTATGAATCTTTTGATGAATGAGATACGGTCACCTGAATAGCACCGTTGCCATTGATAGAACCGGCAATTACCGTGTCGCTTTTTATTTTTTTAACCGGTTTGGACTCCCCGGTTAATAGTGATTCATTCAAATAACTTTCTCCTTCCAGTACAATTCCGTCGGCTGCAATTTTTTCGCCGGGTTTTACCAGAATGATATCTCCTTCTTTGAGGGTGTCCGTTTTAACATCATGGATCATTCCGGGCATAACCATATGGGCATCAGAAGGCATTAACTGTACCAGCAGATCCAGATCTTTTGAAGCTCCCGCGACAGATTTCATTTCTATCCAATGTCCCAAAAGCATAATTAGGATCAGTGTTGCCAGTTCCCAGAAGAAATCCATGCCTTGCAGTCCAAAAATAATAGCTATGCTATAAGCATAAGCAATGGATATGGCAAAGCCAATTAAAAACATCATACCCGGGCTCCGGGATTTTACCTCATCAGCTAATCCTTTTAAGAAAGGCCAGCCCCCATAAAAAAACACAATTGTTGATAAGGCTAGTAAAATATATTGTGAACCGGCAAACTCCCAATGAAAGCCTATGAAATGTTGAATCATGGCCGACAGGAGCATAATAGGAACCGTCATTACCAGTACTACATAAAAGCGTCTTTTGAAGTCGGCTATCATCATAGCGTGATGATCATGTCCGGAATGTGCCATTGACGGGGCTGCACCATGTTGCCTGATTTTATGATCCTTATTTAAACGATCACTGTTTTCTTTACCTGGAGGCTTGGTGTGATGGTGATGATGTTCCGTCATATCAGATTATTTCTTTTGAACAGCTAAACGGTTAATGAAATACCGGAGGAACAGTTGTGAATGTAAAATTATGTCTAAATTGAAATGGATATCAATTAACAAGTAAATTAAAGTCGCTTAAAGGTGGGGGATGATTTTTCAGTCTATATCGAGCAACTTGAATTGCTCACTTTTTTTAGTGGTTATCCGCTCGTTTACAGCATCGCTCATTTAATTGCAAATTCCCGGAGCGGAAGAATAAAACCATTTTCTGATAAGCTCAGAAGTTTGCTGCCATATGCCTATGCACTTACGGGCACACTGTTTATGGGACTGGTGTTCAGGGAATTGGTCTTAGACAATGTAAACAGATCATTCGCGCCTTCAAATCCTGTTCTTATTCTCAAAATATGGGGCCTCCTTTCCATTCTCTTTTGGATTCCGTTTCTGAATAGAAAACCTGTCTACTCTTTAATACACAGCTTCATATTTTTTTTCCTGATCCTAAAAGATATACTGATGAGACCCGGTTCCGGTTCCGGAAGAGACTATATCCGGAACGATATGAAAATCTATACAATTAGTTTTATTATTAATGTTATCAGCCTTGCCGTATTAATCCTGATCTATTTTATCAGGACGAAAAGAAATCGTAATACCATGACTAACACTCGTTTATAGTCGCATCATCTCGTCGCTTCCAATCTGATTCAATTTCTGTTTTTATTTAATGCGTTTGTTGTCCCATGTTATATCATTTCGGGAGTAAAGTCACGGTGAATTATGATATAAGTCATTAATCATGTAGCGTTGGCGCAATAGTTTTGTTCCCGGTTAGATATTCTATTTATTACTCTCCTTAAAATGTTTTTTATGAAGCTATTTAATAATAATACCCTGCTCGTGATACTGGTTCTTATCAGCGGATACGGGTATGTAGTAAGTTGTACACATGAAAATCTGGTGCCTCCGCCGCCCGCAACGAA
>JAUZOA010000014.1 GCA_030706685.1 Bacteroidota bacterium
AACTATTTTGCATAAGGACAGCGCGGAATTAGTAAGAGACTACTTTTTATCAATTCCTACTGTAGATACCGTTTTAGTTGTAAATTCCTGTGCAAGGGGACAAGCTGTGCCAGAAAGTGACCTTGACTTTGCGATACTGGTAAATCCCGATACGACAGCAGCCGAAATAAAAAGTATTGAAACCAATTGGCAAATTTACTCCAAAACACAGCCGGTATTTTTAAGCTATAAGCAGTCGAACCAATTTGTCCATTTGCACCTGGACATTATTGATGGGAACTACACTCCAACAATATCAGAAATTGGTGCGGCACCAGATTTTTTTGAAATTGAAATTGGAAATCAAATTTGTTATTCAGCTCCAATGGGTAATCCAGGCTCTTATTTTCAGGACCTGCAAAATAAATGGCTGCCTTATTATAACGAAGAACTTCGGTTACAACGCCTGGTTATGGCACGAAATGCTTGTGAATACGATTTGAACCACATTCCTTTTTTCATCAAGCGGGGCTTGCATTTTCACGCATTTGACACATTATACAAAGCATTCCAGGAATATTTGCAGGCACTTTTTATCGCCAACAAAACTTATCCCATTGCTTACAACAAATGGATTAAGGAACAAGTGGCAGAATGGTTGAAAAAACCAGGTTTATATCCAAAACTTTCACCGATTCTATCCATAAGTAATATAGAGAGTAATGAGATTAATGAAAAAGCAAAAATGCCTCATGAGCTTTTAAACAATCTGGCAAATGAATAGCGTAATAAAAACACCTGGCAGCAACAACGCGGTTTTGCGCCAGCAAAGACGACGAATAAATCCACATCTTAGCGCTACGATGAGCTATATATTCAGCTTACGGAACCCGGTTGAGCTTTAGGGGACATTTTCATCCTTTGTCTCTTTTCCCTATAAATTAAATTTATTTTAACTAGTCCTCTCTTTTGCTTTACAACAGCACGTAAACTCCAAACAGGACAATAATTTCAGAGCCTGCGAATTGTCTTATACACGACAAAGCGGCATCATTTTATTTTCAGCCTGGATAAAATCACATTACCTTTTGCCGGATTTTTTTCTCACTTACACTAAAAATAAAATCATGGAAAAATTTGCACTATTAGCGAGAGTCGAAGCAAAAGCAGGTAAAGAAAAAGAGGTATTGGAGTTTTTAAAATCAGCATTGCCGCTTGCTGAGGGAGAGCCCGGAACAGTAAGATGGTATGCGCTGCAGATTGGCCCATCCACGTTCGGTATATTCGACACATTTGAAACCGAGGAAGGACGTAAAGCTCATTTAAATGGACCCATAGCAGCTGCATTGATGGCAAACGCATCAGCGCTTCTGGCAAAAGACCCCATCATCGAAATGGTAAATCTATTGGCCGTCAAATAGCCCACTCTAAAAAACTCCTTTGGCCTTATAAGACAGTTAGAAGTCTTATTTTATTGCTGCAAGGAAAATGAGCATACCACATGCTTTCTGAATTCTATGGTTTCACCAGGTATTCAAGTAGTTGATTATGGAGATTGATAATGAATACAAACTACATCATAACCAAGAGTGTTCCTTCATCTGAAGAACTTCAATTGCTGGAGGATCGGATATACGAGTTCAATAGCGCTCAAACAGGAAAGGATGACGGCCAGTTGTTTGCTTTTTTTATTCGTAACGACCAACAAGAAATTGTGGCAGGAATATCCGGCTGGACCTGGGCCAATGCTTGTGAAATTCGAACACTCTGGGTTCATCCCTCATTGCGTGGACAAGGCTATGGGCGGAACTTATTGGAATCTGCCGAACAAGAAGCCCATGCCCGTGGGTGTAAAGTTGTTTTGCTTGCCAGCTATAGCTTTCAATCCCCCGCATTTTATCAAAAATGCGGCTATAAACTTGCGTGGCAATTGAATGACTTTCCGCCTGGACATCAAAACTGTTATATGGTAAAGGGCTGCAAAACAGGTTGATCAAAATTGCATACTTCATTACTTGACTGGCGTTGATTTTATGAATATCCTTTTTACTCTCTCACTTTCCTGGAATATGCCCTGCTATGAAAAAATCATAGCGGGATCAAAATCACGCGGAGCTATTTTGTTTGCAATTGCAGCACGGTAACGGAATAAGCAGGAAAAATTTGCTGAAAGCTTTTTCCAAGTCCCTTCACTTTGGTGGTGGAAGGAACAATCTTCTCCGGCCCGGTGATAGTGTTTGTATCCTCAGGGTTATCAGCCTTAATGGTTATAACAGTACCCTGGGATGCTACGGAGCTGCTTCCTTTCAGATCAATATTTACGTTCTGCGCCCCTGATGTTGCATTCACTACCTTCAGATAGATTAGGCCGGTTTTCGTGTCCTTGGTTGCTGAGAAGAACATGGCCGGAATTGTTTTTGGCGGCCTCCCTGCAGCGGAGTCCCTTGCGTTTGGTTTTTTAATTTGGGTAGGAAGATCTTTTGTATCAATCATCACCACCTGGTCACCTAAATTGTGATTGAACATTTTTTGGACATGGTAAGAAGGTGAGCCATAACTCGTCAAAGTATTATATCCGATCAAATCAGATTTCCACTGCATGCCGCCGGGATTGACATTTACAAATAACGGCGCATAGCAAGACATAATCACCAGGTCGGAATTACGTTCCAGTCCTGTTAAAAAAGCTGCATCGCCAAGAGCCGAATTGAAGTTCGTGGTGGGAAAACCTTCCCGGGTCGCCCATTCACCAACAAAAATCTTAGGTCCATTCCGGTCATAATTGTCATACAGATTTGCCATATCCTGCATTTCGATTGAATTCCGGTAGAAGTGCTCATCCACCACATCCGGGTTTTCTTTGGGTATGGGAAAACGTGATGACAGGAAATCATTCTTACCGCCCACTGTTGAAATAATTTTCAGTTGTGGGTATTTAGAACGAATTGCGGCTGCAAATTGATTAAAGCGTTTCTCATAACTTCCGGAACGATCAAACCCATCTTCGTTGCCAATTTCAACATAAGTCAGGGAAAAAGGATCCGGGTGTCCATCGCGGGCACGCATCGCTCCCCATTTGGTTGACTTATCACCAATGATATATTCAATTTCTTCCAGCGCTTCATCAACAAAGGGCTGCAAAAATTTGGGATCATCGAAGTAATCGGCTTTTAACGTATAACCGGCAAATACGGCAAGCAACGGCTCCATCTTCACGTCTTCACACCATTTCAAAAATTCATACAACCCCATACCATCTGATGAGCGGTAACCCCAGGGACTTGCGTGACCTGGACGTTGATCCAGGCTGCCAATGGTTTTTTTCCAGTCGAAGCGACTGGTGAAATAATCTCCTTCGAGATAATTACCGCCAGGGAAACGCAGAAAAGCAGGCTTCATACCGGCAAGCAGCTGCATAATGTCAGGGCGGTTGCCATTGGGTGTATTATTGTAGGTTGGAGGAAATAAAGAAACAAGGTTGAACCAAATCCTTCCGGTATCAATTGTTGAAATCACAAAGCGGGTGTCTGCAGTGGGCGTGACATTATCAGCCGTGTTCAGCGTAAGCTTGTACTGTTTCCATTCACTTCCAATGGCCTGACTTTGGGCTTTAGCATAAACCGTTTTACCATCATTGCTTTCAATGCTTACTGCCAATAAACCTGGTTGGCTGGCTTTCGCATAAAAGGAAGCGGAATAGGTTGTCTTCGGCCGTACCGGGATACCCCAGTAACCATCGTTAGCTATACCGATTCTTGAACCGGCATTTTGGACTTCCAGTTTGAGGCAAATTGTTAAAGCAGTGTTTACCGGATTTTGTCGATCCAGTGAAATTTTACCCTGCGCACCCCCTTCTTGTAGCAACGACCAATGATCAGGCGCCATGGGGTTGTCTTTGAAAACACGGTTGCGAATCAACTCGGCATAAAGACCACCGTCATACGAATAATTAATCTCTTCGGTCATCAATCCGTAAAGCTTTGGACTAACGGCATGGCCAGGTTGATCAAGCCTGAGCGTAATAGCCGGGGACGTTTGCGCATTTATTTCTTTAGACAGAACAAACGCAAATAAAGCGAGAGCAAGAAAATACTTTTGTTTCATTGATTTAAATATTAAACATGTTTATTAGTTAGTTTGTGCCGGAAATTGTACTCGTGATATGAAAAAAATCAAAATCGGCATACCCACCGGTTTCCTTAGTGGCATAATTGAATAGGCCAATCCGGTAGCCAATGAATTGAGGTATCGTGTACGCCATTTTGAGCTGCGTGCCTATGGATGACCAGGTTTTGCCATCGAGGCTGTAAAAGAAATCGGCCACATCTTTCTTATCGGTAAAATTGCATTCTGCCTTGAAGTAAATCCTTTCTTGCGTAAATGGAATACTTTGAGCTTCCACAGGTTTGCCGGTTGATGCATTGATCATAATAATAGCCTTGCTATTACCATTTACCCTAACGCCAAGCAGGCCATAGTTTTTTTGCAACAAACACAAGCCTGCAAAATCGCCATCCTTCATTTTTGAAACATCAAGTGACGTTGAACCGGAACAAACAGGTCCAATAGTTCGTTGCGTCAAAGTATTTCTTGCCAATACAAAGGATGTATCAAGGCGACCTGTAGTCAGACGCAGATAACCCTTTCTTTTTGTAACCGACCATAATTTATTGTCGGGGTTATGATTCCACTGCCATACCAATGGCAACGCAGCTTCTCCTTTTTTACGGGTGAATTCATCCGATGCAACAATACCGGGTATTAAACCTTTGTTTTCAGGAAGGTTTAGGGTTTCGGGTACTTTACCATTTACACCCAGCACTGGCCAACCATCTTCCCATTTTACGGGAACCAAATAGGGAGTACGGCCCACTGAACCAAAATCGCGAAACAAATAAGCATACCAGGTACCATCAGGCATATCAATTAACCCGCCTTGTGCTACACCCAGATCCTGAAGTCCAACCCTTCCTTCATAAGGACCAGTAATTTTATCAGCTCTGTGAATTACGACAGTACGCATACCCCCTCTTGGCCAGGTGATATTGAAAAGATAATATTTGCCATTTACCTTGATTAACTGGGAACCTTCTGCTCCCAGGCCAATATTCGAACCGGCAGGGGCACTTGCATTTTCAATGAGTACCTGGTTCAAACCATCCGGTTTGACGCCTGAAGCGTCTGCATTTAGTTCGATGATGTTCAATTTGCCATTGCCGTAAATGAGGTAAACCCGGCCATCGTCATCAAAGAATAAAGAATGATCGTGATAGGCAGGTTTGAAGGAAACTTCTTTCCATGGGCCCTTTTCAATATTTTTTGTTGAAAATATATAAGTCTTGCCGGTAGTTTGAGCGAATGTGGTTACATAAAAGATACCATTGTGATACCGCGTACAACTGGCCCAGGAACCTCTTCCATAAGTGCTTTTGCCATTGGTAAGATTTAGTGCATCCATATCGGCCAGTGTGTCATAGGCATAGTTGACAAGCTTCCAGTTGACCAGGTCGTTTGATTTCATAATGGGCACACCCGGGCTCATGTGCATGGTTGTGCTGCTCATGTAATAGGTATTGCCAACGCGAACTATCGACATATCGGGGACATCGGCGTATATAATTGGATTTTGTGCTTGCTTTACCTGTGCCATCAGTGATAAAAAGAGTAATTGCAGAGAGGCCCAAATAAAACTGAAGAAGACTTTTTTTATCATTTTATTATTTTTTTTAAAACCAAACCCTGCAATTAATAGTTTCTTTTGATACATTTTAATAACCTATCGAACAACCAGCGTATATTTTTTTCCGGGTGTGGTTACTATGTCATACAAGAATGTTTTTTTCAAATCAGGAACGGTTATTTCTGCTTTTGAAGAAATAACCGGGTCCGGGGTCGCAGTTACCTGGTAAAAGGGGTTTGGATTTTCACCCGTAGCTGTTTTTAAAATTCCGCTGATTAGTACAAGTTCATTGGGAACTCTCAACCGCAGGTTACCTCCAATATTTGATTTTACAATTGCCTTAGTCAGTATGCCCTCTTTCCATTCTATTTGCATAATTTCAAAACCCCCTCTTGCCCTAAGGCCGCTTATTGATCCTTTCTGCTGCCAGGCATCAGGTAAAGCAGGAAGTAAATGAACAGCGCCATCAGCGCTTTGCATCAACATTTCGGCTATGCCCGATGTACAACCAAAGTTGCCATCAATCTGGAAGGGAGGGTGAGCATCAAAAAGATTATTGTAAGTACCCCCGCCATCTTTGTTTACGCCCAGGGGGGTTAATTGATTTTGAATTAGCTTATAGGCATGATTGCCATCCAACATCCTTGCCCACCAGTTAACTTTCCATCCCATGCTCCAGCCTGTTGAAACATCACCACGCTGTATAAGTGTGTTTCTTGCCGCACAGAACAACTGTGGCGTACGGTAAGCGGATATTTGGTTTGAGGGAAACAAACCGTATAAGTGGGAAATATGCCGATGATTATCTTTTGGGTTATCAATATCGTCTAACCATTCCTGTAATTGCGCGTATTGCCCTATATGCATCGGCGACAAACGCGCGCGCATTTGTTTTAAGGTGTCAACCAAAGCAGCGTCTTTGTGTAAAATCTCTGCTGCTTTGATAGCAGAATTAAAAACATCAAACACAATTTGATTACTCATGGTAGTACCTGCATCAAGCGATGAACCCTGGTGCGCCCTTGGTGCATTTTCGGGCGACATGTCCGGGTTAATGACAAGCCAATGACTGGTAGGATGTTCGACAAGAAAATCTACATAAAAAGTAGCAACGCTTTTTAATATTGGATAAATTGATTGCAGATAAGCCTTATCGCCGTTATAGAGGTAATGTTCCCAAAGATGCTGGCTAGTCCAACCACCACCCTGGTTCCATATTCCCCAAAAAGCCCCATCTACCGCGCCGGTGGCCCTCCATATATCTGTATTGTGATGTGCCATCCAACCTCTTGCCCCATACATATCCTTTGCTGTTTGTTGTCCTGTAACAGCCAGTTCCTTCACCATTTGCAAAAACGGTTCATGCATTTCTGCGAGATTCGTTTTTTCAGCCGGCCAGTAATTCATTTCAGCGTTGATATTAATGGTATACTTGCTATCCCATGCCGGGTATAATTTGTTATTCCAGATTCCCTGGAGATTTGCAGGTTGGCCGCCAGGCTGCGAAGACGAAATCAATAAGTAACGGCCGAACTGAAAGTAAAGAGCAACAAATTGGGGATCGTTGGCCGAACTAAAATCTTTTAATCGTTCATCTGTCGGAGGAAGGGCCGCTTCGGTAGTTCCCAAATTAAGCGTAACACGGTTGAAATATTTTTGATAGGCGGCCACATGTGCTTTTAAAATAGTTGAAAACGTTTTTAATGTTGCCTTGTTAAGATACGAAACGGCTCTTTCATTTTCATCCCCGCTTACATCATGATAGTTGTTGAAATTGGTGGCAATGGAAATATAGATGGTAACTGCATTGGCATCTTTCACTATAATCGATGTATCGGTTGCAGAAAGCGAGCCGCCATCTGTTTTAAACTCTGCAATCCCTTTATAACGAACCATTCCTTTTACACCTTCATGGTCAATTGTCGTCCCGGCAAAAGTCAATTGCTTAGCCTGCGATATTTTTACTTCGACTTTTGGTTGCGGAGTTGAATAAAATGCAGTAAATGAAATGCTTTTGGGTTTGCTTGCTGTTAAATGTATTACAATCACGCGATCTGGAAAAGAAGCCAGTGCTTCCCGTGTATAGGTTATATCACCAACTGTATACGATGTTTTGGAAACAGCCCTTTCAATGTCAAGTTCCCTGTAATAGTTGGTATAATTATCATGACCGGCAAAAGCAAGGTGGAGTTCTCCGGCAGGTTCGAACATTTGCCCATGAGATTTCTTGCTCACAATAACTTCATTTGCCAAACGCTCTGCCTCTTTTTGCCTGCCATCAAATATCAGTTTTCGTATTATACTCAATGAATCTAATGCCCGTGGATTATCGTTGCGGTTAGGGCCTCCGCTCCATAATGTATGCTCATTTAATTGAATTGTTTCTGTATCTGCATTGCCATAAACCATTGCCCCTAATCTTCCGTTTCCAATTGGCAACGCATTTTCCCATTTTTTTCCCGATGGCTTATTATACCATAACTTCAGATCGCCTGGCTTTTGCGGAGTGCTGCCTGCATTTTGAGCAATAACAGAATTAAATGACATCGCTGATGCCAGTAAAATAGTGACACTATGGCGGATACTTCTTTGTGTAAATTTCATTTGTTTGTATTGCCAGCTTTTATAAAATTATTTTGCGGGGTTGCCCTATGAACATTTTATATAAACCCCCTCATCAATTTCATAAGTGCTGCAACTTTTAAAAAAAAAATTCCTTCGATACTGACAACAGGCCTCCATTGGCGGTATTAGTCATTCCGGCTCCTTAAGTTTATAACCCAATATAGCAAGCATTCTGTCTGCATATCGCCTTCCTAATTTGCGGTAGCCTTCGGCATTAAAATGCAGGTTGTCTTTAGCATCTGTACAACCACTTGAAGAAATCACATATGAATTAGGAATTGTTTTGGGTAGCGTGGCAATGATTGTGTTCATACTCGCACAAACACCTCCCTGGTCGGCATTCACTACCTCGCCTGCAAGCAGTGGTACGGACTTCGGATCGAGATTAAGGTCTTTTAAAATATTAGTATAAACGACGTTTACTTTTTTAGGCCAGGTACTGTCGTTGGTATTCGATTCCCCCTGGTGCAGTAAAATTCCCTTAATGACACCAACTTTCTGGGCCAGTTTCGCCATTTCGACAAGACGCATGTATGGATTTCCATCATATTCCTTGACTATATTTATCATCCAGGATGGCGCTGTTGAGATATATGACAGAAAGTTGTCTTTATCAAATAGTTCAATCTTACAACCAGCTACGGATACATTAATAACACCTACTTTAATTTTTTCAGGAAGATTGGCCACCATTGTTCTGCCAAAATAGTCGGCAGGCGTCAACCCCGTACGGCATCTGCACAATGGAGGAATGGTGGGATACCACTTGCCCGCACTTCTGGAAAGGTTGGGGCAGTCTACAGCTTCCAACACCTGGAAACGGCTGTCAACTGTCGTGTCCTGCGACTCAAATCTTGCATTTCCTTCCATGTTTGACTGCCCTAAACAAAGAAAAATGTAAAAATTGGGGTCCTGGGCTGAAGCAGTGATCCCCATAAAAAGAAATCCTGTAAGAATAATTAGTCTTTGCGTTGTTCTCATATCCCTCAAATTGAATTATTAGTAATTATATATTCTATATGCACAAACAATCAAATAAGCTGCCTGAAATCCACTATTGAATAGTTGCTTTTATCATTTTTAAGTCCCTTGCGTCTGAGCTGCTACCATACCATAATTCATATTCGCCACCCGTTACTTTCATTTTACCACTTGCTATATCGAAAAACTCAAAGGCTGTGTAAGGCAATTCAATTGTCAAATTGGTCGTTTTACCGGCAGCAACTTCGATCTTGCGGAAGCCTCTTAAAGTTTTAAGTGGCCCATTCGACTCATTTATTTTTCGCACGTAAACCTGCACTGTTTCTGTACCGCCCCGCTTGCCTGTATTGGAGACAGGTATAGAAAGAACAACCTTTTCTCCGTTACCAATTTGTGTTTTGTTAAGTTGTGCAACGCCTATTTCAAATTTGGTGTAGCTAAGACCAAATCCAAATGGGAAAAGAGGATCCGACATATAGCGATAGGTTCTTCCTTTCATCGAATAATCTTCGAAATCGGCCAATTGCTTCAGACTTTTGTAGAAAGTGACAGGTAATTTACCCGAAGGATTATAATCTCCAAATAAAACATCGGCTACTGCCTGGCCGCCAGATTCACCGCCATACCATGCCTGGAGTATGGCATCGCAACTTTCGGTTTCAGGAACCAATGCAATCGCTGATCCGGAACAATTAACAAAAACGACTTTTTTACCAGCCTCTTTTAATGCTTTGAGACAATGGCGTTGCACTTCCGGCAATTCGATATCTGTACGGTCGCCGCCTTTGAAACCAGGATAAGACACCGGCATTTCTTCACCTTCAAGAAGCCCGGAAAGCCCACCAACAAAGACCACCACATCAACTCCCTTCAACTTATTTATCAACCCGGTAAAATCGATATCTATTTCTTTTCCAAAATCAAATTCGAGATTCGCCTGCCAGTTGTTTAACTGGGCATAGTAGATCTCTATTTTGTATTTCTTGCCTTTCTCAACCTTGTAAGGAATTCGGGAAGGAAGTGTCCGCCAGTTGTTGTACGTTGCGACAGAGATTCCATTTACTAGCAATTGAAAGTGACCGGTAGCGCCACATTTGAATACAATTTCTTCTGTTTCGGGAGCCATAAATTCGGCTTCATATCTGGCCGAGAAATTAACGAGCTTAACGCCGGAAGCAAATTCATGATCACCAGCAGTAGTTAATTTAAGCGGATTCGTAACCTGGTCCTTAATAACGATATCGCCTTTCATCTCACGATTATTCCAGTAAGTGGCTCTAAAACCTTTTTTTCCGTCCATGGCTGTACTGGAGAAATAGCTTTGTGTTACCTTATTCTCCACCGCATCACAAGCTCTATCAAACACGACGCTATTCGCCGGAAGTTTGGATTTAATGCCATTGAGAATGGTAATTGTTCTGACCGGTTTGCCATTATAATTTCCCCATAACATCTGCTCGTTATCTGAATTGGGACCAATCACTGCTATTTTCTTAGTTGACTTGTTTAAGGGAAGAACATTGTTTTTATTCTGCAGCAGCGTCATCGATTCCCTTGACATATCCAATGCAAGTTGCCGGTGCTCAGCATTATTTATGATAGAAGCAGGGATACTGGCCCAGGGAACAATTGAATCATCATCCATCTCTCCCAAATCAAAGCGTCCAGCCAATACTCTCATTAAATGCTTGTTGATCTCGTCTTCAGTAATCAATCCTTTCGCAACGGCTTCGGGCAAATTCTTAAAAGCATACCCGTCCCACACGCACTCCACGTCTGTTCCAGCCAAGATACTTTTCGCTGATGCATGGGTAGCATCTGACGAAACTTTATGGCTTGTATAAAAATCGGTAACAGCGCCGCAATCGGAAACCACCAGGTATTTAAAACCCCAGTCATCACGAAGTATGGTTTGTAATAAACGGTTATTGCCACAACAGGGTTCATCATCCAGTCGCTGGTAAGCACACATTACTTCTCTTACACCTGCATCTTTCACCAATGATTTGAATGCAGGCAAATAGGTTTCCCATAAATCCCTGGGATTAACATTATTCAGGTTAAGTGTATGCCGGCTCCACTCCGGCCCGGAATGCACAGCAAAATGCTTTGCACAGGCCAGCAGCTTCCGGTATTTTGAATCAGCCGGTCCCTGTAAACCTTTCACTACGGACACGCCCATTCGACTGGTCAGGTAAGGATCTTCCCCATACGTTTCCTGTCCGCGTCCCCAGCGCGGGTCACGAAAAATATTGATGTTGGGGGTCCATACAGAGAGGCTGAGAAACCGCCTGTTTTCCTGGCCCTTTTGCATTGTCTCATTGTACCGGGCGCGAACCTCATCGGATACTGCGTTAAATACTTTATATACCAATGAATCATCAAAGGATGCGGCCATGCCAATCGGCTCAGGAAATACCGTCACTTCATTATTATTAGCAAATCCATGCAACGCTTCACTCCACCAGTTGAATTTTTTTATCCCTAAACACGGTATAGCAGGTGACTGATCCTGCATCAGTGATACCTTTTCTTCCAGTGTCAACCTGGAAATTAAATCCTTTGCCCGCATCTCAGTGCTTAACGCAGGATTTTTAAACGGATATTGCTGCCCTGATACGTATCCGACCATAAAGCAGGTGACAATATTTACAATGGCTTTTTTCAAAATCAAAGTATTTACAGTTTATTATTTAAGCTCATATTTTTTTGCCTTTTGTTACAGCACTCTCATTGAATGCATCAATAGTCAAAAAATACTTTTCAGCGCTGTTCAAACTTCTTATAGTAACAGAATCTGTTCCCAGCCGGCAATTATCATCGACATAGATTGTTTTATTTAAACAGCAACCGCTTTTATTTCAAGGTGAATATTAATGAATTTTGGGTTTTACAATTTGATATTTCCCGCTCAGGTGCATAAGGCCGAATAAATACATCAACCCATCATAATAAGGGTCAAAATAACCGTCCTCGTAAGGTTCAAGTTTAACGTTCCACAACGCATGAACAAAGGCAGCGTTCTTATCCTTATTGATCATTTCTGTCGTAGCAGCAGTAGCCACCAGGCCAATTGAATGCCTTAGCTTTTTAAATCCTCCTGCCTGGAGGATCGATTCAGGTTTGGAACCATCAAGGTTAAACTGGTCTTCGAAACTGTCAATACCTTTTGACCGGAGAAAACTCTGAAAACGATTTGCATAATCTTGCTGCCAATTTTTATCTTTTCCGAACCAGGCATAATCCATCGCAATATTCATCGGGACCCGCCATGAATCATAACGAAATGCAACAGCCATCCATCGAGCAGTATGTGGCGCACCGCTGAAGTCGGCATAGTCAGGATTAAGGCCGGTTACCGGATTACAGGCGCGGTGAAGAAATGCACGAGAAGTATCTGCACATTCTTTATAAAATTGTTCATGTCCGTCTTTAGCATATAAGGCCCACACTTCAAAAAAAGCAGGTACATGATAGGAAGGATCTGTCCAGGTATAGTTATTCCCTTCCGGTGTAAATGTTATTTGCTTATGGTCGGTGTTAATGATGTTAAAGATGCCATTGGTGCCATCTTTTTTCCACATGGCATCCAATATTCTTCTTGCTTCTGCATAGTAATCAATACCAGTATTATTTCCCCACCTGTTTGCTGCGAATAAAAGACTCGTAACATAATACAATTCACCATCTGAGGCTGTTCCCTCAGAATTTTTCTTCATGGTGTTTGGATTGATGCTCCATGCAAAATATCCTTCACGCGGACCTTCCTGATGTTGTAAATATTTCTTTGACCATCTCCATATCCGGTCAAAAACACCCTTTTTGTTGAATTGTACCGCAATCATCATTCCGTAAGAAAGGCCTTCCGTACGGGCATCATGATTTTTCAAATCTGATACATACCCCATGGAATCGCCAACCTCAAAATATACACGGTTAGGCCCTTCAAAAATATCATAATAAGCTTTGGCTAATTTCTTATCTATATCTGCCGGCGCATAACCAGATTCCAAAAAGAGATTCCTGTAGATACCCGATACGAATGCTGGTCCAGCCGTTTTTTTTCCTGGAGCCTTTTTGTTTTGTGCGGAAACAATCAGCACGCTAAACAATAAAAAGACAAGAGCCAGCCATAAACTCTTCTGCCATTGCTTTAATAGACATGATCGCATGAAGGTTGTTGTTTTAAGAATTAAAAATTGTTTTCTGTACGGGTGTAGCCGGCTTTTATTCCTTAAAAATTAAGCTTGCAAATTGTCTTAGGGATCTTCTCCATGTCTGCCATTCGTGAGATGTGCCCGGCGATTCATAATAGATATGTTTTATTCCTGCTTTTTCAAGGGCCTCATGAAAACTTTTCACACCGGTGTACATTCTTTCAGGTTCTGCCGTCCCGATGCTCACGTACATCACTTTTACCTTTTGATTAAATGCAGCTGGGTCGGCCCAGGCACCGTTGTACATTTGTTTGATATCCGTACCGGCTTGAAGAAAGCTCGCGCCGCTGAAACCACCGATATAAGCGAATTTGTCGAGGTTGGTCATCGTGGTTTGAAATGTCTGAAACCCTCCCATTGAAAGACCAGCCATAGCACGATGATCCCGATCGGTAAGTGTTCTGAAAGTTTTATCAATCATTGGTATGATTTCTTTTACCAACACTTCAGGAAATACATTGCTCGACATACCTCTTGGACCAGGACCACCTGAACTGGAACTTACCGGTTTTGTCGGATCGGTTGCATAACCTCTGTCCATTACGACGATCATTGGTGTCGCTTTTTTTTCTGCGATCAGGTTATCGAGGATAAAATCCATCTTACCCTGTGTTGACCATCCTGTCTCATCCTCGCCGGCGCCATGTTGCAGATATAATACCGGGTACCTTTTATCGGGGATATCATCATAACCGGGAGGCGTATAAACATATGCTCTTCTCCATGCTTTGGTAATGTTTGAATAATAATTGACAGAACGTACCTGGCCATGAGGTACATTCTTAGGCTGGTAATAATCCATGTCTTTGTCGGGAATATCTATGCCACTTGCCATTCTGCCCATGCCATAAAAAGACTGGCTGGAAGGATCAACAACTGGTATTCCATCAACGATCAATGAATAATAATGAAAGCCCTCAACAACCGGATCGGTAGTTACCATCCAGTACCCACCGGTATCTTTTGCCATTTCATATTTCTTTCCAAGATCAATGATGAGCTTATGTGCATCCGGTGCCTTAATGCGAAAAACTACACGGTTATCCGGTAATATCTGCGGATACTGAAGACCCGGAATATTTGTCGACGCAGGCATTCCCTCTACACTAAGTTGAGAAAAGGCAGAATTATCTACCGGCTTGAATATAAGTTGTGAAAACATGTACAACCCGTTTTTCCATACTTTGAAGTCGTGTACACCCGGCTCGATATAATAAATGTGCGGAACTTTCTTTAGGTATAGATAATCATGTGTCCGCTTGCTGAAAGTGATTAAGCCATCACTCGCGCCGCAGGAAATCCACAACAATTTCAATTTGCTTTTTGCCGCTTCCGGATCAGGAACTAATTCTTCTGGCCTCTTTGTATTAGGAGCGGATGAGAAACCGCCCACCCACGCAAACTTATCCAAATTACCCAACCCAAAGTTCAATGATTGTCCGCCGCCCATTGAAAGGCCGGCAATTGCCCGATGCTCTTTGTCCGCTAAAACAGGATACTTTTTTTCAATGTATGGAATGAGGTCGTTGAGCAAATCTTTTTCAAAGGTTGCAAATGCCTGCACTTTGGCGCTATCGAAAATATTTCCTGTCGCCCGGTCATCTTTCATGGCCCGGCCATTGGGCATTACTACAATCATTGGCGCAATTTTATTCTCTGCATAGAGATTGTCCAGGATCACCTGTGGATGGCCTCCGTTGAGCCATTCTTTTTCGTCGCCCCCAATACCATGCAGCAGGTATAAGACAGGATATTTTTCCTTTTTTGAAAAACCGGGCGGAGTATAAATCAACGCTCTTCGTTTCGTACCAACTGTCTTGGATGTATAGCTGATGGTATCAATTTTACCGTGGGCTATATCAGCGCGTAGCGAATCAAAACCTCCTGAAGCCTGCCTGGGGATCGTTTGTGAATGTACACATACGGTAATTGCAAACAGGGTGGAAACAAGAAAAATTAGCATCTTCATGTTTGTTGTTTTTAATAGTACATGATATTATAATTTACAGGGATCGCAGGTTTTTTTCGAAGCCAAAGATCATGTCTTTCCTGAGCCTGCAGGTAAAATACTGTACAAAGCAAAAAAATGTGGAGAAAAGCTTTTTCATTTTTAATTTTCCTATGTCCGGTCTACCTCTTGTTAACGCTCAGTTTTATCTGTGTGAATGAATGAGGAGGAAAAGTGTAACTAAATTGATTATTTTTTATTTCAATTTCTTTGCTTATCGGAACGTACTGATCCTGTTTGTCAAATTCAAAGACTGCCTGTAAATCTGTCCCGGCAACAATACTTATTTCGGCTTTCCCGGTAAACCCGCCCGAAGTATTCGAGATGACTGAAGTGATGGTTTTATCCTTATGCCTGTTTACTACATTAATGAAAACGGTATTTGTTTCTTTTGAATAAACTGAAGAAACGTCCAGAAAAGGTACACCTTTATATTTTTCCGTATTGAAGGTGTCGCATTGAACATAGGTGTCTATTGAATTACCTCGACAGTTATTGGAGAACAATTTAAATGTATAAAACAAAGGAGATTTAAAAGTTCCTTTTTGAGGATCACTTGACAAAAGAGAGGTCATCGCAGTGAAGTTTGCCATCTTTACGACATCAGCGTGACGTATAAAAGAATTTAATGATTGCGCTACGGGCAGCACATTAAGAAAACTTCTTCCGAAAGCGCCCCATTCATCTACCGAAATATAGATTGAGTTTTTAAAACTCTTTACTGCAGATACAGATTGAATTTCATTGTATGAAAGCTTAATTCTATCTTCAAAAATCCCGGCACTGGCGCCCATATAACTATAATAGTCGGGTGAATTTTCCCAGTAACTGTGAATGGAAAGATAATCTATCCGGTCTCCAAGTCCTATTAACACTTTGCGGTTCCAATCATCCCATGTGCCAACGCTATAGTATGAGGATCCTGAAGCAACCAATTTGATCGTGTTGTCAATGGCCTTCATGGCTTTCGCAGCTTCTCTTGCAACCTCTATGTAATCTTCCACGTTTTTATGCCCCAGTTCCCATGGCAAGCCGTCCACTTCATTACCAAGATCCCATATTCTGACATTGTAAGGCTCTTTGTGACCGTTCTTGGCCCGCAAATCAGAATAATAAGTTCCACCTTTATAATTGCAGTATTCGACCCAGTAGGCAGCATCCATTATAGTTCCAAGACCAAGATTTACGCATACAATATTTTCACTGCCCATTGATTTATTCAGTTTCATCCATTCATCGGTGCCCACATGATTATTATCGGTTCCGCCCCAGGCCATATTTACACGAATGGGCCGCAGCTCTTTTGGTCCAATACCATCCTGCCAATGGTACCCCGCCACGAAATTACCACCCGGCCAACGCATATTGGTTACTTTCAGTTCTTTCATGGCATCAATATAATCTTTCCTGAATCCGTCCTGATCGGCAAGTGGTGAAGAAGGATCATACAAATTCCCATATAGCGTATTGAAATTGACTGTATCCGCCAATCCAAGTCGTCGACCTGTAAAGTGGATGGGTTCCATGAATACGCCGTATATTTTAGGATCAATCTCACCAATCGTTCTATCAATATCGATTTTAATTTTTGCTGTCTGAGCAAAAGCGGAGAAAGGCAAAGCAAAAAGAGAAATAAAAATCATTTTTTTCATATAGAGCAATTTTGGTTTATAATGATCTAATATTAGATGATTTGTTCTGTCCAGGCGGGTCCTTTTATATAAAACCTTTCATCTTTATAACAGACCGGTTCAATACCAGGCTGAGACCTCTTTTCCCATTCTTCAAGAGTCTGGATGGATCGGCAGTAATTGACCTGTGATTAACGGATTTTGGGCACGCACTTCATAGAAAAACAAAGAGCAAAGCTGTTTACAAAAAAACACAATCTGACTGCTTTCATAACAATTTTATTTCTTCAGGATTTCCACACCCTACTGTCATTTTAAGTGCTGATAGGAGTACTTTAAAGTCATTTACAATAAGAGGTTTATATCGACATAGTAAAGCTTCGATTCATATAGTCGAAAGATATCCCGATAAAATAAAATATAGGTGTCTTTTCTTGTGTGGACAATATATCCAAATCGCTGGGGCAAAACTTCCAATAGAACACAGCGTAGAATATTATACAAACTCATGTACTTTTAATCAAAAAGTGTAGCGGCGCATGAAGAAAAAGTCGAACCAGGTGGACTGTGTCCACCGAAGCCTGTCCGAAAAAAAATCTGTAATAAACAAAAGAAACCCGCCTACGCTAAAGCTTTGGCGGGCGAAGGTGGAGGTTACCGGAGTCGAACCGGTGACCTTTTGCATGCCATGCAAACGCTCTAGCCAGCTGAGCTAAACCCCCCTTGGCGGGCTGCAAATATATCACCCTCTCATTTTTTGACCAAAAGAAAAAGCCCGGCTGACAGCGGGCCTTTCTCGTATTAATAATCTATTTTTTATTCCCCCCAAATCTCATCCTCCCCTTTCAGCCATTTGTTTACCTGTTCGGTAGTTATTGATTTCGGTCTTTCAATGGCATAACCCAGGGCCCTGTCCCAGCAAAGACTGGCCAGTACACCCAATGCACGGCTTACACCAAACAAAACCGTATAATATTCGTATTCCTTCATTCCAAAATGCACGAGCAATGAGCCGCTATGTGCATCCACATTGGGCCAGGGGTTTTTTATTTTGGCAATGGATTGTAATATCGGGGGAACCGTTTCATAAATATTCCATACCGTTTGTACCAGTTTATCATCAGGCATGTGTTTTTTCCCAAACTCCATTTGCGCCGTAAACCGCGGATCAGTTTTGCGCAATACCGCATGGCCATAGCCCGGTACTACCTTTCCCTGGCTCAGCGTTTTCTTTACATATTCTGCAATCTGTTCTTTTGTCGGTTCATCCGTTTTAAGTTCGTCCTGCATTTCAAATATCCACTTTATCACTTCCTGGTTAGCGAGGCCATGCAAAGGTCCTGCCAGGCCGTTCAAACCCGCCGCCAAACTCAGGTAAGGATCACTTAACGCAGAGCCGACAAGATGAGTAGCATGGGCTGATACATTTCCGCCTTCATGATCGGCATGAATAGTCATATATAAACGCATGAGTTCTTTAAACGTCCCGTCTTCGAATCCAAGCATGTGCGCAAAGTTGCCCGCCCAATCCAATAATCCATTCGGCTGGATATGATCGCCGAATTTATATTTGCGGCGATAGATATAAGCCGCAACACGGGGCAGCCTTGCTATCAGATCCATCGAATCATCAAACACAACTTCCCAGTAATCCTTTTTGTTAAGACCGGCCGCGTATTTTTTGGCAAATTGACTTTCGGTTTGTAAGGCCATCACTGCCACAACAAACTGGGTCATGGGATGGGCATTCAACGGCAATGATTCAATAGTTGCAAATACATGATTGGGCACATGACTGCGCCTTTGCAGGATTGATGTGATATGCTGTACATTTTCTTCCGTTGGCAATTCGCCAATCAGCATTAAATAAAATAAACCTTCCGGGAGCGGCTCCGTGCCACCGGGAGCCTTGGGGAGTTTTTCCCTTAGTTCGGGAATTGAATACCCGCGAAAACGAATCCCTTCCTGTGCATCGAGCAATGATGTTTCTGTCACCAACCCTGTCATCCCGCGCATCCCCTGGTATACCTGCGACAGTTGGACCTCCCCGATTACTTTATTACCATGTTCTTTAAGCAGTTCCTTGATTTCCGCAGCTGTTTTTTCGGCTTTTTCCCTGAACCTTTCTTTAATTATTTCCATGACAGGTCATTTTAAAAACTATGATAGTTGAAGGTGATAAAGGTACTTAATGACTGCTGGTGAAGCAAAAAATTTAACCTGCTCAGCCGGGACAGAAGTTTTTAAAATCACCACTATTGCTGACAGCTCGCAGCCGATAGTTGCCGGTAAGCGGCCGCTGTCGCAGATTTCAGGATCATTTCGGTGTTCTTCTATACATCCACCAGGTTACTGCCACAAACACAATATTCGGTAACCAGGCAGCCAGCATGGGAGGAAAATTGCTTTTGGTAGCAAATACAGTTGAGAACCTGTCGGCAATTACAAAAAGAGCGGCAATAGTAATACCCAGGGCCAGGTGTACACCACTTCCTCCGCGATTTTTGCGACTGGCAATCACCACGCCTATCAACGTAAGTAATATCACAGTGACCGGGGTAGCCGTTCTCCGGTATCTTTCGACTTTCAGAGCGCTTAACCCTTCTCTTCCCCGCAGTTCTTCCCGATGTATATAAGCGACCAGTTCCGGGGTGCTGAGTTTATCTTTGAGGTATTCATCTTTGCGGAGTTCCTCGGGTTTCAGGTTGATTGTAATGAGGGTGTCTGCATGTTGTTTTACCGTTTCTTTCATACTGTCTACGATTCTTTCTGTGGCATTGTATAGTCTCCATTTTTTTGCAGCCGCATCCCATCGTAAAGTATTGGAACGTAAATTATATACTACCTTATTATTTTTCACCTTTTCCATAAAGAACAGGTTCGCCGATTTGCCAGCCGTATCATAATACTTTATTCCAATATACGTATCGAGATCTACCCGGAGATAATAAGAGTTATCCGCCACCCGGTTCTTCTGTGGATCATTCCGGTCAATATACGTAGTCTGGAAATTACTTTTGATCCTGTTGGCTTTCGGAATAAGATAGCGGTTGCCACCCCATAAGAGTGAAGCGAGGAACACGCCGCCGACAATATAAGGCCTCAACAGGCGATTGTAGCTGGTGCCACTGGCCAGGATAGCAATGATCTCCGAACGTGCAGCCATCCGGCTGGTAAAAAAGATAACGGCGATAAAAACAAATAACGGGAAAAGCAGCCCCCAGATAAAAGGGACAAAACCAAAATAATATTCCGTGATGATCTTCCGTGTACTAAGACCCGTTTTTACAAAATCATCTGTTTTCTCGCTGCTGTCAACCGCTACGGCAATGACGGTGAACAGCATCATGCAAAAGAAGAAAGTAACCAGGAATTTTTTCAGTATGTACCAATCTATTTTCCGCATTCGTGTGCGAAGTAACAGAATTTGGGCCGAATGAAATGTGAAAGGTTCTCCCAAACGGGCATACTGTCTTTTTTTAGAATAGATGCCTGTACTACTTCAAAACTGCGGCAACAATATAAACGCAGAGAAATTCAACATCTATTGTTTTACAGCTTATAGAAAACACATTAAAACAGGGTTCAGGCCTGTACCGGTTTTTGCCCTGCTCTTGTTTTATTCTTTTTAAGGAAAATCATTGAAGCGATTAAAAATAAGATGATTTCACCGGCCATGATACCTGCATAACGCAAGGAGCCGGCAGAATAAAAGCCGGACAGCCAAAAATAACAAATGATGGAGACCGCGCAAATGGCAGCTGTCAGCGCAATTCCCCATTTAAGAGCTTCCATATATAAATAGGCTTTGTGAACGGAATGACTGGATAAAACAGGGTTGGGATCAATTTTACGAAGCAGGTAAATATTTTCGATGATATCACAGAGCCATGCTATTCCCTGCAGCCACGCTAATACCAGGAAAATATCAGCCCCTATCGCGGGCTGCATTTTTTCCGATACCCGCATGCACAATAAAAATAAGGCGCCGTATGCGCAGGGCATGAAAAGGAAATCAATATACAACTGGCCCTTCAATGCGCTCACCGCCTTTTTTGACAGGGGTTCCGGTAACTTATATAATCCTTTGATAAGGTTTACTAATTCTGTCGGTGTAGAAGGCAACTCCAGGTCTATAATACTAAACTTATATATCACATTATCCTTCGTATAAAAATGCGCACTTTGGAGGCTCATCATAAACGTTATGACCAGCAGTAATCCAAATACTGCACAGAACCATGGCCAGCTAATAATAATCTGCATGTTGTATAATTATTTGTTATGAAGGTTATTTTCTGCCGCTGAAGGATCCAGCGCGTGCTCACGGAGCAATTTTTTTCTCATATCCTTGCGTTCGTCTTTATATCCTTCCCAGTCGAATTTCATAAGAAATTCAGTAGCCGCTTTGGCGCCCCGTACAAACATGTCTATCTTATCCTGGTCGCTTAAAAAAAAGTTTAGCCAATTGTAACCTGCCAGTGGAATAGTCCCGATACCCTTTTGAAAAACTTTATTCTTTAACAAAAAATCCTTGTCGTAATAAAACCGTATTGTATTAAACATTCTGCCGAAATAACCCAATAGGCTCCAGTTTTCCGGTTCAGGATCGCTATCCCCGGGCCTGCTGTCGTCAAGGTCAATTCCGAAAGAAGGAAGTCTTGGCGTAATGATCTTTGGATTATAAAACAGGTTAATGGGAAAGTTGGATAATATTCCGCCATCTACAAAGCGGGCATTAGCCGGAGGGGTGTCTATGCCAAAGGCATCGAGCCATTTTCTTTTCATCTCTTCACCCTGCGGTATATCATTAATGAAATAAGATTCAAAAAAAACAGGTATAGACATGGACGCCCTGATAAAACCGGCAGGCTGGAGTGAATCAATATCGTTCCTGAAAAGATTCCACATAGCAGGAAACTGAATTTTATTTTGCGTTACTAATTCAGAAGTAATAAAAGTCACATCTCCCTTCAACCCCTGTAATCCATCTTCATGATCTACCCGCAAGCGAAGACCCGGTATATCTTCAGCCGCTTTATTCTGCAAATCTGTAACCGTTTTTACCCCATTATCAATTAATTGTTTTTTTATCCAGTCATAGAAATAGTCTCCCGGGTTAATACCAAATCCCGCGTTTTTAAGCCTTTTCATTAAACTGAGAATATAAAAGATGAGTACGCCGGCCATTAATAGAAAAATACCTGTGATGATAAAGAGAACCATCGTCACGGTGGAAAGCCAGTGAACAGAATGTTGCCAGCCAAGAAAAATAAAATCACCTGCCAGCAGGATGATGAGCGTTGCAATAATACCCGTCATCCATTTTTTTATTTTAGCTGAAAAATCGCCATGGGTAATGAAGTTCCGGATTATCCAGCGTGCGGCAGGGTGCCCGTCTACCAGGTCAAAAAAATTAAGTTTACAAATAGCATCCAATACCCTTGTCGACTTGGCATCTTCTTTTTTCCCGATTACCGTCATCAGGGCTGTATTAATAGCGCCGGCGCTTGTACCGGCAAGCCGGATAAAACGTATACCCATTTCTTCCAGTATATACGTATACCCTACCAACGCGATACCCAGGACACCTCCTCCTTTTTGAACAAGGTTTACGTATTGATGATTATCGCCATCCACTACATCTGAAACAACCAGGGGCTTGGCTCCCGCTGGAAATGCCGATTTCAGGCTATCAATACATTTTACTACTTCGTTATTTTTGATAAAGTCGTCAATGGTGAGCTTTGCTGTTCCATTTGCCATATAGGATAGTTTAAAAAGAGTTCCATCTTGCCGGCTAAGATGGGGTATTGTTTATATTTTCTCAGGGATCCGGATCACTAAACTGCAAACTAAAGCCGGAATTATATTGAATTTTTTTATTCAATATAATAATTCTTACAATACTACACCTAAGGCAGCAGCGGTTTGCGCACCCACCTCCCCGTCAACCAATAGGCCTTTTTGCTTTTGGAACGCGATAACAGCTTTTGCTGTTTCATTTCCATATTTACTATCTATGCCGTGCGGATCAAAGCCGGCATTTAATAACGCCCTTTGTATTTCTCCGACTTTTAAGGAAGTCATAATGGGAGTTGATACACAGAATATCGTCGTATGGGGAGGCTCTACCGGAACAACGGGTAATGCTTCATAAGAAACACCCGGTACCCGTATCCCAATATCCCACCGGCGGTTAGCTATCTTACCTTTTATTACACCATCATTATGGCTATGCGCTTCTACTGTACCGCCCATACCATCGCATACGACTATATGGCCTCCCAATGCCGGTACGGCTGTTCTTAATAATAAGGCGCCCGGCGCAGAAGCCGCCTCTTCTACAGACACAATATTTCCCAAACTATGAGCGTCCCGTTCAAAGAAACCGGTGAAGGCATTCGCTGTAGCAGGGTTCTGTGCATTATTTTCACAGCCATAAAGTTTACCAGTGGTTTGAAAAATTAGCCAGGAAACAAATTCGGCGCAATCCCAGGGGCCGTGGAAAAGAGGGTCATTCTTAGGAGCCAATGCCCCGAAGATATAAGGATCACCGACACGGGTGTTGCCGAGGGCTACCAGTTGCTGGCCGGTTGCTGTAGTGGATGTAGTTGAGACTGACATCATAAAGATTTTAAAAGTGAAAGAATTTTGTTTAGAATAATATCTCAAAAACCCGGGTCTAAATCAATGGAAAACCGAGGGCCGCGTTTACAGCGGTTTTTACAGCATCTAATACAGCATTAATCGCAGCTTCTGCTGCCAGCAATCCAAGCCCTTCTTCTGATAGTAAAACAGTTTTCAGAGCGTTTTTCTGCATGTCCACCAATAGGTTTGCTTGTTCGGGTGTGATTGTTCCGTCAATCCTCATTTGCTCAATATCTATAAGATTGTGAGCAAGAGTTTTAAGAGACGTAGTTGCAAGGTTACTTATGGCAGGCCAGTTACCGGCAAGACTATCCTTTGCCGCGTTAACCATATTACCGAGAAGTACGTTAAAATCTAATTTTGCCATGATCTTTATTTTAAAGTCAATTAATTACTGTCAATTGGTGTTTTTCTGTCTTTTAAGCCCGTTTTGTAAAGATGTCATCGCTGAAAACTGAACCTGGAAAGTAGAATCTATTATTTGAACCGGTTTAATACTTGTAAATCCGATTTTGTTAAATGCTTCCATATCCTGGATATTTTTTCCCAATAATTCAATTTGCTGGCTGATTATTTTATACTTTGGTAATGAATTGACCCGTATTACCAGGCTCTTAATTTCGCCTTCTATATTGTCGTAAGTTCCTTTCAGGTTTTCGTATTTATTATCATTGGGCGTATTGTTTGCAATATTTTTTTCGATTTTTACCAACAACGTAGAGACTTCCGTTTGAATCTGTTGAATACTTTGGTCAGTGACCTGATCATATGCTCCTATAAGCATTACATGACAGCTTGCGAACATCGCCAGGAAAATTAAAATAAGTGCCCGGTTTTTTTGAAATAGCTTTAAAGACATGATTGGTGTTTTTATCTTTCGCTTACTCTACATCCCGTTTTCAGCTTCCCGGTGCTTACTATTTTAATAAGGGTGTTCAGCAATTGGCCCTTTTATCGGTTATTTATTCTCTGTTGATTTCATGGCAGCATAGGTTCCTGCGCTCAGGCCCAGCAGTATTAAATTATTATTTGTAATGATGGGTATAATCGCATCAATAATCGAAGATGAAGCCTTGGTAGTTGCCAGGGGAATAGTAACAACTGTCTTGTAAATAAACCATATCCCAAAAACAAGATTAAAAATGAATGCCTGGAAGCGATGAATACTTACCCCCGTTTTATCCGATAAAATGTCCAGCCAAAAACCTGAACTTGGCAGGTCTACGTTTAATGTTTGAGGTGGACCAGCGGGAGGAGGATTTGCACTGGCTACTGTAAAATTGGCCCTGTCTGAAATATCGATGATTCTTGCAGAAGCGGTAGTCAGGGAGCCAATACCCAGTAATATTAATGTAGAGGAATCAAAAGTGGGTATCTTCCCCGATGCGATAATAATGCTGATAAAGGAAGCCAGTACGATAAAAGTCCACCATACCAACTGTAATCTTGAAAAACTGTAAGGTTTAGGTTTTGCAGTACTTGCGTCATATATAATGCCATAGCCCTTTTGTAAAAAAACAGCAAGAAGGAATAACCCTGCAAAAACAAACAAATAAATTAATTTGGGGTTCATGAGCAATTTTTTTTGCCTACTCTTTAACCCGGATTTTCGGCATACTCCGTTTTCGGTTTATCTTTTTTATTTTATTGCCAAAATCATTTCTTCCCCTTTTTCTTCACCGCCGGATTTTCTTCCACGATTCTTATTGTCCAGAAATCATCCGATAAATTCCCGTCCATCAAATAATCATAAGGCATCGTGAAATAACCGCTCAATCCCCAGCCCGTGCCCCAGCTATTGCGGATAATAAATCGTTTCGAACTGTCATTATATCCTACGGCTAATACTGCATGACCGCCTACTACCTTTTCACCATTGCCCGGCATATTCAACTTACCGGAAGTAGCCACTTCCTGGCTTTCGAATGATTCGTAAACGGTGAATCCAAATACAAAGGGATAGCCTGCCGCCAGGCAGCCTTTCATCTGGTTGAGCGTCCGGGTGACACGTTGGTAGGATAATACCTGGTGTGTCAGCGCCGCGGTGTAAGCCTGGTCGGGTGGCTTTTGCGCGAATTTGCTGATAATATAAGGCCATAGGGCTTCGGGACAGGCGCCCTGTGTGTTTACACTTTTGACCCCGTCACGGATTTGCGCGCCATTGTCGTTATTTACAGAATTTTCCATTACTCTTTCATTATAATAAATGAATAAGCGCGATGGAATAAAAGCTGCTGCTTTTTGTTTCATCAACTCAAATTCAAAAGCAGCGCCGATCGCATTGGCAGTGCAACTTCCTAATTGGCCCTGGTCATAAACAGGCGGGCAATTCTTCCGCAGGTCGGTTTTTGCCGGCAGTTTTTTTATAAATGCCGCTGGGGCTCTATATTGAAAATCTCTGTGATCCGGCAAATCCGGCTGCCAGCCATAGCGGGAAATTTTTCGTATCATAATTTTAATTTTATAATTGCCTACTCTGATCCGTTTTCGGCTTCCCGGTTTTCGTTTATATAAAATGTCATGATTATTTCTTATCGCTCCGCCCGGTAACAATACATTGTCATCGCGCAATGATTAACTATAGCAACCAGCACAAATAAAGTTTTTCTTTTAAAAAAAATCCGAGTGATAACCGGTGGTGTTTTATTAAGGGAAGGATCGGCGAAAGAATCTGAAAATACCTGCTGCCTGCAAGGTGTTGCAAGCAACAGGCATTTAATCCGACAGACTGGAATTTTCAGGAAGTTCAACGGCTAATAGGTTTCGAAGACCCATATTATAAAGTTGATATTCCTTTGCTCATCAAACAAACGTTCTTTAACCCATTTTTGCTTACGTTTTTTCACCCTGTTGACTACCGTTTTTTCACCTTTTATTCATCCGGTTTATTGCAAATAGATCAGAGTGTTTTAACTTTTCATAACAAATCACCAAATCTCCCATTTTATGGCAAACCAACCTATCCCCGTTAGCACGGCTAACGCAATGATCAGCGATTACATTGCTTACATGACAAAACTGGGCGTTGACATGAATAACCAGACCCAGAATGTTGCTTTCGACGGCACGATCCTTATGAACTGGCTTGGCACCGTAATGCCTTATGCCGATGAATTGAGAGTATGTATGGGACAATATCCTTCCGGCAATGCCCAGGCGGGACGAACGACCGTTATACTCTGGCCATATAAAAATGGTCAACCCGCTACTATGCCTTCCCCACCTATCGGAGGAAGTGGTGGAATGACTCCTGCCGACGACCAGACTATTGATCCCTTTAATGATGGACATTCACACCCATGATGGACACGATCATTGATTTTCTTTATTCCGCCAGTATACTGTTTAGTACAGTGATGGCTTTTATTTACCGGAAGTATTTAGGCAGCAGGAAACTTAGTATCCTGCTGCCTTATCTTATATATGTATTCATCCAGGAATTGATACTTTGGCTTGCTTACTTTCAAAATTCAATAGTTTATAATATTTACAGACCTATTACTATTCTTGTTTTTTTCTGGATATATTACAATATCCCTTTTATGGCGCCTTTGCGCAAGCTGCTTTTGGGTGTTACGATAACATTTCTCGCATTTACCCTGATCGATTATTGTTTTTTTGAATCCATTTTTGACCCCAGCAGTTATCTTACCCTGGGCAGGGGGGTTGTTGTCACCTTCTATGGCATATTATTCCTGTTCCGCTATTTTAATCTCGACAATCATGCAGAAGAAAAATATTGGCGGCCATTAATATGGATCACTTCCTCTGCCGTTATTTTTTATTCTGTCGTCAGTATTTCGCTGAGCTTTCAAAAATACCTGGCACCCGACAAGGCTACCGTAGATGGCTTCAATTTATACAATGTGATTCCGCAAGTAATGAGTATTTTCATGTATAGTTGTTTCGGCTATGCCTTTTACCTATGTCAAAAGAAAAATTAGGTCTTGATTTGTCTATTCTCTTTGCCAGCATCTTTGTTCTGCTGCTGATGGTAGTCGCATTTATGCTTTTTCGCGTTTACCTGAAAAGAAAAAATAAACTGCTCCTGGAAAAAGAACGCATGAGCATCCAGTTTCAACAAACCCTGCTGCAGTCCAAACTGGAGATCCAGGAACAGACCTTTCATGATATCAGCCAGGAACTTCACGACAATATCGGCCAGCTATTAAGCCTCGTAAGCATTCATCTTAATACTCTCGACCCCCTGCACGATACAGATAAGATAACCCTGATGGATGAATTGCTGGGAAAGGCTATCACGGACCTTCGTAACCTGAGCCATTCCCTGGATGCCGACTTTATCCGAAATAACGGGTGGACAGGCCCGGTCCAAAAATTGCTGAATAACCTGCAGAATACCGGGAAATTCACCACGGGTGTACAAATGGATGAAGAACTTCCGGCGCTGGGGAATGAAAAACCGATCATTCTCTTCCGGATGATCCAGGAAGTAATCCATAATATCATTAAACATGCAGCCGCAAATACGATATATTTGAAGGCAAAAAAGGAGAATGGCAGGCTGGTAATCACCATAAAGGACAATGGCAGAGGATTTTCTGATGAGGCAGTTTCTGATGGAGCCGGATTACGTAATTTAGGAAACCGTGCAAAGATGATTGACGCGGATCTGACCATTAACAGTCAGCCGGGAGAGGGAACACAGGTAATTATTTCTATCAAAACAACTGATAACCTTGGCTAAAAGTACTACCCAGATTGCATTAGTCGACGATCATATCCTTCTTCGCAACGGGCTTGCTGCGCTGGTGAATTCTTTTGAGGGATATTCGGTCCTGTTTGAAGCGAATAACGGAAAAGAATTCATCAAACAACTGAAAATCTACCCGGCCCCGCATATTGTACTCCTGGATATAGCTATGCCGGAAATGAATGGTATAGAAACAGCGGCATGGATGAAAGAAAATTTACCGGCAGCAAAAATATTGGTCCTGAGCGTTACCGACAGTGAAGCGGTTATTATCAGCATGCTTAAATATGGCGCACGGGGCTATATCCTGAAAAACAGCAAACCCGCTGTTTTTAAACAGGCACTTGACAGCATCCGCGATTCAGGCTTTTACATGAATGAACTCGTCAGTAATAAAATGCTGACCTATGTGACCCAGGAAGATAAAGGAAAAGAAACCTACCTTATTTCGCAGTTGACAGAAAATGAAATCACTTTTCTCCAGTTGTCCTGCACCGAAATGACGTATAAGCAAATTGCTGAAAAAATGCGCGTAAGTCCCCGCACCATAGATGGGTACCGCGATCATCTTTTAAAAAAATTAAATGTGCAATCCCGCGTCGGGCTGGTCATCTTTGCTATTAAATACGGTCTTTACGAACTATAATCGTTTTTTCAGTACGTCCACCATTTCTTTTTTCCAGGTTGCAAAATCGCCCAGTTCAACATGCCTTCGCGCTTCCTCCACCAGCCACCTGTAAAAAGCAAGATTATGTACACTCGCGATAGTCAGTCCCAGTATCTCCTGCGATTTCATCAGGTGGCGTAAATAAGCTTTCGAATAATGGTTGCTGATAATGCAATCCACTCCTTCATCAATGGGTGAAAAATCAAATTCCCATTTTTTATTGTCAATATTGATCACGCCCTGTGTTGTAAAGAGCATGGCATTTCGGCCATTACGGGTAGGCATCACGCAATCAAACATATCCACTCCCATACTGATACATTCAAGAATATTCCAGGGTGTGCCGACCCCCATCAGGTAGCGGGGTTTTTCCTTTGGCAAATGATCACAGCACCAATCACATATTTCATACATGACCGGTTCCGGCTCGCCCACACTTAATCCCCCGATGGCATTACCTGTCGCTTGTTTGGATGCAATGTATTCACAGGATTGCTTTCGCAGGTCTTTGTAGGTGCCTCCCTGTACAATAGGGAAAAGGTTTTGCGTGTATCCATATTTATCATTCGTATCATTAAACCGGCTGAAACAACGATCCAGCCAGCGATGTGTGAGTTCAAGGGAAGTCTTCGCATAATTGTATTCACAACCGCCGGGCGGACATTCATCAAAAGCCATGATAATATCCCCTCCTATCGAGCGTTGTATATCCATTACATTTTCTGGAGTGAACAAATGCCTGGATCCGTCAATATGCGATTGAAAAGTAACTCCCTCCTCCTTTATTTTTCTTGTCCCTGCCAATGAAAAGACCTGGTAACCGCCGCTGTCTGTCAACATTGGCCGGTGCCATCCTGTAAAACGATGAAGCCCTCCCGCCTTTTCCAACACTTCCAGACCGGGCCGCAGGTATAAATGATAAGTATTTCCAAGTATAATTTGGGCTTTTACATCATCCATCAACTGTTGTTGCGATACAGCCTTTACACTGCCGACTGTACCTACAGGCATAAAAACGGGAGTGAGTATCTCGCCATGACCGGTAATTATTTTCCCCGTTCTGGCTTTGGAACCCGGATCAGTATGCTGCCATTGAAAAGTTAATGCTGCCATGAGGGCTGCAAGATAGAATGAGAAATGAGAAATCAGAAATGAGTCACCGGGAAGTTCCGGCAGTATTTCAATTCCTCTCCTGATATTTTAGAGATAAAATTCCTTATTTCTCATTTACCTTCGCAGCTATGCCACTTACTGACTGGGGAGAAATAATTTTGTTTTGTTTTGTTGCTGCCACTGCTATACAGGTTTTCTATTATACCTGGTTTTTCAGCCGTCTTGCATTTTTTAAGCCTAAACAAAAACTGCAATCGCAACAACATCCCGTTTCTGTTATCATCTGCGCCAGGGACGAAGACGAAAACCTGGCAAGGAACCTTCCGGGTGTATTGGTACAAAATTATAAAAGTACTTATGAAGTGGTGGCTGTCAATGATAATTCACTGGATGATTCCAAATACATCTTGCAGGAGCTGAAGAAAACATTCAAATCATTGAATGTGGTGGAACTTACCCAGGAAGCCAAGCTTATTTCCGGGAAAAAGTATCCTTTGTCTATTGGTATCCGCGAAGCCAAGCATGAAGTACTGCTGCTGACTGACGCGGATTGCGTTCCGGCCAGTGAGCACTGGATACAAAAAATGCAGGACGCTTATGATGATAAGATTGAGATCGTATTAGGGTATGGCGCTTACCATAAACGCCCGGGTATCCTGAACAAACTTGTCCGGTTCGAAACCTTTCATACAGCGCTTCAGTATCTTTCCTATGCGCTGGCGGGTATCCCTTACATGGGTGTAGGCAGGAACCTTTCCTATAAAAAAGGCCTGTTCTTCCGCAACAAGGGCTTTTCTTCCATTAATCATATTCCAAGCGGGGATGATGACCTTTTTATTAATAAAGTGGCTACCAAACAAAATACAGCCATCATCATTGACCCTGAAGCGATCACCCGTTCCATACCCAAGCAGACCTGGGGTGAATGGCGAAGACAAAAATCGAGACATTATACTACCGCTAAATTTTATAAGCCTAAACACAAATTCTTACTTGGATTATACGTTGCCACCCAATTTCTTTTTTACCCCTTATTCGCCGGTACCATTATTTTTTATGACTGGCGGCTTGCCCTCCTTTTATTATCCGTAAAACTTATAGTACAGGGTTTTGTTTTTTATAAGTCGATGAAAAAAATGGAAGAAAAGGATTTGTGGCCCTGGTTTGTATTGCTGGATATCTGGATGTTCTTCTATTATATTGTTTTTGCATCCGCCTTGTGGAAAAAACCAAAAAGAACCTGGAGTTGAAGACGGTAATTATCCTGTAACAGCCTGCACATTTCATTGCTTCACTATGGATACTCTTATTTTCGAAAAGGTAGATGTGTACATCAGCAATATGTTTGCCCCCGATGACGCTACGTTAGCAGCGACCCTTCGTTCGCTCAGGGCGGAAGGGCTTCCTCAACATAGTGTTTCCGCCAACCAGGGAAAGTTTTTGCAGTTAATGGCTATTCTTTGCAACGCTAAAAAAATACTGGAGTTGGGTACCCTTGGCGGGTACAGCACTATCTGGCTTGCAAGGGCGCTGCCCGCTGATGGAAAACTTATTTCTGTTGAAATAAACAACCATTATGCTGAAGTAGCTCAAAGGAATATTAATGATGCCGGGTTGTCGGGCAAAGTGGAGATCAGGGTGGGAGATGCACTCGAAATCCTGCCAAAAATGATTCATGACAAGGAGGGTCCTTTTGACCTGGTATTCGTTGATGCAGATAAGCCTCCCTATGCTGAGTATTTCAGCTTTGCATTAAGCCTGGCACGTCCGGGTACCCTGCTGGTTTTCGACAACGTGATAAGAGAAGGAAAGATTCTTGATCCTGCCACTACCGATGAAAAGGTCAAAGGCGTACAACGCTTCAATAAAATATTAAGCGATAATCCGCATGTTACTTCAACAATCCTTCCTATTGTCGGGATAAAGGAATACGACGGCATGGCCCTTGCAATAGTAAAAGGGAATATTATTGCGTAAGAATTTTTTGCCTATGGAAATAATCCTTAAATATTTTTCTGATTTTACTTCCGGACAACTAAGCCAGTTTAAAGCTTTGGAAGCCCTGTATAAAGATTGGAATGAAAAGATCAACGTCATTTCACGGAAAGATATAGATGGTCTTTATGAAAAACATGTATTGCACTCACTCAGTATCGCCGCCATCTTCGATTTTCAACCCGGCACTGAAATAATCGATCTTGGAACCGGGGGTGGGTTTCCGGGTATACCCTTAGCCATATTCTTCCCGGAAGTAAAATTTCTTTTAGTAGACAGCATCGCAAAAAAATTAAAAGTAGTTGAAGGGGTAGCAACAGCCATCGGGTTAAAAAATGTAACCCTGATGAATACAAGGGCTGAGGATATTAAAAACAAGAAATTTGATTTTGTGGTCTCCCGGGCCGTGGCCCCCTTAAAGGATCTTTGGAGATGGAGTAAGCCCCTGTTGAAAACAAGTACGAAGTACGAAGTACGAAATCCGGAAATCCCTGGTCGCCACTCACCGTTCATCACCCACCGCCCCGGGCTTATCTGCCTCAAAGGAGGCGACCTGACTTCAGAGATCCGGGAAAGTGGTTGCCGTCCACATATTATCGAAATAGCTGAACTGTTTCCCCGGGAGTTTTTCAGGGAAAAGTATTTGCTTTTTGTACCCAGATGATCCCGGATCACTTTGGTCGGTATTTACCTGTGAAAAATACCGATTAGTGGTATTGGCCGTATGTAAGCGAAAGAAGACCTTTGCAGGATGAATGAGATTTCCGTTTGCATAGTGGATGATAATAAACAACTCAGGAGTGCGCTGGAGGAAATTGTCAGCATGTCGGATGGCTACAAGTGTGTGGCTACTATCGGTACCGCCGAAGAAGCAATTGAGCAGATTCCCTTACTTAAACCGGATGTCGTGCTCATGGATATCAACCTGGGAAGCAGTGAGAGCGGTATTGATTGCGTAAAAGCGCTGAAACCACAGATGCCGGCGACAAATTTTATGATGTGTACGGTATATGAGGAAGATGAAAAGATATTTGAAGCCCTGAGTGCCGGGGCCAGTGGTTATATTTTAAAAAAGACGGCTCCCGGTAAATTATTAGAAGCTATCCGCGAACTCTACCAGGGAGGAGCCCCTATGAGCAGCCAGATAGCCAGGAAAGTGGTAGCCGCTTTCCAGAATAAACCCGATGCGCCCGATTCTCCGGGAAAACTGGATCAACTGACCAACAGGGAGAGAGAAATATTGGAACAATTATCCAAGGGTCTTATGTATAAGGAAATTGCCGGCCTGTTATTCCTTAGTCCTGAAACTGTTCGGAAACACGTCTACCATATCTATGAAAAGCTTCATGTCAATAACCGGGTGGAAGCGGTAAATAAATATTTTGGACGCTGATCTTATTGAAATAAAAACTCAGAAAATATTTGTTGTCAATAGAATAGCAGCAATTGTATTTCACTAATTCTTCCTTTCTGGCAAACATTCTAAAGCTCATATTTAAACAGATTCTAACCGGATTCTAATGTCTGAAATAAAAATACCACGTATGTAGTATAGGACGAATTGGCGATACCCATTACTTTCGTTCTGTTATTTTTCGAATCATTCGTGCCCACAGCCTTTAACCATTATACCTTTAAGAATTTATTATAAAGGGGCCTAATCAAGCGATAAAAAACCATCCGCCAACTGGCGGATGGTTTCGTCGTTTATAGAACGCAGTATTGTTTATTGAAGCTTTAGTTTATTGTCTTTTCTCTCCACATCCGCCAGTCTCTGGCTGGGATCAATTTCAGCCACTATTATATCCGCTAATCGCCTTCCTGTTTCTATTATATACGTTTCATTTGTCCATTTCCAGGCAGGGTATACTTTACGCGGCGTTGAATCTTCCGCCGGTTTTTCCCCATACATCAGGTCAAGAGGAATATAATGCAACTCTTTGGTGCTGTCCTTAAATGTTATCTGCAGATCAACCGGCATAGGCATGAGGCCGACACGCTTTATTCTTATTTTGGTTTTGCCATTTTCTTCCCACAAACTATCAAAGGCGTAATCAATCGTCCGGGTTGAATTGATCCAGTATTGTTTATACCAATCGAGTTTCATATCACTTACTTTTTCCGCTACCTGGATAAAATCATTGGCATTAGGATGCTTGAATCTCCATAAGCGATAATATTCGAGCAATATCTTATCTCTCACTTCCGCGCCCGTGATATATCCCAGTTGCTCCATAAATACCGCTCCTTTTGAATAAGAGGCGACATTATAGGCGAAATTGGTATTGAAATGATCGGCATGTGTAATCAGGGGCTCTTCTTTTCCGCTCCTGACAACATTGAAATAAGATGCATAATTATCAGCCTGTGCAAATCCACCAGAGCCGTTCAGGTAAGCCGACACTCTCTCTTCTGCATATTGAGTAAACCCTTCGTCCATCCAGGCATAAAGAGATTCGTTGGTACCCATCATTCCCTGGTACCAGCTATGCAACCACTCATGCAACCAGGCTCCCGGCTCAATGATTAATGTAGCCATCGGGTATTCCATGCCGCCGTCGCCCCCATGAATAAAAGAATATTGTTTATAGGGATAGTGACCAAAGGTTTTTTCCATATAGGGCAAAGCTCTCCCGGCAAGTGTCAGTACATTCTCCCATTGCTGGGCAGTAGCATTAGTGGTTTTATACAGGAGATTAAGCGTAAGACTGTCATTTATCTTTACAGATTTATGAATGAAGTCCGGGTCTGCGGCCCAGACAAAATCATGAACGTTGGGGGCTGTGAATTTCCAGGTAAGTTTATTCCCCGGAGCCCTTATTACTTTCGATCCGGGGGCTTCATAACCATACCCGATCTCGCTTGCATTTTGTAAATAGCCTGAGCCCCCAAGAATATAGGTTTTGTCAATAGAAATACTCACGTCATAATCGCCCCAGACGCCATAAAACTCGCGGGCAATATAAGGAGTCGGATGCCAGCCTTCATAATCATATTCGCAAAGTTTGGGATACCATTGGCTCATCGAATAACGGACTTTTGTAGTGGGGTTATCTCTTCCGCTCCTGCGAACCTGCAAAGGTACCTGGGCCTCAAACTCCATGTCAAAAACAACTTTTGATTTTGGCAGGATGGGCTTGTCTAATTTTACTTCAAGAATAGTTTCAAGCATATTGTATTGCTGCGGCCGTCCGTTCATCTTTAAGGAAATGATCTTCTGGTAACCGATTTCATCCGGTTTCAGGTTCAGGATGCGATCCTTTACACGAGGATCCCAATCCAGGCCCCGTCCCGCCTGTATAGTGCCCTGTCTGCGGCTGCGTGTATCCATCATACTGTTTGGCTGGAAAGCGTTCCAATACAAATGATAGAAAACCCTTGTCAATGTATCCGGTGAATTATTCCAGTATTCCAGCTTTTGTTTACCGGCAAAGCGATTGGTTTGCACATTCATGTCAATGGCCATGACATACTTTACCCGCTGTTGCCAGCGGTCAGGCTGTCCAAATGCAAATACCAGTGAAACCGTAAAGGTGATGCTTAATAAGATCCGTTTCATTAGCGTAGTGGTTTGAAGCGGCAAATATCGGCAATGGGATGTTATGTAAAAACAAAAGTGGCTGCCACATAAGGAATTATTCTCCCGCAAAGGCCAGGACGCAAAGGGTAATAAGATGGTTTTCAAACATTGCGTTCTGGCCTTTGCGGGAAACTTCTTTTCAAAGCTTTTGAGACAGCCGCATTCTTATTTACAGGGTTATACTTTCCCGCAGTAGTCTTCCTTTTGTATTAAAAAAAAGATATTTCTTTTCTACCCCGCTTTTTTTGGCCTTTAAACGATATTGAGTTGATCCTCCGGGCAGGTATAATACTTTTGTTTCTTCCACTTCCCTGTCGGCATATTTGCTTTTATGAAACCCATCTTTTACCTCGTCGGGCAATTGATCAAAGGTCCATTCTTTTTCGGTTCCTTTCCAGACTCCTTTATTAGTATAGGAGGCGAGCATCCTATCGCCATTTAATTCAAAAGAAATATCTACCCTTACCAGTTGATCCTTATAATCCACATTCGTAGCACCGTTATATTGTTGTGAAAAAGTTTCCTCAACTGCCTTGGGTATCTGCCGTATCTGCGCCAAAAGAGTATTGGCAATAACTGTGAACGAGATAAACAATAATAAAAAAACCTTCCTGATCATAGAATTTATTTTTTCAATGGCAAAATTGATTCCGGGAACCTGATTAACATCATCACTTAATGATATTTAGGAATATATTATCAGTTTTCTTTACCGGCCACCACTATGACAATCTCCCCTTTTACTGTTTTCTCTTTGAAATAGCTCGCCACTTCTTTTAAGGTTCCTCTTTTATTTTCTTCAAACATTTTTGTAAGCTCCCGGCTGACACAACACAAACGGTCTTCCCCGAAACAGGCAGCGAATTCTTCCAGCGTCTTTACCAGTCGTACCGGCGATTCATAAAAAATCATGGTCCTTTCTTCCCGGGCCAGCTTTTTCAAAAGTGTCTGCCTTCCTTTTTTAAGAGGTAAAAAACCTTCGAAGCAAAAACGGTTTGCCGGGATTCCGCTGTCCACTAAAGCTGGAACAAAAGCGGTAGCCCCGGGAAGACATTCTATTTTAATTCCCGACTTGATACATTCCCTCACCAACAAAAAAGCGGGATCAGAAATACCGGGTGTACCGGCATCCGTCATCAAAGCAATTTTTTTCCCTTCTGTTAACTGCTGTATAAGATGCTGCAGTATCTTATGTTCATTATGCTGGTGATAAGGAGAAATGGGTTTGGTGATCTGGTAATGATTAAGCAGGTGGGAAGAAGTCCGTGTGTCTTCTGCCAGGATGAGGTCAACATTTTTTAAGGTTTCTATTGCCCTTAACGTAATATCCTTCAGGTTGCCGATGGGGGTGGGAACAAGATAGAGCATGTAGTATAAGCTGCGGGCTATTAGCTATTAGCCGTTAGCTTTTAGCCCTTGTACCCGGACTTTTGCAACAACCAGGATAAGTTCAAAATTCAGTCTAATAGCTAACGGCTAATAGCTAATAGCACTAATTTACCGATACTTCAAAATACTCCATCACAGGATTAGCCAGCAATTTCTTACTGGCTTCTTCAGCGATCTGTTGAGCCTGCCCGGCTGAGTCCGCATTAATTTGTAAGGTGATATTTTTCCCGACGCGGACATCTTCTATTGCCTTCAATCCAAGATTTTGCAAGCCACCTACTATTGCTTTTCCCTGCGGATCCAATAACTCTTTCAATGGCATTACTTTGATCTGAACGGTATAGGTCATGCTGGTTTGTTTTTGAAGGCCAAAGATACAATGATGTAGGCAATGAAAACGGCCGGAACAGCCAGCCATTTCAATAAGATAGTCGCTGCTAGCCCGATAATAAGTAAAATAATTTTCGGGAAATTATTTTTAATACTGAGGTCTTTGAACTTCAGCGAGATCATCGGCAGACGGCTGACCATCAGGTAACTTAAAACAAGTATAAGCCCGTATAAAAACCATTTATTAAAAATGACATCATTTACTGCCCCGGCATAATAATTATAATAACTGATCAATGGCAGAGACGCCACTACACACCCGGCAGCCGGGATCGGTACGCCTTTAAAACTGAGCTCCTGGGAATTATCAATACCAAATCTCGCCAGGCGCCAGGCACCGGCGCAGGCAAATATAAAAGCGGGCAGCAACCAGCCAATATTTACTTCCAGCCCGTTCTCCTGCCGCATATAAGCTATCCGGAGGAATTGGTATAGGATCATCGCCGGCGCTACTCCAAAACTGACTACATCGCTTAATGAATCCAGTTGTTTTCCCATTTCGCCGGTTGCTTTTAATAAACGCGCGATAAAACCATCCAGGAAATCTATGACGGCGGCAATGCCAATGCAAATGGAAGCGTAATAAATCTTTTCCGGGAGATTAAAACTTGTGACTAAATCTTCTCCCTGGTAAATATCAATAGCCTCCGTTTGTAAGGCAAACAAGATTGCACAGCAGCCAAAAAAAAGGTTGAGTAGAGTAAAGAGATTGGGAATTTGCTTCATGCCGGCAAGATAAAATTATTTTTTCATGAGGGACTCTATCTCCTCCACGGTGATCGGGATATTCTTCATCAGGTCCTTATTTCCATTTTTGGTGATCCATACATTATTCTCAATCCGGACACCCATTTTTTCATCTTCAATATAAATGCCCGGCTCCACGGTAAACACCATACCCGGTTTGACAGGTTCTGTTCTCGTACCAAGATCATGTACATCTATGCCCAGGTGATGCGAGATGCCATGATACAGGTATTTGCGATAAGCCCTGTTTTCAGGATCCTCGTTTTTTACATCACTTTTTTTCAGCAATCCTATTTTTAAAAATTGCTGAGTGGCTTCTTCCCCCACTTTATCGGTATAAGCGGCAATAGTAATCCCGGGTTTCAGCAAACTTTTTGCATAATCATGTAAATGCAGGCAGGCATTATAAACTGTTTTCTGCCGTCTTGTAAATTTTCCGTTTACAGGAATGGTTCTTGTCAGGTCGGCATTATATCCTCCATATTCAGCGCCGAAATCCATTAATACCAGTTCCCCGTCTTTACATTCCTCGTTGTTAGATACGTAATGCAGCGTTCGTGCCCTGTCGCCGCTGGCGATGATACTGCCATAGGCTTCGCCTGTAGCTCTTTGGCTTAAAAATGAATGTACGATCTCTGCTTCTATCTCGTATTCCATTACACCCGGCCTGATGAATTTCAATAAACGACGAAAAGTGCTATCTGTAATATCAATCGCTTTTTGTATTATTTCCACCTCCAGGGCAGTTTTGATCCCGCGGAGGTCTTTCATGATTTTCGCAGCCCGCTCATAATGGTGCAGGGGATAGCGGCTTTTCATTTCATCCGCAAAGCGATAATCTCTTGTTCGTATCAGGCTTGCTTTCCGGTCATTTTCATTGGTGTCAAGATAAATCGTATCCGCCAGGTGTATCCAGGGCTGCAGGATGCCGTCAAGGCTGTCGAGCCAGACGATAGTTTTTATACCACTTAAGTCCTGCGCTTCCTTCGTCCGTAATCTTTTTCCATCCCATTTTTCTTTCAGTTCATTGGGCCTGACCAGTACCAGTACTTCGCGGTATTTGGGATCGGGGTTGTCGGGAAACAAGATCATCATGCTATCTTCCTGCGTCACACCACTGAGCCAGTACAGGTCGCTATTGGTTTTATACTTGTAAATGGCATCCCCATTTGATGGCATTTCATCATTGCTGACAAAAATGGCAATTGAATTCTTTTGCATCCGTCTGGTAAAGCGTTCACGATTTTGGGTGAACAATTCGGAGTTGATAGGCAGATTCTTCATTTATATCCTTTAAAAGGCTAAAGGTAAATGGTTCTGAACCAAAAAAGTCGAAGATAAATGCCCTGCTTTCCAGGACCCTTGTTAGCCCTTTGTCCATATCTTGTTCGGAGTTAAAGCGTTCGCTGAGCAGAAATGAACGCTTTAATTTCGAACAAGACCCAATCGAGATCCGAAGACGGGAAGGTCAAAGCCACGGAGTCCCGTTCCACCAATTATTAGCATAATATGTCATTTTTGCTACTTTGGGGCTAAAAAATAACTATCGTGTATATTAATAGAGGGTCGCGATTGCAATGGAGCAAAAAAAGAAAATAGAACAATAGCCTCTCCCATACTTCTGGCATAGCTCCGGGATACTTCTCCCATACCTCTGGCATACCTTTCCCATACGGAAGTCATACGAAAATGATACGGCAGCCATACGGAGACTTTGTCTTTCTCTCTATATATCAATGGTTTAGATTTTTTTGTTTTGCAAATCCTTCTATACCAGTGACTAAAGAATTGGGATAAGAATGGAAACTCCAAGTCTCTTCCCGCATAAAAAGCCAAAGGCGGAAAACAAGAACCCTTCAAATAAATAGCCCAAAACGGCCTGGTTAGACACCCGTTTAGATTTTCATATAGCATTGGATGACTTTAAAAAATGGTTGAATTATGCGGGTAATCAATGTTGAAAATAATTTTTTTTTAAAATTACCCCCCAGTTATTGAATTTCTTTCAAAACCACTCGTTCCGGGTATTTTATATGATTCAATCTTCCGGTTGATTCTTAGGAGCAATTTAATGTGTAGTACTAACACCTGTTTGTACTGCCAAAGGTTTGATTAACTTTGTGCTGAAACAAATGCTTGCTTGATTTATGTCAGTACCTACTATAGCCTTTTCTAAGAAGGCTTTATTTGATTTAGGCCTAACTTCAACAGAGAATATTCGTTATCAATCATCCCCAAAAGAGCTAATACAGGATACACTTCGCATGGGTGAGGGAGTTTTGTCTGATACCGGTGCTCTGGTGATCAAAACTGGTGAATTTACCGGAAGGTCGCCCAAAGACAAATACACGGTAAAGGATGATATCACCGAAAAGACGGTTCATTGGAACGAGTTTAACATCCCTATTGAGGCAAAATACTTCGACATTATCCATAAGGAAGTAATAAACTACCTGGACAAACTGCCCGATGTATGGGTCCGGGATTCTTATGCTTGCGCTGATCCCCGTTACCGGCTGAATATCCGGGTGATAACGGAGAAACCCTGGAACAACCTTTTTGCCTATAACATGTTCCTTCGACCAAAAGAAGAGGAGCTGGAAAACTTCAAACCAGACTGGCAGGTAATCTCTGTTCCCGGGCTTAGACTGGATCCCAAAAAATGCGGGACCCGGCAACACAACGCGGCCGTAGTCTCCTTTAAACATAAAATGATTATCATAGCCGGATCGGGTTATACCGGGGAAACGAAGAAAGGCATTTTTACCATCCTCAATTATATCCTGCCACAGGAAAAGAATGTATTGAGCATGCACTGCAGTGCTAATATGGGAGCGAAAGGAGATACTGCTATTTTCTTTGGCCTGAGCGGGACCGGTAAAACGACTTTAAGCGCTGATCCCAACCGTAAACTGATCGGTGATGATGAGCATGCCTGGACCGATGATAATATCTTCAACTTTGAAGGAGGATGTTATGCCAAAACAATAGGCCTTACCGAGGAAAAAGAACCAGAAATCTACAGGGCTATACGTCATGGGGCGCTGGTGGAAAATGTTACTTTTTTCCCCGGGAGCAATAAAATGAATTTTGAAGCCAGCGCTATTACTGAAAATACACGGGTATCTTACCCGTTGAATTTTATCAGCAATGCATTGGAACCATCAATCGGCAACCTGCCCAAAAATATTTTCTTTTTAACCTGTGATGCTTTTGGCGTTTTGCCTCCCATTTCGAAATTGAGCCCGGGGCAAACCATGTACCAATTTATCTCAGGATATACAGCCAAGGTAGCCGGAACAGAAGCCGGTGTAACAGAACCGAAATCCACCTTCAGTGCCTGCTTTGGCGCGCCTTTTTTGCCCCTGCACCCCGGAAAATATGCCCAGATGCTTGGCGACAAGATGATGAAGAATAATGTGAATGTATGGATGATCAATACGGGATGGACGGGTGGCCCTTATGGCGTAGGCTCCAGGATGAAATTAAAATATACAAGAGCCATGATAACAGCGGCGCTGGAAGGGAAATTGAGTATGATTGAATTTGATACTCACCCGGTATTTGGAATGGCTGTTCCGGCAGAATGCCCCGGCGTTCCTTCAGAAATATTGAATCCACGCAACACCTGGGCTGATAAAACTGCCTATGATGAAAAGGCCAAATACCTGGCCAGTCTATTTATAAAGAATTTTGAAAAATATAAGGACGGGGTTTCGAAAGAGGTGCTGGCAGCAGCACCAAGGCTCTGAGAACTGCCTCTGCATTGTTTGCCACCTCTCCGCTGCTGGCGGAGAGGTTTTTCATGTCTTATAGGTTCCTTTAATATTTCTTTTAAAACATTTGAAGCAAATTGCCGTTTCTTACCGGATGCAAAAACTAAAAAAATACTTCTTCCTGCTTGCGGCTATCCCCGCATTTTCATTTGCACAGGATAAAAACGAAGAACTTATAAACTGGAGCGCTTCCCGGCCATTGACCTGGAGTGATTACAAGGGCAAGCCTGATCCCCGCTCTGATGCAGCTGCTTCTACCAGTACGTATCTCGGCATTGAATATAATTTCGATGAAAAGGGTCTTACCTATAAAATCCAATGCCGGTTCTCAACAACCAAATCATGGGGAATGGCTAAAACAGATTTTGTATTAAAACACGAACAGGGGCATTTTGATATCGCGGAAATATTTGCCCGCAAACTGAATAAGAAGATGGGCGAGTACTCATTCAATAAAACATCTTATCAAAAAGATCTTAAAGCTATTTATGACGCGATCACGGCGGAAAAGGAAGCCTTCCAGGATCTGTATGATATCGAAACAGATCATAGCCGGAAAAAGGAACAGCAGGCGGAATGGCTAAAAAAGATCGGGGAACTATTGAAAGAGTATCAGTCATACGCAGGCTATAACTAATAAACTTCTCTACTCTTTGCAATTACTTTTTTACAATAGTAACAGGCTGTTTCGCAGAAAGGGTCCTCGGTTTTCCATCACTGTAAATGGGGGGAGAAAGTACAGGCGGCCTTTTCATTAATTCAGTAAACTGTTCTACGATAAAATCATTATTGGGGCTGCAGGTAATGCCATTGGTTGTTACCCTGCCGTTCAAACCAATAGTATAATCAATCTCTACTGAATACTCGCCTTTTTTTACCTTCCGGGATCCGTCTACTTGCTGGGTAATAATCGGGATGTTGGATTCAATAAACCGTTTCCATTGTTTTTGCCTGGCATAATACAATTTATTGAGCGAATCCGGCATTGACTCATCCGGCTTATTTATTTCGACCTTATTTATTTGAGGTTTAGCCGTTTCTGCCTTACCCGTTTCCATTTTTTTCTTATCCCCCGGTTTCGAAGTAACCGCTTCATTCTTCAGCATCACATACTTGCTTGTATCCTTTGATACAAATGTTTTACCGGTATCTGATTTCAACTTACCGCTAAACAGCGAATCCCTCAGTGATTGAGCCATTACTGCAGACGCCAGGCATAAGAAGAAAAATAGAAAGGAGGTTTTCATATTATTTAAAATAAGCCATATAATTCACGGTCTACTTTCTGGATGATATCGCCAAATTGTTCATCGTTCTCAGCAAATTTATTCTTATCTATGTCAATCACCAAAAGCGGGCCTTCTTTGTAGGAATCGATCCATTTATTATAATATTCGTTCAGCCGTTTCAGGTAATCCAGCCGTATATTTTCTTCATATTCCCGTCCCCTTTTCTGGATTTGCCCTACCAGCGTTGGCACAGAAGCGCTGAGATAGATCAGCAGGTCGGGTGGCTGAACCATTGTCTTCAGGGTCTGGAAAAAGTGATAATAATTGTCGAAATCCCTCTTGCTCATCAACCCCATTTCGTGCAGGTTAGGAGCAAAGATATTAGCGTCTTCATAAATGGTCCTGTCCTGGATAACAGTTTCCGTGCCATTTTGTATTTCTACCAATTGTCTTAACCGGCTGTTTAGAAAATATATCTGCAGGTTAAAACTCCAGCGGGGCATATCCTCATAAAAATCCATGAGATAAGGATTATGGTCCACATCTTCGAAATTCGGTATCCATTTGTAATGCTTGCTAAGCATCTCAGTCAATGTGGTCTTACCGGCGCCGATATTACCCGCTACAGCTATATGCTTGGGTTTTTTTGATTTGGCCATAGATCCCTATTCCGCCACGGCGGAAAATTTATACGTTAAAGATTTGTAACCGCGATAAAAGTATCGAATTCTCCTAAACCAACACTTAATTTTAATAAAAACCATTTTTACTACCGGGTGCTCTTAACCTGTTTTGGAGGCCGGGTTAATAATTAAGTCCCATGGCTTGCCTGACCAGCTTCATGGTTGCCCTGGCGCTTTTACGGGCCTTTTCTGCGCCCTTTTCCATTATTTCTTTCAGGTAGTTTTCGTCATTCCGGATAGCATTAGCTTTTTCGCGGATAGGGCTGATGAATTGGATCATATCCTCAGCGAGCTGCTCTTTCATATCTCCATAACGAATAGTGCAGTTAGTATAGGCGTTTTCAAATTTATTGATAATTTCTTCGGAACTGACGAGCTTCATGAGCAAGAAAATATTTTCGATATAGTCCGGTTTTGGCGAGTGGGGTTTTGACGGGCCTGTATCCGTTTTTGCCTTTTTTACTTTTTTACGGATCTGTTCATCATCGTCTGACAGGTATAAAGTAGCCAATTGATTTTCGCTTTTGCTCATTTTCCCGGCGCCATCCAGACTCGGAACCTTTACCAGTTCGCTTCCATAATTGAATGCCCGTGGTTCAGGAAATACTTCCCCATACCGGTGATTGAAACGATTGACAAAATTTCTTGCCATTTCCAAATGCTGTTCCTGGTCCTTACCCACCGGTACCAACGATGCCCGGTGCAGGATGATATCAGCCGTTTGCAAAACAGGATAGGTCAATAAACCCGCATTGACATTATCAGGCTGAAGCCTGGCCTTGTCTTTAAAGGTGGTGGTTTTTTCCAGTTCTCCTTTATAGGCCAGCATATTCAGGTATAAATATAATTCTGCCGTTTCATGAATATGGCTTTGACAATATAAAGCCACTTTATCGGGATCTAACCCGCAGGCTATGTTTTCCGACAATACCCTGTGAACATTCAATTTTAGTTCTTTTGTATCCGGGTGGGTCGTCAGTGAATGAAGGTCAGCCACCATAAAAAAACATTCATATTCTTCCTGCATACGCACATAATTCCGTAAGGCCCCGAAATAATTACCCAGGTGTAAAAAACCTGTCGGCCGGATCCCGCTCATTACTATTTGCTTCTTAACCGCCATAAGGACGGCGAAGATAAACAATTGGCAATAGACAATGGGCAATAGGCAATTAGCATAAGACAATTTTCAGGACCGGGAAGACATTTCTTTTTTAAACGATTTTGTTCATTGCTAATCGCTAATTGCCTATTGTTTATATTTGCTAAATGGAAGTAAATGACTCCATGATAGAAAAACTGGCTCACCTGGCAAGACTGAGTTTTGCGGACGGGGAAAAAGAAGAGATCAAACATGACCTGCAGCGGATGATCGCCTTTGTAGAAAAATTAAACGAACTTGACCTGGAAGACGTTGAGCCATTAATGCATATGAGCGATGAAGTAAATGTATTACGTGAGGATGAAATAAAAGAATCTGTCAGCCGGGAAGAAGCCTTAAAAAATGCTCCCCTGCATGACGACCAGTTTTTTAAAGTACCAAAAGTGATAAAGAAGTAGATACTGGATGCTAGATACTGGATACTGGATCTTATAGCAGGTAATTATTCTACCGTCTGGAGATTCCTGCTTTGTGAATCCAGCATCTAGTATCTAGCATCTAGTATCTAGCATCCAGCATCTAGTATCTGACACTCAACATCAAGTAAAGATCAACATGAACTCAATCATTCATCTCGAGCAAATCAGGAAAAGTTATATCATGGGTAAGCAGCAGCTCCAGGTGCTGAAAGGGATTTCATTGGATATAAATAAGAACGAATACGTGGCGCTGATGGGTCCTTCGGGTTCGGGAAAAAGCACCCTGATGAATATAATTGGCTGCCTGGATACCGCCTCCGCAGGCACCTATATATTGAACGGCCAGGATGTAAGTAAGATGGAAGACAATGCCCTGGCTGAAGTTCGAAATAAAGAAATCGGTTTTGTATTTCAGCAATTCAACCTCTTGCCGCGGTTAACCGCATTAGAAAATGTAGCCCTGCCGTTGGTATATGCCGGCATGAGCAGGAAAGCAAGGAATGAAAAAGCGATGCATGTGCTGGATATGGTAAGCCTTACTGACCGGAGTCATCATAAACCCAATGAACTTAGCGGCGGCCAATCGCAACGGGTGGCTATTGCCAGGGCATTGGTCAATGATCCCTCTATTATTCTTGCCGACGAGCCTACCGGTAATCTTGATACAAAGACATCTTACGAGATCATGGATATTTTTGGAAAAATTCATTCCGAAGGAAATACCGTAGTGCTGGTCACTCATGAAGAAGATATTGCCAATCATGCCCGTCGGGTGATACGGTTAAGAGATGGGATTGTAGAAAGTGATAAACAAAACATGCCTAAAGCAGCACATGTCTGACCATGGCAATGAAAATTTATACCCGGACAGGCGATAAAGGAACAACCTCGCTGATTGGGGGAACAAAGGTCCCCAAATCGCACCTTCGCATCGAAGCTTACGGGACCGTCGACGAATTGAATTCCTATATTGGATTATGCAAAGACCTCCTGGCGGATGAACAAGGCAAAATTATTTTACAGGAAGTACAGGATCGCCTCTTTACTATCGGTTCTTCTCTCGCCTCTGATCCCGTTAAAGAACCCAGGATGAAAATACCCGATCTGAAAGAAGATGATGTGACCCTGCTTGAAAAAGAGATGGATAAAATGAGTGATGCTATCCCCGCCATGAAGAACTTTATTTTGCCGGGCGGTCATATTACTGTTTCCCACCTTCATATCGCCCGTTGTATCTGTCGCAGGGCGGAAAGGTGTTGTGTACGATTAGAACACGAAAGCACCGAAGTCGAACCTGTCATTTTAAAATACCTCAACCGCCTCAGTGATTATTTGTTTGTGCTGGCAAGGTTTACAGCCGACCGGTTAAAAGTCCCGGAGATTCCCTGGAAACCCAGGGTTTAGCCATACTATAATTAAGCTATCGTCAGAAGTTGTAATTTTCTGATGTCATGAGGCCCTTTTTCCTTTCCTTCTCATTTGCCTTTATTGCCTGCTGTTATGCACAAGATGCTGCAGTGAATAACCCGTTGGTATTATCCAATATAACTGAGCAAAACGGTTTAAGCGATGACCATGTACAATGTGTGCTGAAAGACAAAGAAGGTTTTGTATGGATTGGAACCTCCGACGGCCTGAACCTGATGGATGGTTCCACCATAAAAATATTCAGGCATATTGAAAATGACAGTACCTCCATCATCAGTAATAATATTCTTTCCCTTACCGAAGACCCCGCAGGAAATATATGGATTGGCACTGCCGGGGGATTGAGTTGTTACCTGAGGGCCGACCGGGTATTTTCTACTGCTATTCCTGCCCAGAGCCCTTATGGGTCTACCATTTTTATCAATGCCATCGCTATTGACAAACAATCAAGAATATGGTGTAGTACGGATGGAGGGCTGCTGCAGTATGAACCTGTGAAAAAAAGGTTCACCGCGTATTATAACCTCAGTACTGAACAGCAAAGCAATATCACTTTCAGCAACCGGTTACATTATTTAATGGTGGATAGTAAAAACTATTTGTGGCTTTGTACAGCCGATGGGCTTTGGTCATTTAACCTGCAAACCCTGGCATTCAAAAAAGAAATTCATAAGAATAATGATGCTGCGTACCACGGCTTGTTTCTCTATGCGTTTGAAGATCATGATGGAACTATATGGGCAGGCAACTGGCAAAATGGATTAAAACGTTTAAGCAGGGCTACCGGAAAAGTCATCAACTATCTTTCTCTTCCGAACCATCCCGGCATCATCAATTGTATCAATGAAATACAGCAACCCGGCGGAAAATATGTTTTATGGCTGAACGGCAGCCTGCTTGCATTTGACCCGTTGGCAAATAAGTTTTTTCAATACCCTAAACCCTTGCAATCAGCGGAATACCCTGTTGTTTCTCCTTCTTTCCACTCGGCGGATGGCTGGATGTGGATGGCAAGTGACAAAGGTTTATACATCTATAGCCCGCAACGTCAAACTTTCAGTCACTATTTCTTTGATTCATCGCTTACCTCGCAGGGGATTGTTTTTGCAGAATGGAATAACCTGTTACTGGCCGGGGCGCAATCGCGAAGCCTTTTAAAAGCGTATGATAAAAATTGGAATTTGAAAAAAGACTTCTCACCTGTTCTCCTGGCTTCATTTCCTTCAGGCCCGTCGGTTGCCGCATTATCTTTCGCGAAAGAAGGGGAGAATAATTTATGGATAGGAAGTTCCGAAGGAATAGTAAATATTAATTTACTGACCCATCAAAAAAAATGGTTCACCCACAAAGATGGTGATAGTACGAGCCTTCCGAGAAATTTTGTTGCTCATCTTTTCCTCGACTCAAGAAAACAATTATGGATATTTCCGTGGCGGGAAGGAATATGGCGGATGAATAAGGAGTCCGGGCAATGCGAAAGGCTGTGGGAAGGATTTATTAAAGAACCCGAACACATTAAACGATTATTGATCGCAGACGCTGCAGAGGATAAGGAAGGCAATATCTGGATGGCCGATCTTGATGAGGGAATTATTTTGTTCGACCCCGCAACTCAGCAATTTTCAAAACCCTTTGTAAAAGAGCTGGGAGAAACTTATCATGTCTCCCGTATTTTTTTCCAGGATGGTTTCTGTTATGCCAATACTTCTTACGCTGTTATTAAATGGGACCCCCATACTAAAAAACTCATCACTTTCCGGTTGCCTGACGCCATGAATAAAACATTGTATGAAATGGCTCCCGATAAAAAAGGAAACTGGTGGTTGGCGAGCAAAAATGGCCTGATCGTTTTCAACGAAACTAAAAATTCATTCCGGAGATACACCACTACGGATGGATTGGTGAGCAATGATATGAATGGCACTTTATTTTGCAGGCAGGATGGTACTATGTTGTTCGGTATGCCAGGGTATTTCACCTCTTTTAACCCGGATGATTTGCTGGCGGCTTCACGATCTATGGAGAATATTGTTCTCACGGGCGTGATGGTAAATGAAAAGCCGGTATCCCGGAATAATGCAACGACCCTTAACCTGGATCATCATTCTACCAATATTGTTTTTCAATGGGCATTGCCCGATTATTCGAACCCGCTGAAAAATCAATACTATTGCCAGTTACAAGGCATTGATGCCGGCTGGAACTATGCCGGTAACAAAGGCGAAATTCAATATGCCAATCTTTCGGCCGGTACTTACAGGATATTATTAAAAGCTGCCAGTTCCAATGGCACTGAATCGGCCAATATTATCATAGTTGATTTTGTTATTCATCCCCCATTCTGGAAAACGGGATGGTTTATCACCCTGGTTTCCCTCGCATTATTGACTTCGTTACTTTTTGCCGTAAGATATATATCGCAACGTAACCTGAAAGAAAAATTATTGCGCCTTGAAAAAGAGCAAGCAGTAGAAAAAGAAAGAAACCGTATCAGCCGCGATATGCATGATGATCTTGGAAGCGGCCTGACAAAAATCGCTATCATGAGCGAAGTAGTAAAAAAACAAATTCATGAGCCGGAAAAAGCAAAACAACAGTTGGAGCGGATATCAGAATCCTCCCGCGAACTGGTAGACAATCTCCAGGATATAATATGGGTATTGAATCCCAAGAATGATACACTGGAGAACTTAGCCGCATATATCCGCGAGTATACGCTGAAATTCTTTGAACCTTTTGAAACAGCCACCCGGTTCAATTACCCGTCAAAGTTCCCGGACATAAAACTATCTGAAGAAACCAGGAGAAATATTTTTCTTGTCATAAAGGAATCGTTCAACAATATCGCGAAACATGCCTGGTGCAACCAGGTGATCATAACAATCAACCGTGTATCTCCCGGGATTCAATTACAAATAGAAGATGATGGAAAGGGATTTGATGTAAAGAATGTCAGGTTCTTCGGCAACGGATTAGTCAATATGAAGAACCGTATTGAGCAGGTGGGAGGTACCTATAAAATTGAGTCGGAGCCGGGAAAAGGAACAAAGACGATCATTGAAATACCTGTCTAACACTTTTTTGTTATAATAAATTATCCATCGCTTTACTATTTTTGAAAAACACATGATCCATGTAGTAATTATAGAAGATATTAAAGAAATCAGGGAAGGCCTCCAGTTATTGATTGACAGCAGCGATGGTTTTTCCTGCCTGCAGACTTTTTCAACGGCTGAGCAGGCTATGGAACAACTTCCCCGTTCCTGCCCTGATGTGGTATTGATGGATATCAATCTCCCGGGAATCAGCGGTATTGAAGCGATAAGGAAACTGAAGCCCCAATGTCCGGGTACCCAGTTCATCATGAGCACCGTATATGAAGATGATGAAAATATCTTTGAGTCATTAAAGTCCGGTGCCAGTGGTTATTTATTAAAAAAAACAGCCCCTTCAAAGATATTGGACGCCATTACAGAAGTATATGAAGGGGGCAGCCCGATGAGCAGCCAGATAGCCCGCCGTGTCATTGCTTCTTTTCAGAAAAAGGATTCTATTGATGAAGCCGATATTCTTACCCCCAAGGAAAAAGAGATATTGAAGGCCCTTGCAAAAGGCTTACGTTATAAAGAAATTGCCGATGAAATGAAGATCAGCATGGAAACTGTGCGCAGCCATGCACGCAAGATTTATGAAAAGCTTCATGTTCAGAGCCGGACGGAAGCGCTGAATAAGGTTTATGGAAGAACGTAGCGGTGAGTGGTGAATAGGAGTGGTTAGTTATCAGCATTATTCATGCTTCGGCGCTCCGCATTCATTATTCGCTATCGTCTATTCACCACTCACTACTCTCCAACGGCCTTCTCACACTTTTTTGTGATTGACTTGCCTCCCCGGATTGAACAACTTTACACAAAACTACTTTGTATGAAAAAGTTATGCCTGCTACTACTTACCTTATCTTTCCTGGCCGTCAATGGTCATAGCCAGCTTTTAAAAAAATTAGGTGATAAAATAAAAGATAAAACCAATCAGCGCGTCGATCAGAAAACTGACCAGACTATTGATAAAGGGCTTGATAAAACAGAAGATGCCACAAAAAAGAAAGATGGTAATTCAACATCTTCAGCCAATACGAATACAAACAGCAGCAACGAAACCCCGGACAGCCCTGCAGCTCCTCCTACGCTGAAAGTATATGCGAATTACGATTTTGTACCCGGGGATACTGTATTGTTTGAAGATAATTTTATGGACGACCAGGATGGCGAATTCCCGTCACACTGGGGATTGGAAGCAGGCCAGGGCATATTGAATAAAATGAATAGTATACCTGCTTTTTTTCTTACGGAGGGAAACTATGTACGCGTTTCTCCCCGTATGAAGGTTGAAAAAAATTATATCCCTGCTAATTTTACTGTTGAATTTGATTTCTATGCTAATAGCGGCTATTCACCCCTCATCCTGTTCCAGATGGAAGAAGGCGGAGATCGTAATATCCAATTTGGGGAAGATGTTTCAACCGGTTATTTCACAAAAGATTTCAGCTCGCCTTACCCGGGAGACCGCGAGCACTTCAGGGATAAATGGCACCATGCCGCCCTGGTGAAAAAAGGCAGCCAGATAAAATGTTATGTTGATCAATACAGAGTATTAGTAATGCCTGATTGCGGCGTATTCAAGCCTGTAAGCCTCCAGGTGGGTGGCATTGGCGATGCGACAAATCCTATAATATTTAAAAATTTCCGTCTTGCATCGGGTGGCGGTATGAATATGATCGGCAAGAAATTTACCGAATCAAAAATTGTTACGCACGGAATCAACTTCGATGTAGATAAAGCCACGATCAAGCCCGAAAGTATGGGTACCCTGAACATGATCGTGCAGGTAATGAAAGATAATGCCGATATAAAATTTGAAGTGGATGGGCATACAGATAACATTGGCGCCGCAGCTCATAATCTTACTTTATCACAACAAAGAGCGGATGCGGTAAAAGACCAGTTGGTAAAGATGGGGATTGACGCGTCAAGATTAACTACAAAGGGATTCGGTGATACAAAGCCTGTTAGTGATAATACTACGCTGGAAGGGAAAGCCAATAACCGGAGAGTGGAATTTGTGAAAATGTAATATCATTTTTAACAAAATTACACGATCATGATCCCTTCTTCTCTGCGCAAACTTATAATGGCAGTTATATGCTGGCAGCTAAGCCTGTATATCCAGGCACAGCCATGCGAAACGTTTCCTGCTGATTGCCCCGGCAATATTGAGGATGCAAGAGATTCCAATACCTGTATCAATAATTTCATTTTACCGCAGGAGATTACCATGCAAAACAAATTGCGGGAGCAAGTCAGTGTCTTAATGAATGAAGCAGGTAAAAAAACAAACTGGCCGGTATATGAATTTGCGGAAGCGCCCGGCTCCGGCATCTTATCCGGTACGACAGCCTTGCCCTATCCATTGCGACACCCCTATCAGTGGCAGATCAGTTTTATCTTCATTGTCAATGAAGATTCATTGCATGCCTGGCAAGCCTGGTATAACAATGATCTGCAAAATGCATCGAATAAAGTGGTGGATTCTTATAAACAGTCCGGGAATGATCTTTCACAGGATGCAATCCGAAAAAAATATCTTGATTCGGCTACCTACTACGGCAACCAGAAAATAAAGTACATGACTGATCACTCTCCAGATTATCAAAAGGCAATCTTAGGGGGTGATACCAAAGGACAAAAAAGATATGAAGATGAAATGAAAAAATACGATGACAGGATCAATGCCTGTATTGATCAGTCAAACGACAAAAGCGCCAAAGACTTCTCCGCATCTAAAACCCGGTTTGACGACCTGCAAACTTACAAGCATAAAAACACCATTGCATTCCGCAATGCCAGTATGATAAGAGTCAGCCTGAATGTAAATGACTATATCGCCATAGCTGATGACGAGGGTAAAAAAATAATAAAACAACTTTCCATACCTGCCTGTACTATGGGTGTATTGCTGCACAACAACTCTCCCGATGAGCACGAGATATTCGGGCAATACCTGCGAAGCCCTGACATTGCCATGCTTCTTTTTGGCAAATGGACATTGAATCAGGACCAATACCATAGCTATCATTCAGTGTATTTTACCGATAAAAAAAATACCGATGACGTGACGGTGAAAAAAATTCCCTGTGATAAAGTGCAGACGATGGTCCTGCACGTGGAAGGAAGCCCGAAGTATATAACGCAATTCCTGCAATCACTGGATATGCAAAAACTGAACAGCTTAATAGTTAAAGAATAATGGTAAAATCTAAATACTTTGTATGTCAGTTGTCATAAAAAAGGCTTCGGGAAAAGTTTGTTTGTTCACATTTATAGTATGCCTGTGTATTTGCAGCCGGGCGCAAAACACATTATCACCCAAAAATCCTGCTCTCAATAAAGACACATTCATGTGCTGGACAGGACATTTTGAAAAAGGAAAATTTATTACAGGTAATGGAGCCGTTATTACCCTTAACCCGAAAACGAAAGAACCCGAGATCAACTTTCCCGACGGAAAAGATCCGATGCAACCTGTTATTGACGAAAATAACCGGACAGATGTGGCAGAAAAAGAGTTGCAGGAAGAAGGCCATGAAAATGAGAATGGAATTAAAATATACCCGGTCGTGGCCAAGGCTATTGAATTATATGAAAGGCTGAAGGAAGAGACTAATACTATCATCCTGCAGAAAATTGATTGGGGTGAGGAGGGTAATAGCCAGGTCAGGCCACTGGGTCCTGCTGGCATGCAGGATTACCTGGTGAATAAAGCCTGCCCGCGAATAAAACCCATTTATGATGATATCATGGATTTCGTGAAGAAGATAAAGGAAGATAAAAATCCGGATATCCCGGTTCCACCAACCGCGGATTATTTCAATTGCTGGGCCTGTGATAAGAAAAAAAGAGATAACTATGATACGCTGGTAAAACATTATGTTGATGATTTCTTTAAGGAAGAACAAAAGCGGATCAGGAATATTCTAAGCGTGGAAAAAGAGCTCACCCTGGTTTTTGGAATGAATACTTCCATAAACGGGGAAATTACCGAAGGGGCGCATTCGGATGCATCCATGCAGGAAGCCATAAACCAGGCGATCGGAAGCACAAAGCACCCGACCTTTTGTACCTTCCTGGAAGATGCTCCGTATAAATTAAATGAGGCACTGTATTCGATAATACAGTATTGCAAAAAAAAAGCAGAATTACTTTCCAGGAAATATTTAAATCCTCATTACGACCTGCAGGTACAACCTGTCATCCTGGTATGTTTAAACATCAGTCGCCAGGCAGCGCTGCTAAATATGGGTGGCGAAGAAGACTATTTCCTGCCGCAGTGTGCTTCCGCGTGTAAGGCATTATACGATGATTGGCTGGACAGGAAAGTAAAAGATCGTGATTTCACCCGGTTTGCAGATATTCCTTTTATGCTGGGTGTTTTACGGCAAGCTATATTGTTAGGATATGGAGACAATGACGGCCTGGATAAAAAACTACTGAAACTGATGAATGATGATCAGTTTCGGCTCACCATTGATGTGGAGACCAATGTAGGACACGCACCTGTTTTCCAGATCATGCAATATCACTGTGATGGTTACCTGATAGCTGTATGGGATGAAGATTCAACCGGCTGCCTTAAATGGATACCTGCAAGCGCAAAAGGGGATAAAAATATGCTGATCTATACACAACTGCGGCAGGCACAGGTTACAGGACCCAGTCCGCACCTTGAGTATGCAGGAACACATGATTTTTATGCTGACCTCCAGTTAAAAGTTCGTTTTTGCCAGAATGAACAACATGATACACTTTTTATAAAATCACATTTACTTCCGGATCCTGTAACGGGTTACAAATGGGCCATGGCGGGGAGAACGGTGCCGGGAGGAGTATTTGAAAGTTTTTCAGGGTTTCAACTATTCATCGACCCGATGAAAACGGGCATGGAAATGAAAAAAGAAGCGGAAAGCGGGGAACTCCAAAAAAATATGCAGCAGAATCTCACTGTGAACGCCGAACAGGCGTTACAAAAAGCGAAGCAGCTTCAGCAAATGCAACGTGGCAACATGAGTCCCGGTGAGATGCAGGCCAAACTTAATGAAGTTTTCCAATCGGCAAATTCGGCCGACAATAGCCTGAACAGTTTATCTATGAACACGGTTAAATTACCTGTCAATGTAAGCAATAAAAACGTGGTACTTATTGACCAGACTTTTGATGCAACGGATTTTAACCCTACCGCAGCACAGCAAGGCCTGATATCAACAGGCAAAATAAGAGTAAGGCTGGAATACAAACCAAAGGAATAGTATGCCAGATGCAAAAAGAATGGTCAGGAAACAATCTTCCCATCTTTCATGTGCAGCACCCTGTCACTCAGGCCGGCTAATTCTTCATTGTGAGTAACAATAAGAAAAGTCTGGTTGAATTTTTTCTTAAGATCAAAAAATAACTGGTGAAGCTCCTGTGCATTGGCGGAGTCCAGATTACCGGTTGGCTCGTCGGCAAAAACTATATCGGGATTATTGATAAGCGCCCTGGCCACAGCTACCCTTTGCTGTTCGCCCCCGCTCATGGCATTGGGTTTATTTTCCATGCGATGACCCAGGCCAAGCATTTGAAGTAATTCTTTTGCCTTTTCCTCAACTTCCTTCTTTTTCCGGCCGGCCAGCCAGCCCGGGATACAAACATTTTCCAATGCTGTAAACTCTGGTAAAAGATGGTGAAACTGGAAAACGAAGCCGATATGCTTGTTTCTGAACGCAGCTAATTTTTTGGGAGATAATGAATTTACATCGGTGTTGTTCATACTTACATTCCCTCTGTCCGCCTTATCCAGGGTACCGATAATATGCAGTAAGGTGCTTTTCCCGGAGCCGGAAGGACCCACAATTGACACCACTTCGCCTTTCTGCACGTCAATATCCACGCCTTTCAGCACCTGGACAGGGCCATAGCTTTTGTAAATATTTTTTCCGCTTAACATGCAGCCAAACCGGGGTTTAATAAATCAAATATCAGTAAATAGAGCCCATAATCAAAACCATAAATTATAGGAATAGGTTTTTTAGGAAATACTTAAAAACCGCTCCCGCAACTCCGTATTTGGAAAATTCGTTAATACAACTACATTTGCGGAAAATTTGGAGGGTGCAGTTGACCCTTGAAAACCTGATTCCTGAATTTTTTAAACCACAGTAGGATATGTTTTGGACACTAGAACTGGCCTCATACCTTGAAGACGCACCTTGGCCCGCTACCAAAGATGAGCTGATTGACTATTCTATCCGCTCCGGCGCTCCCATTGAAGTAGTAGAAAATCTTCAGGAACTGGAAGATGAAGGCGACGTGTACGAAACAATTGAAGACATTTGGCCCGATTATCCCACCCAGGACGATTTCCTGTTTAATGAGGACGAGTATTAGAACACTAATTAACGCCAATTATTTACGAGAATTAACGCTAATAATAAAGAAGCCCGGGTTTTTCACCCAGGGCTTTATTGTCTACAGTAAGCCGGTATTAGCGTCCATTAGTGCTCTTACGCGTTATTTCGCGTCTGTCATCTGCTCAATCACTGCCTGCGTCACCCCTGTAAAACTAAATCCCCCATCATGGAATAAATTCTGCATGGTCACCATTTTAGTAAGATCGCTGAACATGACTACGCAGAAGTTTGCACAATCTTCGCCGGATGCATTTCCTAAAGGGCTCATTTTTTCCGCATAATTAATAAAACCGTCAAAACCTTTTACCCCACTCCCCGCTGTTGTTCTTGTCGGGGATTGTGAAATAGTGTTTACCCTTACTTTTTTCTTTACCCCATAATAATAACCAAACATTCTTGTCACGCTTTCCAGCAGCGCCTTGGCATCAGCCATTTCATTATAATCAGGAAACACTCTTTGCGCAGCAATATAAGTAAGAGCCACTACGCTGGCTGATTCATTCAGTGCATCCATGTCCCAGGCGGTGCGCAATACTTTGTGAAGGCTCATCGAGGAAATATCCAGGGTTTTCTGGTTCCATTCATAATTCATTTCCGTGTAATGTTTGCCCTTACGAACATTCAGGCTCATGCCAATAGAATGAAGTATGAAATCAATCTTTCCGCCAAAATGCTCCATTGATTTTTCAAAAAGGTTTTTCAGGTCATCCATACTCGTCACATCGGCCCCGATGACCGGCGCACTGCCGCAGGCTGCTGCCAGTTTATTTATTTCGCCCATCCTTAGGGCTACAGGAGCATTGGTCAATACAATCTGCGCCCCTTCTTCAAAACACCTTAATGCTGTTTTCCAGGCGATAGATTTTTCATCCAGTGCACCGAAGATGATTCCTTTCTTTCCTTTCAGTAAATTATAAGACATAAACTCAGATTATGGTTTATTGTTGGGCGCAAAAGTAAGAAGTTATTTTTAAGCGCCCGGAAAGAGCCTTTTTATGATCAGAACAAGGATAAACGTATACCCAAATACTACTATCAGCCCGGAAAAAAGATATAAAAACAACCTGCCAAATGATTCTTTGGGCCTGGTGATTTTCTGTAAATACTTATTAAATAAATAAACGGGAATAAGCGAAATAATGATAATACACCATATGAAGAGAGCCTTCCATTTCAAAATTTCCCGATTATGCTTTTCAAAATTAATTACCCACCATCTCCCTTGCATTCTCCATCGCAGCGGCAGTCGGCTTTTCACCGCTCAGCATTTTGGCAATGGCGGTGATTCGTTCTTCTGTGCTTAACAGGCGGATATTTGTTTTCACAGCATCTTTTACTATTTCTTTATAGACGAAGAAATGAGCATCTGCTTTACCCGCGATCTGCGGTTGATGGGTAATGCAGATCATTTGCCTCTTTGCAGCAAGCCTTTTCATGATTATACCTACCTGCCTTGCTGCCTCGCCGGAAATACCCGTGTCAATTTCATCAAATATCATAGTGGGCAGATCAATGGATTCGGCAACCAGGGATTTTATGCAGAGCATCAGCCGGCTGAGTTCTCCCCCACTCGCCACTTTACGCACAGGTTGAAACTGGTTGCTTTTATTGGCATCGAACAAAAATTCGATCGTGTCGTTGCCGTATTCGTGCAGGGACAGGGCTTGCCCTGTCTCTACACGCAATCGTGCATTGGGCATCCCCACCTGTCCTAACAATTTATTTACCTTGTCTTCCAATGGCTTTACCTGCTTCCTGCGACCCTCCGAGATTTTAGCCGCCAATTCTTTCGCTTCCTGTAATAGCTTGGTGGATTCCTTTTCCTTTTCATTGATCTGTGTATCAATTTCCAGAACAGCTTGCAGCTTTTCCTGCAACCGCTGCTGTACCAGTAATAATTCACCCGTGGTTTGAACACCGTGTTTCTTGAGTAACTTATACCCGGTTGATAAACGATCATTCAATTGTTCGATCTTCTCCGGGTCATACTTTACCTGGTCGCTTATGTGATCCACTTCTCCTGCAATATCCTGCAATTCTATTTGTGAAGATTGCAGGCGCTGGATCAATGCCGGCAGGTCAGCATGGAAAGATGAGTAAGTATATAATTGATTTTGTAAAATCTTCAATTGCTGCACCAGCGGGGTTTCACTTTCCTGTAATTCAAAATAGACTTTGGCCAGCGCTCCCTTGATCCCTTCCGCATGACTCAGCATTTTCAATTCTGCGGCGATATTTTCTATTTCATTTTCCTTAAAGCCTGCTTCTGCCAGCTCATTAAACTGGAACCTGTTATAATCAGCCTCTTTGTCAAATTGCAGTTTCTGCGCTTTTAATGATTCCCAGTCTTTCTTTACTTCCAGCCATTGCCAAAAAACTTTTTGATATTTATCCAGGGTATCAGCATGATTGGCCAATGCATCCAGCACTTCTCTTTGAAAACCGGTTTGACTTAATTCTAAAGTGTCAAACTGCTGATGAAGATCAACCATCATGGAACTTAGCTGCTGAAGCAGGGCCAGGTTGACCGGCGTATCATTGATGAAAGCTCTTGATTTCCCATTCGTACCGATTTCCCTGCGCAACACCAGTTCATTATCCGCATCCAGGTCGTTTTCCTTTAAGAAATCACTGATCGCTTTTCTGTTCTCAGCATTGAAGATTCCTTCGACAATACATTTTTTTTCTTTGTTAACAAGAGCCGATGAATCAGCCCGTGCGCCCAGTATCAAACCCAGTGCTCCTACAATAATAGATTTACCTGCGCCTGTTTCACCCGTAATGACGTTCAGCCTTGGGGAGAGATCAATTTGCAGACTGTCAATGATAGCGTAGTTCTCAATATGCAATGTCTTCAACATGGAACGAAGATAAAAAACAGCTTCTGATATGAAACGCTATTTTTCCCACCGGGTACGGGCAAAAATCCGGGCAAAAAAAAACCTCCCGCCTGCGCGGGAGGAAAATAAAAAAGAGAATCTTTTTATACGGGGTTATTTTACCTCTATATTATTGGCCAGTTCTTCATCCACTAATATGCGTCCGCAATTCTCACATATCATCACTTTCTTATGCTGTTTGATCTCGCTTTGTTTTTGAGGAGGAATAGCATTGAAGCAACCGCCACAGGCATCCCTTTCCACGGCTACTACCGCCAGGCCATTACGATAGCTTTTGCGGATCTTTTCGTAACTGGCCAGCAGGCGGCTGTCAACATGGGATTTGGCTTCCGCTGCCTGTTTATTAAAATGCTTTTCTTCTTTTTCATTGGCGGCTATGATCTTTTCCAGTTCCGCCTTCTTATTGTTCAATACAGATTCTTTGGTCGAGATATTCTTTTTTGCTTTTTCCAGCAACACGGCTTTTTCGGCTATTTCTTCAGTGGCGTCCTTGATATGTTTTTCCGCCAGCTTCACTTCTAATTGTTGCATCTCCATCTCTTTGTTGATAGCTTCAAATTCGCGGTTATTCTTTACGTTGCTGCTTTGCTTTTCATATTTTTTAATCAGGGCCTGCGCTTCCTTGATCCCTTCATTTCTCTGTGCAATGAATTCAGTAACTCCATTGATTTCTTCTTCAATACGAGTCTGGCGGGCTTTTAATCCTGTGATCTCATCTTCAAGATCGGCAACTTCCATGGGTAACTCTCCTTTCAGAATGTGGATCTCGTCCAGCTTGCTTTCAATTTTCTGAAGGGTAACCAAAGAACTTAATTTTTCTTCGACTGAAAATTCTTTTACGCTTGCCATTATTTTATTTTGTTTGAAATGTTTAGAGTTTGGTAATTGGCTCTGGCCATTCTGCTTTAGCCTCATGAACCATCCCGGCTTACCATTCGCCATTGACAACTTATCTAAAAATACCACACCGGGTTGGTCCGCACTGTTGTTTTAAGGACGGCAAAGGTAGGGAATTTTTGCTCTAAAAATTCCTGCAGGAGGTTGATGGTGAATTGCTCACTCTCGTAATGCCCGATGTCCGCAATCAGTATCCGGCCATTGGCATCAAAAAATTCATGGTACTTCATGTCCGCTGTAATAAAAGCATCCGCACCAGCAGTTAAAGCTTTGGAAACCAGGAAACTGCCTGCTCCTCCACATAGTGCCACCTTATGAATTTTCTTCTCTAAAAATGAAGTATGCCGTAGAGTCGTTAATTGAAAAACTTCCTTTAACCGGCTTAAAAACTTCTTTTCCTCTATTGCTTCAGGCAACATACCTATAACACCTGAACCGACCCGTGAGTTCGCATTGGAAAGGTCAATCATATCGTAAGCCACCTCCTCATAAGGATGCGCCGATTTCAATGCTGATACAATTTTGTTTTCCAGGTAAGCCGGCAAGACTACTTCGATTTTTACCTCTTTTTCTGAATGTCGTTTGCCTATCTCTCCCACATAAGGGTTTGTTCCCTCCTTCGCTTTAAAAGTTCCTTCGCCTTCGGCATTAAAACTGCATTCGCTGTAATTACCAATATTTCCTCCACCCGCAGAAAAGATTGCATTTCGTACCTGTTCTGCTTTATTGGCCGGTACAAAAGTAAACAGCTTTTTAAGGGTGCTTTGCCTGGGTATAAGAATGGAAAGATTTTCCAGACCCAGCATCTTTGCCATTCTGCCATTTACACCCTCAATTACATTATCCAGGTTGGTATGGATGGCATAGATAGCAATATCATTTTTTATAGCCCGGATAATGGTCTTCTCAACATAATTTTTCCCGTTTATTTTTTTAAGCCCTCCAAATATGATCGGGTGATGCGCAATAACCAGGTTGCATTTTTGAGAAATGGCTTCCTTGACGACATCCTCGGTAGCATCCAGGGAACAAATAATACCCCGGCATTCCCATGCCCCATCACCCGTAATCAGGCCCGCATTATCATAATGCTCCTGGTAAGAAGGGGGGGCTAAGTTTTCAAGATCTGCAATGATGTCTGCGATTTTCATATACCTGGTAGAGCATTTTATTTAGCTAAAAACATCTCAATAATACAATTAATCTATAGCAAATATCCGTACTAATGATTTTTGGGCTACCCAACCATTCCGGGTTTTTGTTACATCTGTTAAGTATGGCCATCCGCAAGGTGGCAGTAATGCTTTTCGTGTCTATCAGGTTAAATACTTGTTAATCAGTATCCATTGATCTTATCATCACATAATAATCAATATATATTTAGTGTTGTACTCAAAGTAGTTTTATGCGGCAACAGTATGTTTTCCCGGGCAAACTATCGTGGTGATCCATCGGGTATGAGGTAATATAATAAGCAAAAAAATCTGTATAAAAGATGCGACCGGGCCTTTTCAAAAAAGAAATGTTACTCATGGGTAATCAATTTGAAATTACCGTAGTAGCGGATAACCAGGAATGGGCTTACCAACGAATTGACGAGGCAGTAGCTGAAATTAAACGCATTGAAAAAATACTGACCACCTATAAAGACGATAGTGAAACTAATCTTATCAATAAAAATGCCGGCATTCAACCTGTAAAAGTGAGTGAAGAAGTTTTCCGGTTGATAGAACGCAGCATCCGGATATCAGGCTTTACACAAGGATCATTTGATATTACTTACGGCTCTATTGACAAAAGACTGTGGAATTTCGACAAGAATATGAAATCATTACCTGATCCGAAAAAGGCGAAAAAGATGGTCAGGCTGATCAATTACAGGAATATTATTCTTGACCACAATGAACAAACTGTTTTCTTAAAAGAAAAGGGAATGAGAATCGGGTTTGGAGGAATTGGCAAGGGGTATGCGGCAGAAATGGCAAAAGCTCTCATGAAAAAGAGCGGTGTTAAAAGCGGGATCGTCAACGCTTCCGGAGATTTAACTGCCTGGGGTTATCAGCCCGATGGATCTCCCTGGACAGTAGGCATTGCCCACCCCGATGCAGCTAATCTGCCATTCTCGTATATGAAAATTACAGATATGGCCGTAGCCACTTCAGGCAATTATGAAAAATATGTTATCATCAACAATAAAAAATATTCCCATACTATTAATCCCAGAACAGGTTTACCGGTTGCAGGTATAAAAAGTGTTACCATCATTTCCCCCAATGCAGAGTTATGCGATGCGTTAGCCACTCCCGTAACGATTATGGGAATAAAGCCGGGTCTTAACCTGATCAACCAGTTAAAACAAGTAGAATGTATTATTATCGATGATGACAACAAACTTTATACATCCAGGAACATTCATTTATCTTAAAAATTATTTTATATGAAAAAACAAAGTCTTTCTGTTTACCTGCTCTTCTCATTGCCCCTACTGTTTGCCACCGGCTGCGCTCCTGTAAAAGAATACCAGAAAAACCGTATTAATGATTCTGAAATGCAACTCTCAGCAAGAAAAGTCGAAAAAACTGAAATGAGTTTTCAATCTTACCGGGAGGGTTCTTCCGGGGCCAATGGCGGAAAAACAGGAGGTGGCTGTGGCTGCAATTGATACATCCTGTTACTTATTTGCATAAAATGAAATTGAATTGTATTCCCGCTTAATCACTAAAAAATGAGAAGGATTTGTTTATCTGTTACCGGAATGTTCCTGATGTTCTTTCATTCTTTTGCCCAAAGCCCATCCTCCGCAGGGGATGATTATAAAAGCCTTAACCTGAAAGTAGAAGATGTGAATATTGTGTCCGGGTATTACTCGCAGAATGGAAATCATTCGCCGGTTACCGGTGGTACCGGAACCCAGCAATTAACAGATATTTCGAATACGATTTCCCTGAAACTTGTTAACTGGGATCTGTTCAATCATAAGCATTCTTATGAATTTGAATTGGGCATTGATCATCATTCGGCCGCTTCTTCAGCGTATGTGTCAAAGACAGGTGCGTCCAGAACGGGTGGAACCAGGATCTACCCTTCTTACACGTACAGGGTAGAAAATGAAGAAAAAAGAACAGGCTTCGGACTGGGAGTTTCTTATTCGCATGAGTACACGTATGTATCCTACGGAGGCAATCTGGAATTTTCCAAAAAGTCAAAAGATAACAACCGTGAATTTGATGCCAAAGCGCATATTTACCTCGATCGTGTAAAATTGGTGGAGCCAAGCGAATTAAGGCCCGCCCCGGTTATTATCACCTCGGCCAGCAGTTCACGGTCCAAAAGCACAATTCCTTCAAGTCCCCGTAATACTTTTGATATTTCACTCTCGCTGTCGCAGGTGATCAACCAGCGTATGCAAATAGCGTTGTTAGCCGATGGCGTCGCACAACAAGGTTACCTGGGCCTGCCTTTTTACAGGGTCTATTTTAATGACGGCTCTGTTCATATAGAAAATATGCCCGGCAACCGTTACAAATTGCCATTGGGAATAAGATTAAATTATTTTATAGGAGATAAATTAATCGTAAAATCTTATTACCGTTTTTATACCGATAGCTGGGGAATTACTTCGCATACGGCCAGCCTGGAAACTCCTTTTAAAATAACCCCTTTTGTCTCCATAAGCCCGTTTTACAGGTATTACATACAAACAAAAGCAAACTTCTTCGGCGCTTACGGAACACATACGGCGGCGGACCAATATTATTCGAGCGACTATGATTTCTCTGCGCTTAGCTCTGATTATGAGGGTTTGAACCTGCGAATAGCTCCGCCCAAAGGGCTATTGGGCGCAAAGAGTTTCAACGCCCTTGAAATAAGATACGGGCACTATCGTCAAACGACCGGCTTATCGGCGAATAATATTTCATTGAATTTGACATTTAAATAAAAGGATTGTTCTTGTTGTCTAACCCTAAAATAGTTATGCAGGTAAAGCTATTTAACTATATGGCGACAACAGGCTATTAAAACCTCAATGAGTGAAGGAGTATCATTCATAATCGCCTGGTTTCCTCCCGCCCGGCGAATCGCTATCTTTGAATAGCATGAGTAATCAGTCATCCACCAGGGATTTTTTCAGTAGTAAGCCGGGTAGAAAATCCGGGAAAACCGGTCAGCCTGCACCCACCCCTTATCGAAAAGCAAAAACTACCTGGCGTAAGCAAAAAGCCACCTGGAATGCTATTCGCAGCGCGATTTTTATGCTACTGGGAGTACTTTCAGCCGGTTTCGGACTTCGGGGATTTCTTATGCCCAATCATTTTATTGACGGCGGTGTAACCGGTATTTCATTGTTGATAAACGCTAAAACCGATTTCCCGCTTTCAGCCCTGATTATTTTGTTTAATATCCCTTTTATTCTTCTTGGATGGCAGCAAATCGGCAAAATCTTTAGTGTGAAAAGTATAATTGCCATTTCCCTGCTCGCTCTTACTGTAGCCATTGTACCCTACCAGGTAGTTACAAATGATAAATTACTGGTTGCGGTTTTTGGGGGTTTCTTCCTTGGGGCTGGTATCGGCCTGACCATCCGGGGCGGTGCTGTTATTGATGGTACGGAGATACTGGCGATTTTCCTCAGCCGGAAACGGAGTATGAGTGTAGGCGATTTTATCATGGTCTTCAACATTATTATTTTTTCCGCGGCTGTCTGGCTGCTAAGTGTAGAAGTGGCTTTATATGCCATGTTAACCTACCTTGCAGCAGCAAAGACCGTCGATTTTATTTTAGAAGGTATTGAAGAATTTACCGGTGTCACTATCATTTCGCCGCACACGACAGAAATCGCTCACCTGATCAAAGAAAAAATGGGCCGGGGGCTTACCATTTACTCAGGCAAGAAAGGCTATGGCAAAAGAGGGGAAACCTCTTTAGCAACCGATATCATTTTTACTGTGGTTACTCGACTGGAAATCAATCGGTTAACATCTGAAGTTGAAAAAATTGACCCCAACGCCTTTATCGTAATGCAGAGCATCAAAGATACCCGTGGGGGGATGGTAAAGAAGAGACCGCTCAAAGAGGATTAAAACACAACTGTTTATAAATTTCTTTTTTTAAGAAATAATATCTTTTGTACCTTTTCCTGTCTTTCCACCCATGGCCACCACCTGATCCACTAAATTTTAAATGCCGCTTTCACTATGCTTAAAAGAACCACCGGACGACTCCTGCTTGGATTACTGGTAATTACCGGGCTCGCAGGAACGCTCAAAAACAGTTCGCTTTCGCAAAAAGAAAGAAAACAGGCCATCGGCCTGATCAGGAGCAGCAAGAATGAAGTATTGAGGTCTGTACATGGCTTGTCCAGGGCACAGATCAATTATAAGGCTTCCTCAAAAGATCTTTCTATTGCAGAGCTTATTATCAATATGGCATCACTGGAAAAAAAATGCAGTGACGACATAAAAGCTATTATGAGCCAGCCTTCTGATGCTGAAAACAGGTTAAAAATAACCCTGACCGATGATCAATTACTGGTCAGTAATACCTCCGCATTATGGAAAACACCTATTCCCGCCAATACTAAAATTTCCCTGAAAGATCCTGCTGAAGCACTCAAAAAATTTATAACTCTTCGTGACCATCATATCAAATATATCCGGACATCTACGGAAGACCTGAGAAATCATGTAGTATCAACTCCAGCCGGCTGGATAGATTGCTACCAGTATTTCTTATTGCTTGCAGACCAAAGCAATTATTTTATTGAAAAAATCAACCGGGTAAAATCGCTGCCAGGCTTTCCCAAAAAATAAAAGATTAAGGGATGGTTTTGAGGACGAAAAACCTCTGCCCCGGCTGGATCAGCCGGGGTTATTTTTTAATGACTGGCAAGCATTGTTCATGCTCCCGGCAAGTAAAGTGACGGGTTAAAATTACTATTGCACAAACGGGGGGATATCATTATTTTACAGGTCTTAACTTTACTTATGAAAAAACTTTTGCCGGCTCTCTGCCTCATCCTTCTTCTCCCCGGCTGTAAAAAGGCGATTGAACAAGCACAGGAAAACGCCATCATAAAAGCCATGACCGACGGGCAATGGGCCGTTACCAATTTTGTACAAAACAGCAATGATATTACCACCGATTTCTCCGGTTATAAATTTCAATATTATAGCAATAAAACTGTTGACGCCATCAAAAATGGTTTGGTAGAAATGACAGGAACCTGGGATGGTGATGCGACCACCATGACTACATCGGCCAACTTTACCAATGCTTCATCACCATTAAGTCTTATTAATGGAAACTGGCATATTGATAATAATAGCTGGACCTTTGTAGTGGCTTCACAGGCAACGGCCGGTGAAACAAAAACGATGAGATTGGATAAACAATAGCCTGATTGTATTGGCTTTGAATTCATTATTGATCCGCCCCCCATTAAACATTATAGATACAAAAATGTCCTACTTCGTGCGGTTTACCCCTTATTTGGAAATATAATTTTGGTTTGCCCAGGCCTTAGGAATAATTTTTGCTGATTGGATGGCCCCTGAACGGTCACGGTGATTTAAAATCAAAACTCTGAGAACTAACTTATATACGACTCTTGCGAAAACTATTATTGTATTCGTAATCGCTTTGACCGGAACCAGTTTCGCGTTTAGCCAAAACCCTGTTGCAAATTTTACAGCCAATGTTACTTCAGGTTGTTCTCCTCTTACTGTCAGTTTCACTGATCAATCTACCGGCAACCCCACTGTATGGAGCTGGGAATTCAGTAATGGCACATTATCCAGTGTACAGAATCCTGTAGTTACTTTTAGTTCACCGGGCACTTATTCTGTCAAATTAGTTGTACAGAATGCAAACGGAATAGCCCAGCTCGAAAAAATTGATTATATCACTGTTTTCCCATCACCTGTCGCTGATTTCTCAGCCAATATTACTTTAAGCTGTATTCCTGCTGTTATTAATTTTACCGACCTCTCCAGTACACCGGTTGGCACGATTACCAACTGGGACTGGGATTTTGGCGATGGAGCTACTTCCACCCTGCAAAATCCCAGTCATACCTACAACAATGTCGGCTTTTATACAGTCACACTCACGATAACCGGCAGTACAGGCTGTAAAAGCATATCGTCAAAAGGCAGCTATATCCGGGTAGTGGGCGGGGTAACTACCGGGTTCAGCTATTCACTATCGTCTACCTGCCGGCCTCCTTTTACTGTTAGTTTTCAAAATCAATCCAGCGGCCCCGGCAATATCAGTTATACATGGGATTTTGGAAATGGCCAAACGTCGACAGCACAAAACCCGTCTGTAGTTTATAATAGTCCCGGCACTTATACTGTGCTATTAAATTCGCAAAGCGATCTTGGATGCAGCGGTTCGCAGCAACAAACCATTACCATTACAAGTACTACCACCGATTTTAATGCTCCATCCAATATTTGCCTGAATCAACCTGTTACTTTTCAAAACGCGTCTTCTTCTCCGCCTGTTTCATCTTCCTGGAATTTCGGAGACGGGACTACTTCGGCCCAGATCAATCCCATAAAAACTTTTCTTGTACCCGGTACATTTACTGTAACACTGGTAAACCAGTATGCGAGCTGTTCAGATTCCGTTTCCAAAACAATTACAGTAAATGATAAACCACAGGTTAATTTTACGGTAAACGACAGTACTTCCTGCCAGGCGCCTTTCAGCGTTCAATTTACTGATCTTACACCGGGCGCTTCTTCCTGGCTATGGGATTTTGGAGATGGCAATACATCCACCTTGCAAAATCCGGTTCATCAATATAATAGTATTGGAAATTATACTGTATCGCTTACTGTAACAACCGTTGCAGGTTGCAGCAATACACTGGTTAAAAACGCTTATATTAAAATCCAACCCATTTCGATTTCCCTGAATGTTCCTGTCGGTGGATGTATTCCTTTTACCTATACGCCATTGGCTACTATACAAACCCTCGATCCAATCGTTTCTTACCAATGGGATCTTGGCGAACCCGGAGCCGTTTTTAATGTACAAAACCCTCCCCCGTATACATATAACAATCCCGGCAGCTATACCATCACTCTTACCGTTACATCCGCGAGTGGTTGTACCCGGACAGTGAGCGCGCCGGGAGGAGTATTGACCGGAACGCGGCCTACTGTTGATTTTTCTTTTTCCCCGCTTAATGCCTGTGCGAGTAACGTAATATCTTTTACAAATTTATCGGTTACTTCACCAGGAGCGCAGGTAGCCTGGTTCTGGAACTTTGGTGACGGAGCTATAGCCAATGTTCAAAACCCGCAACATATTTTTACCGATACTGGTTCCATTACAACAACCCTGGTTGTTTTTAATAACGATTGCGCTGATTCCATCAAACATATATTACAGGTGAAACCTCCTGTAGCAAGGTTTAACTATAAATTTGATTGCGTTACCCGGCTCGTAACTTTCAAAGACAGCAGCCTGGCAGATCCGGCATTGGTTCCCCTTACTTATTTATGGCAAATGGGAGATCCTGCCAATACGCAATTTTCTGTTCAAAATCCACCCCCATTCACTTATCCTTCACCCGGAACTTATAATGTAACACTGACGGTAACCAATGGTCCCTGCTCTTACCAGGTAACCCAACCGGTAACCATTGCCAACGAACCTGCTGATTTTTCTATCAATCGGAATCCGGTATGCAGGAATGAAACCTTTACTTTGACTGCGCTTAACAGCAATCCTTCCAATATAGCCAGTTATACCTGGATAATAGGCGGTGTTACTTTACCTGGTATGGGACGGTCGGTCTCTTATAGTTTGCCCACTACCGGTACTTATGATGTAACGCTGACCATAAAAGACCTCAACGGATGTATCACCACACGCACTATTGCAAATTACATTACTGTGAATGGCCCGGTTGCCAGGTTTAATCCTGTAACACCCGGCGCCTGTCTTAATAAAACAATCACTTTCACGGACCTATCCACTCCTGCCGGTACTATTGCCAACTGGCACTATGATTTTGGAGATGGTACACAACAAAATTTTAGCAGTCCGCCTTTTACACATACCTATTCGCAATTGGGTGGTTATAATGTTTCCCTTACAGTAACCGACCAGCAAGGATGCACAGACGCATATTATTTACCATCGCCTTTATTGGTTACCAATCCTGCGGCCGGTTTTAAGGCCGATACGTTCTATTGTCCCGGGGCTCCGCTCCAGTTTGTGGATACTTCTGCCGGCGCAGGACTAACTTATCTATGGAATTTCGGCGATGGAAATACATCCACTATCCGCAATCCCCAGCATAGTTATCCGCTTGGAGACAACAGCTATACAGTTAAATTAACGATTACGGATATTTCAGGATGTAAAGACTCCATAATAAAACCCGCTTATATCAGCATCAGGAGCCCTAAAGCTGCATTTGGCATCCGTGATACTTCGACAGTTTGCCCGCCATTACAAACCAGTTTTACTTTCCTGGGCAGCGATTACCAGTCTTTTTTCTGGAGTTTTGGAGATGGCGGTATTTCCACATTACCTAATCCAACCTATTTTTATAGCAATTACGGCGCATTCATACCTACACTTTATGTAATAGGGCCGGGAGGGTGTATAGATTCCGCAAAATCTTCTGTCAGTGTTCATAGTCCTGCTGATGCAAAGGTCAATGAAGGCCCGGTAACAACTGGCTGTAACTCCCTGAATGTGGATTTTAATTTAGTAGTGCCTTCAGGATTTAAATTTTTCTTCTATTTTGGTGATGGTACATTGGACTCTTCGGGAAGAACCAGTTTCAGTCATTTCTATTCCCGGCCGAGTTTGAGTAACCCTGAATTAGTAATACAGGATACAATTTCAGGGTGCCTGCTTCCTATTTATGGCACGCCGGTAAAAGTGCTGGGAGCTGTTCCGCTATTTGGAATGGACAAAAAAGAGTTTTGTGATAATGGCCCCGTAGTATTTACCGATTTCACCACGAAAAATGAACCTATTATCTCTACAGTGTGGGATTTTGGTGATGGCGGCACTTCAGGCGTTCAAAATCCGGTACATAATTTTACCCAGCCCGGTATATATATTGTCCGGCTAAATATAACTACCCAAAGCAATTGCAGCAGTTCCTATTCAGATACAGTGCTTGTTTACCGAACGCCTGTTCCATCCATTTTTGGTAAAGACACTGTTTGCCTGAATGCCATAGAACCTTATAATGGCATGATTGCAGTTCCTGATAGCGTTACCAACTGGCAATGGAGCTTTGGCAATGGGCAAACTTCTACTCAACAAAATAACAACACGAGTTTTACATCGCCCGGCAATTATACCCTGCAATTGATCACTTCCAATAAACTTGGATGCAGTGATACGGCTATTAAAATTATTTATGCATCACCCCCTCCTACAGCTACTCCTGTCCAGGAGCCTGTTACCATTAATGTAGGCAGTGGTGCCAATCTGTTAATGAATTATACAGGTAATATCACCTCCTATTCCTGGACACCTGGTACACGATTAAGCTGCAATAATTGTTCGGTGCCCTTTGCCGATCCAAAATCCGATATAACCTATACAGTTAAAATACAAGACCGGTATGGATGCATCAACCAGAAAGATATAACGGTTGTCGTATTATGTAATAAAGCGAATTTTTTTGTACCCAATACTTTTTCGCCAAACGGGGACGGGCAAAACGAGATTTTCTATCCAAGAGGGACAGGCCTTTTCCGTATAAAGTCCATGCTGATTTTTAACCGGTGGGGAGAACTGGTATTTGAGAAAAAAGATTTTCTCCCCAATGATCCATCCGCAGGATGGACAGGCATTTTCAAGGGTCAAAAAGCCAGCGCTGACGTATATGTTTATATGATAGATATCTTATGCGATAATAACACGGTGATACCGGTAAAAGGAAGCATCACTCTTTTAAGATAGATCTGTACAAATGAAGAAAAAAAGAAAATATTGTTTACTAATCTTCCTGTTTGGCATTCATAGCATGCTGAATGCGCAGGATGTTCATTTTTCCCAGTTCTTTGAAACTCCTCTTTTAAGAAACCCGGCCTTAGCCGGCATTTTTACCGGTGATTACAGGATACAAATGGTTTACCGCGATCAATGGAGAAGTGTAACAGATGGGTATAAAACAGGCTCATTAAATGGTGAATATAAATTGCCGGTTGGCAAAGCCAATGATTTCATCACCCTTGGCGGCCAATTCCTGTTTGACAGGGCAGGTACAGCCGCTTTAACCCAGATCAGCGTTTTGCCGGTGCTCAACTATCATAAATCCCTTAGCAATGATCAAAACAGGTATCTGTCACTTGGTTTTATGGGAGGAGTCGTCAACAGATCTTTTGACCGCAGCAAAATCACCACCGATAATACCTATACGGGGGGCCAGGATGGCGAGCCCGTTGTTATCCCCAGTTATACTTATCTCGACGGAAGTGCAGGCCTGAGTTATAATTCGAATCTGTCACCTGATCCGGAAGACAATTTTTACCTGGGTATAGCTTATCATCATTTTACTAAACCAAGGAATAGTTTTTTTCATGACCCTACCATTCAATTAAACCCCAAATGGGTGGCTTCAGCCGGGTTTCGTTTTGGGGTTTCTGAATTGTCGTATGTAACAATCCAGGCCGATCATTCCATCCAGGCAAATTACCAGGAAACGCTGGTGGGTACTATGTACGGAATAAAATTAGGACCCGAGACGGATCACCCGGAATATGTTTTAAATGGCGGGCTTTTTTTGAGATGGAGTGACGCACTGATCCCGGTTATTAAAATTGATCATTCAGGCTTTTCATTCGCCTTCAGCTACGATGTCAATATTTCCAGGCTTAAACCTGCCAGCCTTGGCAGGGGAGGTTTTGAGCTTTCCGTATCCTATATAGGTTTTTCTAAAAAACTGGACAGGAATTCGCTGAATTCGACTCTTTGCCCCCGCTTCTGAATCAATTATTTAAGCAAAAAATTTAGTTAATGACGGCCATTTACCACGTATAAATACCTGATTTACAGCCTGCCCTCATTTTTTTTGGCAAAGGCTTTGTATATTTAGGAAAATCGGTCTATTATTGGAAAATAAAAGTAAATTTGTTTCGTTGAGGAGAATTCTACCCATATTGATATTAATGCTTTTTACGGCCATGTACTCCTATGGCCAGGAAAGTCGAAGCGTTGCCCCGGAAATGCAGGGCAAATTTGTAAAGACTTATCCTAACCCAGCTACTTCTTATATCACTTTTGATCTTCAGAATAACTATCAGAAAGGATTGACTATTGTAGTTTATAGCTTTTTAGGTAAGAAAATGTATGAAAGCCAGAATGTGTCTGAAAAAACTACTTTAACACTATCTGATTTTAACCGTGGCGTTTATATTTATCACATCACAGACCAAAGCGGCAAGGTGATGGATAGCGGTAAATTCCAGGTCTCCCGTTAAGTTTATCTTCCTGATTTTATTATCAAAGTACCTGCACAATAAGGAACTTAAGATATTGTGTGTTTTCCATTCCCCATATAACAGGGTGATCCGCTGATTGCGTCTGAAAAACCACTTGCCTGAGCTTTCTTCTGGCATCTTTAGCAGCCATTTCGATTATTTGCTGAAACAATTCCGCATTCACAAGATTGGTGCAGGAAGAAGTGACTAAAAAGCCTCCCGGCCTCACCAGTTTCATTCCCCGCAAATTAATCTCTTTGTACCCGGTAATAGCCTTTTGCAGTGTTTCGCGGCTTTTTGTAAAGGCAGGCGGATCAAGCATTACAACATCGTATTGCCGGCCGTCCTTTGCCCATTGCTTTAAAACATCAAACGCATTGGCGGTCTCAAAACGACAACAATCCTGCACTCCGTTTAATTCGGCGTTTTTGGTTGCCTGCTGAACAGCATTTTCAGAAATATCCAGCCCCAGTACCGACCGGGCTCCATAATGAGCCGCATGTATCTCAAATGTGCCGGTATAGGTAAATGCGCCCAGTACATCTGCATCTTTGACAATATGCTGAATGGCCCTCCGGTTGTCCTGCTGATCGAGGAAATAACCGGTTTTTTGCCCGTTTTCTATATCCACCCGGAACTGTAAACCATTTTCCCGGATGATGATCTTCGTGTCAAAAGGATCAGATAAAAAGCCCTTTTGCTGCGGCAATCCTTCCAGTTCCCGTACAGGCACATCATTTCTTTCATAAATTCCCAGGGGATTAAAAATTTGATTGATTGCTTTTACAATAGCGGGCTTCCATATATCCATACCAAGAGCCAGCGTTTGAATTACAAAATGATTATTGAATTTGTCAACAATCAATTGAGGAAGATCATCGGCTTCGCCAAATACCAGCCTGCAGTTTTCTGTATATCCCAGTTTTTTCCTGTATTCCCAGCATTGAGCAATCCTCTCGTAAAAAAACTGTTCATTGATATCCATATTCTTTTCCCTTGTCAGCAGGCGAACCAATATCTGGGACTTAGGGTTGATATATCCTTTGCCAACAAATTTTTTATCATATGTAAATACTTCTGCTATCTCACCTCCTTTTACTTCGCCCTCTATCTTGTCCACTTCGTTATTAAATATCCAGGGATGACCATTGACGACTCGCTGTGAGATTTTTTTCCGCAAATTAATTTTAATCATGCCGCAAAAGTAGGCATTTACAAAACCTATAAACTATAGCAGACTTACAGTTACTGTACCCCTTTGCCGGGAAGCAGGGAAAACGATAAGAAAAAACGATCTGCGAATCAAAACTTACCATCTTCTCATCTTACCGGCCATTTTAAACTGAAAAAACTATAAATAAGACAATAAGCTATACTGAAGTTATACTGGAGTTATACTGGAATTATACTGGAGTTATACTGGATATGCTCCGGGTATAATCCAGGTCATCCCCGGGTCATCTCCCCATATACTCCCTATAGAAGACGTCTATGACCCGGGCATGAATCGAATATAATCCGCGGGGAGAAGTAAGGAAGAAGGCGACAGGAATAACGAAAACACAATCCCATCGAAAAGGCGAGTAGCGTCTCAGTCCGCCGGGAAGTAGGGAAGACAATAAAAAAACAACTTGTCAATCAAAACTTACCGGCTTCCCGGCAAACTGATGCGCTACCAAAAGGCGATACGGCAGCAGTTGTGATGAAAGTTTTTTTGGGAAAGGGCAAAATTGTTCCAAAGCCCTGTCGCTCCGGCATTTATACTTTTCTTTGTCCGTCAATTTGTCCCACTGACCTCCATTGGCAGTATTATTGACAATCGTACCTTTGCACACAATTTTGAAAAAATGACAGAAAAAGATATTAAAAAAGAGATGCCTGAAAATGAGGGGGATATTGATATTAACGCTGATGACAGTCTGAGTGGTACAACCCATCTTAATAACCCGGTTGATAATGGCGCCGAAATCGAAAAATTGAAGGCGGAACTGGATGAATCAAAAGATAGATACCTGAGAAAGGTAGCTGAATTTGAGAATTTCAAAAGAAGAAACGCCAAAGAAAGAATTGAACTGATACAAACCGCCGGTAAAGAGGTAATCACTGATATGCTGAATGTCCTGGATGACTGTGACCGCGCTCAAAAACAAATTGAAACAAGCGAAGATGTAAAAGAAATCAAAGAGGGTATCTTACTGGTGTTTAACAAATTCCGTAATGTGTTGCAGGCAAGAGGTTTGAAACCAATGGAAACAAAAAACAAAGAATTCGACCCCGATCTTCATGAAGCTATCACTGAAATTCCCGCCCCGACGCCGGAATTGATAGGTAAAGTAGTAGACGAAGTCGTGAAAGGTTATTATCTTAACGACAAGATCATCCGCCATGCAAAAGTGGTAGTTGGAAAATAAAAAAGCTGTGAGCCATGAACCGTTCGCTGTGAGCCGGTTTGTGGTATTGTTGTTTCACAGCTAAAAGCTAATAGCTAATGGCTAACAAAAGAGATTATTACGAAGTACTGGGAGTACAGAAAAACGCTTCAGCGGATGAGATTAAAAAAGCTTACCGTAAAGTAGCTATGCAACATCACCCCGATCGTAACCCCGGGGATAAAGCAGCAGAAGAAAAATTCAAGGAAGCAGCCGAGGCCTATGAAATATTGAGTGATGCCGATAAGAAAGCTCAATATGACCGTTATGGTCATGCCGGCGTCAGCAATAATGGTCGTGGTGGATTCAGTGGCGGAGGGATGAATATGGAAGATATTTTCAGCCAGTTTGGAGATATCTTCGGTGATGATCTTTTTGGAAGTTTTTTTGGTGGCGGACAAAGAGGTCGTGGTGGTCAGCGCAGTCGCGGAGTAAGAGGAAGTAATCTCCGTATAAAGTTAAAACTCACTTATGAGGAGATTGCAAAAGGAGTCTCGAAGAACATCAAAGTAAAAAAATATATTGGTTGTACGACTTGTGGCGGCAGCGGGGCAAAGGATAAAGGCAGCGTTCAGACCTGCAGTACTTGTGGGGGCAGCGGACAGGTAAGACGTGTACAAAACACTTTCCTTGGGCAAATGCAAACAGTGACTACCTGTCCTGCCTGCAACGGAGAAGGCACTACGATCACTGCAAAATGCGGAACTTGTAAAGGTGAAGGAAGAATTTACGGAGAAGAAACAGTTACGATAGATATCCCCGCCGGCGTACAGGAAGGAATGCAGTTAAATATAAGTGGCCGGGGCAACGCAGGTGAAAGAGGCGGTTCACCGGGCGATCTTATTATCCTGATAGAAGAAGAACAGCATAAGGAATTACAGCGTGAAGGATTGAATGCCGCTTATGAATTATATCTTTCATTTACTGATGCAGTATTTGGTACCCAGATAGAAGTACCCACCATTGACGGCCGGGCCAAGATCAAAATTCCCCCCGGCACACAAAGCGGAAAGATCTTCAGGCTGAAAGGCAAAGGTTTCCCGGCAGTCAATTCTTATGAAAAAGGCGATCAGTTGATCCATGTAAATGTATGGACACCGCAGAATTTGACAGCCGAAGAAAAAGCCGCTCTTGAAAAACTCAGTCACTCACCCAATTTCAAACCACATCCGGACAAGAATGAAAAAGGCTTTTTTGATAAAATAAAAGAAATGTTTTCTTAAATATTGAATGAGTCATTTTATTATTGCCCCTGTCTTTTCCCCGCATCAGCCACTCAGCTATCCTTACTAAAATTGCTCCGGCAGGCGACACAACAAGTTTTGTAACACCGAGCCTGCAAATACTATTTTTTGCAACCTCATTGAAATTTAATACTGCTACCGCATGCATACAAAATTCTATATTTGATTTTCGGTAATAATTTTTTACATGGGTAAAGACCAATAACTATCTGTCGGCTGATTGGATCGGAATTGGGATCCCTTTTCAATTAACTTTTTGCTTGTCAATATGGATCAAAATTGACAAACCCTTTTATCAATGGTACTACAAGATCTTAGAAAAAAATTTATTTTTTTTATTCCTGCTTTCACCATCGGCTCCCTGGCAGCACAGGATTCATTCAAAAAAGAAGACCGGTTTAACTTTCATTTTCAGACAACGTATGTCTATCAATACAAACCTTCCTTTCATTCCGCCTATGAAGGAAACAATAGCCTGGCAGGTAAAGAAGAAAAACAAAATTCAATTACCGCCACGCTATACCTGGGCGCAAAACTCTGGAGAGGAGCAGAACTATATATTAATCCTGAAATAGCGGGTGGCAGCGGCCTGAGTGGCGCTTTAGGGATGGCAGGATCATCAAACGGCGAGACGTTTCGTGTAGGAAATCCCTCCCCTACGCTTTACTCAGCAAGATATTTTATAAAACAGGCTTTTGGTTTTGCCAATGAAAAGGAATGGCGGGATGACGAGGCTAACCAGTTAGCCGGCTACACCGCTAAGAAATGTTTAACCCTTTATTTCGGAAAATTCTCATTAGGTGATCTGTTCGACAATAATGAATACAGCAACTCTCCCCGTACACAGTTTATGAACTGGGCACTGATGAATAATGGCGCCTGGGATTACGCAGCTAATGTCAGGGGCTATACCTATAGTTTTTCAACAGAGTTGCGGCTAAATAACCTTTCATATAAACTGGCATTGGCCGCTCTGCCAAAAGAAGCAAACGGAGAAAAGTTAAATACCCGCTTCAAAGACAGCTTTGCTTTAGCTATCAATGCGGAAATAGATAAGGCCTATCTTATCAATGGAAAAAAAGGCAATACCCGGCTAGTAGTCTATCACAACAATACAAATATGGGTAACTACAAAGAAGCAATAAAAATGCCCGGTATACCTGATATAATCGCTACAAGAAAGAAAGGGAGAACAAAGTCGGGAGCAGGTATCAACTTTGACCAGGAACTGACTAAAACAACAGGATTATTTGGCAGGTTGGGATGGAATGATGGCAAAAATGAAACCTGGGCCTTTACTGAAATTGACCGGACTGTTTCTTTAGGCGTTTCATGTAAAGGTAATGGGTGGAAAAGAGAAGACGATAATATGGGAGGGGCAATAATAGTCAATGGACTTTCGAAAGATCATCGAAATTACCTGGCAAAAGGAGGTTCAGGATTTATTTTAGGAGATGGCGCTTTAAACTATAGCACGGAAGCCATAGCAGAATTGTATTACAACCTGAAGCCATCAACCAAAATTCCGATGTGGTTCACTGGTGATTATCAATTTGTCCTGCACCCGGGCTATAATAAAGACAGGGGGCCCGTGAATATATTTTCAATCAGGGTTCACACAGAATTTTAATACTTGCTTCCTTCTTTAATCCTATGTTCATTTATCTTTTTGAAAAAAGAAGTAAAAATTTTTCTAAAGCAATGTACCTCTCAAAATGATTGCCGCAATAGTGAAATAAATGACCAACCCGGTAACATCCACCAGCGTAGCCACAAAAGGTGCAGAAGAAGCAGCCGGATCCAATTTAAGTCTCTTCAAAAAAATAGGGATCATTGATCCGCTGAGCGTTCCCCACATCACTATCCCGATCAATGAAAAGAAAACAGTCAGGGCCACTAAAAACCAATGGGGGCCATATTCGTACCAATGAAATTGCTCCCATGCTGTGATACGTACAAGACCGATCGTACCCAATATTATTCCCAATGTCAGTCCTGATAATACTTCCCTCCTCATGACATACCACCAGTCGCGGAAGGAAAGTTCTTTCAGCGCCATAGCCCTGATAATAAGCGTCGCCGCTTGTGACCCGCTATTACCACCACTCGAAATAATGAGAGGAACAAATAAAGCCAGCACGACAGCCTTTGATATTTCATGGTCAAAATAAGCCATCGCGGTAGCTGTAAGCATTTCACCCAAAAAAAGTATTACCAGCCAGCCGGCTCTTTTACGGATCAAACTGAAAAAGGGTGTTTTTACATACGGATAATCCAGTGATTCCAGGCCCCCGAACTTTTGCATTTCCCTTGTGCTCTTTTCTTCTTCTACGTCGAAAACATCATCCGCTGTAATGACTCCGAGGAGAACATTATTCTCATTGGTGACGGGCAATGCCGCGCGGTCATATTGCTTAAAAACATCTATCGCGGTATCCTTGCTGTCATCGATATTCAGCTTTACATAAAAGCCATCCATGATATCCTCGATTTTTTTGCTCCGCTCATTCAGTACAAGCCGGCGTATGGGTATATCATCCACCAGCTTTCCTTCATCATCCACTACATACACTACATTAGCCGTCTCGGAATCCTGGTGAAATTGCCGTAAATGCTCCATAGCCTGTTCTATCGTCATATCCCTTGTAATAGTCGCAAATTCCGTATTGATCAGCCTCGCGACGCTCTCTTTTGGATAGCCCAGTAAATTGTGGGCGGCCTTCCTGTTTTTCTCATTTAAATATTTCAGCGTATCAGAAAGCTCTACCCCTTTTAAATGTGATAAGAATATCAGCAAGTCATCTGAACTGATAGTATTTAAAATCTTTGAAGCCTCCTCTTTGGGAACTTCTTTGATGATTTGTTTCTGCACAAGATTGTCGAGGTAGGGAAACAGGAGGATCCTGTTCTTTTCGGGAAAACCCTGGAAAGCTTTTATGGCAGAGGCTCCCGGGAGATTCAGGAATATCTGGGCTACTTCCGAAGGCTGCATCAGCTTTTCATCCTTTGGAGACAGGCGAAAAAGGCCCATGATATCCCCTTTCAGGATTTTTCTGCGGATTTCTTTTAAGGTCATGACATTCTATTTACAAATTACCGGCAAATCATATCAACAATTGCCTGATTTTTTAACTCCATCCATCTCAATAGTACTGTGATGAATATTTAAATGTTCCAGTTCGTGTTTGATCTTTTGAACGAGTTTTATCTTTTCTTCAAAGTTTAGCTTTTCATTTATCTGCACGTGCGCCGTCAGCGCATTCTCCGTAGTGCTCAGGGGCCACACATGTATGTGATCCATATCTGTTACATCGGCCATTTTTAAAATAGTATCCCGTATATGCTCAACATCAATTCCGGAAGGCACTGCATCTACAGCCATCTTAAAACTATCCCGTAGCAGGGCCCAGGTACTGGCAAGAATAACAAGCATAATGACCAACCCGATTACCGGGTCCAGCCAATACCATTTCGTATAGACAATAACTATTCCGCTTACCACTACACCAAAAGATACCAGCGCATCGGCAAGCAAATGAAGGTAAGCGCTCCTTATATTGATGTCTTTCTTTTGGTTCTTGAAAAACAGGTAGGCTGAGACACTATTCACAATTATGCCCAAAGCGGCTACCCAGGCAATCTTGTCTCCCTGGACTATTTCGGGGTTACTTAACCGGCCAATGGACTCATAGCCTAAGATCCCGATTGCGATCAGTAAAATAACAGCATTGATAAAAGCGGCCAATACAGTTGTTTTCTTATACCCGTAGGTAAATGTTTGCGTCGCTTTTTTCTTTGCAAACCGGAAAGCCAGGAGCGCCAGGAATAAACCTGCGACATCGCTTATATTGTGTCCCGCATCGGTTAAGAGCGCGATAGAATTGTAGATAAGCCCTGTTATAATTTCCGCTATGATAAAAACGATGTTCAGGCAAATGCCGATAATGAATGCCTTGTTGTACGAGTCAGGGTGCTCCGGCAGATGAGAATGACTATGCCCTGAATGAATATGATTATGGCTCCCTGACATTACCCCTTCTTTATTTTGTGGCGCAAAATTAGTCCCCGATCTGCAATAGAACGGAAATATTAATTGATTTTTTAAATTTAGTAGAAAATTTGCAGATGAGGTCCGGGGCTTATTATTTTCCCGAAATTGCCCGGGGTCTGTTTAAACAGGAAGAGATGCGGCTATTTATTCCGCCCGTCTTTTATACAATCAAGCCGGGTATACTGGTAAGCCGAATGGTATTTCGCAGGTGAGATCAATCTGTTCTTTCCTTTTTTCGTTTTTTGTCTTTTGAATACAGCTGTTTAGCCTGTTGAACAATACTGACAAATTCCTGCTGAAGAATATTCTTATCGTCAGAAGAAGCAACTGCCCAGGATACAACATCATTCCAGGTCATATTTTTAACGAAGGGTGAGGCGCGGAGCATAGAACCAAACATGACCACCGCCGCCGAAAACCGGTAAGATTGGCCTATTTTATCAAAGGGTGTAAGTTCTGTCGAACTAACATGGTTGAAAATGTAGTTAGTGGTATCGTTGAGTGATTTGTTGGGTTCCTTATATTGAAGCCTGATCTGCGCGAAACGGGATCCGGCCATATTACTTCCCGTTTGCTGATTTTGTTCCCTGGGTATCACTTCAAAAACGCTGATCAGTGACTGCCCGGATCCTATCTCGCCTCCTTCTATCACTGCCAGGGAATCAGTCAAAGCACCTACTTTATTATCATATCCTATCAGCCGGTACTCTTTTACATATTGCGGGTTGAACTCTACATTCATATACACATCATCCGCCACGGCGTATAATGTCCCGGTAAATTCTTTCATTAATACTTTCTCCGCTTCTTTAAAATTATCCAGGTAAGCAAAATTTCCATTCCCCTTTTCGGCCAGTGTCTGGATCTTTGAGTCCTTATAATTTCCCATACCGACACCAAGACATGTCAGGTAAACGCCTGATTCTTTTTCCTGGGATATCAGTTCACCCAATTCGCTTTCTGATTTTAGTCCTACATTAAAATCACCATCTGTAGCGAGTATCACCCTGTTGTTACCGTTTTTAATAAAATGGTTCCTGGCTACGGTATAGGCCAGTCTTATACCCGACTCCCCGGGAGTGGATCCACCGGGTGTCAACTGGTCAATCGTTTTTAAAATAGTATCTTTTTGAGCGCCGCTTGTTGTATTCAGCATAGTCCCCGTTACTCCGCCATACACAACAATAGCTACAGAATCTTTTGCCCTGAGGTTATTGACCAGCAGCCTGAATGCGGACTTGAGCAGTGGCAGACGGTTGGTCATATCCATTGACCCGGATATATCAATCAGGAAGACAAGATTGCTTGGCGGCAGTGTATCAAGATTGATCTTTTTAGAAGAAAGATGTATATAATATAACCGGCTTTCGGGATTCCATGGGCAAGTAGTCAGCATCGTCTTAATATTGAAGATCTCATTATTAGGGGGTTCATAATAATCAATGTTGAAATAATTCAGCATTTCCTCAATTCTTACTGCATCCGGGGGAACCGTTGAATGAAGATTAATAAACCGCCGGATATTGCTGTAAGAAGCCATGTCTACATTGAGCGATACACCTGAATTAGGAAATCGCCTGGCATCCACAAACCTGTTTTCTATGATGCTCGCATATGTTTCGTCACCGGCAAACCAGGTTCGTTGCTCTTCTCTTTGCATATTTTTTACAAACGATGAAAGCTTATACCGCCGGGAATTGATGACAGATGAAGGCAGGGGTCTGAGTTTCACAGTGAGATAGGTATCCGCAATAACTACCAGCTTCTGGGGCTTATACCCGTCAAGTGAAAAACTAAGGGTATCTCTTGGCTGGTTGGAGGTGATGCCAAATGTGCCGAGTGTGCCTGTTTTGTAAACATAGCCCGTCCGCTTGTTCAAAATGGTTACATTTTGTAAAGCATTGCCCCCCTCATCCTTTACTTCGCCACGGAGATAATATTGCTGAGAGAATGTGGATGAGCTGATAATCAGGCAGAAAAATATGTGGCAAGCTGTCTTCAATGGGCTTGTTTAGCCGTGAAATTTACAAAAAAGGCTGACAAAGCTGTAAATTTAAATTAATTGATAAATCTCCTTCAGGTTACGGCCCAATCCGTCATAATCAAGGCCATAACCTACAACGAATTTATTGGGGATGCGGAACCCAATATAATTCAGTTCCAGGGGATACTCCGTAGCTTCTGGTTTATGCAACAGGGCGGCAATTTTGAGTGATTTGGGTTGTTGGTGAAGTAATTTCGGGAGAAAATTATAAAGCGTCTTTCCCGTATCTACTATATCTTCTACTATAACAACTTCTTTGTCGAAAAGGTCATCTTCCAACCCGATTGAAGTAACTACGCTCCCGGAAGATTTCAAACCTTTATAGGAAGCCAGTTTGATAAAACAAAGTTCGGCCTCGATAGTAAGTTGTTTGAACATGTCTGAAGCAAACATAAATGAACCATTCAGGATAGCGATGAAAAGCGGCCGTTTGCCGGCATAATCTTTATTGATGTCTCCTGCTATTTCCTTAACACGCTGTAAAATAGTTTCCTCGGAAAGATATGTCTCAAAAGATTTGTCATGTACTTTGATCACTGGCATGTACCGTCATTTATATATTTTTAATTGCTGGCCCGTCTTCAGGTCATAACTGTTTAATTGGTTCCATTGTACAAGATCATCAATCTTCACATTGTATTTTTTGGAAATGGAGTAAATAGTTTCCTGGGGGTGTACGGTATATTCGATAATTTCTTTTGTACTGTTTGGCGTAGCCGGTAAGCTCGCGGTCATTATCCCTTTCATATTGCCGGCATAGGCAACAGCATCACTATCTGTCTCATTTTTATTTTTAGCCAGCTCAGGCCGGGCTGGCGCTTTGGCGCGAAGATATAACCGGTCGCCCACTGCAGGCCGCATATCCTGCTGCAGTTGGTTATATTCCAGCAATGATTCTATCCTGATCGCTTCTGCCTGCGCTATATCATATAAAGTCTCTTCCGGTCTTACAATATGAAATTCATTATTCCCTGTCTTGCGTTTCCGCTGAAGGTAAACAAGCTGGTCTTTTTCCAATACTTCTCTTTCCTTCATATCATTGAATTCAAATATTCTTGCAAGAGGGATATTATATTGCTGCGCGATGCTGAGAAAAGAAACCCCTTCTTTAGCATAGATCACTCTTGTTTCATTTATTTTAAATTCTTCCAGGGGATATTCCGGGTCTTTTGTAACTGCCCTGGTTGCAGGCAGCGCAGCTTTTACAGGTTCTTCTGTCCTTACGACAGCAGCTACTGCTGCAGTAGTTCCTGTTTCTTTTTTTTCATCGGTTTTCTGAGCTAATATCTCATCTTTTACCGGGCCCTTACCCATTGCGATCAAAGTATAATCCTGCAAATGATAGTCTTCGATCAGTTTAATAATAATTTCCGGGTATCGTGGATTGGTAGCATAACCAGCCTTTTTCAGACCATAGGCCCAGGCGGAATAATTGAGCGGATCAAGCTTGAACAAGGGCGCATATCGGGGGCTTCCTTTCAAAAAATCAGAATGGTCCCGGTAAGAATCTGCCGGGGAATTATACTTCCGAAAACATTCCCCCTTCAGGTCATCATCATGGAAAACGGATTCACCCTTCCAGGTGTCCTTACATTTTATCCCAAAATGATTATTTGATTTTATGACCAGGTCGCTGGTACCAGCCATTGTCTCATGAATTCCCTGGGCCAGTTTGATAGCTGCCGGCACACCGGTCCTTTGCATTTCAGCTATGGCTATATCCTTATAAGTACTGATATAGTTTTGAATGACTGTTTCATCCTGGCTGCGGGCCGCAAAACCTGCAAATAAGAAAATGAAAATCAGTATGTTCCGAACGTTTTGCATGGATGGATATTATAGCTTCCTGACAAGGTAAAGCCCGTCACGAAGAGTTAAAATTACTTTTTCAATATCTTTTCTTCCTTTAATGAATTCATTGAAAGCTTTGATCCCTTTTGCACTTTTTCCTTTAGGGTTTTCTTCCAGCGCTTCGCCGTGGAAAAAAATATTATCCGCTAAAATAAAACCGTTTTGCCGAACCTTAGGCATAACAAGCTCAAAATATTCTATATAAGCCGGTTTATCTGCGTCAATGAATACAAGGTCCCAGGTTTCATCCAATTGGGGTATGATACTTAACGCATTACCGGTGTGTAAAATTATCTGGGCAGAATAAGAAGAAAGGTTAAAAAATCTTTTGGCGGTAGCGGCATCTTCTTCCCTCAATTCTATCGTATGAAGCTGCCCGCCCGCTGTTAATCCTTTTGCAAGGCACAATGCACTATAGCCTGTAAAAGTGCCTATCTCCAGTATCCGGCGGGGGCGTATCATCCAACTGATCGCCTCCAGCACTTTACCCTGCAAATGACCGCTTAGCATCTGGTATTCCGGATGGTGCTTTAATGTCCAGTCATTTATTTCCTTCAACAGGTCATCTTCGCCGGAAGAAAAATGTTCCGCATAAGATTGTACCCTGGGATTTATTAATTCCATTCCTGCAATTTTCGCGAAGATAAAACAGAAGAGGCTGGTTTGT
>JAUZOA010000140.1 GCA_030706685.1 Bacteroidota bacterium
AGCTTTGCGGCAGCAAATAAGATCCTTTTACATAAACTCCAGATTATGAAACCACTTTCTTTTATTATAATACTGTCTTCTGCGGTTTTGCTTTTCTCCTGCGTCAGCACTAAAAAATTCAAAGCATCGCAGGCCGATTACGCAAGCTTGCAAACCAAATACACGCAACTGCAGGGTGATTTCAGCAACTGCAATGATGCCAAAGCGGATCTAACAAGGCAGAAGGCTTTGCTGGAAAATGATAAAGCCGGCCTCAATAGCCGCATTACCGACCTGGACAAACAGATAGATTTTCTGAAAGAAAATAATACCACCGTGCTGAAACAACTGCAGGATCTTTCTGTGCTTTCATCATCGCAGGCGGAAAGCATAAAAAAATCCCTGGAGAATATCGGCGCTAAAGACGTCTATATCCAGAACCTGCAGGCAGCTATGTCCCGCAAGGATTCGCTGAACCTTGTATTGGTGATGAACCTGAAAGGCGCCATCGGCGACCTGGATGATAAGGATATCAACATAAAAGTGGACAAAGGCGTAGTGTACATTGATATTTCTGACAAGCTGCTTTTCAAAACCGGCAGATATGAAGTGACGCCAAGAGCACAGGAAGTGCTGGGTAAGGTGGCGATGGTGCTGAAGAATCACCCGGAAATTGAATTCATGGTGGAAGGACATACGGATACGGTTCCTTACAGCAGTGGAGTTTTACTGGATAACTGGGACCTGAGCGTAAAGAGAGCAACTTCGGTTGTGCGCATTTTACAAAATAAATATGGCATGGACCCGGTAAAGATGGCTGCAGCAGGCCGCGGTGAATATAACCCGCTTATGGATAATAGCACAGCGGAGAACCGTGCTGTGAATCGCAGAACAAGAATTATCATTCTTCCGCAACTGGATCAGTTCTTCAAACTGCTGGAACCGAAACGATGATGATGATGGTAAAATAAAGGCTACGCTGCAGTGTTTGTAGTGTCCGCAATAATAAAGGATGCCCGCGTGCATGTTTCCCGCGCCAGCATGATAGTATAGTACCAGGAAAGAAAGTGACACAGGGTCTTCTTAGTGTAAAGCCTGGTAAAAAGCGTAACAGGTCTCATTTTCCCGAAATCAGTGTGATGTAAACCAGAAGCAGGAAAACCATTTTGCCGGAGCGATCGTTGCTAAATTTGGGTAAGGATTAGCTTATTGAGACCGGTATTGAAGAAATAATCTTAGTACAACAATCCAAAAGTCTAATATCCCTTATTGATGCGGAACACTCACGATAATCGGGGAAGAATGAACGCAAGCCATGGCATAGGAGATAGCATTGGTTTGCCGGACATGAATTAAGCCGTAAATAAGTTAGGACAATTATTTGCAGCAATCAAAAATGATCGTAAATTTCATTTGAAAGCTATCTGCCTTAAGTGAGATTAGTATTTATTAAACCTATCTACAGAAAATTCTTTTTATGAATAAGACAATCATTGATTATTTATCTGCAATTGCAAATGTTATTCTTATTTTAGGATTGCCCATCGCCGTTATTCAATACATTAGTACAACAAAAAAAGAAAAAAAGGATCGTGAATATGAAACTTATAATTCCCTGGATGAAAAGTATGTAGAATGGGAAAAACTTTGCCTGGAGTATCCTCAGCTTGATATTTACGATGTGAAGGATTCAATTCCCCCTGTTCTGAATGCTAAAGAGAAAAAAGAAGAAATGATTCTTTTTACTATTTTGTTTTCAATTTTTGAGAGAGCTTATATTTTGTATAGTGATGAGTCTACCCAAATGAAGAAAGACCAATGGATCGGTTGGCATTTATACATAACTAACTATTGTCAAAGGGATAATTTCAGGCAGGCGTGGAGAGTAACCGGAGCTACTTTTGATGACAGGTTTCAAAAATATATGAAAGAGAACATGGAAAAGAATGCTAAGTAAAGTAAATTTTCAAACGCCAGGCCAACTCAGTTCGCTATAATTTATTAATAGTTCATCTCCTGGCCGAATATCGCTGATTGCTTCAAAAAACTCACCGTCATTGATTGGGATAATATTGGGGTTTTCCGAATGGTTCAGGAAATTGGCCAGGTCCATCTTTTTAAAGGCGTATTTTTCTACATAATAAAAATCATTATCAAAGACGCAGTATGATTTAATCAATTCTTGCGAATAATCAGGCAATAGCTGAATTTCTTTTATCGGCAATTTTATCCATTCGCCATTATCTTTTGAAAACATCGCCCTGGTTCCCCTGGGAATATCCCGAATGGCAAATACGCCAATACCGTGAATTGGAGAAGGCCGCAATACAAGAAATGTTTCGACCAGGTCTGATAATAATTCTTTTACTATTTCTTCTTCTGTTTTTTGAAGTTGTGCACTTTTTGACATATTGATAATGGTGGGATTCCTGGGAAACTAATATCAACCCGGATTTACTCTGTTATTTTTCGACACCCTGCCAATAAATTGGCTTAAATACTTTACACGAGCAACGATTAAATAATCCTGGAGGGCTGAGAGCATTTCAGGTGTTTGATATTTGTCTTAGGGTATTTTCTTTATTCACTAAACATACAAAGCCAAATACGATCATTTGCTTTTCCCAGGGTAAATGGCGTGGTGGATTGAATTACACTCAAAGTTTATAAAAATAGTCTAGTCATAACAATCGTTTTTTAACCCTTTTTTGAAAGGTGTTTACACAGCCAGTAGCGCAGTCTTGTTCGGTGCAGTTTAATCAAATAAGCGGCATCACTGGTAATATAATATAAAAGGGCGGGTATATTGCCTGACCTTTATAGCCCGGCAAGAGCCAGCTCGAACGGCTGCCCGGGAGATTTATCGCGGATCAGCGATTTGTGACAGTAGCCTTTCATGTTTATGGGGGACAGTATCTTTGAAGCCGATGCTTCGTTGCGATATTCACCCCGCACCAACGATCGGGACGAAGCATAACAATCCTAAAGTTTTTATATTCTTTTGTGATTTGGAACACTAAACACGATAGGGGATCAATAACCATCCAGGTAATAATTGAAACAATTTCGTTTAACTTAAACCAGGACGATTTATACAACTATATTGTTTCAATATTTTTTTGTAATCTTATATTGCCGTGTGCTATACTTTAATCCTGCAAAAATTGGGTATGAAAAATTTATTTTTAGTAATCCTTGTAATAGTTATTTATTCCGCTGCTTCCGCACAGTCATGGATTGGCATAAAGGCCGGCGCTAATTTCCCCGATCTTACCGGTAAGGATGCTACCAGCGCAATACATAATAAAACCGGGTTTTATACCGGGATATTACTTAATATACGGGCTGCCGCTCACTTTCATATTCAGCCCGAATTGCTCTGGTCAAGCCAGGGTTATAAATACACGGAGCTGGGCAGCCAGTTCAAAACTACTTTCAATTATATTCATTTGCTCGCATTAGGTCAATATAAATCAAAAGGTTTTTGTGTTGAAACCGGTCCGCAATTGGGAGTGTTGAGTAGCGTCAAAAGAAAAGGCGGGATACTGGGCACAGAGGATATAAAAGATTCTTTTAAACCAACGGCATTTTCCTGGACTGCCGGGATCGGGTACCGTGACCCGTTTGGTTATGGCATTGACCTCCGATATACGATCGGGCTGGGAAGCATAGCCGATGATGCAAATACAGATGTCAAGTTCAATGTCTTCATGCTGGGGATTTCCAAAACATTTAAGCTGGCGGGAAAGAAAAAGTAGTAATATCTATTGCCTTGCAGCTTTCTCCGTGCTGATAATTCAGATAAGGAATTGCATGTGTATGCGGGGTCAGGCGAAATTATAGCTCAAACAAGAGCAGTTCGGACTGTGCTGTAGAAGATTTATAGCGAATCAATGACTTATAACAGCGCCTTTTTATGAGGATATGTCCTTCGGCCAGCCTGGCAGCAAGCGTGCTGGGCGTTCATACTTCGTTCAGCCATGTATAAAATATCTATCAGTCTCTTCTCCATCGTCAATCATTCTTACCTCGATATTAAATAATGTGTCAATCACTTCTTCTCTTTTTGATTGATCTATAAAGCTCAAATTTAATTCGTATACCGGCTTGATGATTTTGTCAATGTTAATAAGATTATTTTCCCTGATATAGGTTATCACTTTTCTGACGTCTTCCGTCGGGACTTTGTCTTCGGTCATATACCAAACAAAATCTTGATGTTCTTCCGGGTCTGTTTCGTCATAGATTACGGTTCCATAGATTTTATCAAAACTTTCTTTGCCCCAATTTATTTTCACAGCTCCTAACGCACCTAAAAATGTTTCTAAAAAGAACTTTCGCTTCATAATCTAAATTAGGTTGTCTGTAAATTTAATGCTATTCAATTCTTGCTGGACGGAGAGGTTTATCATACAAAAAATTTCATAATTATCTTCTATTAGTGAGCTGCTCATAGTAAGATGCCAAGCACATAAATATACGACACCAAATCATTATCCAGCAAACCCAACTTCCGTGATAGTTAATATGTTGGTATTATCAGAATTTAGTGCAATTCCGCTAATTAATTAAATGATAACAGTCATTCGCAGTTTTCATTGTAGAAGACTTTCGCCATAAAATATTGAATTTGCAAGGGGTTAACAAGCAAAAGCCACCTTCGCCGAAGTTGCAGTGGCCATTGTAGCCCAACCAAGAGATTGCTCGAACTACTGTTTAGAAGATTTAGTAAAAATCAAAGAATTATGATGACCGACTTTCATGTTTTACTGTGGCCACCTCTTTGATGCCATGTTTCGTTGCAAACCAAGCAGTAGTTTTAGGATTTGAAGAATTTGCCTCCGACATATAAATCAAAATCAATTTCGAGATTTAAGCCAGCCATTCTGTTTATAACCTCTTTATTAATGTGCGGTCCACCAAGCATTGTGTTGCCATTGTGGAACTCAATTGCGACTTGAATAGAACCCCGTGCTTCGTCAACAAGCCGTGCAACGCCCTCTTTATCCTGGTCTAAGTAATCGAGAAGCTTTTTGAGTTTATCTTCAAATTCATCTGGCTCCGGATTAGGTTCAAAAAATATTGTACTATTTTTCCATACAATGCGAGTTCTGCCGTTCTTTGATCTTTTTTCGTCTCCCTTGTTTCTTCCAAGTGAAGATTTCAGTGTCGTCATTTGCGATAATTGTTCTAAAGTCAGAATCTCTGAAGATGCATGAAAGTAAACACTGTTATAAGATTCTGTTCCAACGCCCCTAATCGAAACTTCTGGCTCTGTATTAAGATAAACCGCCAAATAGAATTTTTCATCTTTGACTGGAAAATAAACAATAGCTGTCCCGTCTTTTTTGTCCCTATCAACTCTTGCAACCTTCGGGTTGTTGTCTTCATATACAATTTCATGGATTTCTAAAAATTGTTCAGTCGTACCAAAAGTTTTGGCCTTAATTTCTTCTGTTGCTTTTTGAATGAGGACAGTGTTCGTCATACTATTGCGCTAATACATAAATATACGACAGTAAATCATTATCCGCCATGCCTTGTTCAGGCGATAGTCAATGAGTTGAAGTTTGCAGAATTTTTTGCAGCTCTACCAATTAAGGCAAACAATAATAATCTTTGGAAGTTTTCATTCCAGAAAACCTTCGTAATAAAATATTGAATTGGCAGAAACTTCAAAGCAAAAGACCGCCTTCGCCGAAGCGGGGGAAGCTATAGCAGATCAAGCAAGAGAGAGTTCGTACCGTTATGTAGAAGATGTAGAAAAAATCAGAGAATTATGATAATCGACCCGCGGTTTTACAGGTGGCGTAATCATTTTGAGATCTCGCGTAAGAGGAGTGACTCATAATTCGTTGTTGGTGCTCCCTTGCATGTTTAAAGAAGTTGAAGTGATTAAACCCAGCGGGAAACACCGAACAATGGCGTAAAGTCAACTCCAACAATGGCAAAAAAAGAAAAAATAGTAACATCCATTGCCCTGTCAGCTGTCTCCGTGCTGATAATTCAGATAAGGAATTGCATGTATATGCGGGATCAGGCGAAATTGCAGCCTAAACAAGAGATCGAACTTATAATGTCCTGTCCGAACTGAAGCTAAATAATTGCACAAAAGTTCATTGTTATTTCGCCAGGCCCCAATAACGCCAAAGCCAATGCTAGCGTTTCGTTCTTCTTTATCTTTCGGCAAGTGTTATTTAAAAATGAGACATCGCTGTTTTTTCTATTGCTGACTTTATAAGCCTGGTCGCATATTTATGGCTATTTTCTATGGAAGTTGAGAAATAAAATTCTTTTCGCCAGTTTTCTGGCGCTTCCGGGTGTACTCCGGTAAGTACCACCCACCCCGAACCATAACTACCCTGGACAGTCGCTGGTGTGCCGTCCGGATATTTTGAAACCACGTCACCCCAACCACTGAATTGGGGGCCGTCTTCCCAATAGTGTTCGATTATTGCTCCATCCGCATTGGTAATAGCAACTGCCGCCTTTCGTATGCCTTTATCTTCAGCTGAATAAAATTTAAATTGTACACCTTTGGCAAGATTGAAACTATTATTTCGGGTATTGCCCGCCAAAAAACCGCCAGCACAAATTCCCAAATAATTCAATCCTTGATGAACCGCCTTTTGGATATTGTTTGTAGTTTCCCCTGTAAGGCTTTTACCCATATCTATAAAATTTCCACCGGGTATGATAATCAACTTGTATTTCCTCAATTGGCTTGTATCTAACTCGTTTAGTTGAGCAGAATTTACCAGAACAAAATCCATATGATCTGACGACAAAATATTTTTGATAGCTTCCACGTCGTTAGGCGACGTGCCTGTACCATTAAAAAGTATAATGGGTGCTTCTTTTATTGCGCTTTTACAATTTGCAAATAATACTGCAACAATAAAATAGGTAAAATAAATAAGTCTATTTTTAATCCCGGGCATTTTGTTAATTTCTACTTTCAAAAGCCTGTCTTTTTTTGTTATTTTTTCTGAATAGTGGAAGTTTGGCGGATGTCGCTTTATAATGACCGCTAACAATTAAATATACCGCACTTGCAGGAATATTCAAAAGCAAAGCCGCGGGTTTCAATACAATAGTATTTGTGTATTTGTATTGTCAGTGCTGCCAATAAATCAGATAGCCTTAGAAATGTCATTGGCTCACATCATGTAGATTGGATATCGTTTACGCCAATCGTAGCAGATCTTGTCTTGTACTAAGTCGTACTGAGAATATATTTAGTAGCTCAACCAGGAGATTGTTCGAACTGCTGTTTAGAAGATTTATTACCAATAAGAGACTTGTGATAACAGCCTTTTATGTTTAGGGATGGCGGCCTCTTTGATGCCATGCTTCGGTGCAATATTTATTTATTCCATAACAACGGTTGGGACAAAGCATAACAACCTGAAGTTTCTGATTATAATTATAGATCAGGAGGAACACTACGAAGACCCGGGTTCCGAATGTTCTCCCTGGAATTTGACCCTATCAGGTTGAATGGCTGGAGGATAAGGCTATAAATAAAGCCCATCGATGGCTGTATAAATGAAATCGTAAAAATGTGAATGGCAGACTTGGCTATTCCAGACATTAACCGGAATGCTCCCTCATTGAAATCACTATTTAGCCATTATATAGACATTATTTTTCCATTGATTCTCCATTCACCTTCCATTATTTAATGGAAGATGAATGAAAAAATTATGAAATTAGCATGAAAATATAATGAAGTTTACGTATCTTCATCTAAAATTAATCAAGGCATGATTGTGACAAATAATCCCTTACTAACTGGCGTCTCCGGAAAGCTGAAGAACATAGTTGTGAAGCAGTACAAGGATAAAACCGTGGTAACGGGGGTGCCCGATATGTCGGGCAGGAAGCTTTCCAAAAAACAAACAGACGCCAATCTGCTGATGCGATTCGCGATCCTATCGGCTAAAAAGGTCGCCGCCAATCCCAGGCTAAAGCAGCGGGCCTGCGAAATGCTGCAG
>JAUZOA010000141.1 GCA_030706685.1 Bacteroidota bacterium
GATAAATAGCGCCAAAGGCCCGACCGGCGGATTTTTTATTACTGTAAAACAAAAGAACCAGTCAATCATAAACATAATAGATGCCATCGACGGCAAAGAAGTTTTTGATCAATGCGGGCTTGGATTAAGCAAATGTTCCGCTACTCATCCCTGCCCCATACATAACGATTACAAAATCATTAGGGATCAATTTAAAGCCATGTGCCAACAAAAGAAGATTAGTGATTTATGTGAAACTGTAAACGATGGATTGGCTTACCTGGTGGGGTGATAGCATTTGTTTCTTTTTTTTGTTTTATAGTGTCATTTATTTTCCAAATCATGTTGCCTGGTTATTGCCTGATCATCGTAAAAACAGGTAAATTAATTTAAGAAAATATTTGACACAGGTATACTAATTTTACCATCGCCGCAGAAAACATAAATAAGGAAATTAAACATGGCTGACCCCATAAAACGCCGTGACTTTATAAAAACTGCATCTCTTTTCGGAGCTTCCATAGCCATTGCAGACCCTGCTTCTGCCGGTTCGTTTTTACCCGGAAATGATGATAATGAAATAAGAAATGATTACTTCACTGTTTCATTTGACAGGGAAAAAGGAAGGTTTAATATATACAGAAGCAATGGAATCCCTTTATTGACCGGCGGCACTACCTGCGTAAATAGTAGTGCCGGTAAACGTTCCGTCGCTTCCGGTAACTATCAACATACACTTGGTTCAACTACTTTCACGGATATACTCGGTTCCGGGAAAAAACTAATGATTTTCTCCAAAGACAAAGAAAAAAAATCAGACATTGAAATTCAATTATCGTTATACGATCATTCGCCGGCTATTACTATTGAAACCATTTGCAAAAATGTTTCCGGGCAGGACCTTGTCATTAACAGCCTGGAGCCTGTTCGTGTACTTAACCATGAAGGCGGAGCATTGAATGTACCGGGTGTTTCAAAATGTATTACGAACGGGGAGATGTATTATGATACCGGTATGATTCATGAATTTGGAACTAAGAATGGATCCATTTCAAGCGGTGATATAAAAGGAGTAAAGCTCGCTAATGGCCCCCTCTCTTCAGAAAACGAAACGATACATAGCTGGTGGAATGCCGGTTTATTCAGCGGTTACGACAAAGAAGGTTTGGCGATCGGCTACCTGGAAAATAATTTGTGCCTGGGAAACCTCCTGGTCTCAAAAACTTCTTCCGGTCAGGTTTCTTTTTTGGCTGAATCTGCCTATGCCCCGGCATTAATTTTAAAGCCGGGAAAAACAATCAGTTCAAACCGCCTGATGATTAACATAGCCGGAAATCCTTATGAAGCATTGGAAAATTATGCAGGCGCTGTTGGTAAACTAAATAATGCAAGGACCGGCTCAATACTTAACGGCTGGTGCAGTTGGTTTTACACGCTGGCGCAAGTATCGGAAAATGAAGTGGTTTTAAATACGGAATTCGCAGCAAAACATTTAAAACAGTTTGGCCTCGGGTATATACAGATTGATGAAGGATTCCAGCGATGTCATGGCGACTGGGAAGGAAACGAGCGTTTTCCTCATGGTATGAAATGGCTGGCGGATAAGATTAAAAGTTATGGTTTTAAGCCGGGAATCTGGATCTCCCCTTATGTTGTCTGCGAGCAAACAGAAATTGTTCAAAAAAATCCGGATTGGCTGGTAAAACGCCCGGATGGCAGTTTGCAACGTATAGGAAATTGGCCGGAAGACTCAGAACCGCCGGCAGACGAAAATCCCAAAAGATACTGCCTTGATATCACTCATCCCGGAGCGGCAAAATGGTTGCATGATTTAATGGATACGATTACCAACGACTGGGGATATGAGATGATTAAAATTGATTTTGTGGCCTGGTCAGTTTTAGCGGCAAAACAGTTTTATGATCCCACTCTTTCAGCCGCGCAGGTTTATCGTAAAGGAATGGAAATTATGCGAAAGGCTGCGGGGGATAAATGCCATATACTTGAATGCGGCCCCGGGGCAATAACTGCCGGGCTGATCGACAGCATGCGCATAGAGGCGGATGTAAATTATGGTTTTTCGGAAGCGGCCTGGAACACCTATTTTCTTCATGAGGCATGCAGCGCATCTGCTGCAGGCAAACGCTACTATTTTCATCAACGAACATGGATCAACGATGCGGATCATGTTTGCTTAAATCTGCTGAACAACCAGCAGTCAGAAGCAGCAGCAACGATCATTGCCCTGAGCGGCGGTAATATGTTTTCCGGCGACCGGCTTGCCCAGCTTGACCCGTACAAACTGGAGATACTCAAAAAAATTATTCCATCGTCCGGGGAAGCGGCTATTCCTGTTGATCTCTTTGACGCTGACAGGCAATCGGTCTTTGCAGTAAAAATAAAGAAACCCTTTGCTGAATGGACGGTAGCGGGCTTTTTCAATGCAAGCTTAACGGAAACGGTGGAAAAGAAATTTTCATTGAAACGCCTGTGGTTAGAGCCGGGCAGGACCTACCTCGCATTTGATTTCTGGAAGCAGCAATTCATCGGCGAAGTGACGGATGAACTAAAAGTTACCATTCAGCCGGGAACGGTGACTTTACTCACCCTGCATGAAAAGTCAGGCAAACCTCAATTTATTTCAACCGATCGTCATGTTTTGCAGGGCGCTGTCGAAATAGAAAACCTGGCCTGGAGCCAGGATACAAAAATATTTTCCGGTATTTCAACCGGTCCTTTACATACTTCACATAATGTGTCTGTCTATATTCCCGGGGAACATCCGTGGACATGGGGCGGATATGTACTATTCCGGGACTATGATTCGTACAGCTTAAAATTAGTTGACAACAATATAATCAGGGTGAATCTGCGTTTTGAAAAAACTGAACGGCTTCCGTGGGAGATTAAGACGGATGAATTTTTTAAATAAAGAGCATGATGAATGATGATAACTCCAAAGGAGAAAGCCCGGGGACAGGAAGAATGGTAAATGAAAGGCGGAATACTTAATTGTTATGAATACTAAGCTGAAAAAATTTATAAGTAAATATATTAACCTTCCGGATGCCGAACTGGAAGACATTGCCAATAAGTTTAAAAGTAAATTGGTTAAGAAGAATACCTATTTATTGAGACAAGGTGACACCTGTAAAGACCTTGTATTTGTTCAAAAAGGCTGTTTGCGTTTATATTACCTGAAAGATGATATTGAAGTATCTGTTTGGTTTGCTTTTGAGGAATCATCCGCCATTGAAATTTATAGCTTTATCAGCGAAAATCCTTCCAACTATTTTCTCCAGGCAATAGAAGACAGTGAAGTGCTGTACCTTCCAAAGACAGAACTAAATAAACTTTATCAATATCAACCCAAAATGCAGGAGATGATGAGAAATTTTTGGGAAGATGTCATCCTTAACCTGATAAACCGGTTTACAGCGCTTCAAACAGATTCGGCGGAGAAGCGATACCTGGATTTATTAAATAAACCCGCTTACCTGGAAACCGTACCTCAAAAATATCTTGCTTCTTTTATTGGCGTTACCCCCACATCACTAAGCCGGATCAGGAAGCAAATCATTAAGACCCGTTAATTGCCACAGGACAACTTTTTTCTTAAAAAAGAGTTTAAGTTTTGTACTCATTAAAACTGAAATAATGAGTACTACCAAAACAAAATTAATCTGGGCTGAAAATATAGCCATTCAATTATTCAAAGCGGTTGAAGACCGTAACCTGATTACTGCCGGAAAATCAGAACAGCAGCTTAATACTGAAGTTTTTAAGCTGGCTTATGAACTGTTTGGCATAGAAAAACACTGGCACAAAAGAATTGTCAGGTGCGGCGCCAATACTTTAATGCCTTACAATGAAAACCCGCCGGACTTAATAATACAGGAAGATGATATTTTATTTTTTGATTTTGGACCTATTATCGGGGATTGGGAAGCCGATTTGGGAAGAACCTATGTTATAGGCAATGATCCGGGTAAACATAAATTGAAAAGCGATATTGAAAAGACCTGGCATGAAACAAAAGAATGGTTTCATCAGCAAACAAAATTACCAGCGTCTGCATTATATCAATATACAGTAGAAAAAGCCAAAGAATATGGCTGGACCTTTGGCGGAGAGATTGCAGGGCATCTTATTGGTGAATTTCCACATGAAAGATTAGAACCGGGAAATTACCAGTTATATGTTCACCCGGACAATCATAATGATATGTTTTTACCCGATGCAAACGGCAATAAAAGGGAATGGATTTTGGAAATACATTTTGTTGACAAAGAAAAGCAGATAGGTGGCTTTTTTGAGCAGTTATTAACTTAATAGGTAAAGCAAAAAACAGGAAGATTATTTTCATAGGGAACATGCCAATCAAAATCAGTTAAAATTGTATGGGTGAGCGGTACATGCACGAAGGCGTAAATTATTTAGCCCAGTGTCATTGCCTGCATCAGCCATACAAAAAATGAATAGTAAAATGTTGAAATCCGGTAGCTTTGTTTTTAATTGTATGCAGGAGTCTGTATAGTTAATTATTGTGCGTCATTATTAATTCAGATAATAAAATGAAAGCGGCAGTTCGTTCAAAATATGGTTTACCCGGAGATTTAAGTGTAAAAGAGCTCGAAATGCCAACTCCGAAGGACGATGAGGTGCTGATAAAAGTTTATGCGGCCACTGTAAACAGAAGCGATTGCCATGTAATTTCAGGCAGGCCATTTGTGATGAGGCTTTTTACAGGAATATTTAAACCACGATCCTCAATTACCGGGTCAGACTTTGCAGGACAAATTGAAGCAGTAGGCTCAACAGTACGATCTTTTAAAGCAGGCGATAAGATTATGGGTTTCGGGGGCGGGTTTGGCTGTGGTTCTCATGCACAATATTTTACAATGCCGGAAACTAAAGCAGCTAAAACGATAATTATGATGCCTGGCAGCATAACTTATGACGAGGCAGCAGCTTGTTTGGAAGGAGCGTATTATGCCGCTTCGGTGATCCTGGGATTAAAACCCGCCGCCGGGCAAAAAGCATTAGTATTTGGTGCAACGGGAGCAATCGGTTCATCCTATGTTCAATTTTTAAAATACTATGGCGTTTATATTACCGCGGTATGCAGTGGTGAAAACAGCGAATTGGTAAGATCATTGGGAGCTGATAAAATAATTGATTATAAAACGGCTGATTTTACGAAAGACAACGAGAAGTATGATTTTGTATTTGATGCTATTGGCAGAAGCAGTTTTTTCAGGTGCAAACGCCTGCTAAAGAAGAAGGGGATATATACTTCGTCAGGCGGGGCTGAGAATTTGCTTCTGATACTGATTACACCGGTCTTTGGTGGAAAAAAAGTCGTATTCCCCTCCCCCAAAAGCGTTAAGGCATGTCTGAGTTTTATTAAAGATTTGATTGAAAAAGGAAACTTCAAACCGGTTATTGATAGAAAGTACCCGCTTGACAAGATAGCTGAAGCATACACGTATGTGGCAACTGGTCAAAAAATAGGGAATGTTGTAATTACAATGGGTGTTTAATCATTTTACGTCTTTGGTGTTTCCCGTCAGGTTAAGTGTATTTCGCGGAATTAAGGACTGTAAGGGAGCACCAACAAACGAAGTACAGCAATTTTCCATTTTAATAACTATGCGTATGGGAGTGACTTACTGATCGTCGTTGGTGTTCCCTTATTTTCTCTAAGGTTGATCTGTCATCAACTTAGCGGGAAACACCAACGATGGCGTAACTTTCACTTTATCGTTGACTGGCAATTTTCCTTCTTACTTGATAAGGATAAAACTACTGTGTGGATATGTCAAAAATCCAGCGTACCCAACATGGTATTTATTAGAATACCATCCTCCACCAGCAACCTGGTTCGCTTCTAAAATAGATATGATTTTTTCGGCATAAATCACGTCTGTTATATTCATAAAATCAAAAAATAGTTTATCTTCCCTTTCATTGTTTGAATTAATTGAAATAGTATTATTAAGTTTTACAATCAATATTACATCACAGATATCTAACGAATCTATTTTATTTTCATTTGAGCGAATTATAGATTTGCGATTTTTTTGGAGGTATGGCAAAAACTTTTGACAAAGGCAGAAGGAATCCGGTACGTTCGCCAGTTTTTCCAAAATGTCATATTTTTCTTTTACAAGCTTCCTAAAAGTATTCTGGGCCAGGGTATCTATTCTGGCTAATTTACAATTTGAAATATCTTGTTTTATAGGTTCCTGACAGAATACAGAATGAATCTGTAAAAAAAAGGCTCCGAATACTAAAGAGGTAGAAAATCGCATAAAAATCTCGGCTTTAAAATTACGCCTTTTGGTGTTTCCCGTCAGTTTAAGTGTATTTGGCGGAATTAAAGACTGTAAAGGAGCACCAACAAACGAAGTATCGCGATTTTCCATTTTAATAACTATGCATATCGGAGCGACTTACAAGTTGTTGGTGCTCCCTTATTTTCCCTAAGATTGATTTGCAATCCATTTAATGGGAAACACCAACCGATGGCGTAAAGCCCGGCTTGAGAATATATTTTTAACTTTATTATCTTTACCCGGCAACGGTTTCGGCTAATCCCTCCTGTTGTCGTGACAGGCCAGATCACCAAGGAGTCCGTTGGACAGCCCGGCAGCAAGCTGTCGCCGTTATAGGCAAGGCTTATTTCAGATATGGACAACTCACCACTTTTACGTCAATTAAAACATGTCTATAAGCTTTCTGACAAAGATTGCGCAAGGCTTGTTCCCTTATTTGAGTCACTTGAGGTTAAAAAAAATGAACACCTTTTCCGGGAGGGAGATATCGCCAAATACGTTTATTTTATAGAGAAAGGATGTTTGAGACAATACTATATTAATAAGAACGGGGAGGAGCGTACTATTTATTTCAAAGTGGAGGATGGATGGGCCAGTGAGTTGGTAAGTTTCCTGGATAATACTCCTACCGAATTAAACCTGCAGGCACTTGAAGACAGTAAACTCCAAATCATCAATCAAAAAAACTGGATATACGCAGTAACTCACATTAGTTCTTTTACAATGGGTTTTATAAGAGCACAGCAAGATACCAATTACATGTTAAAAAAGCGATTGGCGGAAGCTACAGTTGAAACACCTGAAGAAAAATACCTGCGTTTTATAAAGGAAGAACCTCTTTTACTTCAACGAATACCGTTATATCACATCGCATCTTATTTGGCAATGACACCGGAAACGTTAAGCCGCATCCGGAAGAAAATTATCCAAAAATAATTTCTTATCTCAAATCAAGATCTTTGTTGTTTCACGTCAATAAGTTTGCCTCATAAAAAATAAAAATCACTATTATGAAAAAAGAAACAATTAAGGCCGGGCAAATTACAATTGACTTCTTAATGGAAGCAGCGGATACTAATGGCTCTGCAGCCGTATTTGAATTTATAGTGCCTGCGGGAGCCAGGGTACCCATACCTCATTACCATGAAAATTTCGATGAAACCATTTATGGATTGGCAGGTGTTATGACTTTTACAGTAGATGGTAAAGTTATAAATATCGCCCCGGGTGAAACTTGCTTTATTCCCCGTGGTGCTGTTCATGGGTTTAACAATTTAACACCAAAGGAGGCCAAAGCTTTGGCCATAATTACTCCTGCGCTACTGGGACCTATCTTCTTTAAAGAGGTTGCAGAAATTGTCAATGCAGGCGGTCCTCCTGACCTGGAAAAATTAAAGCTGGTAATGGCAAAACATGGGCTTGTTCCTGTTATGCCGAAGATGCAAAGCGCATAATAGCCCGCCTGTAACAGCTAGTCCTTACCCAAATTTACCAATTACTGCTTGCGGAATAATTATGTCTGAAAAATGAGACCTGTTGTGGTTTTCGTCAGGCTTTGCACTAGGTAGAGTCTGTGTTACTTTCTTTTCTTAAAAAAA
>JAUZOA010000142.1 GCA_030706685.1 Bacteroidota bacterium
CAATATTTTATTTGTCCGGATAAAAAAAGGTTTCAGCATGATTGAAGAAGATTTGGTTTAATGATACTGGCAATATAAAAATTCTTCCGGAGAGTCCGGGTCGTCCATTTCTGTTTTTTCATTGTTGCCTCTTTGAAGCCTCGATGCTCCCTCGATTCCACCTCGAGTTGCCTCAGATTTCGAGACTCAGTCGAGGCTCCATTGAGGCTTCAAAGAGGCTTCAAAGAGGCTTTATCGAGGCTCCATCGAGGCTCGGTCGAGGCTTCTTCGAGGCTCGGTCGAGACTTCTTCGGGGCTACAGTAAGGAAGCAAAAGAATTTCAAGGGAAAAATGTCGTTCGTCCCAGGTTTTGGGGAATTCCGCCCCAAGATTAGGGGCATTCCGTCCCATTTTTGAGAAACCAGGCGGGAGTTGATAGTAGATTTGTTTCATCGGTCACTGCCAGAGGAGTTCGCACAGGCTTTCCGGGCGTGCGAACCCGGAAAGCCTCTCCCCCGGCAGGGACAGATGGAGTAAACAATATTTTTTAACAATTAAAATTAACCATTTTATGGCACATGCTGATAACAGTATCACAACAAGGAAATTAAACGGGTCCCTCGGTAAACAGATCGTGTTTCGCGACTGGGAGGGCAAAACTGTGGTTGCAAAATCGCCTAAGGGCAGGAGTGGTAAACCCGATCCTGCACAGGCAGCAAGGCAGCAAAGATTCCTTATCGCTTCTCGATATGCAAAAGCAGTCATCAAAAGCGCTGATCAAAGCCTGGCCGAGGCTTATGCCACCGCGTTGAGACCCAGGCAAAATGTGTATAGCAGGGCGTTGGAAGATTTCATGTCTCCACCAGTTGTTCAATTCATCGACACGCGCAATTATAAAGGCGCGGTTGGCGAAAAGATCGTAACCCTTGCAATAGATGATTTCCGTGTAACAGGAGTGCGGGTGGAAGTATATGCCGCCAACGGCACGCTACTGGAAGCTGGTAATGCAGAGCAGAATACCAATGGCATTGATTGGACCTATACGGCCACGCAGGCTAATAACCCGCAGGCCGGCAGTAAGATCAAGGCTATTGCCACCGATGTTCCGGGCAATGAAGGAACATTGGAAGTAACTCTCTAAAACCCGGATGGGAAGCTGTACCTTCAAATGGTACGGCTTCCCTCTTTTATCATTTTTAAAATAAAAGATATGAGCAAATTATCAAAGCGCCATTTCTGGGACTGGTTCAGGCGCCATCACCCCGAATATCTTACGCTGAACAAAAAATCTAAAAAAGAAGCCGCTTACTGGCTGAATGAATTGAACGCCCATTTACGCGCCTATTTCAAATTCTTCGGGTTCAGCCTCGAGTTGCAGCAGGAGCGAACAGCCACTCTTACCATTACGGTAAATGGCAAATCGATACATTTTAAAAAAGCGGAAGCATTGGTAGCTAAAGCGCCCGAAATACCTGGTTGGACCTTTGTGGCGCTGGAAGATCCCCGGCCTGTTGATTTTTTACTGGCACAACAGATGAAAGATACCGGTATTGATCCGAGGGAACTGCGTTTTTCCTTTGCCAATAATGATCCGCAGCATATTGCTCTCATTGTCTATCATCCCTTATGCACCCCGGAAAACGAGCATCTCATTTATCAGCTCGCCCATACTGCGGTATATAATCTGCTGGGTGAACGTTCTTTCGGGACGGACATAAGCTGGCTGGAGGTAGCCAATCTTTCCTCCGCCGATCCAGACGATGTAGAAGAGCTGGAAGCATTGCCGGACCGTATCGGCCGAAGCAGGTCTGCTATTGTTGTAGACAGCCGGGGAAACCTGGTGAGCATGGATTGATGGATAATTAACCTGCCGGATAGACGAATGATCTGGCCGGCAGGTATTATTGATCATTGCACGATAGTTATTACAAAACCTGTTTTTTGCACACGGATTACACGGGTTAGACGGATGATAACGGATTTTTTCTGCTTCGCAGAAAGGGGATAATGAAGCATGCTTTGCATTGCCTTCAGTTTAAACAGTCTTTCGAGAGAAGCGAAAAATATAGTAGTGGTCAATTTTCGATTTAGTAAAGCCTCAGATTAACACGAATCAACACAGATACAAAATAATAATCCGTGTTAATCTGTGCAATCTGTGGCGAATGTTTCAAAACTGACCACTATCGAAAATATCCTAATCCGACGAAGTCGGATAAATCCGTTATCATCCGTCTAACCCGTGTAATCCGTGTGCAAAAAAACTCGACTCAGACTTCGTTATGAATTCAATTAAGATTTTACCGGCCAGTATTGGTTTAAGTTTACGGTCGGCCATTAGAAAACGTCAAACTTACATTTGATTGGTCTGTTGTTTTTTAGCCGCACCGGCAATGACAAAAGCAATTCCGCTGTATGCAAGCGCTATGAGTGCGCTCGTAACTTCGCTTCCCATATAAGCAACGGGGGAAACTATCACCCTGGGGATATGGAGAATGATAACCCAAATCAAAATCATGGTGCCTAAAAGAGTGGCAGCTAGCCGGGTCTTGATTTTCAAAATAATCGCAACTCCCGAACCAAATAATCCTGCACCAGCAAGATAAGTCCAGAATTCCCGGTTGGGCACCCATGATGGGGCATATTCTGAGACACCCTTTGCATATAGAAAATGAAGAGTACCGAAAGTGATCATCGTAATGGAAAATAAAATAGCTCCGAAGGGTATCAGCTTCCCCAGAAACTTGCTAAGGGAGTTTTGATTTTTTCCTGGAAAGCGGCCAGCCACAACAAATGCGCCACCGGCCAACGCCAGCTCTTTCCCTGCATTATCCCAATCCACCAAATGCATATAATTTGGGCTAACCATAAATTGATATGGGATAAAGTAAAAACAGAATATCAAAAGAAGCGCTGTTCCTAACAGGAGAGATGCGGACCTGGTTTTCTTTTCAAAAACAATACAGGCTCCCGCCAGGATAAGCAAGGCCCCGGAAATATAAGCGATCGGTACAAGACCGGGTACCCAGCCATGCTTTGGAGGTATTAGCATATAGGGAAAATCATCATAATAAATGGTCAGAATTCCCATCCCGGCTATAGCTATGCCATAGAAAATACGACCAACATTAGATGGATTTCCCATATTGATAAAATAGTTTTAGTTAATTGGACGGTCGCGCAGAACTTTTGATTACAAATGCTTTATTCCTTTTGGTAAATTTATATAAAAGTGTAACATGTTTGTTTTCAATTCTGTAGCGCGTGAGGCACGCTTTAAGACATAAGATGTTTAATGGATAGTTTTTACACAAGGCACAGTCATTGTTTTGGTCCAAATTATTCGACTCCTGCTCTCGCCAGGTGACATATTTAGCAACTGATTCGGTATAAACTAATGCCTCTTGCAGATAGTTGCTGTTAGTAGTGCTCCAGCTTTGCAAAAATTGTCAACCTTGCTGGTATTATGAATGTTGTCGGCCTTTAGTAATATTACTTGTTACAGTCTTCTATGTTCATTATTCGCATTTGTCGTTAAAGTTGCTCTGTAGTCAAAGACATATGGAGAACGCTGGAAAGGTTAACTAAAATAGAAGACCAAGAGTAACGGGGGTGAGACACACGCCAAGGCGTAAGATATAGAATATTCCGACCACCTAATTTATATACACTTAGACAACTTCAGTAACAGATTAGTAACAAGTTTTTGGGTATTAAATGCAAATATCAGGAAGTAAATGCCTGACTATTATTTGTTGATCCACTGACCGAAATCATAGCCCAGCTGAACTTTTGTAGCTACTTTTCAAACCATAAATTCCTTCCTTTTCACTTATTGACAACATTCATTCAAGATGTTTTCCAAAATATCAAACAAAAAATATTCATCATGAAATTAATTTCAAGAAAGCAGATGTGGTCGAATTTAAGTTTGGGTTCGATCGCATTACTTTTTTCCAGCTTCGCCCTCGCACAGCACACAGCCCCCTGGAATGCACCTGAGTCCGCAAAAAGCCAAAAAAATCCATTCCCGCCTGATAAATCGTCTATTAAAAGAGGCAAAGATTCTTACATTACTGAATGTGCAAGGTGCCATGGCGAAACAGGCAAAGGCAACGGTCCTGCTGTCGTTAGGCTCGACAAAGTGATTCCCCCCGACCTGACCAACGACCAGGTGCAGAACCAATCGGATGGAGAACTCTACTGGAAGATCAGCGAGGGTCGTCGCCCCATGCCCTACAAAAAGAAAGCGTTAACCGATGATCAACGCTGGGATGTGATCAACTATATACGTTCGCTTAAGGGTAAGTAGTAATTACTTCCCATAATAGATGCGAATTTCGACCAAAAGATGTCGAATGACCTTGTATTGATGTTCTTTACTTCCCGATACAGAAACTTTCTTTCCTTTACCAGCAAGGGTTTCAGCGAATTGGGTAACAAATCGGCAGCACGAAAAAGTAAACAAAGGAAAACAAGTGCAAAATATTTTTAAAAAAAACTGGAACGTACTTTATTTAATTCCTCCCAAAATCCGCGGGATTTTCACCCCAAGCACGCGTTTCCCATTTGAGTAGCTGATTGGGAAATTCATTTTGGTTTAACCATTTCAATGCACGGTCTATCATTTCAAATAGTTTTTTATTCTTTTCACTGGCTTGATGATTTGTTCTTGCCTGTTTATCCTTTACCCAGCCAATAGCGTTACGGCTATCGGAATAAACAGGTAGCGTTAGCTTATTTTCTTTACAATACGCTAATGCGTGAACAATAGCTAAAAATTCGCCAATATTAATTGTACCATCTTCAAACGGCCCCTGATGAAAAAACTCCTTCCCTGTTTTTGTGCAGACACCCCGGTATTCTACTACCCCTGTCATTGTATTCCATGCAGAGTCTACGGACAGGCTATCCATCACAGGCTCTCCAATTAATTTGATCTGCTCCTCTGTTAACTCTGATTCAAAAAAATCTTTGCCAATAAAATCACTGCTCTTACTATTAAAAGCCTGTTCTGCCAATTGCTTTGTCTTGAATGATTTATACTCTGCACCCGGAAAGCCTTTGATCTGTGCATTACAGGTATCCCAATTATCGAAAATCCCAGTTTGCCTTCCTTTCCACACTACATAGAATTTTTGTTTTGCCATATGGCATTCGTTTATTTAACTAAAAAAGCCAACCCCTTCAGATTGGCTCACGCCTGAACGATTCGCATTCATTAATTTTCTTTGCGAACTCCTTTAAATTTACCGCCGCTGATTTTCACATCCATAAAACGGCCAGTATCTGTATCTCTTTTCACATACTGGTTTGTTTTAGGATTCAGCACCTGGCTGCGCTTATCTACCTGGCCGTTACGGTGGCCATCACCAACTTTACCATTTTTAGCCATGGTTTACCTCCTTTTATTTTGAGTTATTAAATGCTTTGATTCCGAGAAATAAAAGTGCTCCAAGCGCTAATCCTCCAGTCCAATTTTCTACGGCCTCTGATTTACTTTCATTATGGCAAACCCTGTTTACAAAAATCTGGCAGTTATAATTAAGCCAGTTGTAAGGCCGGGCTTGCAATACTTCCTCCAAACCCCTTTGTAGGATAACTGATCTTTGGTATTGAGATTGCCGGTTGGCGATAAACAGCTGTTTCCCTTTCGAGAATCCTTCCTGTGCTTCAATGACCGGGCGTCCATGCTCAAAATGATTATGCATATAGTACCAAACTCCTGCCTGATCATATCCTAAAACAATACCCGGATGCTCTACATCAGAAACGGTGTTAATCTTGTAGCGAAATACAATTTTGGCCGACCACTCATTCAACCAAAGGCGAAGTATAGTACCACTACTCATAACCAGATCAACATGGCCGTTGTATAATTGGTAGCTTTTCATTTCCATACTCTTTATTTAAAATTGTTGAGAATACGCTGTTTGTCTTCGTTTGCTTTATCATTTTTATGAAAGAGTTCAACAAATACTATTTTCGTTTCCTCCCTGAATAAGGCATACACCAGCCTGAGACCCGAATTCACTCCCCTACCTTTAAGTGCCTTACAGGCAATCTTTTTTACTTTTATCACACAGGTTACGATGCCCAAATTATCAATCCGAAAGCTGAAAGGAGGGCGTTCATCAGGCGATACAGTCAACACTTTTTTTACGACCTCCATATCGTCGGGCAGTGTCCGGTAGCGTTTAGAAAGATCTTTTAAATCCTTTTTGTATTCAGTTAGTTCTTCGAAATTCATTGCTCCTCAATTTCATTTCCGTAATTCCTTACTGAAAAGGGCGCTTCCCGGTAAAAGGCCAACTCGTAATCAATCTCCTCTCCTTCCTTGGAAGCCAGCCATGGCATATCCTTATGTGAATAGGCACTAATAGCCGAAGCAGACCAATCGGAATATTGTTCAATCACTTTATCAATGATCTCTTTTTCACTTGCCTTCAGTAATGTCAGGTCTGGTTTTTCCAGCGGTATATATCGTGTCTGTGGATACCCGTGAAAATCTGTCTTAATCCGCTGCACCTGATTTTTTTCCATCATCTGGGCTACAATAGTATCCAGTTTCTGCGGTACTGGTCCATAAGGTAATTTCCGATACTTTGCCCCTGTCAGATGTTCTTCATAGAGTTCATAATAATTAAAATCTGCAAAGTAAAGCAGCTTATATAACACAGTCTCTCCCACATTTGGCTTACCAGCACAACGTTCAAGAATATACAGCAGCACATTTCTAAATTTATTTATACTCAGTGTTGGAACTGACATCCTTGTCTCAACCTGCACTGATTTGGCTTCAGAGATCTCTTCACCTTGATCGGCGGCAGAAAAATCCTTAGATACAAAATCGTCCAACGAAAATTCAAGTACCTCTGAAAATTTTTGCAGCTCCAGAATATCCACACTACGGTTGCCTAGTTCAATCTGAGCCAAAGAAGGTCGTGAAATCTTTACCCTTTTAGCCAGATCTTCCTGAGAGAGGCCTTTTAATTTTCGTAATTCTGTAATACGTTGACCGATTTGTTTTTGCGACAATTTTGCTTTCATGTGATATTCTCCAATATCAAATTTACGACCGTTTTATAATAAAACAAATATTTGTTTGTTTTTAAAACATCTTTAACTTTACCTAAAACTTTGAGAACAATCATTCCAACCGAGTCACTTAAAGTTTGTTTTTCACACTAATAATCGAATAATTATCAACCCTTAGACTCATCATTAAAAGTTCAGAACATGTGGTCAGACAATGAAACTTCGGAAGACCTGCTGGGTTTTCAAGTACATGCAAGACTATTAATCGATGTCATCAATGACGAAACGGTATTACCAGTAACAATCGGTGTTTTCGGTGACTGGGGAAGCGGGAAATCAAGTGTATTGAAAATAATACATGAAGAACTGAAGGGAGAAAAGGATGATGATTTAAAAGATGATACCCTTCTTCTGTATTTTAACGGCTGGACATTTGAGGGCTACGATGATGCCAAAGCAGCTCTTTTGGAAGCGATCATTGAAAGATTTGAAAAACACAAAAAATTAGGCAGTATAATTAAGGATGAAGCTAAAAAACTATTACGCTCCGTCCGATGGATGCGTGCCATTGGTCTTGGCTTTAAGAAAGTAGTTGTCCCCGCTGCCGCCGCATATTTTACCGGAGGCCTTTCACTGATCCCTTTCCTTGCTAACGAATTCAAAAGTATCGACCCGGAAAAACTAAAAGATACGCTCACTGGTGCACAAGCAGAAGAATACTTGTCAAAGATTATTAAAACACAATCCAATGAAGATGATGTAACACTGGTTCGTGAATTCAGGGACGATTTTGAAACAATGCTCAAAAAATCTAAGATAAAAAAA
>JAUZOA010000143.1 GCA_030706685.1 Bacteroidota bacterium
GCTTGCACCACATGGGCAACACCGGATTTCGGGGGACTTGTGGTTGTAAAATACCAACCGCGGGAGTAAAGTAATAGGGAAACATTTTACTGTTTCCCTATTACAACCTTTAAATGAATATAACTATTCTTAAATTTTGAGCTACTGTTTTAAATTATTCAATGTTACTTTTACCAGCTGACCTAATGGAGGTCCAAATCCCCAGCCAGATACATACAAATTTCCATCAGGTCCCATTGCCATTGCAGTTGGAAAATTTAAGCCAGATATTACATCTTCTACAGTTCCATTGGCATTAATTCTTCTTATTCTACCCGCCCCGGGAGTTGGGAAAGGGTTATTGGCAGTCATTTCCAGCACATAGATATTTGAGTTTTGGTCCGTCACAAGTCCTACAATGGTACTAAACCCTGTGGCTATTTTTTTCAATATACCACTTGGTGTAATCTTAAATACGCTGGAGATACCGGTAATAGGAAACACGCCCAAATCGCCTACAAAGAAATTGCCTTTATAAGCCACCGCTGTAGGAACAATATGTCCTTCACTTGCAGAAATATCAACTACTTCCTGGATGCTTCCATTTAAACCAACTTTTACAAAATTGCCGTGATTGGGTTCCAATGCATAAAAATTATTTTGTGCAATCGCCATGCTATACCAATTGCCTTCAGGTGTATAGTCATCAGGCTCATTGTGAGCACCCGGATGTGCTACTGACCATGCGCCCAAATCAGCGATCAGGGTATGGCTTCCATCTGAATTAATCCGGTATATGCCGTTGGTTGAAGATGGAACTCCATGGCCACAACCTGCTCCTCCCTGGAGAACATAAAGTGTATTACCGATGAAGCCCACATCCGCCGGCCCGAATATATCTGCTTCAGTTCCGTCTGCATTCGTTCCATTGCTTGTAGGCAGATTATCAACGACAGTTACCCGGCTACCTGTTGATGGATCAATTCTGGATATGCGTCCCCCGGTAGGGCAACCAAAATAAGGCGAGAAAACATGCGGTTGGAGATCAGCGCAACTTTGTGTGCTACACGATGCAGTGGATCCTGTACCTGCTTCTGCAACATATAAATTGCCATCTGGTCCAAATTTTAATCCTCTTGGATGATTGAGACCGGTTGTAATAACCGACATAGTAGCCGATGTTGTGCTGATTTTTTTGCTAAGCGTGCTGTTGTCAGCCGTTAACCCGTTACTGGTTTCCGTAGAATTTATTTCTTTTTTGCAGGAAGCGAATCCAATAATAAAGCACAACAGGATAAACTTAAGGTACCTGCCCTTGAGAGATGTTTGCATAATTTTTTTTTTAATGGTTAAAAAAAATAGGGGCTAACAGATTTAAATTACCGTTGGTATTATCAGTAGATATTGGTCATCTTAAATAGATAAAGCCGTGGCTGGTAATTGCATCATTTCCCAAAAACTATGTTCTACAGGGATGTGGAAGAAAGGAGAATAAACAAAGAGTTGTATGAAAAATTTCCAGGGAGATTGGAATCGAAAAACGCAAATGACAAATATTGTAGTGAATGTAATTACAATTTTTTGAAATGCAAGCATTTTTAATAATTTGGCCGGTTTGGTTGCAGGTAGGTCTTTTCATTAGCAGCTATCCCATTTTTAAAGAAAAAAGCGTAGACAATCAACGGTTTATAAATATTTAAGTGATCCAGCTGCGGCTCGAACCTATATTTCCGTTTAAAACTATGCTGACATTTCAAATCTTTTGGAACTAAAGTATGTCAAAATGTAAGTCAAGTACTTAAAATTCAAAAGGCTTCAATCGCTTGAAACCCTCGCCTATATTGGGTGAACCGGATTGGATTATCCTCGCTGCGCTCGGATGATCATCCTTACACCTGCGAGGTCCTTACCCAAGGCCGTTCAACGCGCTTCGAGCGTTGCGTCTTTTTCATTGCTCGCTTAGACGAGCAAGCTCGTCACGCTTCGCAATAAAAAGCCGACACAACTTCGTTGTGACGGCCTCGTGAACCGGATTGGATTCGAACCAATGACCTGCTGCTTAGAAGTTTTCCTGTAAAACTGTACCGATTCCGTAAACCTAAGTTTATTAATGGGTTACATTGTACAAGATACAAAAAACTGATATACAATTTCGTTTCTGTGGCCAGCTTTTGTGGCCACAAAAAATATTTTAAGGAATTATGAATCAATTGAAACGACTAAAATTCCGCGACGTGCAAATTCTTACTTATATACATGATTCCTGGCCGTTAGATTACTGGGTAAGGGTTTTATCACTTCTCATTCCATCCGAAGTGATTCGACCGGATTCGTCAATGCAGCTTTTATGGATTGAAAACTCACGGTGAAAATAGTAATGCCCAGCGCACCCAAGCCGGCCAGAAAAAATACCCAGGGCGAAAGATTCGTGCGATAGGTATATTTCTGAATCCATTCGTGCATAATCAACAGCGCAAGGGGAGAAGCGATCAGAAAGGAAATGGAGACAAGCATGACAAAACGGGTGGACAATAGTTGCCAGAGATTCATTACTGAGGCGCCCAGAATTTTCCGGATACCGATTTCCCGGATCCGCTGTTCGGCAACAAAGGATACCAAACCGAATAAACCCAGACAGGAGATAAAAACAGCGAGCACACCAAATACAGTGGCCAGCCTGCCCACCAGTTGTTCTGCTTTAAATTTTCTTTCATAATCTTCATCGACGAATTTGTATTCAAAAGGAGCCGAGGGGACTATTTTTCTGAATACCATTTCTATTTTAGTCAGGGCTTCGGCTATCGGTATGTTCGCGATTTTGATATTAATCCAGTCCACACCTGCGTTGAGGGATTTAATAAAAAATATCGTGGGCTTCACCGGCTCATAAGGAGATTCCATCACCATGTCTTTTACCACACCCAACACGGTATAATTTTTAGATTCATGGGTAGACCAGAATGTCCACCTGATATTTTCTCCAACGGGATTTTTTAAACCCATCTTTTTTACTGCAGATTCGGTCAGTATCACACCGGAAGAGTCGGATATATCGTTGTCTGAAAAATCTCTCCCGGCAATCAGTTTCCAGTTTATAGTTCTTCCGAAGGAAGGGGTGACTGTGATGGTTCCGAAATCCTGCGGCAGCTTCGGATCCATGCCCTTCCACTCAAAGCCGCCGTTATTCGAACCGACTTCAGTAACCCTTCCCATGGATTCCGACATCTCGGAAACGGCACCGGTTTTTTTCAGTTCAGTCCGGAGCAGATCATATTTACCATAGAAATCATTTGATTTCATGTTCATCATAATGATTCGCTCGCGGTCATAACCCACCGGGCGGTTTCTCGCAAATTGAATCTGGCGATATACCAACAAGGTGCAGATAACGAGAATAATAGAAATGCTGAACTGGGCAACCACCATCACTTCACGTGGCAGGGAAGCGAGGCGTCCCACGCGAAATGATCCCTTCAGCACTTTTATGGGACTGAAGGAAGACAAATACAGGGCCGGATAACTGCCGGCGAGCAAACCGGTAAGGACAATAAAAATCAAACTGGCCATCCAGAAAAAAGGATTCATCCATGGGATGGTAATCTGTTTGGCAGCAAGCTGATTGAAAGCGGGTAAAAAGAAAATAACCAGGCCCAAAGCAAAAACATATGCAAACAACACCACCAGCAGGGATTCACTAAAGAACTGGTTAATCAGTTGAAGACGACCGGAACCAATCGTTTTCCGGATACCGACTTCCCTTGCTCTTTTTTCAGAGCGGGCTGTGCTCAGGTTCATGAAATTGATGCAGGCCAAGAGCAACACAACAACACCTGTTCCTCCGACAAGACGAACCATACGAACCGGCTCCGGACTGATTTTTCCCCGGAAAGGAGCATAGAGGTGCCACTGACTCATGGGATATAAAAAATCTCTTTCTCCATTAAAAGACTCATTTTTAAAAAAACGGGCATTCCTGCGTTCGGCGTTTTCGATCGACGCGGAGACCTTTGCAAAACTGCCGGCCGGTTTGATCTCAGCATATACTTTCAGGAAGTGATTGGTCCAGTCCTGCGCCGCTTTTTGCGCCCAGCTGTTATCGGATAACCACAATTCGAAGGGAGCAATAAACTGATTCTTCGTGAATTCCGTATTCAGAGGCAGGTCTTCGTATACTCCCGTAACCCTGACATCATCGTGGTTATTTATTTTCATCATCCGGTTCACCGGATCTGTGTTGCCGAAAAGAGCGCGGGCGAGTGAAGCGGAGAGCAGGATGGAATGCGGATCTTTCAGTCCTGAGCGTGTTCCATGGGTCATTTTCAGCGTAAGCATTTCCGGCGCGTCCGGGTCCATATACTCACCGGTTCCCGGGATTTGTTTTTCAGGGGTGGACAGAATGGCCTCCTTCCGCGAGGATGAAATCACATAGTGCTCAAAGTTGTCTGCGTAATGATTCTTCAGTTCCAGAGCCAGCGGATAGGACATCGTGGAATTGATGGAAGATTCCTGATCGTGGGTATAACGGGTCATGACCTGTCCGATCCGGTCGTAGTGCTGATGGTATTTATTGTAGGAGTATTCATCCCATACCCAGAGACCATTGAAGATGGCCACGGTCATGCCCACCGAAAGCCCGAAAATATTGATGAAGGAAGAGACTTTGTTTTTGGCAAAGGAGCGCCAGGCAACCAGGAAATAACTTTTGAGCATGGCTGTTATTTTTAATTGTTACCGATACCGGGGTAAAATAAAGGAGACAATTAAAGGCGATTTGTTGCATGGCGGGAGAAATGAGCTCTGATCGTTATTTCCTCAGGCAGTTAATTTCCGGATGGGTTTGCGGTTTTCTTCTGCCTTTCTGCATCCATATAGTCCTTTATGGCAGAATGATAAACGGATGTTTCTCCATGTCTTTTATAAGCCGCTTTTTTAGCGGGATCCTTTAAAATGCTGCTGGCATAGGCCGAAGCTTTAGCAAACAGTGTCCTGTACCCGATTTGCTCTTCTGTATAAACCACATGGCTGCGGTTGGGGTATTTGCAGGCAATGGTTTTCCCATTTACCCTTCTGAATACCAATTGTTTACCGATTGCGCCGGACATGTTTTTCATTACGATATTGTCCTTTGATTGTGCCATTGTTTTAGTGCGTTTATAACATAACGCGAAAAGAGCGCGTTTATGATTGCTTACGTCTCTTTACGTTTCTTTACGTCTCTTTACGTCTTTTAGGACCGGGCTGTTTTGAATGGCAGGGCGGGTATTTGATATTTGCCGGGCTTCATTGAGGTTCAAAAATCGTGCGGATTTGGCTTGTAAATTCAGAAAACCCGGATTATTCCAATCCGGTTTAAATTTACGATCAGTACAATTGAATGTGTATCGTCAGACACCTGAATACGCTTGGAAAAAATATATTCCGATCTCTTTTTAAAATGAAAATCGAACAAAATATCTTTAGAAAACTGACTAGTTTATGGGGGGTCGATACATGGCTTACTTTACTGCAACTTCTGGAAGACCGTTACGGAAAGAAAAGTATTATCGTCACATCGCAGCTTCCCTTATCCAAATGGCATGCATATATCAACGATCCAACACTGGCTGATGCAATCCTTGACAGACCGACAGCCAATGCACAGCGAATCGAACTAAAAGGTGAATCCCTGAGAAGAAAAAAAGTAAAAGCAAATCAATAAGCCGTTGTATTTTTAAATCTCAAATAGCTCTTACTCTTAATGCCTGCTCCTCGAGGTGGGTCAACATCCCGGAATGGTGGGTCAACATGATCGGAATCTACACGCGGGTTGGGACAAGAGGAGATGCCGCTTTTATCGACAGCTACACTAGCACCTATTGTCTTAAACCGAATTCAAACAATATGAATTTGGCAAGCTTCCAACGCAAGCCTTAAAGTGTTTTCATTTTTGAGAGTCCATGTAACCGGAAAGATTTGCTCTTATACGGCTGGTTTTAAAATTTCCCCGGTGGTATATAGCCGGGATTTTTTATGCAACTATCCATTAGTCCCAACAGGTGGGATTTTTGGCTTTTTCTTACGTAATGAAAAAATTCTTTCAATTATAAAACCATCTAAAAGACAGTTTAAAAATATCCCAGAAAAAAGAAATGTGACACTTAGATCGCGACCCGCTATCCAGAATATCAATGCAAATGCCCAGTTGAATACAAAGAATGATTTGGCAATAATTTTCCAAATTAAACCAATGTCTGGGCTGGAGTCAACCACCGCCCACGAGGCTATCATACTTATAAATGTAAGTAGTCCTACTGCTAATGAAGAAACGATGAATATTCGGAAATTAAAATTCTTCATTTATTTGGCTTAGGTGATGGCATAACCGACTTTTTTTGTTAACTATATACGTGTTGGGACAAGTGGGAAGAACTTCAAATTATTTTATCAATAGTAAGGTTTATAAAGTAGGATAAAAAGGCCACCAATAAAAAGAACAACCCCTAACAGGAATTTATAGGCCCTGAAAAATTTCGTTTTATGCCGAGGAACCTGATTTTTAAAAATAATTTCGTTTAAAAAACATACTACTCCAAGTGCAAGAGATAAAACCCCATAAATTAAATTCTTATCCACCTATTTTTTCTTTGGGGGTTATACGGGCTATGGTTTAAGTGCAGGGTTTCCAGACATAGATACTTTATAACGTCCTCAAAGCTATAATATTTGGCCAGTTTTTCTATATCGGGGTATTTCTTTTAATAATAGGGTGATTTCACCTAATCAACTGTTCTGATCCCTGGTTCGCGGATGGTCTGGGAGAATATTGATAGCTATTCATGTGCAATATATTTGTCGAAAATATTTCCGGTTTTATCGTAACCTGCACTTAGGGTGAAATATTTTTTATCGCCTTTAATATTCCCTATAAAAAACCAAATAAGTGTTGCCGACTTTATCCCTTTTTTATCAGTAAAAACGGATATTACGTAGTTTTTACTGTGGTTGATTTCATAGGATGCCTTATCATTAAGATATGATTTCGATTCGTTTGTTGCTGTTTTGCATATGTGAATGATAGTAGAGTCAGAGAAATTTAGGTCTTCAAATACTTGCCTATAAATCAGTATATTGATTGAATCCGGATTGCCTTGACCATCGGTAAAAGGGAAAACATAATCAAAGCAATAATCAGCAACTCCTGTTTTCGAATTTGTGAAGTCAATCCTTTTGAAGGAAGTTTGTGCGTTACCAAATATTGAAAAGGCGACAAAGAATATGGTGACAAAAATATATTTCATTATAGAAGATTTAAGGTTAACGTTGAAGATAATACCACTTATTGAAAAAATTTAAGCCTAAGGGTTTCCCCTTATGCCGTCTACGTTGTTGTTTTGATATCATTACTCCCCACTCATCCTATATTCAACCGAGCGCTTGAGGAAAGCTGCCTGTAGGGTTAGTAAGGTTTCCATTACAGACAGAGACTACGGGAGTTTTAATTATTTGGCACCACATATTCAGTCTTTCCTTTAATATATATATCTTCAAAATTCATATTAATATTCCAATTTGAAAAAGACTCGCCTGGCAATAATTTTTCTACTTGCGATAACCTATACATTTTCATACTGCAAGAAATCATCTGAAATACAAGGATCATTGATTGGAAAATGGAAAGTTGATTCCGTTCAACTGAAGACTGTGGTAAATTACCAGATAATTTATCATACGATTTATAAACCAGTATCAGATTATTATAAATTCAGCAATGATAGCCTTTACGTTTATTGGATGAGTATTTATTATCCTCCAATCTATTATAAAACATTATCAATAAACGGCCAGTCTGTAATACAATACACTAC
>JAUZOA010000144.1 GCA_030706685.1 Bacteroidota bacterium
ACGCCAAATGTATTGTCGGCTGCAATTCCCCTGTTAATTACGGTTGAATCATTCAAAAGTTTTCGCCAATCTCCAAATTCAGTTATACTATTTCCTAAGAAAATATCCCTGCCTTTTAGCAACGGTTCGCTGTTAAAAAGGGTTACCCGTTTTGCGTAATGTTCCTTTGCATAGCGAATGGTGTCATAAACTATGTTTTGCGCCTGTGCAATTGAGGATATCCATCCAATGAAAAGTACCAACAGACCTTTTTTCATTGTACTATTTTAAATAAATAGGGTCACTTCACTTTTGGAGCGTATTTTTTAGTGGCATGTAAAAAATTCATTTTCCATCCTCCCTCATTTTTTTGGAACGCTGCACTTCCAAGAAAGTTTAAATTCACTTTTAGTGTATCATTGAATACAAAGTCAGCCTCTTCATAATAGCTCATGTGCCCGGACATATTGTCAACTTGTATCTTAAAGTTGTCGAATTTGAAGTTTACGGTGTAGGGAGACACTCTTTTCATCTCCTTAAATACACTATCGTTGTTCCAGACCTTTCCGGTTTCATAGACGATAAAGTCATCAGTTGTGGCGTCAATCATTTTTTTATGATCATTATTTTTAATACCATCAAAATAGTTAAGTAAGACGGTTTTTAATTTTTCTGGGTCATCGGTTGATTTACTTTGCCGGCAAGCAGGGAGGAGTCCAAGCCCGGCCATCAGGGCAAGAATGATCGCATATCTCATATAATATAATTTTGTGTTGATTTTTTTATCGGTAAGTTATACAAAACTATACGCCGGTCAGGAGAAGGAATGTGCAGAAATGCTCAATTTTAGCTCATTTTCCTGAAATGGACGGGTTGGACACCGTGTTCTGATTTGAAGGCACGGGAGAAGGCGCTGGCATTTTCAAACCCGCACATCCAGGTTATCTCGTGTACGGACGCGGAAGTTTCTTTCAATAACCTAGCGGCGTTGGCGAGCCTGATCCGGGTAAGGTATTGATGGGGGGTTATTTGGAAAACAGCTTTGAACTGCCGGATCAATTGAGGTACGGACAGGCATGCTGCCATACTTATCCCGGAGAGATCCGGCTTGTTCATGTAATTGGAATGCAAAAGGTCTTTGGCAATGCAAATTCGTTTATAGATTTCCATCCGGGTTCCGGGTTTGATGGCGCTTACCTGGCCTGCACGATGCGCTTCCCGTTTATGAAAACGGATCAAATCATGTAATAAGAAAAACAAATGCTCATCCACCCTGTTAACTTCATATCCATATTTATTCAATGCCTGTATAAGGCCCAGCAACTTTTGCTGTAAACGGGGATCCATATCATAAAGGGTCTGGAAAAATTCAAGCGTCTTCCCTCCCGGTTCAAAGGGGTTATCCAGTAAAGCTTCTTCGCTGTACAGCGCATCGCGGAAAATGGAGGAAGCAAATTCTTTCTTGAAAAAAACAGAGAGGATCCCGGCTCCTCCGGGCTTGTCCACCCTGGATGAATAGTCCTGGTCGTCATTTAAGATCAGGAATTGCCCGGGCCTTACAGCCAGTTGATGATTGTCTATTCCATACCATTCCTCCCCTTTCCATATTGTTTTAACAGAGAGACAGCCTATATGGTGCTCACAATAGCTTCTTTCCGACTGAGCATTGAAAATGATATTATGCTTCCTGAATTTACTGAAATGAAGCTGCTCATCAAACCCCGGTTCGCTGTGATCAGGCAAGCTGGTAAAGTACATACGGCATTATTTATGTTGGTCCCGGTTTTATTGTAAGCAGGAGTTCTTAAAATTGCCACCCGCAAATAAATATACGACACTGATCCGGGGTAGGTGAAACAACCATGCTGTAATACCGCGTCTTACTGATCGCAAATTTCATCACGGCTGGATTAATGAATTATCTCAAAGTTGCTGTTTTTATATAAGAAGATTCAATAGCTTACCAGGTTATTTTCACGTCCGGGTTAGTGTTTTTCATGTACTAGCCGCTCACACGCTTCCCGTGCCAGTTAATTCAGCTAAGGTGATTGCTATGTAGAGGGATTAAGGGGATTTGCAGACCGGGTGACTTCAGGCTGAATTTTCTTGCCGGGAATTTGAACATTAGCGGTAATTTTTGAGCATAAAAGATCCCGGTACAAGTAAGTGGCTGAGCTTCCTGTATTAGTTTCCTGGTGTTTCTTTAAAATGAAAATGCCTGCTCAGTTCCCGCCAATAAATGAATCCGAAAAGCACGTAAACGATGGCTGTGTAAAATCCACTGTAATAAGATCCTGAAACCAGGGACCGGATGAGATGATGAAGCTCCAGGATAAAAGTGAGTCCCCAGAATGCTAAAAAAAGCAACTGGCCATAGCGCCAGGCTATAATTATAAAACACCAAAGCAAACCCACAAACATCATGGTGACAAAGGTCAGGAATAGCATTTCTCCTTTATCCAATCCCAGGTCTAAGATATACAGGTAGGCAGGTGCAAATTTCCATTCAGCGGTTTGGAAGCACTCAAATTTATGCGCCATCATGAGGATGATAGAGAGCAGGAAAAACCATCGCATTTTCCCGGACAGTGTCTTTATATACATGTCCTGAAATTTACTCCAAACATAGTTCTAAATATCGAAGAGTTTAATGATTTATATCACTGGTTCGGTAAGCCGGTTGTCAACCAGGAGATGGAAGCAGAAGATTGTTCAAACTATAGCCATTATCAACCCCCATTCTTCTGATGCCGGACAGGTGCGAATTTTTACCGGAAAACAATGATTGCAAACTCCCGGACAACGTTCGAAGACTTTATTGATTTTGAACCCTGAGAATAAGGGGGCGTCATGAAGGAATAATGAAAACCGCTTATATCCTTTCCTTACACGTTTATGAAGCAAAAGCCGCCGATTGTTAAGCGGCACAGAATAATTGAATGGTATGTTTTTATTTTTACCAGGTATCCATGTTGGATATAAGAAATTTCAACATTAAAGAAAACTTTATGAAAAAATGGTTCATTTTTTTAGCTCTCAGCATTATGGTTTCTGCTGCAAACGCGCAGAATGTGGGCGGCATCTGGCTGTCAGGTACAGGTATTGTTAGTGAAGGTACAGGCATTCATGCCGGGGAAACGCCTGTATTGACAATGCAGGATTCAATAGCGGATATATTGAGTACCTCAGGGGCCACCATTGGAAAAGTAGTATTTGGTGATTTCAAATTCAAAAAGATATTAAATGGGAGTTCACCCTTCTTTTTTGCTTCCATTGGCAAAGGTACTTTCGTACCCTCCTTAAGTTTTAAGTTTTATGATAAAAAACCAAACGGCACTTTTGGAGTAACCCTTACTATAGTACTCTCCGATGCTATTGTAGACAGGTACGGGATATCGTCACCCGATCCGGATAATAAAAATGCTTCTGCAACGGTTGAGGAAGTTTCCCTGTTTTACAGCAGGATAAAATACATAGACAGTGCCGGTAATGCAACTGAATTTACAGCAACTTCTCATTTCTGATCATCAGGGATATAAGATTGCCTGTAAGAACCAGGGAGCTATTGCTGGCCAACCGCTAACCACTGGTTTTATAACGATAATCTCAATCCCCTGGTAAGCTATGAAGTTTCGGTTAATACCAGTTAGTTCATTACTTACGCGGTTGTTGATGTTTCCCTGTCATTACAGTATATAGGAAAAGGTAAGACGATAAGGGAACAGCACCGTAAATTATTTCCCTATTCTTGATTGGACAGGAGACAAAATGAAAGTAATTGTAGTAGCCCAAACAAGAGAAAGTATTTATGTATGAAAAGCTCATAGTGCAGGTATGTTGCGGTCATCGCTAAAGTGGGCCGCCATAATTTTAATAAGCGATAGCTGAATGTTTCGCAATTTTTAAAAATTAAAACCATGCACTATGCGCGCCACAAAATTGCAAAATCTGTCAGACTTCGGACTGTCTCGTAGAAGATTTAATAATCATCGAAAGGTTGACAGGCCTTTACAAAGCCGACCCGGAGTTGTAAACCATTACTGTTCGGAGAAAATTGTGATTTCTTAATTTATATTGACTTGCACGATACGTTCCTCCGGAACGTAGTAGGACACTCAAATGAACCAGCTACCCACGATATGCCCCGATGGGGCATGAAAGTCTCCTGTATCTGTTTACTGTTCTGCATTATAGCCCCCGTGTTTTCCCGTGTTCCAGCGGAACACATCGTGGGTAGACAGGTGAGAGGGTCGGCGAAGCGTTCCATCGGAACGCCTCGTGCAGTGTACCGGGATAAGAAGATTTCTACAAGCAGGCCCCCATTTATATCAGCAGGCTCAAGGTTCTGATTGTACTGGTTTTTAATAATACACATTCATTTTTACCGGACAGCAATGGTTATAAACCCCGGATAACGTTCGAATATTCTTTATTGTGTCCGAACACTCAGGATAACCGGCAATCAAAAAAAATTCTATCAGAATTTATGTAAATTGGATGATTTAAACTCAGGTTGAAAATCTGCTATCGCCAATTATGAGTGACCGGTTAATTCAACAACTACAAAAAATCGATACTTTTTCTGACGAAGAAATTGATATTCTGCAAGGCTATCTGGTGGATAAATTTATCCGGAAGGGAGATCATTTCCTCCACTTAGGCCAGGTAAGTCGCCATATTGCTTTTATTGACACCGGGCTCATGATGCATTATAGTATACATGATGGCATTGAAATACCCTGTAATTTTTCATTGGAGGGTGATTGGATGGGCAGTCTCAAAAGTTTCACCGCCAACTCGGCAACGGAAGTAGCCATCAAAGCACTGGAAGATACACGGGTCAGGGAGATATCCGCTGAACATTTGCAGCAACTATTTCTTTCATCGCCCCGTTGGCTGCTGTTCAAAAATCACCTGGTGCAGCTCGTGTTTTTTACTATAACGCAGCATAATGCAGATCTCGCCATGCTGGACGCAAAAGAGCGCTATTACAAATTCATGCAGGAAAAACCCGAATTGATTAACCGGGTTCCGCAATATTATATCGCTGCCTACCTCGGTATCAAACCCCAGTCCCTCAGCCGGATCAGGAAAGAAGGATAAATTCCGATCTTACCAAATGTGAACGGATTTGGTATCCATCCGTCGCAGATTTGTGTTTCAATAATTAAAAAATAAATTATGAAACACAAAAAACCTTTTGCTCATCTTGAGGAAATAACGATCAATAATTCTTCTCAATGGGTACTCGTTCGCGGAAAAAATGTTGATGCTCCTTTGTTAATCCATGTTCAGGCAGGGCCAGGCTTCCCCATGATTTCGGAAGCCAGCGAAATGGAAAAAAAATTGCACCTGGAAGATGATTTCCTGGTTGCCTATTGGGATCAACGTGGTTGTGGCAAGTCATTCAGCAAAGACCTTCTCCCGGAAACCATGACCCTGACACAAATGGCGGATGATGTAATCGCCTGCACCAGCCACCTGTTGAAAAAATATAATAAAGACAAAGCGATCATTGTCGGCTATTCCATCGGCGCTACCGCCAGCCTGGTGGCTGCAGCAAAGGACGGCCGCTTTTTCAGCGCACTGTTCGTGGCCGGAATTGACGTAGACATACCTTACGCCGACCAATATTGCCTGGACTTTGCGATGGATAAGGCAGTCGCGAAGAATGATAAAAAACTGGTACAAAAAATCAATGACCTCAAAAGCCAGCCCGTTGTTGATGCAAAAAAGTTCCAGGAAAGGGCGAAGATATTAACCAATCTCGGTGGGATTAAGGCTGACAGCAACTATAACAGCTTAGCCTTAAATACGGTTAAGAATATTTTGTTTTCCCGGTTCTACGGAATTGTAGGCCTGGTAAAAACGATGAAAGGAATGGAGTTTTGCCAGAATGCGTTTCTCCCGGAAATGAGCAGTCTTAACCTCTTTCAGATAGTGACAAGCGTCTCCGTTCCGGTTCATTTTATCCAGGGAAGTTTAGATGCTGTCGCGCCACCGGCAAGGGGGAGGGATTTTTATGAGCAATTGAAGGCCGTCAATAAAAGTTTCACAGTATTTGAGAAATCGGCCCATACACCGCACTATGAAGAACCCGAAAAATTCGCTAACCTGATCAGATCAACCGTACATAAATAATTTTAAAAACATTTACCATGAAAAATAGCTTAACAACGAATGCGATACAGACATCCGTTTTCTCTGTCAATTCCAGGGAAGTTAAAGTGCATGCTGTTCAAACCGGCCTGATCTCGGTGAAGGAAAACTTTTTGAACCGAAAGGGGCAGGGTTTTATGAGCAAATTAAATATTGTTATGGGCAGTTCATACGCTGATTTTATGCCGATCTGGGTGTGGGTGATCGAACATCCTGAAGGAATTATCGTAGTAGATACCGGCGACATTGAAGCATCCCGTCACAAGGAATTCTACAAAAACGAATCGGTTGGCAAGAGGCTTACCTTGTCCGCCATGGCCAATAAACGGGATATCAGCAGGCATGACGAATTAGATGCTCAATTGATGAGACTTGGGATCAGGCCGGATCAGGTTTCCAAAGTTGTATTAACACATTTGCACGGTGATCATACGGACGGGTTGAAATTTTTTCCGGGAAATGAAATTATCGTCAACGAAGCGGAATACAGAAAACCTTATGGCAACCTGGCAACTACCTATCCCCAATGGTTCAATCCGACATTAGTGAGTTTTTTAAAAGACAGGGTCGACTTTTTTGATAGGGCCTATCCCCTGACAAAATCAGAAGACGTATTATTAGTCCCTACGCCGGGCCACACTTATCATCATGCATCGGTATTATTAAAAACGGATAAGGGGCATATCCTGTTTGCCGGTGATACATCTTATAAGCACCAACAATTGCTGGATAATAGGTTTGCCGGCGCCAATATAGATATTGCGCAAACGCAAAGGACCTACCATACTATTTTAAGGTATGCGGAAAAATACCCGCTTATTTATTTGCCCTCTCATGATGAGAATTCGGGAAACAGGTTAGTCAACAGGGAATATTTAATCAACTAATAGACTGTTGTTGGTCGCAGGCATAGATGTGATTGATCGGCGGCATGACAAAGACACAAACGGGTAAAATTTCATTACTAGCTATACAGGGAGTTAAGGCTCCGTTATCATGTTCCCTGGTCCTGCCTGTCAGCGGGGCCGCTCCTTTAATTCAAAAAGAAAAATCAGTGAAATCCCAATTAAAAGCCATTGTATTAAAAACGGCCCGGCTCAGGGAGACCCGGATGTTTTTCGTTGACCAGCTCGGTTTTACAATAAAGGAATCTTCCCCGATTCATTTTGTCATTCATGCTGAAGGGGTGCGGATATTATTCGTTGAATCGGATGGCGGCCCGGAAGTAGAATTTTATCTTAGCCCAAAACCAGGCAAGGGGCTCAGCGTGATGGAAGATCCTAATCAAATTAAAATAATCGTTGCCTGAAAACTATTCTCCCAACCGGATTCTTTTTCTCTTTTTGGAATTTAGAATACAGGTTGCTTCAATTGATTCCTCAAGCCTTTCGGCAAAGGTCACAATCATGCCCTTTTGATTAGCCTCTGTAAATGGAGAATTAAAAATTGTTAAGGCACACCAGGACCACCCTGCTGAATGTTTCCGGCTCTTATGCAAATGAAAGGATTCCAAAACTGAGCAGTAGCCCAAACAGTTCGAACCAATGGATAAAAGATTTGATGTCAATAGCGTAAGGGAGAGACTCATCATTCGTTGTTGGTACTCCCTTGCCTGTTTAAAGAAGATGAGATGATTAAACCCGACGGGAAACACCAAACAATGGGGTAAGGTCAACTCCAAC